>NZ_JBYHFM010000002.1:0-614261 GCF_057669765.1 Microbacterium sp. Y832 | reverse complement strand
CGACCCCGGCGCCTACACCGCCACACTGACCCTGTCGCTGTTCGAGTTCACCGGCTGACAGCCACACCACCGTTACGGGGCGGGGGTCACCACCGACGGTGGCCCCCGCCCCACACCCGTACCCGCCCCCTCGCGAAAGACCGCCCAATGAGCCGATCCCGCCGCCTGTCCGCCCTTCTGACCGCATGTACGATCGCCCTCGTCGGGGCGGCGGCATCCGTGCCGATAGCCGCGCAAGCCGACGACGACGCCGTCACCTGGTCCGTGCAGCCGGCGGACACGAAAGGACCCGACGGTCGTTCCTGGATCGAGCTCACGCTCGACCCGGGGGAGAGCGTCACCGAGCACCTCGCGCTGCGCAATCTCAGCAAGAGCACGGTGACCTTCGCGATCAAGGCCGCCGATGGCTACCTCACCCCCACGGGACGTTTCAACATGTTGCCCGCCGACAAGGAATCCGTCGGTGCGGGCACATGGGTGGTGAGTCCTGCAACCGTCGAGGTCGCCTCGGGGCAGACCGAGATCGTGCCGTTCGCGATCGCTGTCCCCGACAACGCCACACCGGGCGATCACCCCGCAGGGATCGCCGCCACGGTGCAGTCCGTCGGGTCTGGGCCCGATGGGAACGCGGTCGCGATCGAGAGCAGGGTCGGGTTCCCCATCATGACGCGGGTCACCGGAGAGGTGCAGCCGTCGATGCGCGTCGAAGCGGTGGATCTGTCGTATGCGATGTCGTGGAATCCGTTCGAGCCGGGCCGGGTCACGGCGGTGTACCGCCTCGTGAACGACGGCAACGTGCGTCTGCAGGCCACGCCGGACGTGCAGGCGCAGGGCCGGTCGGCGTCGTCGGACGACGAGGACGGCCAGGTCGAGCTGCTGCCGGGTGACACCCGCGAGCTGACTGCTCAGATCAACGGCGTGTGGCCGCTGTTCTTCACCGGTGTGCAGGTGGGGCTCGAGCCGATGGTCGTCACGCCGGAGGGGGAGCCGCAGGCCGCCGAGGGGTTCGTCGAGGAGTTCGGGGTGTGGACCGTGCCCGTGCCGCAGCTCATCGTGCTGGTCGGCCTCGTCCTCATGTTCGTCGCGCTCTTCGTCGGGCGTCGGCGTTCGCGCCGTCGCGTCGAGGCGATGGTCGCCGAAGCGCACGCGGCGGGCCGTCTCGAGCGCGACGCGTAGCAGGCGCAGCCGGCGACGGAAGGGCACGCGCTCACCTTCACCACGCCGCATGCCTCGGTGCCCGTCGGCGCGGCCGGGTCTGCGTGAAAGGCTCAGTCGGCTAGTTCGACCTCGTACGGAAAGCCCGTGGACTCGCGCGCGACCACGCGGAAGTCCGGCTTGATCCGTCGCGGAGGCATGCGGTCGCCCTTCTCGGTGATCCGCTCGACGAGCATGTCGACGGCGAGCTCCGCGATCTCGTTGCGGCCGGCGTCCACGGTGGACAGCGACGGGATCGAGAACTTCGTGGCGTTGATGTTGTCGAAGCCGATGATCGCCACGTCTTCGGGCACGGCGATACCCGCCTCCGTCAGGGCGCGCAGTGCGCCGATGGCCATCGTGTCGTTGAGGGCGAACAGGCCGTCGAACGGTACGCCCGAGGCCAGGAGCGTGCGGGCCGCCGCAGCGCCGGTCTCGAGATGCCACAGCCCGACGGGCACGACCAGTGCCGGATCGGCGGGGACCCCCGCCGCCTGCAGCGCCTGGTGATACCCGCGCACGCGCAACGTGGCGGATCCGAACGCATTCGCCTCTTCGTTGTCGTCGGCACCGATGACCGCGATGCGCCGCCGACCGATGCTGATGAGATGCTCCGTCGCCGCCCGTGCGGAAGAGACGTTGTGCATGGAGACGTGGTCGGTGGGCCCTCCGAAGATGCTCTCGCCGAGGATGACCAGCGGAAAGGGGACGTTCAGCAGGTCGGCGTCGGCCTCTCCGATGTTGACGGGGCTGAACAGGATGCCGTCCGTCAGGCGCAGGCGGCGCCCCGCGATCACGTCGAGCTCGTGCTCACGCACCTGGTTGGTCTGATCGACCACCACTCCGAGCCCGCGCCCTTCGGCGGCGGCGATCACGGCGTCGGCGAGCTCGGCGAAGTACGGCTCTCGGACGGAGGGAAGGGCGAGTCCGATGACCCCGGTCTTTCCAGAGCGCAGGCCCCGGGCCGACAGGTTCGGCTGGTAGCCCAGCTCTTTGATCGCGACCATGACGCGGTCGCGGGTGGTCGCGCGGACGTGGGGGTACTCGTTGATGACGTTCGAGACCGTCTTGATGGAAACCCCGGCGACCCGAGCGACGTCGTGCATCGTTGCGCGCACGATGGCCCCCCTCCTCGACCCGCGCCGAGGCGCGACTGGTCGCTGGGTACCATGATGACACGATGTCGCAGGTCGGCCGTTCGCTGCGCGGGCCCGGCATGATCCGGCCCGGACTCGGGGTCGACGACGCCTGTGGCCGCCTCATCGAGCTGATCGCCGGTGGGCTGGCGCACTCGGAATCCACGGGGCTCACCCGGCGCGGCCTGCGGAGGGGTCTGGTGGGCGTGTGCGAGCGCTCGCCGTCAGAGATCGCCCGCGCCGAGCGCCCCGCCGGCTGACCCGGCACGGGGGCAGCGGCGTGACGTCCTGCGCTGTGTTTTCGGCTGGCGGACGGGAACTTTTCGGGAGGGTCTTGACACTCGCCCATGCAGCGAGGATAGTCGGTTTGCAACGTTGGAAGTACAACGTTGCAAACGCGATCAGCAGGACCTGTCGCCCACAGGACGTCCTCTCACGCCCTCGATGGTGCGCAAGGAGAGGTCGCGGACGCGAAGACAACGATGTCCAGCATCCGAAAGGAATCACAGTGAAGACCAAGAGTGTCCTCGCCGGTGCAGCAGCCCTCGCGCTCGCCGGCGCGCTCGTGTCCTGTTCTGCAGGCGGCGACTCCACCAGCGACGGCGACGGCGGTGGCGGAGGCGGCGAAGCGGCGAACTGCACCAACACGATCCCCAAGACCGACCTGCCCGTCGTGACGATGTGGGCGTGGTATCCGAACATGGAGCTGGTCGTCGACAACTTCAACGAGGCCAACGACGAAGTCCAGGTGTGCTGGACCAACGCCGGCGCCGGCGGCGATGCCTACGACAAGTTCCAGACGGCGGTCACCGCCGGGTCCGGAGCACCGGACGTCATGATGGTCGAGGCCGACCGCATCCCCACCTTCCAGGTGCAGGATGCGCTCGTGGACCTCACCGACATCGGCTACGAAGAGGTCAAGGACACCTTCAGTGAAGGTGCCTGGAAGGACGTCTCGGTCGGCGACGGCATCTACGGCGCCCCGGTCGACGGCGGCCCGATGGGCATGATCTACCGCACCGACATCTTCGACGAGTACGGGATCACGCCGCCCACGACGTGGGTCGAGTACGAAGCGGCGGCGCAGAAGGTCAAGGATGCCGGGGGACCGTTCTTCGGCGACTTCCCCGCCAACCAGCCCGCCTACGTGACCGCCCTGCTCTACCAGAACGGTGCAGAGCCCTTCACCTACACCCCGACCAACGAGGGCGAGATCTCGATCAACCTCAACACCCCCGAGGTCAAAGAGGTGCTCGACTACTGGTCATCCATGGTCGAGAAGGGGCTCGTCGGAACGCAGGACCAATTCACCCCCGAGTACATCGCGGGTGTCATCGGCGGCGAGTACGCCACCTACCTCTCGGCCGCGTGGGCACCCGGATACCTCCAGGGCGCCGGCGTCGGTGAGGGAGCGGATGCCGGTGTCTGGGCGACCGCCCCGATGCCGCAGTGGGACCCGGCGAACCCGACCGCGATCAACTGGGGTGGCTCGGCCTTCGTCGTGAGCAGTCAGGCGGAGAACCCCGAGCTCGCGGCCAAGGTCGCGTTCGGCGTCTACGCGGATGAAGCGTCTCTCACGGACGGGTGGGAGAACCAGATCATCTTCCCGCTCAACGTCAACGTGCTCGAGGACCCGGCGTTCGTCGACGCGGAGATCGCCTTCTTCAACGGGCAGCAGGCCAACAAGGAGGTGTACGTCCCCGCGGCGGATGCCTACACCGGCATGGTCTACACCCCGATCGGCCAGTACTTCTACTCGGCGATGACGAAGCAGATCGCGCGCATCAACGACGGGTCCGCCACCGGATCCGAGGCCGCCGACGCCCTGCAGGAGGACGTCGTCTCCTACGCGGAGGAGCAAGGGTTCACCGTCAAGTGACCCCGTGTGGAGGGTCGGTCTGCCTCACCGCGGGCCGGCCCTCCGCCGCACCCCCCTGAACTCGGAGACATCATGACCGCCCACCTCATCACCACCACCGAACCCCCGCGCCGCCGCGCGACCGGCGGACGACAGAACCTCTTCGGATGGCTGTTCGTCGGGCCCTTCGCGCTCGTCTTCCTGGCCTTTCTGGTGCTGCCGATCGGCTACGCGCTTTACCTCAGCCTCTTCCAGAAGGCCATCATCGGGGGGACCAAGTTCGTCTTCCTCGGCAACTACGCGAAGGCCTTCAGCGACCCGTCCTTCCTCGACGGCATGTGGTTCGTCATCCGCTTCTCGCTCGTGCTGATCCCGCTGCAGATGGCGGTCTCCCTGGCCATCGCCCTGATCCTCGACATCCTCGTCACCCGCTTCGCGCGATTCTCGCGGCTGATGATCTTCATGCCGTACGCCATCCCGACCGTCATCGGCGCCCTGATGTGGGGGTTCCTCTACAGCAAGAACTTCGGACCGCTCGCCGACATCTTCGGCGCCATCGGCCAGACCGCCCCCGACTTCCTCAGCACGAGCCTGATCTTCTACGGACTGCTCAACATCGTCACGTGGCAGTGGGCGGGCTATTACATGATCATCCTCTACGCCGCGCTGCAGGGAATCGACCCCACCCTCTACGAGGCCGCACGCATCGACGGCGCCTCCCAGTGGCAGATCATCTTTCGGATCAAGATCCCGCTGATCGCGCCGGCGCTGCTGCTCATCCTCGTCTTCGCGCTCATCGGAACGCTGCAGTTCTTCAACGAGCCGAAGATCCTCCAGCAGCTGGCCGCCGGGGCGATCCCCGATGACTTCACCCCGAACATGTACGCCTACCAGCAGGCGTTCTCGCTCGCCAACTACAACTACGGCTCCGCGATCTCGTTCGCCCTCGGCGCGGTCGTGTTCATCTGCGTCTACATCTTCCTGTTCGCCACCCGCAAGAAGGGGAGCATCCTGTCATGAGCGTCACAGACATCGCGCGCAGCGGCACTCGAGGGCAGGCGAAGCGCTCGTCGCCGGCGAAGCGCTCGTCGCCCGCGAAGCATCGCACCCGGCCGCCCGGCAGGATCACTCTCAACATCGTTCTCGCGGTGCTGATGATCTATTTCCTCATCCCGTTCTGGTGGGTGATCGTCAACAGCTCCAAGAGCTCGTCGGGCCTCTTCGGCGGCGGAAGCGCCCTGTGGTTCGCCGATGACATCAACTACGTCCAGAACTTCATCGACCTGTTCACCTACGGCGGCGGGATCTACGCGCGCTGGCTGGGCAACTCGGCCCTCTATGCCTTCGTCGGCGGCCTCGGCGCGACGGTGCTCGCGGTGCTCGCCGGCTACGGATTCGCCAAGTACCGCTTCCGGGGTCGCAGGGCCGGATTCGCCATCGTCCTGGGGGCGGTCATGGTGCCCACCACGGCCCTCGTCATCCCGACCTTCATCCTGTTCTCGCAGGTGGGGCTGACCAACACGATCTGGGCGGTGATCCTCCCGACGCTGCTCAACCCCTTCGGCGTGTACCTCATGAACGTCTATGCCCGAGATGCCGTCCCCGACGAACTGCTGGATGCCGCGAGGGTGGACGGGGCGGGAGAGTTCCGCACCTTCTTCCAGGTGGCCCTGCCGCTGTTGCGGCCGGCGATCGTGACGGTGCTGCTGCTGTCGGTCGTCGCGTCGTGGAACAACTACTTCCTGCCCCTGGCGATGCTCTCCGACAACCGTCTGTTCCCGGTCACCGTCGGCATCGGTCTCTGGCAGTCCACCGCATCGACCTACGGTGCGGCGGGCGGTCAGAGCCTGTGGAGCATCATCGTCCTCGGATCGCTGGTCTCGGTGATCCCGCTGATCATCGCGTTCCTCACGCTGCAGCGGTACTGGCAGGGCGGATTGTCCATCGGAAGCCTCAAGTAGCCCCACCCGCACGACATCAAGAAGAGGAACATGATCTCCGCACGACTCACTATCGACCCGCACTTCATCGTCGGGCCCATCAACCGCCGGCTCTTCGGATCCTTCGTCGAGCACCTGGGGCGCTGCGTGTATGAGGGGATCTACGAGCCGGGACATCCCACCGCGGATGAGAACGGCTACCGCCAAGACGTCATCGAGCTCGTCCGCGAGCTCGGCGTGTCCACCATCCGATATCCGGGCGGCAACTTCGTCTCGGGCTACCGCTGGGAGGACGGCGTGGGGCCGCGCTCCGAGCGGCCGCGTCGGCTCGACCTCGCCTGGCATTCGACCGAGACCAACGAAGTCGGTCTGGATGAGTTCGCCGTCTGGCTGCGCAAGGTGGGCAGCGAGATGATGTACGCCGTCAACCTGGGCACCCGCGGGGTGCAGGAAGCGCTGGATGTCCTGGAGTACGCCAACATCCGATCCGGCACGACGCTCTCTGACCAGCGCATCGCCCACGGAACGCCCGAGCCGCATGACATCCGCGTCTGGTGCCTGGGCAACGAGATGGACGGGCCATGGCAGCTCGGTCATGGGACGGCGCGTGACTACGCGGAGCTGGCCTCGAAGACCGCGCGGGCGATGCGGCAGGTCGACCCCGACCTCGAGCTCGTGGTCTGCGGCAGCTCCAGCGCCCAGATGCCGACCTACGGCACCTGGGAGCGCATCGTGCTGGAGGAGACGTATGACGACGTCGACTTCATCTCGTGCCACGCCTACTACGAACCCGTCGGCGACGATTACGGCAGCTTCCTCGCCTCCGCGGTCGACATGGATCGGTTCATCGACTCCGTCGTGGCCACCGCCGATCATGTGAAGGCCGTCCGCGGCAGCGACAAGACCATCAACATCTCGTTCGACGAGTGGAACGTCTGGTATCAGTCGCGCTACCACGAGGTCGACCGGATCACAGCGGCGGACGAGTGGCCGATCGCCCCGCGGCTGCTGGAGGACTCCTATTCGGTGCTGGATGCCGTCGTCTTCGGGAACCTGCTCATCTCGCTCATCCGCCACGCCGACCGGGTGACGGCGGCGAGCCTGGCGCAGCTGGTGAACGTCATCGCCCCCATCATGACCGAGCCGGGAGGACCCGCGTGGCGGCAGACCACCTTCTACCCGTTCGCGATCACCTCGAACCTCGCCCGGGGGGTGACCCTCGAGCTGAAGCTGGACTGCCCCACGTACGAGACGGAGCGCTACGGCGAGGTGCCCGTGGTCGACGCGGTCGCCACGCGCGATCCCGACACGGGGGACACTTCGGTCTTCCTGGTGAATCGGAGCGTGACCGACACGGTGACGATCGACGTCGACGTCCGGTTGCTGGGAGACGTGGAGCTGCGCAGCGCCGACTCCCTCTTCGACGACGACATCCACGTCGCCAATGTGCTGGCGGATCCCGACCGGGTGCGCCCGCGGCCGAACGAGACGGCGCGGCTGTCGGACGGCACCGTCACCGTTTCCCTGCCGCCGGTGTCGTGGACAGCGCTCACGATCGCTCGGGTCACCGGATGAGCGAGGTCCTCCGGGTCGACGGTCCCCGCATCCTCCAAGGGACCGAGCCCGTGTTCTTGCGCGGGTTCGGGCTGGGCGGCTGGATGAACATGGAGAACTTCATCACCGGGTACGCCGGCACGGAGTCGCAGATGCGTCGGGCGTTGAGGCGCGTGCTCGGAGAAGAGGGGTGCGAGCGGTTCTTCGCACGGTTCCTCCCGGTGTTCTTCACCGATCGCGACGCCGCGTACGTGAGGGAGCTCGGCCTGAACTCCGTCCGCATCCCGTTCACCTACCGGCACTTCGAAAGCGACGATGCCCCCTTCGTCATCCGCGAGGACGGGTTCCGGCTGCTCGACACGGTCGTCGAGGCCTGCGCGCGCAACGGCCTCTACGTGATCCTGGACCTTCACGCCCTCCCCGGCGCCCAGAACCAGCACTGGCACAGCGACAACCCCACGCAGTGGGCGCATTTCTGGGAACAGAAGCAGTTCCAGGATCGCGTGGTGAACCTGTGGGAGCACATCGCGGAGCACTACCGCGGCAACCCCTGGGTGGCCGGGTACAACCCGATCAACGAGCCGGCGGATGCCGAGGGGTCGACCCTCGCGCCGTTCTATCGCCGTCTCGAGGCGGCGATCCGCGCGGTCGACCCCGACCACATCCTGTTCCTCGACGGCAACCGCTACTCCACGCAGTTCGACCAGCTGGGAGACCCGCTGCCGAACTGCGTCTACACCGCGCACGACTACGCCGTGCCCGGCTTCGTCGACGGCGGGCCGTACCCCGGTGTCAGCCGCGGCGAGTACGTGGACCGCGACCGGATCGAAGAGACCTTCCTCACCCGCACGGCGTACATGCGCGACAGCGGCACGCCCATCTGGGTCGGCGAGTTCGGGCCTGTCTACACCGGCGACCCGCAGCGGGATGGCGAGCGGTTGCGTCTGCTCGAGGACCAGCTGGACATCTATCGACGGCATGAGGCCAGTTGGGCGCTGTGGACCTACAAGGACATCGGACTGCAGGGCGTTGTCACGGTCGATCCGAACTCCGAGTACATGTCCCGCATCGCTTCGTTCCTCGAGAAGAAGGCACGGCTGGGTGTGGACTCGTGGGGGTCGACGGATGAGGGGGTCCGGCACATCCTCGAGCCCATCGAGGCTCTCTTCCGTGAGGAGTTCCCGCACTTCCAGCCCTATCCGTGGGGAGCGCGGCGGTGGATACACGGCCATGTGCGGCACGTCATGTTCGCCGAGGCGATGGTCGGCGACTTCGCGCGGTCGTTCGCGGGGGTGGGGCCGGCTGACGCGGAACGCCTCGCCGACGCGTTCGCTTTCGAGAACTGCATCGTCAGAGAGCCCTTGGCTGCGGTGCTCCGTCGGTCCACGGATCACTGATCGCGTCGCGGCGGATCAGTCATGGGCGGCACGAAGCGGGTGACTCTGGCGAGCATCGCGGATGAGACGGGGGTGTCCATCGCCACGATCTCGAAGGTGCTGAACGGTCGCGGCGATGTCTCCTCGACCACGCGCGCCCGGGTCGAGGCGCAGCTGCACAAGCGCGGCTACTCCCGGCCGGGAGCCAGCCGGAGTGATTTCCTCGAGATCGTGCTGCCCGAGCTGGATGCCAACTGGTCCATCGAGGTGCTCGAAGGCGTACGCGATGTCGCCGCCGAGGTCGGACTGGCCGTGTCGCTGTCGGTGGGCGGGGATCGGCGTTCGTCGCCGCCCGAGTGGATGACCGAGGTGCTGCGACGTCGGCCCGCCGGAGTGGTGCTGGCGTTTGCAGGTATCGAACCAGAGGGCCGGCGAAAGCTCCACGCCCGCGGCATCCCCGTCGTCGCCCTGGCGCCGGACGGGGAACCCGTGGCGGGGATCGCGGCCGTCGGATCGACCGACTGGCAGGGGGGAGTGGCGGCCACCCGCCATCTGGTGGAGCGAGGACATCGGGCGATCGCCGCGATCGCCGGACCCGCGGACGCGTTCGCCGCCCTTGCCCGTCTGGACGGGTTCCGCACGGCCCTGCGCGTCGCCGGTGTGGCCATTCGGTCGGACTGGATCCGTCACGGCGATTTCCGCGAGGAGACGGGTAGGCAGCACGGTGCCCAGCTGCTCGGCGCAGAGCCACGTCCGACCGCGATCTTCGCCGGCGACGACCTGCAGGCGTTGGGCGTGATGCGGGCAGCGGCCCTGCGCGGGCTGAACGTCCCGCGCGACCTGTCGGTCGTGGGCTACAACGACTCGCCTCTCGCGCGCCTGACATCACCGCCCTTGACGACGGTTCACCGGCCGCTGCGCAAGATGGCAGAAGAAGCGGCGCGGCTGGTGCTGAAGATGCGCGACGGCTCGTCGACAGGCCCCACGCGCATCGATCTGTCCACCTCGCTCGTCGTGCGCGAGTCCACCTCGGTGCCCGCGGACCGTCGACTGCCCTCGTGACGGGTCTTGCGGCATGCGGATGCCGGTCAGGTCAGGAGCGCACGAGCCGGGCGATGGCGTCGCTGGCTTCCTTGATCTTCGCGGTCGCCTGATCATCGTCCTGCCGGGCCGCGTCGAGGACGCAGTGCGTGAGGTGGTCGTCGAGCAGACCGACCGCGACGGCGTCGAGCGCACTCTTGAGGGCGCTGATCTGCGTGAGGATGTCGATGCAGTACTTCTCGTCTTCGACCATCCTCGAGATGCCGCGCGCCTGACCTTCGATGCGCCTGAGACGGTTCAGATACCGGTCTTTGTCGGTGATGTAGCCGTGCGTGTGGGGAGCGTCGACGGTGGTCATGCGGGTTCCTTCGGGTCGTACTGCCGGGTCGCGGTGCTGGTGAAGCCGCGCAGGCGCAGGCTGTTGCCCACGACGAAAACGCTGGACAGGGCCATGGCGGCTCCGGCGAGCATGGGGTTGAGCACGCCCAGAGCGGCGACCGGGATGGCCGCGACGTTGTAGGCGAAGGCCCAGAACAGGTTCGACCTGATCGTGCCGAGCGTGCGACGTGAGAGGCGGATCGCATCGACGGCGCTGCGCAGGTCACCGCGGACCAGCGTGATGTCGGATGCCTCGATCGCGACATCCGTACCGGTGCCCATCGCGATTCCGAGGTCGGCCTGCGCGAGGGCGGGCGCGTCGTTGACGCCGTCGCCGACCATCGCGACGACCTTGCCCTCGCGCTGCAGCGCGGCGACGATGTCGGCCTTGTCCTTCGGCAGCACGTCGGCCGTGACGTGCTCGATCCCGACGTCGGCGGCGATGCGGCGGGCGACGGCCTCGTTGTCGCCGGTCAGCAGGATCGGTGTCAGCCCGAGCGCCTTCATCTGCGCGACCGCTTCGGCGCTCGTGGGCTTGACGGTGTCGGCCACGACGAGCACGCCACGGGCGGCGCCGTCCCAGCCGACGGCGACGACGGTCTTGCCCTCGTCTTCCGCGTGGGCCTTGGCCCGGGCGATCCCGGGGCTGAGCTGTTGCGACCAGTCGGCCAGCAGCGACTCGCGACCGACGATGACGGCGCGCCCGTCGACGACGCCCTGGACGCCCTTGCCCTCGATATTCGTGAATCCCTCGACCGGGAGCAGCGTGCCGGTTCGCTCGGCGGCATCCTTCGCGATGGCTTGCGCGATCGGATGCTCCGAAGCGTCCTCGAGCGATCCGGCGACACGCAGCATCTCGTCGGGGTCGGTGCCGGGCTCGGCGATCACGTCGATGAGCGTCATCTTGCCCGTCGTGACGGTTCCGGTCTTGTCGAGCACGATCGTGTCGACCTTGCGCGTGGACTCCAGCACCTCGGGTCCTCTGATGAGGATGCCCAGCTGTGCTCCGCGCCCCGTGCCGACCAGGAGCGCCGTCGGGGTCGCCAGGCCCAGCGCGCACGGGCACGCGATGACGAGCACGGCGACCGCGGCGGTGAAAGCCGCGGATGCCGGGAACCCGGCGCCCAGCCACGCCCCGAGGGTGATGACCGCGATGAGGATTGCGATCGGCACGAAGACACCCGAAATCCGGTCGGCGAGCCGCTGCACCTGGGCCTTGCCGGTCTGGGCATCCTCGACGAGCTGCGCCATCTGCGCGAGCTGCGTGTCCGACCCGACGCGGGTGGCGCGCACGACGAGGCGTCCGCCGGCGTTGACGGTGGCGCCGGTGACGGGGTCGCCTTCCGCGACCTCGACCGGCGCGGACTCTCCCGTGAGCATCGAGGCGTCGACCGCCGACGTGCCCGAGACGACGACGCCGTCGGTGGCGATCTTCTCGCCCGGGCGCACGACGAACTCGTCGCCGACCCGCAGCTGATCGGTCGGGATCTTCGTCTCGACACCATTGCGCAGCACGGACACATCCTTCGCGCCCATCTCGAGCAGCGCGCGCAGCGCAGCGCCCGCCTGCCGCTTGGATCGCTTCTCGAAGTACCGGCCGAGAAGGATGAAGGTGGTCACCCCGGCGCCGACTTCGAGATAGATGTTCCCGGCACCGTCTGACGGCGCGATCGTGAGCTCGAACGCGTGAGTCATGCCGGGCATGCCGGCGGTGCCGAGGAACAGGGCGTAGAGCGACCAGAAGAACGCGGCGAGGGTGCCCATCGAGATGAGGGTGTCCATGGTCGCCGCACCGTGGCGCAGGTTGACCCACGCGGCCTTGTGGAAGGGCCAAGCGCCCCACACGATGACGGGTGCGGCGAGCGTCAGCGACGCCCACTGCCAGTACGTGAACTGCAGTGCGGGGATCATCGCCATCAGGACGACGGGAATGGTGAGGGCGGCCGAGATGATGAGCCGGGTGCGCAGCGAGGTCAGCTCGGGATCGGCCGGCTCGGCGGCATCCGGTGCCGGGGTCTTCGGGGTGGGAAGTGCGGCGGTGTAGCCGGTCTTCTCGACCTCGGCGATCAGCTGCGCGGGGTCGTAGCCGGGAGGGACGGTGACGCGCGCCTTCTCGGTGGCGTAGTTGACGGTGGCAGCGACGCCGTCGAGCTTGTTCAGCTTGCGCTCGATGCGGTTCGCGCACGACGCGCAGGTCATCCCGCCGATGGCGAGCTCCACCTGGGGATCGGTCGTCGCGCGGGGATCAGCGGTGCTCATCGGGTTCTTCTTGGATGTGGGTGGGGGTGGGGGTGCCGTCGATCTCGGCACGCTTGTTCCAGTCGGTGACGACGCTGTCGGGGACGACCAGCGCAGCGATGCCGTACGAGGCGCCGAACGCGACCGCCAGTCCGGCGGCGTAGAGGCTGAGTCGCCCCGCGGTGTTCATCAGACGCGCACCGCGCTGTAGCCGGCTTCGCCGACGGCGGCCAGGACAGCGGCGTCGTCCAGGGGCCCCGCCGCGGTGACCAGGAGCGTGCCGGTCTGGGCGCTGACCTGCACGTCGTCGACGCCCGCGATCTCACCGACCTCTTCGCGCACCGACGTCTCGCAGTGTCCGCAGGTCATTCCGGTCACGCGGTATTCGATCGTCGCCATGATTCTCCTTCGTGGATACCCCCTGTGGGTATGCGTGGAGGATAACGCACACCGCCGGCGGGTATTCCTCGGTGCGGGGATACATCGCACGGGTGATGCCACTCACTCTCGCGGCCGATGGCACGGACCTCGTCGGCGACGAGGCTGGAAGCATGAACACTCCAGTGCTGCATGCCCACGGACTCGTCAAGACATACGGGTCGACCACGGCCCTCGCCGGCGTCGACCTCTCGATCCGCCGGGGTGAGTCCGTTGCCGTCATGGGGCCCTCGGGGTCGGGCAAGACCACGCTCATGCATGTCCTCGCCGGCATCACCGCCCCCGATCAGGGAGTCGTGACGTTCGCGCCGGCCGCAGGCCCCGCCGTGCAGGTCACGGACCTCAGCGAGACGCGGCGCTCGAAGCTGCGCCGAGACAGCTTCGGGTTCGTCTTCCAGCAAGGGCTGCTCATCCCCGAGCTGACGGCGGTCGAGAACGTCGCCATTGCCCTCATGATCACCGGATGCGGGCGCGACGAGTCGATGGAGCGCGCGGCATCCTGGCTCACAGCCCTCGGGCTGGCCGGCATGGAGGAGCGCCGGATCGGGGAGCTCTCGGGTGGTCAGGCCCAGCGCGTCGCGATCGCCCGCGCGCAGGTCACCGGGGCCGAGGTGGTGTTCGCCGACGAGCCGACAGGCGCGCTGGATTCGCGCACGTCGGTCGAGGTCATGGATGCGCTTCTGTGGGCGACGACCCAGCAGGGGCGCACGCTCGTCGTGGTGACGCACGATGCCGACGTCGCCGCCCGCTGCTCGCGCACACTCTCTGTGCGCGACGGCCGACTGCTGTCCGAAGGAGTCTCGGCATGAACTCCCGGGTCTTCCTGCTGCTGATGCGCCCGGCGCCCGGGCAGTACGACGTTCTGGCTCTGCCCGTCTTCGCGTTCGCGGTCGTGAGCACTCTCGTTCTGACGGTCGTGGGCGGCGCCCAGTCATTCTGGGCATGGCAGGACCCCGAGGCGCCGATCTACCACGCGCTCGCCGCGATCGCCCTCGTGCTGCTGGTCGTCCCCCTCGTCACGCTGGGCGGAGCGGCGGCACGGCTTTCTGCACGCCGCCGCGACGAGCGGCTCTCGACGCTGCGACTGCTCGGGGTCTCTCCCGCGGGCGTCGTCGGGGCGACGGTCGTCGAGTCGGCCCTGGTCGCCGCGGTGGGCGCCGTCATCGGGTTCTTCCTCTACCTTGTGCTCGTGCCCGTCGTGGGGCTCATCCCGTTCCGCGGCGAGTCCCTCGGAGCGGGCTCCGTGCTGCTGCCCGCGTGGGCGGTGCTGGGGATCATCGCCGCGATCGTGCTGCTGGCCGCCACGAGTGCCGCCATCGGACTGCGCAAGGTCGTGATCTCGCCCCTCGGCGTTCGCACCCGGGCAGCCGCGGGGACCTCGCACTGGATCCGCGCCGTCATCACGCTCGTCGCCCTCGTGGCGGCCTACCTGCTCATCTCGGCCGTCCCGAGCGCTGCCGAGATCCTGCCGACCATCATCGTTCTCTCCGTCGTCTTCGCCATCGCCTTCGCCGTGCTCAACGTCATCGGCCCCTGGGTGATCCGCTTGCAGGCGCGTCGGCGGCTGCGCCGGGCGACGCGCGCGGATGAGCTGCTCTCGGCCCGCACCGTGCTCGAGGCGCCCAAGGCGGCGTGGCGTCAGGTGAGCGGCATCGCGATGGCGAGCTTCATCGCCGTGTTCGCCGGAACGGGTGTCGCCCTGCTCGATGTCATGGGCAACGGTTCGGTCGAGGACATCCAGCTCGCCGTGGACATCCGCACGGGCGTCGTGATCACCCTGGTCGCATCGTTCCTCATGGTCGCCGCCTCGGTCGGCGTGAATCAGGCCGCCGAGATCCTCGACCGCCAAGACCTGCACGTGAGTCTGCACCGCCTCGGCATGCCGATGGAGACGGTGGAGCGCGCGCGCCGCAGCTCGATCATGCGCCCCCTGCTGCTCACCGCGGTCGGCTCGGCACTGTGCGCCGGTGCGATGATCTTCCCGCTGCTCGGCATGGCGCTGATCACGGCTCCGGTCTCGCTGCTCACGATCGCGACGGTCATCGCCGTGGGCTTCGCCATCATGTGGCTCAGCACTCGCGTGACGCGGCCGATCCTCGCGCGCGCGTTCGCCTGAGGATCGGGAAAGGGCCGGGCATCATGCGATGCCCGGCCCTTTCACACTTCCGTCGGGACGCTCAGAGCCCCATCGCCGACAGCGTCACGAGCGCCGTGACGATCGCGCCGTGCTTGAGGTCGAGCGGCTCGACGCGGTGACGGGTGTCGGCCGCCGTGAGCAGCAGGCGGCTGCCCGCGGATTCGTCGTTGTAGCCGCCGATGAGCCGGACGGCGGGGATGCCCGCGGCGAGGAAGTTCGCATGATCCGAGTTCGTGGTGTGGGCGTAGATCGGATGCACCGGGGTGCCGCCGATCCGGCTCGCGCGCTGCAGCAGATCGAGGATCACCGGGTTGCCGGCGGTGAGCCCGTAGAGGCGCGGGTAGCCGACGGGGGTGTCCACGTTGACGTTGCAGTGGATGCGGCTGCGCTCGGTCTCGTCGAGCGAGGCGACGTACTCGGCGGATCCCGTGAGCGCCCATTCCTCGAACGTGAAGAGGGCGAGCAGCAGCCCGCGCTCGCTGTCGGCGGCGCGGGGGCCGAGGCGCCGGGCGACTTCGAGCACCGTCGCCAGGCCCGCGCCGTTGTCCATCGCGCTCTCGGCGAGGCCATGGCCGTCGATGTGCGCGCTCAGCACGACCATTTCGTCGGTGCGACCGGGAAAGCGGACGAAGATGTTGCGGCCGGTCCACTCACCCGCTGAGGCCTCGTTTACCAGGTGCACGTGGGCCGGACCGAACGCGAGCGCGGTGGCGAGTTCGCTCGTCGCGTCGTGGCTCAGGCCGAACGCGGGGATCTCGCCCGGCTCACCGGCCCCGCCGGATCCGCTCACGGCCCCGGCACCGGGCTGGTTGTTGCCGATGAGGAACGCCGTCGCACCGTACTCGCGGGCGAGTGCGAGCTTGACGCTGCGGTGCACGTGGTTCGTCGAGAAGGGGAACTCGTGCCGCACGAGCACCGCGCGGCCGGCGATCAGGTCGCGCGCGCCCTCGAAGTCGGCCGGGGTGCCGCGCCCGAGGTCGATCACGGGGAAGGTGTCGTCCACTGCTGCGCAGTTGAGCAAGGGGTAGCTCTCGAGCTCACGGCCGCTCTCGACGAGGCGCACGGAGTGCCCTTCGCTGCGCAGCCCCGTCACGGTGAACGTCTGCTCGCTGTACTGGCCGCCGAGCTCTCGGGCTCGGCGCTGGAGCAGCGACTGCGCCGCCGCCTCGCTCGCGGTGCCGGCGACGCGGCCGCCGGTGTCGCAGATCGCGGTGAGGTCGCCGGCGAGCTCGTCGCTCAGCCAGATGTCGCCGATGATGTCGCGGATGTCGGTCATGAAGGTGTCTCCCGTCACAGGACGCTGTCGAGGAATGCCTTGGTGCGCGGGTGCTGCGGCGCTGCCATGATCTGCTTCGGGTCGCCCTCTTCGACGACCTTCCCGTCGTCCATGAAGATGAGGCGGTCGGCGACTTCGCGCGCGAACCCCATCTCGTGCGTGACGACGATCATCGTGGTGTGCTCGGTCGCAAGGCTGCGCATGACGGCGAGGACCTCGCCGACCATCTCGGGGTCGAGGGCGCTCGTCGGCTCGTCGAACAGCAGCAACTTCGGCCGCATCGCGAGCGCACGGGCGATCGCGACGCGCTGCTGCTGACCGCCGGAGAGCTGCTTCGGATACGCGTCGCGCTTCTGCGCGAGACCCACGCGCTCGAGCAGTTCGAGCGCGTACGCGATGGCGGTGGAGCGCTTCTCCTTCTTCACGCCGACGGGAGCTTCGATGATGTTCTCGAGCACGCTCATGTGCGGGAAGAGGTTGAACGACTGGAAGACCATGCCGATCTGCTCGCGCTGTGCGCGCACGATGCGCTCGGGCGCCTCGTGCAGGCGACCGCCGCGCACGAGGGCGCCGATCGGGTCGCCGTCGATCGCGATGAGTCCCTCGTCGATCGTCTCGAGTCGGTTGATGCACCGCAGGAACGTGCTCTTGCCCGAGCCGCTGGGACCGATGACGCAGACGACCTGTCCGCGATCCATCTCGAGAGAGACGCCCTTGAGCACCTCGACGCCGCCGAAGCTCTTGTGCACGTCGCGCACGCTGACGAAGCTCATCGGTTTCCTCCCGTCACGGTCGCCGCGGTCGCCCGGCGGCGGAATCGGATGCCGGTGAGCCGCTGCAGCGACCCCGTTCCGCGCCCGCCCGAGCGCGTGCTTCCCCGCGAGTAGAAGCGCTCGAGAGACTGCTGGCCCACCATGAGGATCGACGTCACGACGAGATACCAGATCGTCGCGACCATGAGCAGCGGGATGGTCTCGAACGTGCGGCTGTAGACGACCTGCACGGAGTAGAGGAGTTCGGGGAGGGCGATCACCGACACGAGCGATGTCGATTTGAGCAGCGACAGCACCTCGTTCCCCGTCGGCGGGATGATGAAGCGCATCGCCTGCGGGATGACGATGCGGCGCATGGCGCGGCGCCCGCTCATGCCCAGTGCCCGCGATGCCTCGAGCTGACCGCTGTCGACCGACAGCAGTCCGCCGCGGATGATCTCGGCCATGTAGGCCGCTTCGTTGAGCGCGAGCGCCGCGACGGCGACGACGTACGGCGTGACGATCTCATTGATGCTTCCCTCGAAGAACGTCGGCCCGAACGGGATGCCGAGCGAGATCGAGGGGTAGAGCGCCGAGATGTTGTAGAGGATGACCAGCTGCACGAGCAGCGGGGTACCGCGGAAGAACCAGACGTAGGCGCCGGCGACGGCATTGAGCACGCGGTTCTCAGAGATGCGCATGAGCGCGATCACGAGACCGATGACGATGCCGATCACCATCGAGACGACCGTGAGCTCGATCGTCTTCCACAGGCCGTTGAGCACTGAGGTCGAGAAGAAGTACTCGCCGACGACGCCCCACTCGAACCGGGGGTTCGTCACGATCGAGTACGCCACGAGTCCCGCGACCGCGATCACGACGGCGGTCGCGACCCACATCATCGGCCGCGGACGGCCGATGATGCGGTAGTCGCTCACCGCGGCGAGCGCGGGTGGCGCCCCCGTCTGGTCTCCGCGGCTGGTCATTCAGCGGCCTCGTTGTTCTTTCCGGCCATCGGCACTGCCAGCTGCTGCAGACCGTAGACCGAGAGCATCTCTTCGTACGTGCCGTCATCGATGAAGGCCTGGAACACGGCCTGGATCACGGGGAGCAGTTCGCTGTCCTTGGGGAATGCCATGCCCGACAGTCCGCCGCGGAAGGGCTCACCGCTGAGGGTCAGCTGCTCGTCGTCGGTCTGCGCGATGTAGCCGGCCTGAGCGGCAGCCGTGCCGTACGCGGCGATACGGCCGCTCGTGAGGGCCAGGACACCTTCGTTGTTCGTCTTGAACGCCATGATCTCGATCGGCTCGGCGCACGTCTCGTTCTGCTCGGTCAGCGAGATCTCTTCGACCGATCCGGCCGCGACGCCGATCGCGAGGCCGCACGCCGTCTCGGGCGACAGGTTCTCGGGGGCGTTCGCGTTGTCGCGCGCGACGATGAACTGCGAGCCGCCGCGCAGGAAGTCGATGAAGTCGACCTGCTGCTGACGCTCCTCGGTGTCGAGCATCGGGGCGAGCGAGAAGTCGTAGCGGTCTGCCGCCAGGCCCGGGATCAGGTTCGCGAAGACGACCTGGCGCAGCTCGACGTCGAGGCCGAGCGCGTCGCCGAACGCGAAGGCCAGATCGGGCGCGATGCCCACCATGGTGGCGCCGTCGGCGTCGTACGATCCGAACGGCTCGCCGATCGTGGCATCCGTGGCGATGACGAGCTTGCCGCTTTCGACGATCGAGTCCGGAAGCTGCGCGACGAGGTCGGCGATCGGCTCGCCCGAGGCGACGTGATAGTTGACATCGGCCGTGTTGCTGGGCGCGCTGTCGCCATCGGTGTTTGTCGATCCGCCGCCGCACGCGGTGAGAGCGACCGTCGCCGCGGTGAGGATGCCGACGGCGAGCAGGGGGCGAAGAGATTTCATGTGAGTGCTTTCTGAAGGGTGAGCCGGCCGCGTCAGATGCGGCCGACGATGGTCACGTGCTCGCGCATGTGGCGAGCGGCTTCGTCGGAATCGCCGTTGTCGATCGCCGCGAGGATGGCGCGGTGACCGGTCAGCGAAGTGGCTCGTCCGGTGGGACTCGCGTGGGAGATGCGACGGAAGTCGCTGACCCATTCCGACGTCGCCCTGCTGAGGGAGACGATGAGGTGGTTCTGCGTTGCGGCCGCGATGGCCTCGTGGAAGCGCTGATCGTGGTCGAACGATTCCTCGGCGGACACCGTGGCGGGGTCGAAGTCGCAGTGACTCGCGAGCAAGAGCAGGTCGCTCTCGGTGCGCCGTCCCGCGGCGAGACCCGCGATCTGCGGTTCGAAGGTCGTGCGGAAGTCGATGACTTCGGTGGCATCCCGCTCGGACGCCGACATGTCGCGAAGTAGGGACACCGCAGCGCTCGAGGTCTCTAGAAGCACGGTGCCCGACCCCTGGCGGCGCCGCACGACGCCCTTGAGCGTCAGCTCGTGGATGGCCTCGCGGATCGTGGTGCGCGAGACGCCGAGCTGCGTCGCGAGATCGCGCTCGGGGGGGAGGGCCGTGCCCGGTCCGATCTCGCCGCGTTCGGCGAGATCGAGGATGCGAGCGGCGATCGCGCTCGACGTGGCCCGGCGCGGTACGGCGCCGAGCGAGGCCCATCCATCGGTCGACATGCGTTGTACAGTAACAGAATTGGTCCGACCACCAAACCAGTCCGTATTTCGGCCATTCATACACGTTGAGAGCGAGCAGGCATGGACCTCATGAGCCCCCTGGGCCTCGGCCTCCTCGCGCTCGCCGCCATCGGGGCCGGCATCATCAACACCGTCGTCGGTTCGGGGACGCTCATCACGTTTCCCGCGCTGCTCGCCCTGGGGGTGCCACCCGTCACGGCGAACATGGCCAACACGGTCGGTCTCGCGATCGGCAACATCGGCGGGGTGATCGGCTACCGCCGTGAGCTCAAGGGCCTGTTCGCGGCGATCCTGCCGCTTGCGGTTCTCACGGCGATCGGCGCACTCATCGGGGCGTTCGCCCTTCTCGTGCTGCCGCCCGACGTCTTCCGCATCATCGCCCCCGTGCTCGTCATCATCGGCTGCGTGCTCGTCGGCATCCAGCCGCTGCTGCGCCGGCGCACGTCACGCGCGCCCGGGCGCAGCTCGGCGCCGGCCTGGCTGCGTTTTCCGCTCACCGCGGGGACGGGCATCTACGGCGGGTACTTCGGAGCTGCCCAGGGCGTGCTGATCGTGGGCGTGCTCGAGATGACGATGACGCTGGACATCCAGCGCATCAACGCGATCAAGAACGTGCTTCAGACACTCGCCGGTGGCGTCGCGACGGTCGTCTTCGTCTTCGCCGCGCCGCTGCCCTGGGTGGCGATCGCGACGCTCGCGGTCGGCTCGCTGGCCGGCGCCGCCATCGGCGCCGCGATCGGTCGTCGCCTGCCCGCCTGGCTGTTGCGCACTCTCATCATCGTGATCGGTGTCGTCGCGGTGTACTTCCTCGTCGTCTGACGCACGTCGCGGTGATCCCGCCCGCGCGCACGTCACGGCACGGCGGCGACGATGCCCGCGCCCCGGGCGGAGCCGTCCGTCGCGGTCCCCGGGCGCGGTGCGGAGATACCGCACGCGCACGCCGCGCCCGCGAACCGTTGCGCGATCACCGCAGGTGGGGCATCATCGCCGACATCGTGACTCGCGCCGTGCCACCGACCGTGGTCTTCGCCGTCCGATCCACCGACGCGACCGACACAATCGATCTCCCGCCCGGCGGATCGGAGCCGGACGTGTCCTTCGCGACCGAAATGCGTGTGCGAGGCGATCGTGCCGCCGTGCGAGGAGCATCCACATGTTCAAGCAGGACTTCTTCCACCCGACCGACCTCGTGTTGTTCGTCTGGCCGTCTCGGGCGCACAGCGAGCAGCAGCCGCAGCCCGAGGAGGTCTGGCGGCTGGATGCCGCCGGCACCGCGTGGGCGATGGAGCGCGCGAAGGCCGATCGAGTACGCGTGCTCGTCTCGGTCGCCGTCGACACGATCGTCGGCGCATGGCGGGTCACGGGCAGCGAGAGCACTCTGACCGCGCGCGAGGGCAAGTCGAGACGCGTCAATCGGTCCCGCTTCGACATGCGCGACGATCCGCGCCTGCACTACCTCGTGGGCAAGCGCTCGCAGGTGCCGCGGCGGCGCAACCCCCAGACGACGATCGAACTGCGCGACCTCTTCGGCGGCGAGAGTCTGCTCGAGCCGAATCCGGAGGCGCGTCGCCACGGCGTCGTGCGCATCGGTGACTACACGCTCACCGTCGGTGAAGACGGCACAGCCGACCTCGTCTACCCGGCGCGTGCCGTGGTGACGCTGCGGCCCGAGAGCTGAGGTCGACGCCTCGCGCAGGGGACGTCCGGCCCCGCCGGTGTCACGGGATGGCGACGACGATGCCCGAGCCGGTGCCGGGGCCGTTCATCGCGACGAGCGCCGCGCCCGCTCCCGCGAGGTCGGTGCGGGTGCCGATCAGCAGGTCGGGCCGCAGTCGCCCATCGGCGACCATCTCGATCATCGCCGGATAGTCCGCCGCGGGCATGCCGTGCGAGCCGAAGACCGAGAGCTCCCAGGCGATGACGCGGTCCCAGGGCAGAGATGCCCGCGCGTCGTCGCCCAGCATGAGGCCGATCTGCACGTGTCGTCCGCGACGCCGCAATGACAGAACGGCCGCCGTCGAGGTCGCGGGCGACCCGAGCGCGTCGATCGTGACGTGCGCGCCCCCGCGCGTGGCCTGGAGCACCTGCTCGACCGGGTCCGAGGAGCGGATCGTCGTCGTCGCGCCGAGTTCGGCAGCGTGCGTGAGAGCGGCCTCGGACACATCGACCGCGGTGACACGAGCCCCGAGCGCCGCGCAGATCATGACCGCAGAGAGCCCGACTCCGCCGCAGCCGAAGATCACCACTTCGTCGCCCGCAGCGACCTGGCCGTGTGTCGTCGCGGCACGGAACGCCGTCGCGAAGCGGCAGCCGAGAGCGGCCGCCGTGGCGAAATCGACCGAGTCGGGCAGGCCGACGAGATTCGTGTCGGCGGCGTGGACCACCACGTACTCGGCGTGGGACCCCGCGTGGGTGAACCCTGGCTGAGTCTGTGCGGGGCAGACGTGCGCGTCACCGCTGCGGCAGGTTTCGCACTCCCCGCATCCGCACACGAACGGCGCGGTGACCCGGTCTCCGACGCGCCAATGGCGTACGTCCGCTCCCACTTCGGCGAGCGTGCCCGCGAACTCGTGACCGGGGATGTGCGGCAGCGCCACCGGGTCGTGACCTTGCCAGGCATGCCAGTCCGATCGGCACACTCCGGTGGCACCGACCCGCACGAGCACGCCGTCGGGTGGACAGGTGGGTCGGGCGACGGTCGCGACGCGGGGGAGCGTGGCGGTGGCGTCATAGACGACGGCCGACATCGAGGGGCGATCAGGCACGGGGGACTCCAGGGGACGGCGGCCGGAGCCACACTAGCCGACCGTCCCGGCGGGAGCGGACGCCGAGATCGCCGTCGCCGCGACGGTGCAGCTGCTGGGGCTCTGGCGCCTACTGCGCCGTCTCGGGGATCTCGACGGCGGCGGTGTCGAAGTGCTCCGCAACGAGCATGATGCCGCCCGACGAGTGGGCCGAGCTGGCGAGCTCTTCGAGCCACTCGCGGCTGAGTTCAGGCGCCTCGGCTTCGTCGAACGTGAATCGCAACGGGATCGACGGGTGCAGCCAGAGAGTCGAACGCCCACCGGGCTGGTCGTCGGGATGCTTCCACGACAGGGTGAAGCTCTCGCCGCGCCGCAGCTTCGTCGCGATGACGATTTTCAAGTGCGACAGCGCACGGTCTTCGATGTCAATCGGCTCAGAACCGCCGTAATAGATCGTGCCCACGACTTCAGCGTACCGGGCGGGCGCACGCGGGGCTCGCCTCAAGTACCAAACCCCCTGGATTGCGTCAACGGGGTGCGCCACACCTGCTGCGATGTCACGCTGTTCTGACCGATTCCGGGTCACACGGATCCGCAATGTGAGACCACCGAGGTGAGCGCGCATGAAAGACCTGCTGATCAACGGCACGCGCTTCTTGACGACGGATGCAGTCGCCGATGCCGCCCTGGAATACATGACGGTGCTGAATGAATTCCACCGTTCCGACACCGTCCGCTTTCCCGCCCTCGTCGAAGGGCGCGCAGCGACGGCTGCCGTGGTCCTCGGGCCGAGCACGCATCTCGTCGTGATCGACGCCCCGGATGTGATGCCTGCGGGGCTCGACGGGGTCGCTGAAGCGGTCGCCGATATCGAGCGGCGCCTGTCGGACTACCGCTGACCCCACGCGGGGTAGGCTGTCCGACGTGGGCAGGTTCATTTACGATACAGCGGGCAACTCGATCGAACTCGAGGACCGCACGCTTGCGCATCTCCGGATCGTCATCATGAACAAGCTCCGCCGGTCGGAGCCGTTCATGTTCGATGTCGAACTCAACGACGGCACCGGTCGACGCAGCTTCTGGATCCATCCGTCGGTCCCGCTGCAGATCCAGTTCTACGGAACGCGCCAGCCGCGCATCAACCGGCACTGGGTCGAGGAGCTGATGAAGTCGGCGAGCGGTCCCAACGGGCTGAGCATCATGCCCGAACCCGCCGAAGAAGAGCCCCTCGCCACAGAGGAGTAGGCCTGTCAAGGGGATGCTGTCCCCTGAAGGCCGCATCTAGCCTGAGGACTCCGCGAAAGGAGATCCCATGGCATCCATGAACGACCCCCGCGACAAGCACCGCGCCGACGGCTTTCCCGATCAAGAGCAAGAGCAGCCGGGTCTGACCGACGAGACGACCCCCGAGCCGGACCACGGTGAGAGGTCCTACCGCGGATCGGGTCGCCTGCAGGGGCGGCGTGCGCTCATCACCGGTGGTGACTCCGGAATCGGCCGCGCCGTCGCGATCGCGTTCGCCCGTGAAGGGGCCGACGTCGCGGTGTCGCACCTTCCGGAAGAGCAGAAGGACGGCGACGAGACCGTCCGGCTGATCACCGCCGAGGGGCGGACCGGCACGAGCCTCGCCGGCGATATCCGCGACGAGGCGTTCGCGACATCCCTCGTCGACGACACGATCGGCGCCCTCGGAGGCCTCGACATCCTTGTGCTCAACGCGGGGTACCAGAAGGACCGCGAGAGCCTCGCGTCGCTGGAGACGGCAGAGCTCGACCGGGTCTTCCGAACCAACCTCTACGGCATGATGTTCACCGCCCGCGCGGCGGTGCCGCACCTCGCGCCGGGAGCCTCGATCATCGTGACGTCGTCGATTCAGGCGTTCTCGCCGTCGCCGTCGCTCATCGACTACGCCATGACGAAGGCGGCGCAGGTGGCCTTCGTCAAAGCGCTCGCCGAGGAACTCGGGCCGAAGGGCGTGCGGGTCAACGCCGTCGCGCCGGGACCGATCTGGACGCCGCTCATCCCGGCGACCGGGTGGGATGCCGACCGGCTCGCGTCGTTCGGGCAGGACACGCCCCTCGGGCGCGCGGGTCAGCCCGCCGAACTCGCGGGCGCGTACGTGTATCTCGCATCCGAGGAGGCGTCGTTCGTCTCGGGCGCCGTCCTGCCCGTGACGGGCGGCAAACCGCTGTGACGGTCAGGGGCGCTCACCGGCGGCGAGCCGTGTGAGCGCCTCGACCGCGCGGTCGACCGTCGCCGCGAGCACGGCGGGCGGGTCGCCCTCGAACCGCAGCTCGATGCTGCCGACGCTCTCGCGCGTGGCCCAGCCGATGTGCACGGTTCCGGGAGGATGCCCCCCGTCGGGGTCGGGACCACCCACCCCCGTCGTCGACACGCCGATGTCGGCATCCATGAGATCGCGCACCCCGCGCGCCAGCTGCTCGGCGCACGCGTCCGAGCACGGATCGGTGCCCGGTTCGAGGCCGAGCACGGACTCTTTGACCGAGGTGAAGTACGCCACGACCCCTCCCGTGAACCACTCCGAGGCGTTCTCGCCCGCCCCGACCGTGCTCGCGAGCTTGCCGCTTGTGA
Source organism: Microbacterium sp. Y832 (assembly GCF_057669765.1). NCBI lineage: Bacteria > Bacillati > Actinomycetota > Actinomycetes > Micrococcales > Microbacteriaceae > Microbacterium > Microbacterium sp. Y832. The sequence goes on along the minus strand of NZ_JBYHFM010000002.1, from coordinate 588,955 downwards.
GCGATTCGGCGACAGCGATCGTGAGCCCCTTCTCGTGGGCGAGGGTCGAGAGGTGATCGATGTGAGGCATCCTTCTCCTTCTTTACGCGTCCTTCGTGACTATCGCGAGGCGGATGCCGCTGGCAAGCCCATTCCGAAACGAGCCGCGCCGTGCTTGTCCGACATACTCGGCACCCGAGCCTCGGAGTGGGGTACCGTGGGTGGCGTGCTGACCTGTCGCTGTTGTCGCTGAGCGCTTCGCGCTCGCCTCAGTCGACCCCATCAGCCGCGCATCCCGCGCTCAACCGAGGAACACACCCGTGCGATACGCCCGCAGCGTCGCCGACCTCGTCGGCAACACCCCCCTCGTTCAGCTCTCCCGTGTCACCGACGGGATCGCCGCGACCGTGCTCGCCAAGGTCGAGTACTTCAACCCCGGCGGTTCGGCCAAAGACCGCATCGCCCGCAACATCATCGACGCGGCCGAGCGAGACGGGCACCTTCGCCCCGGCGGAACCATCGTCGAGCCGACGAGCGGCAACACCGGCGTCGGTCTCGCACTCGTCGCCCTCGAACGCGGGTACCGCATGGTCTTCGTCGTGCCCGACAAGTTCGACGGTGAGAAGGTCGCCGTGCTTCGCGCATACGGGGCCGAAGTCGTCGTGACCGAGACGAACGTGCCGCCCGAGGACCCCCGCTCGTACTACAGCGTCTCGGACCGGCTCGCGCGTGAGATCCCCGGCGCCTTCAAGCCCAACCAGTTCGCCAACCAGAACGGCCCGCGCGGCCACTACGAGACGACGGGTCCCGAGATCTGGCGCGACACCGAACGGCGGGTGACGCATTTCGTCGCCGGCATCGGAACAGGCGGCACGATCTCGGGCACGGGGCGTTACCTGCGCGATGTCTCCGATGACGCCGTGCGCATCGTCGGAGTCGACCCCGCGGGGTCGATCTACTCGGGTGGACCGCTGCACGGCTACCTCATCGAGGGCGTCGGCGAGGACTTCTGGCCGGAAACCTACGACACGACCGTCGCGCACGAGATCGAGCGCGTCGACGACGCCGAGGCGTTCGCGATGACCCGCCGCCTCGTGCGCGAAGAAGGCCTGTTCGTCGGCGGCTCAAGCGGCATGGCGGTCGTCGGCGCGCTGCGCGTCGCGCGCGACCTGCCCGCCGACGCCGTCGTGGTGGTGCTGCTTCCCGACCATGGGCGCGGCTACCTCAGCAAGGTCTTCGACGACGACTGGATGCGCGAGCGCGGTTTCGTTGTGACCGCCTCGACCCCCACCGACGCTTCACCCTCCGAAGGAGAATCCGCATGACCGACCACACCGACAACCCCGGGTTCGCGACGCGTGCCGTGCACGCCGGTCAGGCGTTCGACGAGGCCACGGGCGCGGTCATCCCCCCGCTGCACTTCTCGACGACGTACGCCCAGGACGGCATCGGCGGGCTGCGCGGCGGCTACGAATACGGTCGCGCCGCCAATCCCACCCGCACGGCGCTCGAGACGCAGCTCGCTGCGCTCGAGGGCGGGCCGCGCGCTCTGTCGTTCGCGTCGGGTCTCGCCGCCGAAGACGCCCTGCTGCGCGCCATCCTCAAGCCCGGCGACGAGGTGCTCCTCGGTAACGACGTCTACGGCGGCACCTACCGCCTGATCGCCCGTATCTTCGGCGCATGGGGCGTCGGCGTGCGCGTCGTCGAGATGAGTGACCTGGCTGCCGTCGAAGCGGCGCTCGCCGAGCGGCCCGCGCGCATCCTGTGGGTCGAGACGCCGAGCAACCCGCTGCTGAAGATCAGCGACGTCAGCGAGCTGGCTCGGCTCGGGCACGCGGCGGGCGCCCTCGTCGTGGTCGACAACACCTTCGCTTCGCCCGCGCTGCAGCAGCCCCTGTACCTCGGTGCCGATGTCGTCGTGCACTCGACGACGAAGTACATCGGCGGGCACTCCGACGTCGTCGGCGGGGCACTCGTCTTCGCTGATCAGGCCGTCGCCGACGAGGTGCAGTTCGTGCAGTTCGCCGCCGGTGCGGTGTCGGGGCCGATGGATGCCTGGCTCACGACGCGCGGCATCAAGACCCTCGCCGTCCGGATGCAGCGCCACGGCGAGAACGCCCAGGCGATCGCCGAGCACCTCGCCGCGCACCCCAAGGTCGCCCGTGTGCACTACCCCGGCCTCGCTTCGCACCCCGGGCACGACATCGCCGCGCGTCAGATGTCCGGTTTCGGCGGCATCGTGTCGCTGCAGCTCGGCGAAGCGGCGACCGCTCGCCGCTTCGCCGAGTCGACGCGCCTGTTCACGCTCGCCGAATCGCTCGGCGGCGTCGAGTCGCTCATGAACTACCCCGACGCCATGACTCACGCCTCGGTGCGCGGCACCGAGCTCGCCGTGCCGGAGGACCTCGTGCGCCTGTCGGTGGGCATCGAGTCGATCGACGACCTGATCGCCGATCTCGATGGGGCGCTAGACCTGGTCTGATCCGACGCGGTCGACGCCGTCACGTCACAGGCGCGTCCACGCCTCGGAGAGCACACTGCGCAGGATCTGCTCGATCTCGTCGAACTCGGGTGGCCCGACCGTGAGCGGCGGGGCGAGCTGGATGACGGGGTCGCCGCGGTCGTCGGCGCGGCAATAGAGCCCGGCATCGAAGAGGGCCTTCGACAGGAATCCGCGCAGCAGCCGCTCGGACTCGTCTTCGTCGAAGGTCTGCTTCGTCTGCTTGTCCTTCACGAGTTCGATGCCGAAGAAGTATCCGTCCCCGCGCACGTCGCCCACGATCGGCAGATCGGTGAGCTTCTCGAGGGTCGAGCGGAACACGGGGGAGTACTCCCGCACGCGCTCGAGGAGTCCTTCCTCGTCGAACACGTCGAGGTTCTCGAGCGCGACGGCGGCGGAGACAGGGTGCCCGCCGAACGTGTACCCGTGGTAGAACGCGCGGTCGCCGTGCGCGAACGGCTCGTAGATGCGGTCGCTCACGACGGTGCCGCCGAGCGGCGAGTATCCGCTCGTGACCCCCTTCGCGAAGGTGATCATGTCGGGCTGGTACCCGTAGGCGTCGCACGCGAACATGTGGCCGATGCGGCCGAAGGCGCAGATGACCTCGTCTGAGACGAGCAGGACGTCGTAGCGATCGCAGATCTCGCGGACCCGCTGGAAGTAGCCGGGCGGCGGGGGGAAGCATCCGCCCGAGTTCTGCACCGGCTCGAGGAAGACCGCCGCCACGGTGTCGGGCCCTTCGAACTGGATCATCTCCTCGATCCGGTCGGCAGCCCAGACGCCGAACTCCTCGAGGCTGCCGGTCGGGGCGCCCATGTCGGCGGCGCGGTAGAAGTTCGTGTTCGGCACGCGGAAGCCGCCGGGGGTGACCGGTTCGAACATCTCTTTCATGGCGGGGATGCCGGTGATCGCGAGGGCGCCCTGCGGCGTGCCGTGATAGGCGACCGAGCGTGAGATGACCTTGTGCTTGGCGGGCTTGCCCTGGATCTTCCAGTAGTACTTCGCGAGCTTGAAGGCCGTCTCGACGGCCTCGCCGCCGCCCGTCGAGAAGAAGACGTGGTTCAGGTCTCCGGGAGCGTGATCGGCGATGCGGTCGGCGAGCTCGATCGCGGCGGGATGGGCGTAGGACCAGAGGGGGAAGAAGGCGAGCTCTTCGGCCTGCTTCGCTGCGGCGGCCGCGATGCGCTTGCGACCATGCCCGGCGTTGACGACGAACAGGCCCGCGAGCCCGTCGATGTACCGCTTGCCCCGGGAATCCCAGATGTGGTGGCCCTCGCCCTTGACGATGATGGGCACGCCCGGGCCATCCGTCATGACGGACTGTCGGGCGAAGTGCATCCACAGGTGGTCCTTGGCCATCTGCTGCAGTTCTGCTTCGGTGCGGGCGTGGCGTTCGGTCGTCGTCGACATGAGCGGGCCTTCCGTCGGGTGGCTCCGACGATACTCCCGCGCCTTCGGCAGGTCAGCGTCGATCCGTCCGGTTCCCGCGTGTCGTCCGCCGGTGTGTCTGCCGCCGGGGCCGTCTTGCGGGAGGGGCGGGTCAGCGCGAGACGGGGGCGCGCAGCAGATCGGCGAAGGCGAGCTCGGCCGCGCCGGTCAGCAGGCGGTCTTCCGCCAGGGCGGCGACGCGCAGGTCGAGATCTTCCATCGTCGCCGGCAGTGCCTGGGCGGCGACGGCGTCGCGGAGCCCGTCGAGATCGAGCTCGGCGAGGGCCGCGAGGAAGCCGCCGAGCACCACGACCGAGGGATTTAGCACGTTCACGGCGTTCGCCAGGGCCGTCGCGAGGATGCGTCGCTGCCGTGCAGCCTCGGTCGCCACGGCGGGAGCGACCGATGCCGCGAGTGCGGCCGCCAGCGTCGTGTCGTCGGCCGACGCGAGGCCGAGCGCTTCGCGCAGCAGGGTCTGGCTGACTTCGTCTTCGAGCACGCCGTCTCGTGCTCTGCGGTCGGCGTCGGCACCGATCCCGGGGCGGTTCTGCCCGAACTCGCCGGCGTAGCCGCCTGCGCCGGGCACCGGCATCCCGCCGATGATGAGGCCGCCGCCGATTCCGCTCGCCCCGCCGTTGAGATAGACGACGTCGTCCACACCGCGCGCGGCGCCGAACAGGTGCTCGGCGAGCACGCCGAGGCTGGCGTCGTTGCCGACGACGGTCGGCAGTCCCGTCGCCTCGGCGACGATGCTGCCGAGGGGTTCATCGGTCCAGCCCAGGTGGGGGGCGTTGCGCACGAGCCCGTCGGCGGCGCGGACGAGCCCCGGCACGGCGAGACCGATGCCCGCGATTCGTGCCTGCGAGAGCGCGGTCCCGCGCCAGCCGGTGATCCGTTCGGCCACGAGCCGGGCCGTCTCGGCGGGGGTGAGTAGATGGTCGATCTCGATGCGCTCGCGCAGCCGCATGCCTCGGTCCAGGCCCACGACGCCGATCGTGAGGGCGTCGACCTCGGGGTTGACGGCGATCGCGACGACCCGGGGGTCGGCGGCGACGACCGGCGACGGGCGCCCTACACGACGTGACGGGTCGGGTGCCCGCTCGTCGACGAGGGCACCACGCGTCAATTCGCCCACGAGGTCGGCGATGGTGGATCGGTTCAGGCCCGTGGCCTCGGTGAGCGCCGCGCGCGAGAGCGGGCCCTCGATGTGCACGAGGCGCAGCACGCGCGCGAGATTGCGCTGGCGCACACCTTCACCGGCCGAGGAGGGATCGCTCACTCCCTCACTGTAGGGGCCGCGGGAGGGGAGGAAGTTCTATTTGTTGCTCTTGACCTCAAATCCCTCCGGTCGTAATCTGGCCTCACAAGATCACTTTCGACATAGCTGTCGAAACTTTCGAGAGGTTCGATGATGAACACACGCAGGTCAATGCGCGTTCTCGCCGGAATGACCGCCGTCGGCCTCGCAGCCGCGCTCGCGGGATGCGGCGGCGGCGACGGCGGCGAAGCGGACGGCGGCGACGCAGAAGATGTCACCATCACGTGGTGGCACAACGCGACCTCCGGTCCTCTGCCAGCGGTGTGGGAGGCCGTCGCGGCGGAGTTCGAGGACGCAAACCCCGGCGTGAAGGTCGAGCAGACCGGATACCAGAACGAAGAGCTGCAGCGCACGCTGATCCCCAACGCCCTCGCAGCGGGCGACCCGCCCGACCTCTTTCAGGTGTGGCCCGGCGGTGAGCTGCGGGACCAGGTCGAGAACGGATACCTCATGCCGCTCGACGACCTCATCCCCGAAACGATCACCGCGGTCGGAGCGACCGCGAACCCCTGGCAGGTGGGCGGCACGACCTACGGGCTTCCGTTCACCTTCGGCATCGAAGGCTTCTGGTACAACACGGACATGTTCGACGAGGCGGGTGTCGAGGTTCCCGAGACGTTCGATGACCTCGTCGACGCCGTGGCGGACCTGCGCGAATCGGGCGTCACGCCGATCGCCGTCGGCGCGGGCGACGGCTGGCCGGCAGCGCACTGGTGGTACCAGTTCGCGCTGAAGTCCTGCTCGCCCGAGACGCTGAACGCCGGCGTCGAGGAGTTCGACTTCAGCGACCCGTGCTGGGTCGAGGCGGGCGAGCAGCTGCAGGACTTCATCGCGATCGAGCCGTTCCAGGACGGCTTCCTCGGCACGCCCGCCCAGCAGGGCGCGGGCAGTTCCGCCGGTCTCGTGGCGAACGGTCAAGCCGCGATGGAGCTCATGGGTCACTGGAACTCGGGCGAGATCGGCGGGCTCACCCCCGACAAGCAGGTGCCGGCGTTCCTGGGGTGGTTCCCCGTTCCCGGCATCGCCGGCGCGCCGGGCGACCCCACGGCCGCACTCGGCGGCGGCGACGGCTTCGGCTGCTCGAAAGATGCTCCGCCGGAGTGCGCCGACCTGCTGGCCTACATCATGAGCGAAGACGTGCAGCAGCGCTTCGCCGAGAGCGGCTCGGGCATCCCGACGATCTCCGCGGCCCAGGCCTCGCTCGAAGACGAGAACCTCACGCGTGTCGCGGCCGGCCTCGCCGATGCATCCTTCGTGCAGATCTGGCTCGACACGGCGATGGGCACAACCGTCGGCAATGCCATGAACGAGGGGATCGTCAATCTCTTCGCCGGCGCCGGGTCGGCGGAGGACATCGTCACCCGCATGCAGGACGCCGCGGCGACCCGCTAGACCATGGCGACACTCACGACACCCGGGCCCGTGGTCACCGCGGGCCCGGGCCCCGCACCGGTGCGACCCGTTCGTCGCCGCCGCTCGGGGCGCACGCGCCTCGAGGTCATGCTCTTCGTGGCCCCCGCGCTCGTGCTGTTCGTGGGCTTCGTCATCCTTCCCGTCGTCCTCGCGGCGGTCTACAGCCTGTACAACCTGCCGGCCGCATTCCGCTGGGAGCATCTGGCGGACCCGGACCGTTTCATCGGCCTGGACAACTACATCCGTGCGCTCACGACGCCCGAGTTCCAGCGGGCCATCGGCAACACGTTCTTCATCGTCGCGATGTCACTCCTCGTGCAGGGGCCCCTCGCGATCGGCATCGCTCTGCTGCTCAATCGTCGGCTGCGCGGGCGCACGGTCTTCCGCCTGCTGATCTTCGTGCCCTATGTCCTGGCCGAGGTCATCGCGGGGCTCTCGTTCAAGCTGCTGCTGCAGCCCAGTGGCGCCGTCAACGCCTCACTCGAGTCGATGGGCCTCGGCGACCTCTCTCGCAACTGGCTGGCCGACCCCGAGATCGCGCTGTGGACGATCTTCCTCATCCTCACCTGGAAGTACATCGGGTTCGCGATCCTGCTCTTCCTCGCCGGGCTCCAGGGCATCCCCGACGAGCTCGCCGAAGCCGCCCAGATCGACGGAGCGAGCTGGTGGCAGATCCAACGGCACATCACGCTGCCGCTGCTGGGCCCCACCATCCGGATCTGGGCGTTCCTGTCGATCATCGGCTCGCTACAGGTCTTCGACATGGTGTGGGTCACCGTCGCCCCCGCCGTGCGTCGCATTGCGACCGAGACGATGGCGACCTACATGGTGCAGCAGGGCCAGTTCGGCGGCCAGCCCGGTTACGGAAGCGCCATCGCGGTGATCCTGTTCGTCATCTCGCTGGTCATCGCCCTCGTCTATCAGCGGTTCGCGTTGCGTCGTGACCTCGCCGGCGCCGTCACAAGAGGAGTGCGCGGATGACCGCCACGAGCACGATCGTCACGGGTGACGCAGCGCCGTCCGCCCCCGCGGGCCGCAAGTTCGATTTCGGGCAGCCGTTCGTCTATCTCGTCGCCCTCGTCGTCGCGGCGATCGCGATCGGCCCTGTCCTCTACGTCTTCATCGGCGGCTTCCGCACGACCGCCGACCTCAACGCGGATCCGGCGGGACTGCCCGACCCGTTCACACTGCAGAACTGGATCGCGGTGCTCGGCTCGGGCCGATTCTGGGGAAACGTCTTCGCCAGCACGGTGCTCGCCGTCGCGACGACGGTGGGCGTCGTGATCGCCGGCATCATGGCGGCCTTCGTGATCGCGCGCTACGACTTCCGCGGCCGTCAGGGGCTGTACACGTTCTTCGCCGCAGGACTGATGTTCCCCCTGACCGTCGCCGCCCTGCCGCTCACCCTGCTGCTGCGCACGCTCGGCCTGCACGGAACGTACCTCGGCGTCATCATCCCGGGGATCGCGTTCGCGTTGCCGACGACGATCATCATCCTCGTGCCGTTCCTGCGCGCGATTCCGGATGAGCTCGAAGAGGCCGCCATGATCGACGGGGCATCCCGGCTGGGGTTCTTCTGGCGCATCCTGCTGCCGCTGGCCAAGCCGGGTCTCATCACGGTGGGCATCCTCGCCTTCGTCGCGAGCTGGAACGGCTATCTGCTGCCTCTTCTGGTCATCTCGACGGGGAGCCTGCCGCAAGAACTGTGGCCCCTGCCGCTGGGCCTCACGCAGTTCTCGACGCAGTACTCGACCGACACCGGTGCCGTGCTGGCCTACACGTCGCTCGCCATGGTGCCCGCTCTGGTGTTCTTCCTCCTCGCGCAGAAGCGCATCGTGGGCGGCCTGACGGGAGCCGTGAAGGGATGACCGTGTCCGATCAGCAGATGACCGATACCGCGCCCTGGCGCGACGCGACACTCTCGACCCACAAGCGCGTCGAGTCCCTCGTCGAGCGCATGACCGTCGCCGAGAAGGTCGCCCAGCTGTACGGCGTGTGGGTGGGGGCCTCTGCCGATGGCGAAGACGTGGCACCCCACCAGCACGACATGGACGACCGTGTCGATCTCGATGACTTGCTGCCGTCGGGCCTCGGTCAGCTCACGCGGCCGTTCGGGACCGCGCCGGTGGACGCCGCGACCGGCGCGCTGTCGCTGGCCCGCGCGCAGCAGCGCATTGCGGCGGCCAACAGGTTCGGTCTTCCCGCCCTCGCCCACGAGGAGTGCCTCGCCGGCTTCGCGACGTGGGGGGCGACGGCGTACCCCGTGCCGCTCAGCTGGGGTGCGACCTTCGATCCCGACCTCGTGCGCGAGATGGGGCAGCGCATCGGCCGGGACATGCGCTCGGTCGGCGTGCACCAGGGCCTCGCCCCCGTGCTCGATGTCGTGCGCGACGCGCGCTGGGGTCGCGTCGAAGAGACGATCGGCGAAGACCCGTACCTCGTCGGGACGATCGCGACCGCGTACGTGCAGGGGGTGGAGTCGGCCGGTGTCGTCGCGACCCTCAAGCACTTCGTGGGGTACTCCGCCTCCAAGGGCGGTCGCAATCTCGCGCCGGTGTCCGTCGGCGCGCGTGAGCTCTGCGACGTGCTGCTGCCGCCGTTCGAGATGGCGCTGCGCGAATCGGGCGTGCGCTCGGTCATGAACTCCTACACCGACCTCGACGGCGTCGCCACGGCGGCCGATGCGGGCCTGCTCACGGGACTCCTGCGCGACACCTGGGGATTCGAGGGCACGCTCGTCGCCGACTACTTCTCGATCGCGTTCCTGCGCCAGCTGCACGGCGTCGCTGAGACCTGGACGGATGCCGCGGCCCTCGCGCTCGCCGCGGGGATCGATGTCGAGCTGCCCACCGTGAAGACCTTCGGAGCCGATCTCGTGCGCGCCGTCGAGTCGGGCGCGGTCGCGCAGGAGCTCATTGACCGCGCATTGCGCCGCGTGCTGCGCCAGAAGATCGAGCTCGGCCTGCTGGATCCCGACTGGTCGCCCGTGCCGCCGGCGCTCGCCAGCGAGCTCGACGCCGCCGCATCCGCCGATACCGAGGCCGTCGCGCGAGTGCGCGGAAGTATCGACCTCGACCCGCCCGCCAACCGTGACCTGGCGCGCCGGATCGCCGAACGGGCCGTCGTGCTGCTGCGCAACGACGGGGCGCTGCCGCTTGCCGCGCCGCGACGGATCGCGGTGGTGGGTCCCGTCGCCGACGACCCCTACGCCGTGCTCGGCTGCTATTCGTTCCCGGCGCACGTCGGGGTGCGGCATCCGGAGCACCCCGTCGGCATCACGCTGCCGACGCTGCGCGAATCGCTCGGCTCGGAGTTCGCCGACGCGGAGATCACGCACGTCGCGGCGACGACGATCGACGGGGGCGAGACCGACGGGTTCGCCGCCGCCCTCGAAGCGGCCGCCGGCGCGGACGTCGTCGTGGTCGCCCTGGGCGACCGTGCGGGCCTGTTCGGCCGCGGCACGAGCGGCGAGGGGTGCGACGCGGCCGACCTCAATCTGCCGGGGGCCCAGGCACAGTTGCTGGAGGCCGTGCTCGACACGGGCGTGCCGACGGTCGTCGTGCTCCTCGCGGGGCGTCCGTATGCCCTGGGCTCGGCGCCCGAACGGGCGGCGGCGATCGTGCAGACGTTCTTCGCGGGGGAGGAGGGGACCGGCGCGGTGGCCGGAGTGCTCAGTGGCCGGGTGAACCCGTCCGGGCGCTTGCCGGTGAGTGTGCCGAAGAATCCGGGTGCGCAGCCCTCGACCTACCTCGCCTCGACGCTCGCCCGCGCCACCGAGGTGTCGAACATCGACCCCTCGCCGGCATACGCATTCGGACACGGGCTGGGCTTCTCGCAGCTCACCTGGACGGCGCTCGAGGCGCCGCCCACCGAGATCCGCGCGGACGGAACGGTTCGAGCCGAGATCGAGGTGTCCAACGACGGCGAGTGCACCGCGGCGGACGTCGTGCAGCTGTACCTGCATGATCCCGTCGCCTCGGTCGTGCGACCCGTGCAGCGGCTCATCTCGTACGCGCGCGTCGAGCTCGGGCCGGGTGAGCACGCGCGCGTGACATTCGATGTGCCCGCAGACCTCGCCTCGTTCACGGGCGTCGACGGGCGTCGGATCGTCGAGCCGGGAGAGATCGTGCTCGGGTTCGGGCGATCGAGCGCCGACATCGTCGCGACGCGAACGGCGCGCATCACGGGCGAGTCGAGGGTCGTGGACCACACGCGCGCCCTGCACGCGGCGGTCTCGGTGGCGTCCGCCTGAGTCAGCGCGGCGGAGCCGTGCTGCCGCGCACGACGAGGTGGGTCGCGAGGTCCATGCGCAGCGTCTCGGGCGTCGCGCCGTCGGCCAGGCGCAGCGCGAGTCGCGTGGCCTCCTCGCCCATGCGCTTGAGAGGCTGATGCACGGTCGTCAGCTGGGGGCTCATCCACCGCGCGAGCGCGATGTCATCGTAGCCGACGACCGAGAGATCCTCGGGCACCCGCAGTCCGGCGGCCGAGCCGGCGGCGATTGCCCCCAGCGCCTGCAGGTCGCTGCCGGCGAAGATCGCCGTCGGGGGATCGGGCAGGGCGAGGAGCTCCCGCGCGCGGCGTTCGCCGCCCGCGGGGTGGAAGTCGCCGTAGCGGATGAGTCCCGGGTCGATGGGCAGCCCGGCGGCGTTCATCGCCGAACGGTAGCCGTCCACGCGCGCGAGTGAGCACATCATGTCTTCGGGCCCGGTGATCGCGGCGATACGTCGATGTCCGAGCTCGATGAGGTGGCGCGTCGCCATGAGCCCGCCCGACCAGTTCGCCGAGCCCACCGACGGCACGTCGGGTGAGGGATCGCCGGCGGGGTCGACGATGACGAACGGGATGCCACGCGAGCGCAGCTTGTCGCGATGCTCGGGCTGGATGTCCGAGAACACCAGAACGACCCCGACCGGGCGCCGGCGCAGCACTCCGTCGATCCAGGCCGCGCCGGGCGTGTGTCGGTCGCCGCTGACGGTGAGGACGACGGACAGTCCCGCGGCGTGCGCGACGCCCTCGACGCCCTCGATGACCTCCATGGACCAGCTCGGCTCGAGCTCGTGGAAGACGAGTTCGACGACGTCGTTGTGCCGGCGCGTGCCCCGTCGGGTGTAGCCGTGCCGCGCGAGGTGATCCTCGAGACGGGCGCGCGTCTCTGGAGCCACATCGGACCGCCCGTTGAGCACCTTTGACATCGTCGCGAGAGAGACGCCGGCCTCGGCGGCGATCGCGGCGAGCGTCACGCGGCGGGTGCTGGACATGCGTCGATCGTAGCGTCGAAACTCTCGGAAGCGCGGTCGAGAAAACCTGCCTCCGACCCCTGGACGCGGCATCCGAGGTGCTATAGGTTGCCAGGGGCAACAATTCCTTCACCGACGCAGGAGAACCATGACCACCCCTACTCGCGATGACAAGTTCTCCTTCGGCCTGTGGACCGTGGGATACAACGGCTCCGATCCCTTCGGCGGACCGACCCGCCCCGCCCTCGACGTCGTGCACGTCGTCGAGAAGCTCGCCGAACTCGGCGCCTACGGGCTGACCTTCCACGACGACGACCTCTTCGCCTTCGGCTCGACCGATGCCGAGCGTCAGGTGCAGATCGACCGTCTCGCCCGCGCTCTGGCCGACACGGGCCTGATCGTGCCGATGGTGACGACGAATCTCTTCTCGCCGCCGGTGTTCAAGGACGGCGGGTTCACCTCGAACGATCGGGGCGTGCGGCGGTATGCCCTGCGCAAGGTCCTGCGCCAGCTCGACCTCGGCGCCGAGCTGGGCGCGAAGACGTTCGTCATGTGGGGCGGGCGCGAGGGCGCCGAGTACGACTCGTCGAAGGACGTCCGCGCCGCGCTCGAGCGCTATCGCGAGGCCGTCAACCTGCTCGGCCAGTACGTCGTCGACAAGGGATACGACATCCGCTTCGCGATCGAACCGAAGCCGAACGAGCCGCGCGGTGACATTCTGCTGCCCACGCTGGGGCACGCCCTGGCGTTCATCGATTCGCTCGATCGCCCCGAGCTGTTCGGCGTCAATCCCGAAGTGGGCCACGAGCAGATGGCGGGGCTCAACTTCGCCGCGGGCATCGCCCAGGCGCTGTACCACGGCAAGCTCTTCCACATCGATCTGAACGGCCAGCGCGGCATCAAGTACGACCAGGACCTCGTCTTCGGCCACGGCGACCTGCACAACGCGTTCGCCCTCGTGGACCTGCTCGAGAACGGCGGTCCCGGCGGCGGGCCCGCCTACGACGGCCCGCGCCACTTCGACTACAAGCCCTCACGCACCGAAGATGAGACCGGTGTGTGGGAGTCGGCCGCGGCGAACATGCGCACGTACCTTCTGCTGAAAGAGCGCGCCGCCGCGTTCCGCGCCGACCCCGACGTGCAAGAGGCGCTCGCAGCCTCGCGCGTGCCCGAGCTCGCGGTGCCGACGCTCGGCGAGGGCGAGACCTACGACGACCTCCTCGCCGATCGCTCGGCCTATGAGGAGTTCGACACGGCTGCCTATTTCGGCGGGCGGGGCTTCGGGTTCGTGCGGCTGCAGCAGCTGGCGACCGAGCACCTTCTGGGCGCTCGCCCCTGACCCGCCGATGGCGGTCGTGATGGGCGTCGACTCGTCGACGCAGTCGTGCAAGGTCACGATGATGGATGCCGCGACCCGGCAGCCGGCGGCGCAGGGCCGTGCGGCGCATCCGGACGGCACGTCGGTCGATCCCGAGGCATGGTGGACCGCCCTGCAGGCGGCGATCGCCGAGGCGGGAGGGATGGACGAGGTCGCGGCGTGGGCGATCGGCGGGCAGCAGCACGGCATGGTGGCGCTAGACGCTGACGGTCGGGTGATCCGCGACGCGCTGCTGTGGAACGACACCCGGTCGGCGGGTGCCGCCGCCGAGCTCATCGCCGAGTTCGGCGCCGAGGCCCTCGCCCGGCGGACGGGACTCGTGCCGGTGGCATCCTTCACGATCACGAAGCTCCGATGGTTGCGGGACCACGAGCCCGCCCACGCGGCGCGGGTCGCCGCCGTTGCGCTTCCGCACGACTGGCTCACCTGGCGCCTGCGCGGGTTCGGCCCGCACGACCCCGACTTCGGCGAGCTCGTGACCGACCGCTCCGACGCCTCGGGCACGGGCTACTGGAACCCCGAGACGGGCGACTACGACCGCGAACTGCTCGTCGCGGCGCTCGGCCACGATGCCGTGCTGCCCCGCATCCTCGGCCCTGACGAATGGGTCCTCGACGAGGCCGGACGCCGTGTCGGCCCCGGCGCGGGAGACAACGCCGGTGCGGCCCTCGGCCTCGGGGCCGGCCCCGGCGACGTCGTCGTTTCGATCGGCACGTCGGGGACTGTCTTCGCCGTGAGTGATCGGCGCACGGTCGATCCGACGGGCACGGTGGCAGGGTTCGCGGATGCGACGGGGCGGTTCCTGCCGCTCGTGGCGACCCTCAACGCCGCGCGGGTGCTCGACGTGATCGGCCGACTCCTCGGTGTCGACCACGCCGAACTGTCACGGCTTGCTCTGGCGGCCCCGGCCGGTGCGGGCGGGCTCGCCCTCGCACCGTACTTCGAGGGCGAGCGAACCCCGAACCTGCCCGATGCGACGGCGTCGCTGACCGGGATGACGCTCGCCTCGACGACGCGCGAGAACCTCGCTCGTGCGGGCGTCGAGGGCATGCTCGGCGGACTCGCCGCGGGACTGGATGCACTGCGCGGGCTGGGCGTTCCGCTCGAGCGCGCCCTGCTCACGGGGGGAGGGGCGCAGTCAGAGGCCGTGCGCCGCATCGCGCCGCTCGTGTTCGGGCTGCCCGTCGAGGTGCCCCCGCCGGGCGAGTATGTCGCCCTGGGAGCCGCACGGCAGGCGGCCTCCGTGCTGTCGTCCGTGCCTCGGCCACCCGGTCCGTGAACCACGTCGCCGCTTCAGTGAACGGGCGGCACAATGGCATCGTGGCATCCGACGGCGTCGACGACATCGCGGCGGAGCTGTACGTGCTGCCACCGGGGGAGTTCACGGCGGCGCGCAACGCGCGCGCGACCGGGCCGCACGCGGGCGCGGTCAAAGCACTGCGCAAACCCACCGTTGCCGCATGGGCGGTCAATCTGCTCGTACGCGACGGCCGACTCGCCGAGGCCGTCGAGCTGTCCACGGCGCTGCGCGACGCGCAGGAGGACCTCGACGCTGCGGAGCTCGCGAAACTCGGCCGTCAGCGCCGCGCGCTCGTGGCCGCCCTCACCGATGAAGCCGCCCGGCTCGCCGAGCAGACCGGGGCCGACATCAGCGCCGCCGCGCGCGAGGACGTCCAGAAGACCATCAACGCCGCGATCATGGATGCGGGCGCCGCCTCGGCTGTTCTGACCGGACGACTCGTGAAGCCGCTCGAGGCCGGGGCGATCGACGACCTCGCCGAAGCCGTCGGCGGCTCCCTCGCGGGCATCCCGCAACCGGCGCCCCGCGACGACCTCGCCGAGCGCCGAGCCCGCAAGGCCGCGGCGAAGGCCGCGCGCGAGGCCGATCGGCTCGCGAGTGAGGCCGAGCGAGAGCTCCGCCGCGCCGACGCGCAGCGCGAGAAAGCACAGGAGCGCGTGGGCCACCTGGCCGAGCGCATCGAGGATCTGCGCACCGATCTGCAACGGCTCGAAGCCGACGCCGAGGCCGCCGGCGAACAGCTGCGCCAGCGCGACGCCGAGCACGCCGCCGCTGCCGAACGGGCCCGCGCGGCGGCGAAGAATGCCGCCGCTGCGCACGATGGACTCGACCCGGACTGACGCTCCGTGGCCCCTGCCCGCAGGCCCCGCCGGCGTGACGCGTACGCGCAGCTTCGTCGCCGCGATCGCTTCCCCTCGTCGGAGCGCCCGGGGCATCGCTAATGTGATGCCGTGAACGACCTCGAGGCGACGCTGCTGGTTATCCCCCTACTCGCGGTGCTGGCGCCGATCCTCGCGCGGGGCCTGCACCGCTGGGTGAGTATCCCGATCGTCGTGTTCGAGCTTCTCCTCGGCATCGCGGTCGGTCCGAGCCTGCTCGGCTGGGCCCAGCCTTCGGAGCTCGTCGACACCCTCGCGCAGTTCGGTGTCGCGATGCTGTTCTTCGTCGCGGGGACCGAGATCGATGTCGCCTCGTTCCGGGGCCGCGGAGGCCGCACCGCCGGTGTCGGCTGGCTCGTGAGCCTCACGGCCGGGGTCGCGCTCGGCTGGCTCATCGCCCCGGGTGAAGCCGCCGTCATTATCGGAGTGGCCCTGTGCTCCACCGCCCTCGGCACGATCCTGCCGATCCTGCGCGACGCTGGCGAGCTGCGGACGCCGTTCGGCCGCGCCGTCGGAGCCGTCGGAGCGGTCGGCGAGTTCGGGCCCCTCATCGCCATCTCGATCTTCCTCGGAGGACGCGACCCGGGGCTTTCCACCGTGATCCTCGCGCTTTTCGCCGTCGTGGCCGGCGCGGCGATCTGGCTCGCATTCCGTGTGCCCGTCGGCGCGATGCACCGTGCCGTCAACGCCACCCTGCACACCTCGGGGCAGTTCGCGATCCGCCTCGTCTTCCTCGTGCTCGCAGCCCTCGTGGTTCTGAGCATCGCGCTCGACCTCGACATGCTCCTCGGCGCCTTCGCCGCGGGCATCGTGTGGCGCCTCATGATGCGCGATGCCGAGCCCGCCGACCGCGAGGCGGTCGAGAGCAAGGTCGAGGGCGTCGCCTTCGGATTCCTCATCCCGATCTTCTTCATCTACACCGGCGTCACTTTCGACCTCGACGCCCTGCTCGCCCAGCCCCTGCTCATGGCCGCCGTGCCGGCCACCGCGCTCGTGCTCCTGGTGGTCCGCGGCATCCCATCGATGTTCGCCGCTCCCCGCGGGTCGTCTCGGCGCGACCGCGTCGCCGTCGGGCTCCTCGGGGCGACGGGCCTGCCGATCATCGTGGCGGTCACGGCGATCGGGGTCGCCGAGGGTGTGCTCACGTCAGCCGCTGCCTCGGTGCTCGTCGGCGCGGGCATGCTCTCGGTGCTCGTCTTCCCCCTCGTTGCCATGGCGCTGCGTCGCGCGCCGTCCGTGGCGGCGGTCGCTACAGTCGAGGCGCCAGCGTGAGCGTCGCGGCGATCCTCGGCGACGCGCGTCGACGGCTCGCGGGGGTTCCGCGCGAAGGGCTCGGCGAACTGGTCCAGCCGCGCCGCATCCTCGGGGTCGCTCGGGCGCCGCGGATCGTGCCGCGCGGGTCGGCATGGCGCGTGGGCGTGCTGCTGCTGTCCGAGGACGCGGTATATGCCGTGGGCGACATCCTTCGGTCACGCCAAGAGGTGCGCCGCGGTTTCACGGCCGAGGCGCAGCGACGCCGGGCGGCCCTGGCCGCGGCCGCCCGCCGCGGAGGATTCGCCGAGGGGGCGACCGTGCACCTCGGATGGCGGATGCTGGATCCCGACGCCGTCGATGCCGGGGCGGCATCCGGCCCCCTCACGCTCATCGACGGTGTGCCGAGCGTGAAATGGAGCGCCTCGGGCGGCTATGCGCCGCTGCAGGGATACCTCGATGACCGCGTCGCACTGCTGCTCGAGGGCACACCTGAAGCCTGAGTCCGCCCACGTGTCAAGCCCCTGACGGGGCGCGAGGGTTTCCGTACGCTCGCAGAATGGCCGCGTCATCGAAGGACCTCACCCGCCAGATCGCCGTGATCTCGGCCACCGTCTTCATGGTCATCGCCTCGCTCGTGGGCCAGGGACTGATCGGCGGCACCGCGGTTGCTGACGCGCAGGGCGGTGCGCTCGGATCAGAGGCGACCCTGCTCACCCCCGCCTCGACGGCGTTCGCGATCTGGAGCGCCATCTATGCGCTGATGATCTGGTACGCCATTTGGCAGGCGCTGCCGTCGCAGCGGACGCGTGAGCGCCAGCGCGCCGTCGGCTGGTGGATCGCGCTGTCGGCCGTGCTCAACGGAGTCTGGATCCTCCTCGCCCTATACGCGACGCTGCTCGTGAGCGTCATCGGCATCGTCGCGCTGCTCATCGTGCTGTGCGTCGCCTTCCAGCGCACGGTCGCCTACCCCGCCGAGACCTTCCTCGATTCGTTCGTGACCGATCTGGGCGTGGGGCTGCACCTGGGGTGGGTCTCGCTGGCGACGGCGGCCAACGTGTCCTCCTGGCTCACCGAAGAGGGGCCCGCCGAGTGGGCTGATTACGGGACGCCGCTCGGCGTCGCCGTCGTCATCGCCGTCGGAGTGATCGGGCTCGCCGTCGCATGGCGATCGGGCTGGCACGTGTCCCCCGGCCTCGCCCTCGCGTGGGGCTTGGGCTGGCTCGCATACAACCGGCTGGCGCTCGAACCGCGCGACACCGCGATCGGTGTGACGGCGATCATCGTGGGCGTCCTCGTCATCCTTGTGCCGGTGCTCGCGATGCTCGCGAGCCGCCTCAGCGGCGCTCGCAACGCCTCGGCGTGAGTCAGGCGGGGCCGAACCGCTTCGCGAACGCACGCAAGAGGCGCGGCGGCTCGGTGACGGAGGCCGCCAGCACGCGCCCCGCGACGATGTCGTAGTCGTCGGTGTCGAAGTAGCCGTCGTCGCGGTACACGGCCATCCGATCGACCAGTGCGCGCGGCGTGAGCTCGGGGTGGAACTGCGTCGCATAGAGGTTGTCGCCGACGCGGTACGCCTGCACGGGACAGGCCTCGTTCGTCGCAAGCAGGACCGCGCCGGGAGGAGCGACCGCGGCGCCTTCCTTGTGCGCTGTCAGCGCGGTGAACCGGTGCGCGAGCCCTCCGAAGAGGGGATCGCTCGTGCCGGCGTCGGTGAGCTCGATGACCGTTGGGCCGGTTCCTTCGGGGTGTGCGCGGCTGACCTCACCGCCGAGGAGTCGCGTCACGATGCCGATCCCGTAGCACGTGAACAGTGCCGCCGTGCGGCCTTCGAGCGTGGCCTGGGCGAGCTCGGCGAGTTCGCGCTCGACGCGTAGCTGGGTGTCGGGCTTGGTCGACTCGGGGTCGGTCACGCTGAAAGGGCTGCCGCCGACGACGAATCCGCTGTAGCGGTCGAGGGCGTCTTCGGGCAGGGGCGCCTCGACGAGGTCGTGCTGCGAGATGCCGTCGACGTCAAGTCGCATGCCCGCCCGAAACGACTCGTATTCGGCCTCGGCGGTCTCGCGCTGCGGTCGTACGCAGAGATAGAGCAACGGGGCGTTCGTCATGGCGCGAGTCTAGGTCGAGCCGCTCGCAGTCGCGAGACGGTCACGTCGACGGGATATCCGATGTATCGGAGCAGGTCTTCCGTGCTCTGTATCCGTGTGGACACAATGGGCGTCATGACGCACACCGGGTCTGAGGCATCCGCCCCTGCGACCGAGCCGAGCCGCTGGGAACGAGCCGCCGACCTCTTCGAGCACTGGCGAGACGGCGACAGCCGCGCCATGGACGAACTCGTGCGTCTCATGACACCCGTGCTGTGGCACGTCGTGCGCGGCTACGGACTCGAACGCACGCTCGCCGAAGACGTCGTGCAGACGACCTGGCTGACCCTCGTGCGGGCGCACGCGTCGATCTCGCAGCCACGCGCGGTGGCCGGGTGGCTCACGATGTGCGCCCGCCGTGAAGCGTGGAAGGTCAGCAAACTGCACAGGCGCGTGGACGCCACCGACGCCGACGCGCTCGAACCGCATCTGCCGACGGGCGAATCCGCTGAGCGGACGGCCGTGCGCGACGACGAGACCCGCCGGCTCTGGGCAGGCGTGCGCTCGCTCGACGAGCGTTGCCGTCGACTGCTGCGGGTCGTGGCATTCGAGGAACGCCCCGACTACGCCCGCATCGCCGAAGACCTCGCGATGCCGGTCGGATCGATCGGTCCGACCCGGCAGCGGTGCCTCGGCAAGCTCCGCAAGAAGCTTGAGAGTGACGGATGGGATGAGGGTGCTCATGGCAACTGAGGATTTCGCTGCGGACGCGGCATTGTTCGCACGACTGCGTGGTGTGTGGGATGCCGTGGATCCCGCACCGGCTGACCTCGTCGACCGGATGGTCGCGGCGGTCGCCGTCGCTGACCTCTCGCGCGAGTACTCCTTGCTGACCCTCGTCGAATCGTCCGAGCGCTCGGCCGTGCGCACCGAGAGCGACACATCGACGCTGCAATTCAGCGACGGCACGACGACCGTGCTGCTGCACGTGACGAGAGCGGCCAGGGACAGCCGTCGCGTCGATGGGTGGGTCGATGCCCCTGCGCTGGCGGTGAGTCTGGTCCAGGATGGACACGTGCAGACGACGCAGGCGACCGAGCACGGACGGTTCGCCTTCGCCGACGTCGCCGCCGGTCTCTGGCGGCTGCGGCTCGCGGTGAAAGACGCCGCAGGCGAGTTCCGCGACTTCCAGACCCCGCAGTTCGAGGTCTGACCCCGACGAAAGGCGTGTTCATGGCGGACGACTCCGGCTTCCGGTCCTGGCGGGAGCGCGAAGCGGCCGCACTGGCTCGCGGCGTCGCGCTGGATCCACGGCGCGACCCGGTTCCCGGGATTCCGGCGTTCGGCACGGTGTACGCAGCAGGCCACCTGATCATCTCGGGCGAACCCGACGACGCGTACGCGACGCTGCGCGATGCGGGCGCCGAGCTCGGCTGGGACGTCGAGCTCGAGCCGATCCGCACGAGCGGTGAGCAACTCACCCGCGCGCGCATCGTCGAGGCGCCGAGGCCTCAGCGTGACGACGAGCCCGTGCCGCCGGTCGACGCATGGCGGCTGTTGCAGCATGCGCGTCGGCGCTCGCTCGAGCCGCGCGCCAAGAAGAGAGGGCGCCGCGAGGGAGAGAAGCTGGCCGACGCGAGGCGCCGTATCTCGCTCGCGGCATCGCGGTCCCTCGACCGGCCGGTGCGCGATCGGACCGCGGAGTCCGAGCGCGACGCCATCGCGGGCGACGAGGCACTGCGACGCACGGGCTTGGACCACGTGCTGTCGGTCGCTCCGATCGGGCTCAATCCGCACGGCAAGACGAATCCGCACGGCAAGACGAACCCGCACGGCAAGACCAATCCGCATGGCAAGACGAACCCGTCGGGCACCGACGGGTACGCCTACCCGGGTTCGGGCGGCCTCGAGGTCGTCGACTACATCGGCCCGGGTCCTGTGCGCACCGCGTCGCTCGCCCGGGGCGGGCGACGCCCCGTCATCGCGTTCTTCGATACCGGATGCGGCGTACACGAGCCGTGGCTGCCGGCCGAGACCGGGTTCCGCGACGTCGTCCGGCGACGCGTGCCGTCGCCCACGCGCCCGGGTGAGGTGATCGGCGTCGAGAACCCACTGACCGACCCCGAGGTGTACGGCGATCAGGCGGGTCCGCGCGACGGTTACCTCGACGACGCGGCCGGCCACGGCACATTCGTCGCCGGCATCCTGCGTCAGGTCTGTCCCGAGGCCGATCTCGTCTCGATCCGGGTCGCCGACAGCAACGGCACGGTGCTCGAGAGCGAGCTCATCGACGCGGTCGAAGAACTCGTGGTGTGGGGCCGGAGCAACCCGCTCGACGTCGTCAATCTGTCGCTCGGCTACTACCACGAGACCCCCGAGGACGGCCTGTTCTCGCTGCGGCTCTATGACGCGCTGCGCCGCCTGCGCGCCCTCGGCGTCGTGGTCGTGTGCTCGGCGGGCAACGATGCGACCGACCGGCCGATCTTCCCCGCGGCGCTGTACGGGTGGGGTGACCCCGACCTCGGCATCGACGAGAAGAAAGGGCTCGCCCGACACCTCGCGGTGGGGGCGCTCAATCCCCAGCGCACGTCGGTCGCGCTGTACAGCAACATCGGAGCGTGGGTGAACGTCTACGGCCGCGGCACGTCGGTGCTGAGCGCCTTTCCCGCGCTGACGGGCGGTATGCAGTCGGGCTCGCGTGCCGACCTGCTCGGGCGCCGTCGGCAGAGCCTCGATCCCGATGACTACTCGGCGGGGTACGCGATCTGGAGCGGCACCTCGTTCGCCGCCCCGTACGTTGCCGCGCGCGTCGCCGCGTCGCTCGCGCCCGGGCTCATGGCGAACGCGGCGCACAGGCCGCGCGATGTCGTCGGAAAGGCGCTGGAAGGGATCGCGGCCGAGGACCGCTCGCGCATCGAGTCCTGACGATGCGCGGCCCGCCCCGACGGGCCATCATGGGGACCGTGACCTCGAGCGCCGAACACCTCTCTGCGCGCGGCGTCGAACTCGTCAACGCGGGTCGGTACACCGCAGCGCGGGCGGTGCTGACGGATGCCGCCGCCGCAGCCGCGCGCGAGGGCGACAGCGACATGCAGGCCAAGGTCGCCGGCACGACGGCGTACCTGCTCGCGCGACGAGGTGACGTCGACGGTGGTGTGGCGCTGTGCCGCGAGGCGCTCGCGCGTCCCGGCCTCAGCGCGGAGACGCGCGCGATCCTCGCCGGGCAGATGGGCGCCCTCGAGCTCGAGCGAGGGGCACTGGACAGCGCCGTCTCGTGGCTCACCGACGCGATCGACGCGTTCGACGGTGATTCCGTGCGCGCGGCCAACATGCGCATGAACCGCAGCGTGGCCGACATGCAGCGCGGACGGTGGGAGGACGCCGCCGCCGATCTGCACTGGGCCGAAGCGGCGTATCGCGCCGCGGGGCGCCCGCGCGAAGCCGAGCAGGCGGTGCACAACCGCGGGTACATCGCGATGCTCGCCGGCGACCTCGTCACGGCGCTGTCGCTCATGCAGGCGGTGCGGGAGCCGCTCAATGAGGTGTCGGACTTCTGGGCAGCCGTCAACGAGATCGACCACGCCGAAGTGCTGCGGGACGCGGGCCTGCAGACCGAGGCCGAACACGCCCTCACCCACGTCGCGAGCGCGCTCGGACGCCACCGCGCCCCGGGGGAGCGGGCGCGTGCCGAGTACCAGCTTGCGCGCTCGCTGCTCGACCATGACCCCGGCCGTGCCGCCGCGGTCGCCCTCGCATCGGCGCGCCGGTTCCGCGGTCAGGGCAGCCACGCCTGGGCGGCCCGTGCCGACGGCATCCGACTGCGGGCACGTCTCTCGCGCGGTCGCCTCGACCGCACCGGAACGCCGCTCGCGGTCGGTCGCGCCCCGTCGCCGGGCGCCGTCGTGGTCGTCGCTGACGCGCTGGAGGAGCACGGGTTTCCGCACGATGCCGCCGCCCTGCGGCTGACCGCGGCCCTGGCCGCACTGCGCCGGGGCGAAGAACCCGGCATCCGGGTACCGCGCCTGCGGCCGGGCGCACCGCTGGAGACCGCCCTGCTGACGCACGAGGTCGCCGCCGAGCGTGCTCGGCGCGACGGACGTGAGAGCGTCGCACGCCGGCGCGCTGCCCGGGGCATCGAGGCGCTCGAGCAGTCCCAGCGGCTCGGCGCGAGCCTCGAGCAGTCGGGGTCGATCGCTCGGCAAGGACTCGGGCTCATCGTGACGGGGCTCGCGTCGGCGCTGCGGTCGCGGCGGCCCGACGTCGTGTTCGAGTGGTCGGAACGCTCGCGGCACCTGCACACGCAGGTCGTGCCTCTGAGGCCGCCGCCCGATCCGGTGCTGGCCGCCGAGCTCGAAGAGCTGCGTCGCATCCGCCTCGCCGACCCCGACGGGGACTGGCTCGCCGACGCGCGCGTCGATGTGCTGCGCGCCCGTGCCCGCGAGCGGCAATGGGCGGCCATGCGAACGGCGGCCGTGCACGACCGCGTCACGCTCGCTGCGGCCCGCGCGGCTCTCAGCGAGGACACCGTGCTCGTGTCCTTCGTCTTCGACGGGCGGTCGCTCGTCTCCCTCGTCGCCGATCGCACCTCCGAGCGGCTCGTCGACCTCGACGCGGCGGGTGTGCGGACCGCGATCGAGGGGCTGCGCGCCGACCTCGACGTCTCAGCCGCGGTGCGCTCGGGTCCGATGGCGGGGGTCGTGCAGCACGCGCTCGCGAGGCGCCTCGAGCAGCTCTCGCGCGAGACGGTGGGCAAGGTGCTGGCGGACGCGGGCGATCCGGCGCGCGTCGTACTCACGGCTCCCGGGCTGCTCACCGGCATCCCGTGGACGATGCTGCCCGCCATGCAGGGGCGCGCGCTCACGATCGCGCCGTCGGCGTCGCGGTGGGTGGCCGAGTCGAGGTCGAGCGCGCGACGGGTGGGAAGTGCCGTGTTCGTCGCCGGGCCGCGCGTCGCCCGCGGCGACGAAGAGGTGCTCACGGCGGCCGATGCGTGGGACGAGCGCATCGTGCTGCGCGGCGGCGAAGCGACGGTCGCCGCGCTGGCGGCGTCGGCGGCGACCGCCGACGTGCTGCACGTCGCGGCGCACGGCCGGCACGCAGCCGACCATCCGCTCTTCTCGGGGCTCGAACTGGCCGACGGCACGCTGTTCGGGTACGACGTCGACCTCATTCCCGAGGTGCCGCAGACGGTCGTGCTGTCGGCGTGCGAAGTCGGCCGCTCAACCGTGAGGTGGGGCGAGGAGGCGGTCGGCATGACCCGCGTGTGGTTGCACGCCGGCGCGCGCGCCGTGGTCGCAGCGCCCGTCGTCGTGGCTGACGACATCGCCTGCGAACTGCTCGCCGCGATGCACGCGGGCCTCGCAGTGGGCGAGAGTCCGTCCGTGGCGCTCGCGTCGGCGACCTCGCGCACCGGGATCATGGCGCCCTTCCAAGTGCACGGCACGGGGTTCTGAAAGTTCGGGCGGCATGTATCACCGCCGCAGGACCCCGCTCTTCTCCTAGCGGACGGTCCATGCCGGTGAGGCTCAGGGGTTTCTCGCCGTCGGGGGCACCGAAGACTCTGGGGCGCACGATCCGTGCGTGTCATCGGGGATCGATCCATCGGGGGATGTCGCGGTTCGGCTTCGCTCGCGGCATCCCCCGGATACCGCTCTCCCGTTGGCTCGCCGCTCGATCGATCTCGGCGCGCGCGGTCAGGTGCGGGACGAGTTCGCGGTGCGACCGCGCACGATGCCGACGAAGGTCTCGACCGACGGCGTCGTGCGATCGGCGACCCAGGCCAGCGCCACGGTCGAGGATGGGCCGTCGCGCAGCGGTCGTGCAGCGGCGTCCTTGCGCTGGTGCATCCGGGCCAGCGACATCGGCACGATGACGATGCCGACGCCGGCGGCGACCGTCGCGATGGCCTCCTCGGTCGTCGCGGGCGGCGCGAACACCGGTGCGACGGCACCCGGCACCGTCGTGTGCAGCACGTCGTCGAGAGGCGTGATGAGCACCTCGCCCACGAGGTCGTCGAGCGTCAGTTCATCAGCCGCCGTGAGATGCGACTCGCTCGAGGTCACGACGACGGGAACCTCGTCGTAGAGCGAGATGACGTGCAGGTCGTCGCGCTCGATCGGCAGCCGTACGAGGGCCGCGTCGACGTCGCCCGCCATGAGGGCCGCGCGCTGATCCGGGACGGCGAGCGGCACGAGGTCGATGGGCTGGCGAGGCATCCGCTCGATCCAACGGTCGATCCACGTGCCCGGCGTCGCGCCGGGGATCAGGCCGAGGCGGAACGGCCGGGCAGGAGGTTCGGGTGCGGCGGCCGGCGCGGGCGCCGGCTTACGGCGCGGGCTCGCGGATGCCGCGCGTCTCGGTCTCTGCGCCGGTTTGCGCCCGCCGCCTCGCGGATTGCCGCCCTTCGCCATGTGCTCCAGCGTATCGGCGTGAGCGGCGGCATCCGTTCGCCGCGGTGACGGCGCGACAGATCAGCGCGCGTTCTTCTCGCCCCGGTGGTCGAGAGCGCTGGCGATGAGCGGCGTCGCGAGAGCCGCCGACACCATCAGGATCCCGAGCACGAAAAGCAGCGGGGCGAACTCGGGGATGTTGAACGACAGGCCCGTGACGTACATGCCGCCCACGAGCAAGATGAAACTCAACGCAAACAACATTGCGCCACCTCCTTGGTTTTTCTCACTCTAGGGGTGGCGCGTCGCCAGGGCCAGCACGGCGGTGACACCGTCACGGGCAGTGCATGAGGGGCTTGGGCCCGGACCGGTCGAACGTGTGCTGGTTGACGGGGTGGCCGCACAGCGGGCAGGCGCGTTCGGCGCGTGCTGCCGAACTCGGCGGCGGCGTGGTCTCGTAGGGTCCCACCGAGGCGGGGCCGGCCAACCGGATCAGCCGTGAGTTCCACCAGGCGTACCAGCCGCCGGCGGCCTTCACGCGCTCACGGAACGAGCGCGGCGGTTCGTGGGGATCGGTCGTCATGATGGTTAGTGTACTAATGATCTGTGTGCGATACAGTCCGGGCATGAGTTTCCCGTCTACAGAAGCCGATGACGACCTGCTTCTGCTCGAGAACCAGCTGTGCTTCGCGATCGTGACCGCTGCCCGCAACATCGTTGCGCTCTACCGACCCGTGCTCGAGCCGCTCGGCCTCACTCATCCGCAGTACCTGGTGATGCTCGCCCTCTGGGAGCGCTCGCCCCGATCGCTGCGCGGTCTCGCCGACGATCTGGCGATGGAGCCGGCGACTCTCTCGCCGCTCGTGAAACGACTCGAAGCACAGGGGCGCGTGACCCGGTCACGCAGAGCAGACGACGAGCGCATGCTGGACATCGCCCTCACCGATGCAGGTCGCTCGCTGCGCACGCAGGCACTGCGGGTGCCCGAGCAGATCCTCGAGGCCGTGCACATGGACGTCGCCGACCTCGAGCGGTTGCGCGACGGACTCATTCCCTTCGCGGGACGCCGCTACCCGGAGTGACGTCGGCTGCACGGCGGCGCTTGCGGACGGGTCAGCGGTAGCCTATCGTTTTTCGATAGATCATTGCCGTATATCGATAGGTAGCCCATGAACCGCGCCACGATCGTCTGCCTCAAAGCCCTCATCGCCGTGCTCATCGGCCTGCTGCTGTTCTGCCAGGTGCTCGTCATCCCGGCGACCGCGGCCGCCATGGCCGACCGCTACCCCGAGCTGGCGCAGCTGCAGATCCCGGGCATCCTCATCGGGACCGTGTTCACGCTGTGCGCGCAGGTGCTGCTCGTCTGCGTGTGGCGGCTGCTGTCGCTCGTCGGCGTCGACAGCATCTTCACGCCGCGTGCGTTCGTCTGGGTCGACGTCGCGCTCGCGGTCGTGGTCGTGGCATCCCTGCTCGTCGTCGCAGCCCTCGCCCTGCTGTGGGCTGCCGGCGCCGCGCCGCCGTCGATCGCCATCCTCTGCCTCATCGGCATCGTCGTCGGTGCGGGACTGTCGCTCCTGATCGTCGTGCTGCGCGGGCTGCTGCGCAAGGCGACGCAGCTCGAGCAGGACCTGTCGGAGGTCGTGTGATGCCCATCATCATCAACCTCGACGTCGAGCTCGCGAAGAAGAAGATGTCGGTCGGCGACTTCGCCGCCGCGATCGACATCACCCCCGCGAACGTCGCGGTGCTGAAGAACGGCCGGGCCAAGGCCATCCGCTTCACGACGCTCGACGCGATCTGCCGCGTGCTCGACTGTCAGCCCGGCGACATCCTGCAGTGGGTCGACGACGATCCGGAGTCCCCGTGAGCACCGTCGCGATCCGGCCGGGGTGGAGTGAGGCGGCCATCGCCCATCTCGACGATCAGCTGTCCTGCCCGCGCTGCGGATTCCGCGTCGATGAGCAGTACTGCCGCCGCTGCGGAGCCGACTTCACCGGCACGATCGGGGCAGAGCTGTGGGATGCCTCGCAGACGGCCTCGGCCGCCCTTCGCGCTCGTCAGGCGGTGCTCGACCGCGTGCCCTCGCGCGTCGCCGCTCCGCGCCTCGCACCGGCGTCCGCCGCTGCGCGCACCCTGACGCCCGCCACGCCGGCGGGGGCCAGTGCGACCGTGCAGTCCGTCCTCGCCGTCGCGGGGGCCGGGCTCGTCGCCGTCGCCGCCGTCGTCTTCACGTTCTTCAACCCCGACCTCACCGACCCGCTCGCGCGCGGCCTGATCGTCGCCGCCGTGACCGTCGTCTTCCTCGCCGGCGCTGCCGTGCTCGTGCGCCGCGGCCTGCGGTTCTCGGCCGAAGCGGTCGGCGGGCTCGGTGTCGTCTTCGTCGCGCTCGATGTGCGTGCCCTCGCGCTCGCGGCGCCCGGTGCCGAATGGGGTGTCGCGGCCGGGACCACCCTCGTCGTCGGCGCGGTGCTTGCGGCCGCTGCCCTCGCGCTGCGGCTGCGCGCCTGGCTGTGGGCATCGCTCGTCGCGCTCGCCCTCGTGCCGGCCATGATCGGCGCGGCCGCCACCGCGCCCGTGCTCGGCGCCCTCGGCACGGCGCTCGCGGCGTTCGCCCTGCTCGCGCTCACGCCACGTTTCGCCGCGCGGCTGTCGACGACGCTGCGCACAGAGCGGGTGAGCCTCACGGCCCTCGAATTCGGCGCGATCCTGCTCGCCCCCGTGCAGGGCGTGTTCTTCGGGGCGTTCCCCGCCGACGCGATCGCCCCGGCGCTGTGCGGCGTGCTCGCGGCATCCGCCCTGCTCGCCGTGTTCTCGACGCGACACCCGGCGCGCCGGATGTGGAGCTTCACAGCGGGGCTCCTCGGCACCGCGGCGGTCGTCGTGCTGCCCTTCACGGTGCTTCCCGTGAGCACGTGGTGGGTGACGGCACTGACCGCAGCCGCCGTCGTGGGCGCCATCACGGTCGCCGTGCTCGCGCCGATGCCCTCGGCGGTCGCGCGCGGCGCCCTCGCGGGCGGCGCGATCGCCACCGTCGCTGTCACGGCCGTCCCGCCGACGATGGCCGCGGCGATCTTCGGCGGCGCGGCGGTGCTCGGCACCGACATGCTCTCGGCCGACGATCCGGCATCGATCGCCGTCGCGCTCGGTTCGCTCGCTGTCGGCCTCGTCATGTTCGCGCTGCTGCGCGAGCGCCTGCACGGCCCGCACGTGCGTGCCGACGGCATGACGGTGCCGACCGGCACGCGCTGGGTCGGCTACCTCGGCCTCTGGTACGCCGCGATCGCCGTGCTCACCGTCATGACGATCCCCACCATCACGGTGCCCGGTCGCGTCGCGCTGGGACTCGCCGTCGCCGCCGCCGTGAGTCTCATGACCTTCCGGATGCCGCGGCTGCGGCCCGTCGCCGTGCGAACACCGCTCGTGGTCGGCGCGCACGTGCTCGTGCTCTTCGCGCTGATCCTGTCGTGGCGCGAGAGCGCGCTCGCGGTCGCGGCGGGCGTCTTCGTCGTCGCAGCGATCGGCGCGCTCGCGCTCTCCGTTTCGGCTCGGGCCCGGTTCGTGCACGTGGGGGTCGCGTACGCGTACGCGCTCATCGTGCTGGCGACGGCGCTCGGACTGGCCGGTGCCGGCGACATCGCCCGCCTGTGCCTGACGACGTCGGCGGGCGCCGTCGTCGCGATCGTCGTGACGTTCGTCGGCCGTATCGGCGTGCGGGCGTGGCATGCGATCCTCGTCGTGACCGCCGTGCCCTTCCTGATCGGCGTCGCGCAGGTCGTGTTCGAGCGCAGCGGCTGGACGGCGCTGTCGACCGGGCTCATCTTCCTGCTCGCGCTCACCCTCGTGACGACTCGCCGCGCGGGGCTCGGCACGGTGCTGCGCCTCGCGGCCGCTGCCGTGCTCGTTCCGGCGCTCGCCGTCGTCGTGGTGTGCCTCGGCGCACAGCTGTTGGTCGGAAGCGGGTCGCCGGTCGTGCTGCCCGTCGTCGCTGTCATCGTCGCGGTCGCGCTCGCCAGCGGATCCGTCGTACACGCCGGTCTCGCGCCTCGCGTGGGGGAGCGCGACGCCGCGCTCGTGCGCATCGCGGTCGAGGCGTCCGCCCTCGTGACGGCCGCGATCGCCGTGCTGCTCTCGGTGCTGCGCGCCGCCGCGGGCGCCGAGACGGCCCTCGTCGTCCTGACGATCCTCGGCGTCGGAGGTCTCGCGACCGCGGTCGGAGCGGGCCGTCGGTACGGATGGTGGTTCGCGGGGGCCGCTTTCACGGGCGCACTGTGGAGCGTCTGGCAGCTGACCGGTGTCACCCTCGTCGAGGCATATCTGCTGCCGCCCGCGCTCGCCGCTGCCGTCGTGGGCGCCGTGCTGACCGTGCTCGGGATGCGCGGCGTCCGGCTGTACGCGGTCGGGCTGTTCGCCGCGAT
This sequence comes from Microbacterium sp. Y832, assembly GCF_057669765.1. NCBI lineage: Bacteria > Bacillati > Actinomycetota > Actinomycetes > Micrococcales > Microbacteriaceae > Microbacterium > Microbacterium sp. Y832. The sequence goes on along the minus strand of NZ_JBYHFM010000002.1, from coordinate 559,382 downwards.
CGCGCCCGTGCTCGTGCTCGCCGCCGTCGTCGGCCCTTCGGTCCGGGCTCTCGCCCTCGTCGGCGCGGCGTGGGTGCTGCTACTGATCGGCGCGGCATCCCGCGGGCGGATGCGACGGCTTCGACCTGTGACGCTCGCGGCGGTCATCGTCGCGGGCGCGGCGGGAGCCGTCGCCGGTGTGCGGCTGGGTCTGGGGCTCGACACGGCGCCGATCGCGGGGCCGCTCGTGCTCGTGTGCCTCGGCGTCGCCGCCGCGGGAGCGCTGCCGTCGCTGCTCGCGGGTCGCAGCCTGCGCCGGTCCGCGGCGGCGCGAACCCGGTGGCTCACCGCCCCGGCGTTTGCGATGCTCGCCGTGGGCACGTGGCCCGCGATCGAGCGTGACTGGCTCACGATCTGGACGATGTGGGGCCTCATGCTCGCCCTGCTCGTCGCCGTCGTCGTCATCGCCCGCCGCGGTATGCGCGGCGAGACGGCTCTGCCGCCGGTCTGGTTCGTCTTCGCGCTCGCCTTCGCGACGGCCGTCGTCGCGTGGAGTCCGCGCGACCTGCGCGTCGAGTGGTTCTCGCTGCCGCTCGGCGTCGCCCTGCTGGCGGCCGGGGCGTGGGCGTTGTCATCGACGGATGCCGCGGGTCGCGGCATCCGCTCACTGGGCGCATGGCCTGCCGGTTTCCGCGGGTCGTGGGCGCTGCTCGCGCCGGGGCTTGGCGTGCTGCTGAGCGCGTCGATCGCGGCGACGTTCACCGACCCGCTGACGTGGCGGGCGATCCTCGTCATCGCGCTCGCACTGCTCGCGATCCTCGTGGGGGCGTCTCAGCGCCTCGCGGCGCCGTTCCTCATCGGCATCGTCGTGCTGCCGGTCGAGAACGTCTTCGCGTTCGTCGTGCAGATCGGTCGCGGAATCGAGTCGATGCCGTGGTGGATCACGCTCGCCGTCGTCGGCGCCGTGCTGCTCATCATTGCGGTGACCTACGAGCGCCGCGCGGGCGAGCAGTCGGGCCTGGCCGCACGCCTGCGCGATCTCGCGTGAGATACGGACGGTTCGGGTGGGCCTGGGGGTTTGGGGAGGATCAGGCCGCCAGACGGAGTCCGCGCGGGTCGGTCGCGACGCGCTCGCCATCGGCGATCGTCTCGTCATCGCCGATGAGCGCGCCCCCCGCGACCCTGGCGCCGACGCCGACCTGGACGCGGATGCCGATCTTGGCCCCCGCACCGATGGCGGCACCCGTGCAGATGTGCGCGTGCGGGGCAATCTGCGCCGCGGGTCCGATGACGGCGTCGGTCTCGACCCACACACCGCGGCTGACGCGGGCGCCCGCCGCGATCTGCACACCCGGTTCGACATACGCACCCGCCTCGACGACGGCTGAGGGGTGCACCTTCGCGCCGTGCGCGACGAGCCCCCGGCCGTTGACGTGCTTGCGGTAGCGCAGCACTTCTCCGCGGTCGTTTTCGATGTCGATATAGTTCTTGCCCACAGATCCCTCCCGATCGAGCGAACAATGACATAACCTCGCCGCGTCGCGGTCCATTCCCGCATGGCATACTTCCGCCGTGGCGGACATCGAGATGGCGGCGATCCCGGCGGGATCGGTCGCGCTGCACGACGCGCGGCGCGACCGGCGCTGGAGGGTCGAGCTCGAGCCCTTCGAGATCGGGGTGTACCCCGTGACGCAGGCGCAGATGGCCGAACTGCTCGGCGAGACGGCGACGCACCCCCGGCGGCCGGCCGTCGACGTCAGCTGGCTGCGTGCCGTGCGGGTGTGCAACGCGGCATCCGAATGGGAAGGGCTCGATCCCGCCTACACATTCGAGGGCGAGCAGGTGACGTGGCACATCGACTCCGACGGCTACCGTCTGCCGACCGAGGCGGAGTGGGAGTACGCCTGCCGCGCGGGTTCGACCGGGCCCCACTACGGACCGCTCGCCGATGTCGCCTGGACGGCCGCCGACGGCGTGACGCAACCGCAGCCGGTCGGTGGGCGGCATCCCAACCTCTTCGGGCTCTTCGACACGCTCGGCAACGTGTGGGAATGGTGCTGGGACCCGCTCGATCCGGCGCGTTACGACGACTACCGCGTGTTCCGCGGTGGCGGGTTCGCTGACGATGCGTGGAGCGTGCGGGCGTCGACGCGGCGCGGCGGCGCGCCGCGGATGCACCACGACGACGTGGGTCTGCGCTTCGCGCGCGGCGGCTTCGACGCCGTCGACGCGGCGCAGGGCTGGTCGGCGCGGGCTGACCGCGAACGGTCCCTCGCCGATGGTCCGAGACCCTCGGGCTGGACGCCGCGGCGCTGAGGGGCGCGTCTGGACGGATCCACGGCGTCGTCTACGCTGAGGGCGTCCCGTGTCGATGGAGAGGCGGACGCGATGCTTCCCGCACCTCGTGATGAGAGTCCGATCCCGACGGATCGCCCGGTGGCCCGGGCCGCGCACGAGACCCGGCCGACGGTGCGCGACGTGCTGGCGCTCGACGCGGTCGCCGCCGGCGTTCCCGAAGTGCTCGTGGGCGGTGTCGCCCTCGATGCCCGCGTGCGGTGGCTTCACGTGTCGGACAGTGCGGGCGTGGCGCGTCTGCTCGACGGCCAAGAGCTGCTGCTGTCGACGGGGTCATCCTGGCCGGATGCCGCCGAGGACCGAGCCGCCTTCGCGCACGGCCTCGCCGACGCCGGTGTCGCGGGAATCGTGCTCGAACTGGGCACGCGACATCGGGCCGCTCCGCCCGAGATCGTCGCGGTGGCCGCGGACCGCGGGATGGCCATGATCGTGCTGCACCGAGAAGTGAAGTTCGTGAATCTGACGCAGGCCGTGCACAGCCGCATCATCTCGGATCAGCACGACGCACTGCGCGCCCGCGACGAGGTGCACGAGCGCTTCACGATGCTCGCCCTGCGCGGATCACCCGCGGATTTCATCGTGCATCAGCTCGCTCAGACCCTCGGCGCGCCCGTCGTGCTCGAGAATCGCGCGCACGAGGTCGTCGCCGCCGAAGTGCCGCTCTCCCTCGAGGAGGAGCTGTTCGCGCAGTGGGAGCTGCGCTCGCGCGCTGCGCACCGCCGCGCCGACCAGCGACGCGACAGGGGCGAGCTCGATGACGCCGAGGACTGGGCGGTCGTGCCCGTCGAAGCACGCGGCATCCGGTGGGGGCACCTCGTCGTGCTGCCGGGGCCGACGCACCCCGCCGGACGCACAGCCGTGCTCGAGCAGGCCGCGATCGCGCTCGCCGTCGGGCGTCTGGCCGACGGCGATGCCGATGAATGGGGCCGGATCGGGCGGCGCCGGCTCATCGACGGACTGCTCGCCGGACGCTTCGCCGGCATCGGCGGCGCATCCGCGCGCCTCGAGGCGGCGGGCATCCCGCTGCGCGGCGCGCACCTGTACGGCATCGTCGCCTGCGGCGTGCCCGTGTCAGCCGAAGCCGTCGATGGGGCCGCGCGCGCGCTGCGCGGTCGCGCCGTCGCGGGATCGGCGCCCGAGGGCATGGCGGCCCCTGCGACGACGATCCTGCTGTCGCTGCCCGCCGACGTCGCGTTCGACGATGCGACCGCCACGGGCTTCGCCCGCTCGCTCGTGGATTCGCCTGAAGCCGCCGACCGCCTCCTCGTGTCGATCGGGCAGGCCGCCGACACCGTCGAACGCGCTCTGGTCTCGCTGCACGACGCCGTCGACCTCGCGCACGGGCGACGTCGACGCGGGGGCCGCGGACCCGTGCTGCGCCGCTCGGACGACCGGCCGCTCGTGCACCTCGTGAGCGCGCTGCGCGGCGACCCGCGCGTGCTGGACCACGGCGAACGGATGCTGGCGCCGCTCATCGTGCACGACCTCGGCCGCGGCGGCGACCTGCTCGATGTACTCGAGGCGATGCTCGCGCATCCCGGCAACCGCACCGCCGCGGCGTCCGCTTCGCACCTCTCCCGGTCGGTGTTCTATCAGCGCATCGCCCTCATCGAGGAGCTGCTGGGTGTTGACCTCGATGACGGAGAAGTGCAGACGGCGCTGCACATCGCGCTGCTCGTGCGCCGGTCGGCGGGGCGCTGACGCGTCCGTCGCCGGTGGCCCATCACGGCGCGACGTAGACCTTGCGGAGGGTCTCGCGCACGGTCCAGACCGTGCGCATCCCCTCCTCGAGGCGCACGATCGACCCCGCGCGCAGCACGATCGGCGGTAGCAGCGGATGCTCGAACTCGACCGTCGCGTCGCCCGCGAGGACGACGAACACCTCGTCTGACTCGACATCGCGCGAGACGCCGGGCGTGTGCTCCCACACCCCGACGACCCGGCCCGCCGCGTCGTCGAGGTCGACGGCGCGTGTCGCGGGGGAGCCGGCCACGACGTGGTCGAGCGGCACGGTCTCGAACGGCACCGGCAGGTGCGCGGCGTCGGCAGCGACCCCCGACGTCAGCCGGGTCATGAGTCGAACCCCAGTCCGAGCACGTCGAGGCTCTTCAGCAGCAGGTTGCGGCGCCCCTGGTCATGGTCGGCCCGGTCGAGCGACCAGCGCGTCGCCTGGATGCCGATCGAGGCGAGAGGCTCGGGCGGAAAGGGGAGCGGGCGGGTGCGCACCATCTGCAGCTGAGTGCGCGCCGTCTGCTCGCCGGCGAGCAGATCGAGCATGACCTCGCCCGCGAAGCGGGTCGCCGCGACGCCCAGCCCCGTGAAGCCCGCGGCGTAGGCGACGCGTCCGCCGCGGGCCGAGCCGAAGAAGGCGCTGAACTGCGTCGACGTGTCGATCGCGCCCGCCCAGCGGTGAGTGAACCGCAGTCCTTCGAGCTGCGGGAACAGCGTGAAGAAGTGGCTCGCCAGCCGCCGCCACGACTCGGGCCGGTTCTCGTACGCCGAGCGCACGCGGCGGCCGTAGTGGTAGACGGCGTCGTAGCCGCCGAAGAGGAGACGGTTGTCACGGCTCAGCCGCACGTAGTGGAACTGGTTCGCGAGATCGCTGAACCCCTGCCGCCCGGCCCATCCCACCGACGCGAGCTGCGCGCTCGACAACGGCTCGGTCATGAGCACGTAGTCATAGACCGGCACCGTCATGAGTCGGTTGCGCCGCAGCAGCGACGGGAAGACGTTCGTCGCGAGAGCGACCCGCGACGCGATGACCCGTCCCTGCGGCATCTGGACCGCGACATCGCCGCCCGCATCAGAGAGACCTCGCACGAGCGAATGCTCGTAGATCTCGACGCCGGCTTCTTCGGCGGCGCGCGCGAGCCCCGCCGCGAGCTTGCCCGGATGCACGAGCGCCGTGGACTGCTTCTCGAACACCGCGCCCAGGAACGCCGGAGACGCGATAGCCGCTCGCGTCTCGTCGACGCTCAGCCGCTCGATGCTCGTGTCGCCGCGGCGCGCGGCATCGGCCGCCCACTCGTCGAGCCAGGCGAGCTGGTGCGGTTCGGTCGCGACGCCGAGGGCTCCGGTGCGCTCCCAGTCGGCGTCGATGCCGTACGCGGCGATGTCCGCGCCCATCGCTTCGAGGTTGGCCATGCCCAGTCGATCGAGCTCATCGATCTCGCCGGGCCAGCGCGATGCTCCGTTGTCGCGGCCGTGCGTCAGGCTCGCGTCGCAGAATCCGCCGTTGCGTCCCGACGCCGCCCACCCGACCGTGCGCGCTTCAACGACGATGACGCGGGCATCCGGTGCGCGCCGCTTCGCGAGCAGGGCGGTCCACAGGCCCGTGTATCCGCCGCCGACGACGACGAGCTCGGCGGCACCCGTGCCCGTGAAGACCGGCCGCTGCGGCTGAGCGGGCAGGTCATCGAGCCAGAAGACGCTGTGCCGGGTGTCGGCGAGGCTCTCGGCGATGACGGATGCCGCGGGCCGCTGCCGCTCGTAGACCGTCGTGCTCATCGGGTCGCCCCTGCCTCGTAGACGCGCTCGCCCGCGACGAAGGTCTGCAGAACCCCGGTCGCGCCGATCTCGTCGGCGGGACCGGCGAAGGGGTCTCGGTCGAGCACCACCAGATCGGCGTGCTTGCCGACCTCGATCGTGCCCGTCACGTCGTCCAGGTGGTTCACCCACGCCGAGCCCGCCGTGTACGCCGTGAGCGAGGTCGCGAGATCGATCGCCTGCTCGGGCAGGAACGGGTCGTACTCGCCCTCTTCGTAGCCGGGCGCTGCCGTGCGGTTGACGGCGGTGTGGATCGCGGCGAGCGGGTTCGGCGTCGACACCGACCAGTCGCTGCCCGCCGCGAGCACGGCCCCCGCGCGCAGCAGATCGCCGAAGGGGTACTGCCACGCGCTGCGCGGCTGCCCGAGGAAGGGCAGCGTGAGATCGACCATCTGCGGCTCGAGCGTCGCCCACAGGGACTGCATGTTCGCCGCGACCCCCAGTTCGCGAAACCGCGGCACGTCATCGGGGTGCACGACCTGGATGTGGGCGATGTGGTGACGGTTGTCGCCGCGGCCGTTGCGCGCGATCGCGTGCTCGACGGCATCGAGGCACTCGCGCACGGCCCGGTCGCCGATCGCGTGGAAGTGCACCTGGAACCCCGCAGCATCCAGCAGCGGCACGGCCTCGTTCAGCACGTCGGGGGGCACGAACGAGATGCCGGAGTTGTCGGTGGGGTGGCCGTGCCCGTCGCCGTAGGGCTCGAGCATGGCGGCGGTGAAGCTCTCGGCGACCCCGTCTTGCATGATCTTGACGCTCGTCGCGGCGAAGCGTCCTCCACGGTAGCGGTCGCGGCGCTCGACGAGCGAGGGGATCTGCTCGATGCCCTTCGTGCGGTCCCACCACAGTGCTCCGACGACGCGCGCCGTCAGTGTGCCAGCCGCCGCGGCGGCGAGGTAGGCGGGGCCGGGATCGCCGGCGTCGCCGTACGGACCGACGATCGCGTCCTGCCAGGCCGTGATGCCGTACGAGTGCAGGTGGCGCTGACCGGTGAGGAGGGCTTCGACGAGTCGCTCCGGCGGTTCTTCCGGCAGGAGCCGGTTGACCAGCGACATCGCGCCCTCGTGGAGGGTTCCGGTCGCATGACCGTCGATGTCGCGCTCGATGCGGCCGTCTGCGGGGTCGGGGGTGGCCCGGTCGATCCCGGCGAGCCGCATCGCGGCGGAGTTGACCCACGCGCCGTGCCCGTCGCGATTGGGGAAGAAGGCGGGGCGATCAGCCACGACGGCATCGAGCGCGGCGGCTGTCGGGGTGCCCCCGGGAAACGCCGACATCTGCCAGCCGCCCCCGAGGATCCACGCGTCGTCAGGGTGAGATGCCGCATAGCGCGCGATCGCGGCGAGATACTCCTCAGCTGTCGCGTGGTCGGACAGGTCGCAGCGCAGCATGTCCAGTCCGCCCCAGACCGGATGCACGTGCGCGTCCTGGAACCCGGGCACGAGCAGGCGCCCGGCGAGGTCGACGACCTCGGTGCGGGGCCCGATGAGGCTGCCGATGTCGTCGCCGCCGACCGCGACGATCCGTCCGCCGGTGACGGCGACCGATCGCGCGCGCGAGCGCACGGCATCCGCGGTGAACACGGCCCCTCCGCGGAAGACCAGGTCTGCTTCGGGTCGCATGGGGGAAGAGGACACGATCAGCCGCCCGTCATCGTGCGGGCGATCTGGGTCGCCGAGTCGCCGGCGCGCTTGAGGACGAGCGCTACGAGGGCCAGGGCGACGAGTGTGAGCAGCAGCATGATCGTCGACACCGCAGCGATCTCGGGACGCAACCCGGAACGCACAGCGCTCAGCACGTAGACGGGCCACGGCGTCGTGCCCGACACCTGTACGAACGCCGCGACGATCGTGTTGTCCAGTGCGAGGGTGAACGCCAGCAGGAAGCCCGCGAGCACGGCGGGCATCGCGAGCGCGAGCGTGATGCGGCGGAACGTCGTGACCGGCTTCGCGTACAGGTCGCCCGAGGCCTCTTCGAGGTTCGCGTCCTGCCCGATCAGCCGCGCTCGCACGATGTACGACACGACCGCCGTCGAGAACAGCGACGAGCCCACCGAGAGGCGCACGATGCCGTCGTTGAACATCGACAGACCGAGGTCCTGCCCGAGCCAGACGAGGAACGGCAGCAGGGCGACGGCGTCGACGATCTCGGGTGTGACCGATACGAGCAGCAGCAGTCCCAGTAGCCACCACGCCCACTTGCCCGGGTAGCGTGCCATCGCGATGCCGGCGAGCGTGCCGAGCACCGTCGCGATGAGCGCCGAGATGACAGCCGTGATGATCGACACGCGCACGGCATTCTGGATCGCGGGCTTGTCGAGGATCGTCCGGAACGCGTCGAACCCGAAGCCGTCCCACGCGACGAGCAGCCGCCCCGTGTTGAACGAGTAGATGACGATGACGATGATCGGCGCGAACAGGAAGAGCAGCACGAGGATGCCCCACACGTTCAGCAGCACGTCGGTCCAGGGCCGCTTCGCACGCGGCCCCTTGGTGCGGCTGCGTGCCCGCAGGATCGTCTCGGTCGAGGGGTGAGTGCTCATACCCGCACCTTCTCGCCCGCGGGAGCGGGGGCATCCGTCGTCTCCGTCGTCGCGGGCGCCGGCCCCAGCACGAGGCGGTTCGCCGATCGGAACGGCAGCGTCACGAGCCACAGCACGAGGCCGACGAGGGCGATCGTGGCGGTGATGACGAGCATGAGCAGCACCGCCATCGCCGAGCCCAGAGCCCAGTTCTGGGCCGTCTGGAACTGGCTCGCGACGAGCTGTCCGACCATGTTGCCCTTCGCCCCGCCGAGCACCGTCGCGGTGATGTAGTCACCCATCAGCGGGATGAACACGAGCAGCACACCCGCGATGACACCGGGCCGCGACAGCGGCAGCGTGACCCGCAGGAACGTGCGCACCTTGCCGGCACCGAGATCCTTGGATGCCTCGCGCAGGGCCGGCCCCACCCGGTCGAACGCGACGAACAGCGGCAGCACCATGAGCGGCAGGTAGTTGTAGACGACGCCGATGACGACGGCCGTGCGCGTGTACAGCAGATCGAGCGGGCCGTCGAGCACGCCGATCGACTGCAGCATGGTCGACAGCCATCCCTCGGGGGCGATGATCACCTGCCAGCCGATCGTCCGCACGAGGAAGTTGGTCCAGAACGGCACGAGGACGAGCGCGATCAGAAGTCCGCGGCGGCGAGGGGGCACCTTGAAGGCCATCCAGTACGCCACCGGGGCGCCGATCAGAAAGCACAGGACCGTGCCGATCAGCCCGACCCACAGGGTGTTCTGAAACGTCGTGAAGAACGTCGGCGACATCGCCTCGATGTAGCGATCGAACGACAGGACGTCATTGGCGTGGGTGCCGAAGATGCCGGGCTTGTAACCGAAGCTGAACCACACGACCATCGCCACGGGGGCGACGAAGAAGATGACCAGCCACAGCCACGCGGGAATCGCGAGGAGGGGGCCCGGGGAGCGTTTACTCACCCGCGGCGGCCTTCATCGCGTTCCAGATCTCGACGCGCACGGTCTGCGAGTCGTTGAGCACCTGCTCATGCATCGTCTCGAGCTGGTCGGGGGTGAAGAAGATGAGATCGGTCAGCTCCAGGCCGGCATCGATCGCGCCCTGCTCCATGTCCTTCCCGCCGACGTGATATCCGATGTAGTCGAGGTTCAGGAAGAGGTTCTCGGGAGCGAGAGAGAAGTTGATGAAGGCGTGTGCGGCCTCGGGGTTGGGAGCGCCCTCGGCGATGCACCAGTTGTCCATCCACAGCTCGGTCACCGGCCCGGGCAGTACCCACTGCCACCGCTCGGGATCGGGACTCTCGAGGATGCCGAGGCGCGCATCGCCGTTCCATGACTGCACGAGCGCCTGCGTGCCCTGCGGGATGGCGTTCGTGCCGGGGTACGAGTCGAACGCCGAGATGTGCGGGGCGATCTGGGTGATGAGGAACTCGCGGCATGCCTCGAGCTCGGCGGGATCCTCGGTGTTCCAGTCCATGTCGTTGGCCCAGAAGTACGCGCCGACGATCCCGGCCGGATCATCGGACATCGAGGTGCGGCCGCTCGCCTCGTTCTGGGCGGCGTCGAAGAAGTCCCCCCACGTCGACAGCTCCCGCGTGATGACGTTCTTGTCGTAGACGAATCCCGTCGTGCCCCATGCCTTGCAGATCGAGTAGGCGTTGTCGGGATCCCACGCGCGGCCGAGCACCGACGGGTCCATGTTGTCGATGTTGGGGAGCAGTTCCTTGGTGAACGGCAGGAGCAGGCCGTTCTCGATCATCTGCGGGATGAAGACGCCCGTCGGCACGATGATGTCGTACCCGCTTGTTCCGCGCGCGGCGATGAGCTTGGCGATGAGCTCTTCGTTGGATGAGTACGAGTCCAACGTGACGCGCGGACCGAGCTGCTCGGTGAACGCCGTGATGACCTCGGGGGCGTCGTAGTCACCCCACGTGTAGACCGACAGGTTGGCTTCGAGGTCGCCCCCCGTCGCGCCGGGCGCGGGCGCGGCGCTGCCGCCCGGGGAGCACGCCGCGAGCATCGCGGTGCCGCCGGCGAGGGCGGCGAGACCGAGGAAGCGCCGCCGGGACAGTTCTTGCGCGATACGCGGCACGGCGCTGTCGTGCGCGAGGATGCGGACGGGGGTGCGTGAGGCGGTCATCGGTGTCTCCTTGTTCGGGTCGGAGCGCGAGCGCCGGTGTGAGGCGCGGGCTAGAGGGTCGGTGGCGCGAGGTACCCGCCCTCCTCAGCGGCAGCGTCGGCGGGAAAGAGCATGACGTGCGCGGCCGACCACGTGCACGTGACGGTGTCACCGACCTGCAGAGCGGGTGCCTCAGGCGTCGGGCGCCGCACGATGAAGGACTGGTCGAGGCCGAGTCGCACGAGGTACTGCATCGTGTCGCCGAGGTGGGACAGTCCGATCAGTTCACCGCTGACGGTGTTGGCCCCCCGAGTCGTGGCGGCATTGCGCTCGATCGCGATGAATTCGGGACGGATGGCAGCTTCGCCGTGCGTCTTGCCGGCCAGGGCCGCCTCGACTCCGCGGACCGTGGCGTGCGGAGTCGTCACGGTCGTACCACCGTCGGCGACCTCGCCGCGGAAGAAGTTCTGCTGTCCGACGAATGCCGCGACGTACGCCGACGCAGGGCGTGCATAGATCGTGTCGGCGTCGGCCAGCTGCTCGATGTGGCCGGCGCGCATGATGGCGATGCGGTCGCTCATCGACAGCGCCTCGCCCTGGTCGTGCGTCACGAAGACGAAAGTGATGCCGAGGCGGGACTGCAGCAGCTTCAGCTCGAGCTGCATCTCTTCGCGAAGCTGCCGGTCCAGCGCCCCGAGCGGTTCGTCGAGCAGCAGTACGGCCGGACGATTGACGAGCGCCCGGGCCAAGGCGACCCGCTGCTGCTGGCCGCCGGAGAGCTGTGTCGGCCTGCGGTCGGCGAACGGACGCATCTGCACGAGCGCGAGCGCGTCGGCGACCCGCTCGCGCACCTCGCTCTTGGGCGTGCGGCGCTGCTGCAGTCCGTACGCGACGTTCTCGGCGACGGAGAGGTGGGGGAAGAGGGCGTACGCCTGGAAGACCGTGTTGACATCGCGGCGATAAGGCGGGGCCGACAGCACGGACTGACCGGAGATGCGGATGTCGCCCTCATCGGGATTCTCGAACCCGGCGATCATGCGCAGCGTCGTCGTCTTGCCGCAGCCCGACGGGCCCAGGAACGAGATGAACTCGCCGGGCTGGATCACGAGCGACAGATCATCGACGGCGGTCTGGTCGCCGTAGCGCTTCGTGATCGCGTCGAGGACGACGGATCCGCGCGCGGTGGGCGCATCGCTCGGAGAGTCACGGGTCGCCTGCACGTCGGTCGCGGTCGCCACGTCGAGCCTCCTGGTCACCGCGCCTCAGTGCGCAGTACCGGGTATTCAATCCAGCGAAATCCGCGCGGCGCAACGCCCCGGCGACCGAACCGGACGATCCGAAAGGGCGGTGTGCGGTGTCTGACAGATCGTCCGGGAGAGGTGGCTTCAGGTCTGGCACACAGGACACCAGAACACGTTGCGCTCACGGGTCCCGTCGGCGCCGAGTGTCGTCGTGCGGATCGGGGTTCCGCAGCGTCGGCACGGGGCGTTCTCACGCCGGTACACCCACGTGCGGCGGCCTGGGCGGGAGTCTCCGGTGAAGGTGCGGCCCGATCGGTCCCGGTTCGCGCGGATCATGCGCACGCCCGTGTCGATGAGCGCAGCGGCGTCGACCTCGTTCGCCGGGGTGGTCGGCAGGATCCCGCGGACGAACAGCATCTCGTTCGCGTAGACGTTGCCCCACCCCGCGACGTTGCGCTGGTCGAGGATCGCGACGTGCGCGGCTCGCGGATCGGACTGCAGCCGGCGGACCGCCTCGCCGGCATCCCATTCGGAGGAGAGCGGGTCGGGGCCGAGGTATCCGACGAGGTCGTCTTCGCGCGCCGTCGGCACGACCTCGATGTCGGCGAGGTCGAAGCCGACCGCCTCGTGCCCTGCCGTGCCGATGACGGCGCGGGCTCGGAAAGCGGGCGCGCGCCAGCGCTCGCCGCGGCGATAGATGTGCCACTCGCCCTCCATCTTGAGGTGCGAGTGCAGCGACCACGGCCCGATGCGGTGCAGCAGGTGCTTGCCGCGGGGCACGACCCCGTGCACCGTGAGTCCCGTGAGGTCGATCGTGGCGGCCTGCGGCACGCGCAGTTCGAAGCGCGTCACTTCGGCGCCGGCGAGCACGTCGTCAAGCCGCCGTGCCGCGCGGTAGACGGTGTCGCCCTCAGGCACGCGTCGCCTGCCGTGCGGCATCGCCGGCCGTGAGCCGGCGCAGCGTGAGGCCTCGGGGCGACTCGACGAAGCCCGCCGCTCGCAGCAGACGGTCGACCGCCGTGCCGAAGACGAGCGTGCCGTTGACCTGCTCGATCGTCAGGGTCTCGAGTCGACGCGCGCGCGCCGTGGCGGCGAGCTCGCGCGTCGCCGCCTCGAGAGCCTGCTCGTCGTCGGTGAACGCCAGCGCCGACTTGCCGCCGCGCTCGAGGTAGAGCACGAGCGCGCCGTCGACGAGGACGACGAGGGCGCCGGCCTTTCGCCCGGGGCGATGCGATACGCCCTCGAGGGCCGGCCACGCCAGTGCCGCTCCGTACGGATTCGCCGGATCGGTCGCCGCGAGCGCGACGGCGTGCCGCGGCGGCGGGTCGGGCAGACCCGCGAACTCGCGCAGCCGGTCGACGGTCGCCGAGGCGGCGAACTGGGCGGCGCCGAGCTTCTCGATGACATAGCCGCGGCGGCAGTGGCCGGCCTCTTCGAACCCGGCCAGCACGCGGTACACCTGCGCGAATCCACCCGGCACGCCCTCGGACTGCACGGACCCGCGGGTGACGACGCCGTACCGGTCCAGGAGCAGGCTCGCGCTCGCCGTCGCGCGCAGCGTCGGGTCGGTCTCAGCCGCAGGCAGCAGCGACCACCGACCCCCGAGAGCGGGAGGCCGCGGCGGCACCGAGGCTGCGAGGGTGCGCGAGGCGGTGCCGCGATACATGCGTGCCCGCGGTGCGCGGCGGGCCACCCGATGGGCCTGCGAGCCCCCGCCGGTGAGGGTGCGCACGGGCGAGAACGTGTCGTTCGTGATGCGCCCGGCCCACGTGAGGCTCCAGAGTGCATCGATGACGGCCTGCTCGCTGGCGGCTCCGGTGAGCTGCCTGAGCTGGGCGGCGAAGTACGCCCCGCCCGCCGACAGGGTCTGCAGCAGCTGGTCTTCGAGTGAGCCGGGCGCGACGTCGTCGTCGGGCAGCGCGAGGGTGAGGGGTGCGGCATCGACGGGATGCAGGGCGATCCAGCCGTCGCGACCGGGCAGCGTGCCGTGGCCCGACCACACGACCTCGCCCGACGACGTGAGCTCGTCGAGCATCGCCGGGGCGTAGTCGGCCACGCGGGCGGGCAGGATGAGCGACTCCCACGCACTCGCGGGGATCGGTACGCCCGCGAGCTGCTCGATGACAGCGGCGACGCCGTCGACGCCCTCGAGAGGGCGGGTGACGTGCTGCCACACGGGAAGGAACCGGGCGAACGCGTCGGGGGGCACGGGCTCGACGCTTCCGCGGATGGCGGCGAGCGAGCGCATCCGCAGACGCCGGAGCACTTCGGAGTCGCACCATTCGAGGTCATCGCCCGCGGGTTCGTCGCCGACCCGGGACCCGGTCGATGGCTCGGGCAGGAAGTAGCCGCTGGAGACCCGCCCCTGGGACTCGAGTCGCTGCAGGGTGAGACGGGCGACGGCAGGGCCGATCCCGAGCCGCTGGGCCGCGGCATCCGCACGGAAGGGTCCGTGGGTGCGGGCGTAGCGAGCGACGAGGTCGCCGAGCGGGTCGGGCAGCGGCTCGAGGAATGCCGTCGGGATTCCGACGGGAAGCGCGACTCCGAGCGCGTCGCGCAGTCGCCCGGCGTCTTCGATCGCGGCGTAGCGGACCGTGCCTGCGATGGTCACCCGGATCGCCCGCCGCGCATCGACGAGCGCGTCGAGCAGGGCGGCTGCATCGTCGCGGGTCGCGTGCTCCGGCACCGTGTCGTCTGCAGGCACGTCGTCGCTCTGCAGACGCAGAGCCGCCTCGTCGGCGTCGAGGGGGCCGAGCAGGCGCAGAAGATCCGCCGTGCCCTCGATTCCGCGGGCGCGACGCTCGGGGTCGAGTCGCTGCACTTCGCGGGCGAACTGGGCGATGATGTCGGGGTCGAGCAGCTCGCGCATCTCGACCTTGCCGAGCAGTTCGCCCAACAGTGCGGGGTCGACCGACAGCGCGGCGGCGCGTCGCTCGGCGAGCGGGGAATCACCCTCGTACATGAACGCGCCGACGTAGCCGAACAGCAGGTCGCGCGCGTACGGCGACGGCTGAGCGGGCTCGGTCTCGACGAGACGGATGCGACGGTCGCCGATGCTGCGGGCGATGCGCAGGAGCGCGGGCACGTCGTAGACGTCTTGCAGCACTTCGCGGAGCGTTTCGAGGATCACCGGGAAGGTCGGGTAACGCCGAGCCACCTCGAGCAGCTGCGCCGAGCGCTGGCGCTGCTGCCACAGCGGACTGCGCCGGCCCGGATTGCGGCGCGGCAGCAGCAGGGCGCGTGCTGCGCACTCGCGGAAGCGGGAGGCGAACAGCGCCGACCCGCCGACCTCGTCGGTCACGAGCTGTTCGAGCTCGTCGGGTTCGAAGACGAAGAGCTCGGCGCCGGGGGGTTCTGCCGTGGCATCGGGAACCCGCGCGATGATGCCGTCGTCGCTGGCCACCGCCGACCCCTCGACTCCGAGGCGCTCGCGGATGCGCGCATTGACGGCGAGAGCCCAGGGTGCGTGAACCTTCATTCCGTATGGGGAATGCAAGATGATCCGCCAGTCGCCGACCTCGTCGCGACCGCGCTCGACGGTCAGTGAGCGGTCAGTCGGCAAGGTGCCGGTGGCTTCACGCTGTTCGGCGAGATAAGCCAGCAGGTTGCCCTGTGCGAGCGGGTCGAGCCCGGCTTCTTCCAGCCGGGCGCGGGACTTCTCGGGCTTCGCGGTCGAGAGCTCGCGCGCGAAGCCGCCGAGTGCTTCGCCGAGCTCGGCCGGTCGGCCGATTCCGTCGCCGTGCCAGAACGGCAGCTTGCCCGGCTGCCCGAATGCCGGCACGACGTTGACCCGGTCGTGCGTGATCTCGACGATCCGCCAGCTGGTCGTGCCGAGGGTGAAGACGTCGTTGATACGCGACTCGTAGACCATCTCTTCATCGAGCTCGCCGACGCGCGCGTTCTGCGATTCGCCCGCGATGAAGACACCGAACAGTCCCCGGTCGGGGATCGTGCCGCCGCTCGTGACGGCGATGCGCTGCGAGCCGGGTCGACCCGTGAGTGTTCCGTGGTCTCGGTCCCAGACCAGGCGCGGCCGCAGTTCGGCGAACTCGTCGGACGGGAACCGGCCCGCGAGCAGATCGAGCGTGGCCTCGTAGGCCGACCGCGGCAGCGAGCGGAAGGGCGCCGAGCGCTTGAGCGTGTCGTACCACTCCTCGACATCGAGCGGCTCGAGGGCGCTTGCGGCGACCGTCTGCTGCGCGAGGATGTCGAGCGGGTTCTGCGGGATCGAGATGGACTCGATCTGCCCCGCCAGCATCCGCTCTGTGACGATCGCCGTGTGCAGGACATCGGCGCGATTCTTGGGGAACAGGGCCGCACGGCTGACCTCGCCGACCTGGTGGCCGGCGCGCCCGATGCGTTGCAGACCGGATGCGGCACTCGGTGGCGCCTCGACCTGGATGACGAGGTCGACCGCCCCCATGTCGATACCGAGCTCGAGGCTGCTCGTCGCGACGACGCAGCGCAGGACACCGCTCTTGAGCTCTTCTTCGACCTGCGCACGCTGCTCTTTCGACACCGAGCCGTGATGCGCTTTCGCGAGCACCGGCTCTGCACCCGCCGAGGAGCCCGCCTGTGCCATCATCTCGGCGGGGACGGCTGGCTCGGGCAGGTCGAGGCCGAGCCGTTCGGAGTAGATCTCGTTGAGGCGGCCGGTGAGGCGCTCGCCGAGCCTGCGCGAGTTGACGAAGACGATCGTGGATCGATGCTGCAGGATGCGGTCGACGATGGCCTCTTCGACGTGCGGCCACACCGAACCGGTCACCTCGGTCTGACCGGCGTCTGCGAACCAGTCCGCGTCGCCCTCGGCGCCGGGCTCAGGGGTGCCCGGCGGGGGCGGCGGGTTGAGCATGTCTTCGACCGGCACGACGACGGACATGTCGAAGGCCTTCGTCGAACGTGGCGCGACGATCTCGACGGGCGACGAGCCGCCGAGGAACCGGGCGACCTCGTCGATGGGCCGCACCGTCGCCGACAGTCCGATGCGCTGCGCGGGACCGATCTTCGGATCGTGCGCGCGGCGCAGCGCGTCGAGCCGCTCGAGGCTGACGGCGAGGTGCGCACCTCGCTTCGTCGCGGCGACGGCGTGGACCTCATCGATGATGACGGTGTGCACGTCGCGCAGGGTTTCGCGCGCCTGGCTGGTCAGCATGAGGTACAGAGATTCGGGCGTCGTGATGAGGATATCGGGCGGGGCCGTGACGAGCTTGCGGCGATCCGACGACGTCGTGTCGCCCGAACGCACGCCCACCGAGACGCCCGGCACCGCGATACCGAGGCGCCGGGCGGACTGGTCGATTCCGACGAGCGGCGAGCGCAGGTTGCGCTCGACATCGACGCCGAGCGCTTTGAGGGGCGAGATGTACAGGATGTGCGTGCCGGGCGCAGGACCGGAGCGGCGCCGGCCTTTCGCGGCGGGCGGGCGTGCGGCATCCTTCTCGCGGAAGATCCGGTCGATCGCCCACAGGAACGCCGCGAGGGTCTTGCCTGAGCCCGTCGGAGCGACCACGAGCGCGTGCTTTCCGGCGGACACGGCTCGCCACGCACCCGCCTGAGCTTCGGTCGGCGCGGCGAACGCCCCGCGGAACCAGTCCTGGGTCGCGGGGCCGAAACGCTCGAGCACGTCGCTCACCCCTCCATCTTCGTCGCTGCCACCGACATCGGGCCGGGCCTTGCAAGATCCGTCGTGCGGGGGATAGCCGGCGCTGCGCCGAGGCGTACCGATGCCCGTGCACCGTGTCGGGTCTGTGCCGCGACACGCCGGCCCGGCGTTCCTGCTTCACGGCGTGTCGTCCCGCGGGCCCGACAGTGTGCCCGCTCGGTGCTCTATGCCCCGGGCTCACACCTCTCTCAGCGTCCCATCGCGCGACAGCTCGACCGTCAGGTCGACGCCGATCCGCTTGAGGAACGCGTCGTCGTGGCTCACGACGAGCACGGCGCCGCGGTACGCCGACAGCGCCGCGACGAAGCGGTCGACCGTGTCGAGGTCGAGGTTGTTCGTCGGCTCGTCGAAGACGAGCAGCTGCGGCGGCGGGTCAGCCAGCATCAGCCGCGCGAGCGCGACCCGGAACCGCTCCCCGCCCGACAGCGTCGACACGGGCCGTTCGACGGCCGCGCCGCGGATGAGGAACCGAGCGAGCCGGTTACGCAGCTCGACCGCTCCGACCCCCGGGGCGACCGCCGCGACGTTCTCGAGAACGGATGCCGCCTCATCGAGCCCGTCGACGCGTTGCGGCAGGTACCCCACGCGGTCGGTGTGCAGCTCTGCGTAGGCGCCGCCGAGCGCGGCGGCGCGAGGCGGGGACGCCCCGACGAGCCGCTCGAGCAGCGTCGTCTTGCCGCTGCCGTTCGGGCCGATGAGGGCGACCCGCTCGGGCCCCTGCACGATCCAGGCGCGCTCGCCGTCGACGAGTGTCGCGATGCGGCGCCCCGCCGCGACACCGGGGTCGGGCAGGTCGATCACGACGGCGTCATCGTCGCGCACGCGCCGCTCGGCGGCGTCGAGCGCTGAGCGCGCCGCCGCTTCGCGCTCGGCCTTCTCGCCGCGCAGCTTGCCGGCCGAGACCTGCGCCTCGCGCTTGCGTGCGTTCATGACGATCTTCGGCAGTCGCTTCTCGGCGTGCGCCTTTCGGCCCATCTGCTGTCGCCGGGCGATCGTCGTCTCGGCCTCGATCCGCTCGCGCTTCTCGCGGCGCAAGGCCTGGACCGCCGCGCGCTCCGCCTGACGCGCGGCATCCTGCTCGGTGTCGAGCCACTCCCGCCACGCCGAGTAGGGGCCGCCGAAGACCGACAGCTCGCTGTCGTACAGCTCGGCGGTGTCATCCATCAGGTCGAGCA
Organism: Microbacterium sp. Y832; assembly: GCF_057669765.1. Lineage (NCBI taxonomy): Bacteria > Bacillati > Actinomycetota > Actinomycetes > Micrococcales > Microbacteriaceae > Microbacterium > Microbacterium sp. Y832. The sequence continues at coordinate 540,788 of NZ_JBYHFM010000002.1, read as the reverse complement.
GCGCCGTGTCGTGACTGACGACGACGAGGGCGCCGCGCCACGTGCGCACCATGTCGTACAGCCGAACCCGGGCGTCGCGGTCGAGGTTGTTGGTCGGCTCATCGAGCAGTACGATCGGCGCCGCCGAGAGACGGATGCCGGCGATCGCGGTCAGCACGGCTTCGCCGCCGGATAGCTCGCCGACGCACCGGTCGAGCATGGTGGGGTCGAGCCCCGCCTCGGCGAGGGCCGCGTGGGCGCGCGCCTCGACGTCCCACTCGTCGCCGACGGCGTCGAAGCGTCGCGGGTCGGGGTCTCCGGACTCGATCGCCCGCAGGCCGCGCAGCGCGTCGCCCACGCCGAGTAGGTCGGCGACAGGGCGTGCGACGTCGAGGGTGAGGCGCTGCGGAAGGTATGCGGCATCCGCTGTTCTCGTGATGTGCCCGCTGTCGGGCACGAGGTCGCCCGCGATGAGGCGCAGCAGCGTCGACTTGCCCGAGCCGTTGCGGCCGACCAGGCCCGTGCGGCCGGAGCCGAACGCGCCCGAGACGTCGCTGACGGCGATCGTGCCGTCGGACCAGGCGTACGAGACGCGGTCGAGGATGAGGGAGGGGGTGAGGGTGTGAGCAGGCATGCGGCTCCGTTCGTGTCGGGTGCGCAGACACACGACACCGACGCGGCACGCACGGCGAAGCCGGGTGCAGAGCGGAGGACCGACTGTCAGCGCGAGGGGAGGGGCGCCGACAGCGGGTCCTGAGCAGCCGTGGCTGCGTCGAGGACGACGGATGCGGCGCGATTACAGCGCGGGCGCGTCGATTCTCTTCAACGGACTTCCTCACACGAGGGACAGGAGCGCACGACACGATACCGGATGCGGTGCGGCGGCGCACCTGTGCCCGGTGCCCCGTGCCTCGCGCGCCGTGCACAGTGTCGGGTGGTCGTGGCGACACGCCGGTAGGGACGAGCTGCGACGCGGAGTGTCGGCTGGCAGGCCCGACGCTGTGCACGCCCACGCCCCCGCCGCCGGCTCCGATCAGCCGCCCGTGTACTCGCGGGGGATGAGCGGCGAGACCCGCACGAGGATCTCTTCGCCGACCGTGTCGATCGCCTCGCCGAGCGTCGTCGGGTCGGATTCGCCCTGCGTGCCGGGACCGAACAGGGTCACCTCGTCGCCGACCTGCGCGTGCGGCCACGCGTCGACGACGCTTTCGGCGAGGTCGACGCGACGCAGCGCGCGTGCTCCCGCAGGCGTCCCCACCGTGATCCGGCCGCCGAGTGTCGAGGGCAGTCCGTCGAGGGCCCCGAGACCGACGACGGCATCGTCGCCGTCGACGCGTACGACGGGGGCGACGAGCGCCGCGGAGGGCACGATGCCCGGCAGCACAGGACCGTCCGCGGACCGCACGCCGTAGCCGAACGCCCCGAAGCGCACGAGGTCGTTGCGGAACTCGGGTCGCGCGTGGCCCGCGGCGCTCGCCGCGAGGTGCCGCACGTCAGGGGTGAGGCCCGCGGCGCGGGCGAGATCCACGGCGCGGTCGAACTCTGCGCGGGCGCGGTCGTCGTCGGCGTCGCTCGCTTCGGCGATGTGGCTCCAGATGCCCGCCACGACGATGTCGCCCGCCGCCTCGTGCTCGGCCGCCCGCCCGACGAAGACCGGCCAGTCTTCGGGCCGCACGCCGTTGCGGTGCAGTCCCGTGTCGATCTTGAGGTGCACGCGCACGGCGCGCCCCGCGGCGCGCGCCGCGACGAGGTCGAGATACCCGGCGTCGCCGACACCCAGGTCGAGGCGCGCATCGATCGCCGCGTCGACCTCGGCGGCGGATGACGTCGCCCACGCGAAGATCCGTGCGGCCGGCACTGCCTCGCGGACGCGCAGGCCCGTTGCGATGCTGAACGATCCGAACCAGTCGATTCCCGCCGCCGCAGCGGTCAGGGCCACGGCGTCCACTCCGTGCCCGTACGCGTCGTCCTTCACGACGAACATGACATCGGCCGGGGCGACGCGCTGCCGCAGCGTGTCGAGGTTCGCTCGGATCCGGTCGAGATCCACGCGCAGGACGGGGCCGCTCATGCGGCATCCACCCGTCTCGTGTGCAGCCCGATGGCGCAGACGATCTCGGCGGCGCTCAGCCCCGACGCCTCCGCCCATCCCGCCAGCCCAGCCCTCCGGCCCTCGCCGCCGAAGTACACGACCTCGGCGCCGACGCCGACGGGGGCCTCGCCGATGTCGACGACGCAGACGTCCATCGCGATGCGACCGACGACGGGGTGCGCTGCGCCCTCGATGTCGACCGACACGGCGTTGCCGATCGCGCGGGGGAGTCCCTGACCATACCCCCCCTCGACGAGCGCGACGCGCGTGTCCCTCGCTGCGCGGTGGGTGAACCCGTACGAGACGCCCTCACCGCGGCGCAGCGACTTGATCGACAGCACGCGCGCGGACAGCCGGAGCACGGGTATGCCGCCTGACCCGGGCAACCCGAACAGCAGGGCGCCGTTGATCGTCGGCTCGGTCGCCGCCGTGAGTCCGGCCGCCGTCAGGGCGGCACGATCGACCTCATCGATCGCGGCCGCACGCACGCCCGCGCCCGCGAGCACGTCGGCGACGAGGGGCAACCCGTGCCCCCACGCGTCGCGGCGCAGGTCGGCGACCCCGTCGCCCTGCGCGAGGGCGGATGTCGCGTTGCCGGCCAGCGCCGACCGCGAGATGTGCGCCGTGAGGCTCGTCACGCGTCGCCTGACTCGAGCTGCTTGGTCAGGAAGGCCCGCACATCGGCGACCTCGTCTTCGGAGACCCCGTGCGCCAAGCCGGGATAGACGCGGCCGCTCAGCTCGACATGGTCGGGCAGCCACTGCGTCGTGTGCATGACCAGCGGGGCGGGAATGACCTCGTCGAGCGTGCCGCGCCCCCAGAAGACGGGCGGGCGCCGTTCGGCGAGCTCTTCGTCGCGGGGCAGGTCGCCGGGCGAGACATAGCCGCTCAGTGCGACGGCGAAGGCGAACCGCGCGGGGTCGAGGCGCATCGCCTGCACGGCGATGGCGGCGCCCTGTGAGAACCCGAGCAGCCCGACGGTCTCGCTCTCGGCCGTGGCATCCACCCACTCGAGCACCCGGGATGCCGCCGCAGTGAGGTGCCGCGGGTCGCGGCTGTCGAGGCCTTCGATCGGGTACCACGAGTAGCCCGGCGAGGGCCACGGCGGGGCGAGCGGAGCGCGCACGGAGGCGACGACGTATTCGTCGGGGAAGTGCGTCGCGAGCCCGAACAGGTCGTGCTCATCGGCCCCGTAGCCGTGCAGCAGCACGAGCAGAGGCCGACCTGCACGCTCACCGCGCGGGACCGACCACTGCACGACGGTGGAATCCAGTGCCGGCGTCTCGAGTGCGGGGAACTCAGCCATGCGACCATCTTTCCAGGCATCGTGAGGTATACAGAAAGCATGTCCGTGCGCACCCCTGATCCCGAACCGGCAGACGAGCAGCCGTTCGGCTCGTCGCAGGGCGATGTCTCGAATCCCGGCTGGCTGTCCGACGTCGAGCTCGCCGAGTGCCGTCGCCGCCTGCCGATGCTCTATGTCGAGGGCATCCCGGTGCGCGTCGACGGCATGGGGCAGGTCATCGATGTCGGCATCCTGCTGCGTGCGACGCCTCTCGGCGAAATCAAGCGCACGATCGTGTCCGGCCGCGTGCGCTACGGAGAGACGGTGCGCGACGCGCTGTTCCGCCACCTCGAAGATGACCTGGGGCCCATGGCGTTCCCCCTCCTGCCGCCGCAGCCGACGCCGTTCACGGTCGCCGAGTACTTTCCGATCCCGGGCGTGAGCCCGTACCACGACGACCGGCAGCACGCCGTGTCGCTCGCGTTCGTCGTGCCCGTCACGGGCACGTGCGAACCGCGCCAGGATGCCCTCGAAGTGACGTGGATGCCGCCGGAAGAAGCAGCATCCGACAGTCTCGCCGCCGAGATGGAGGGCGGTCGGGGCACGCTCATCCGCCTCGCTCTCGCGAGTGTGGGCGCGCTGCGCTGACGCCGGGACCACGATGCGGCCCCGGCGCCGCGTCGATGGTCAGCCCGCGAGCTAGATCTACGCGGCCGCCGTCTCGCGCGCGATCGCCGCGACGAAGGCGTCGATATCGGACTCGGTCGTGTCGAACGAGCACATCCAGCGCACCTCGGTCTCACCCGTCGGCTTGCCGTCGTCGTCGGTGGCGGCGCCCCAGTCGTAGAAGCGGAATGTCTCACGCAGACGGTCGCCGACGCCGGCGGGCAGCGTTGCGAACACGCCGTTGGCCTGCGTCGGCTGCGTGAACGCGACACCGCGGATCGAGCCGTCGGCGAGTCCCGCCTCGACGCCGGCACGCAGACGCTGCGCCATGGCGTTCGAGTGCGACGCGTTGCGCAGCCACAGGTCGCCGTCCAGAAGGGCGATGAGCTGCGCCGAGACGAACCGCATCTTCGACGCGAGCTGCATGTCGAGCTTGCGCAGGTAGGTGAGGCCGGTCGACGCGGCGGGATCGAGGACGACGACGGCCTCGCCGAGCATCGCGCCGTTCTTCGTGCCGCCGAAGCTCAGCACGTCGACGCCGGCGTCGCGCGTGAACGCGCGCAGCGGCAGGCCCAGCGAGGCGGCGGCGTTCGAGATGCGTGCGCCGTCCAGGTGCACGCGCATGCCGAGCGCGTGGGCGTGGGCGGTGATCGCCTGAATCTCGTCGACCGTGTACAGGGTGCCGAGCTCGGTCGACTGCGTGATCGACACGACGAGCGGCTGCGCCCGGTGCTCGTCGCCCCAGCCCCACGCCTCTCGGTCGATCAGGTCGGGCGTGAGCTTTCCATCGTCGGTCGGCACCGTGAGCAGCTTGATGCCGGCGACGCGCTCGGGGGCCCCGCCCTCGTCGACGTTGATGTGCGCCGTGCCGGCGGCGATGACGGCGCCCCAGCGGGGGAGCATCGACTGCAGACCGACGACGTTGGCTCCCGTTCCGTTGAACACGGGGAACGCTTCGACTCCGTCACCGAAGTGCTGCGCCATCACGGCCTGCAGGCGTTCTGTGTAGACGTCTTCGCCGTAGGCCACCTGGTGCCCGTCGTTCGCTGCGGCGATGGCCGCGAGCACGTCGGGGTGGATGCCGGAGTAGTTGTCCGAGGCGAAGCCGCGGACGGCGGAGTCGTGGAGCGTGGTCACGAGGGTCCAATCTAGTTCGAGATCAGGTCACAGGGTGGGGTCGGTGAGCTCGACGACCGTGTCATTCACCTCGGCGGCGTCGGTCATCCACAGATCGGTGAACCTTTGCGCGAGGGCCTCCTCGAGACCGGACAGGCTCTTCACGCGAAAGACCACGGATGCCGCCCGCAGCGGCTCGTCTGCGTCACGGGCCGCCTTCGCGAAGCCCTGAGCCACGGCGCGCGCCCAGGCTTCGCTCGCGGCTTTCACGGCAGCGTAGTTCGCCCCGCCCGCGAGGGGACGTGCGACCGCGGTCGACGACACGATCGCGAGGCGTCCGGCCTCGGAGGACCGCAGATCCGCGTCGAAGGCGCGCGACACGTGGCGAAGCGCCGTGAACGACTGTTCGAGGAACCGGTAGTCCGCGTCGGACTGTCCGGCCAGGCCTCCGCCTCCGCGCCATCCGCCGACGAGGTGCGCGACGCCGTCGACCGGACCGTCTGCCTCGTGCACGCGCTCCGCGAGCGTCGCGACGGCAGCTTCGTCGGTGAGGTCGCACAGCTCGGTCCGGACGCCGCCGACATCGCTCGCCGGTTCGTCGGCTCGCCGAGGGGCCGCCCCGAGGTCTTCGAGCCGCTGCAACGCCGCGGCATCCCGCCCCACCGCGACGACGCGGGCGCCGGCAGCGACCAGCGCCCGCGTCAGCGCCAGACCGGCGTCGCTGGTCGCCCCCGCGATCAGGACGAGGCGTCCGCGCACCCCGGGCTCACTCATCGCCCGCGCGGATTCCCGTCGTCGACTCGATGACCGGACGCATCTTCTTCTCGAGCGCCTCGAAGAACATCGACAGCGGGAACTCATCGTCCATCACGGCGTCGGTGTAGCCCTTCGGGGGCCCGGCGAGCACTTCGGTCGGCAGTCCGCGCGCCCATTGCGACGCCGGGTGCGGCGTCAGAGTGCCGCGCACGAGGTCATAGGCGGCGAGCCAGTGCGCCGTCTTCGGGCGGTCGATCGAGCGCCAGTACAGGTCGTCGATCGCATCGCCGAGTGCGACGACGGCGGACGGCACGTCGTCCCAGTCGAATGTGAGGGCCGTATCGGTCCAGTGCAGCACGCCGCGCTGGTGGAGCCACGCGAACAGCAGCTGCCCCCCGAGCCCGTCGTAGTTGCGCACGCGCGAGCCCGTGATCGCGAACCGGAAGATCCGGTCGAAGATGACGGCGTACTGCACGAGCCCGGCGTGTTCGAGCATCTCGGATTCGGTCGGCGTGAGGGCATCCGCGGCGCTCAGGCGCTTCTCGATCGCAACGCTCTCGCGGAAGGCCGTGAGATCGCAGCGCAGCTCTTCGAGCGAATACAGGAAGTACGGCATCCGCTGCTTGATCATGAAGGGGTCGAACGGCAGGTCGCCGCGCATGTGCGTGCGGTCGTGGATGATGTCCCACATCACGAACGTCTTCTCCGTGAGGTCCTGGTCATCGAGCATGCGCGCCGCATCGGCCGGCAGGTCGAGCTTCGTGATGTCAGCCGCCGCACGTACGACCCGCCGATAGCGCGCCGCTTCGCGGTCCTGGAAGATCGCACCCCACGTGAACGTGGGGACCTCGCGCATCGCCACGGTCTCGGGAAAGAGCACGGCCGAGTTCGTGTCGTACCCCGGCGTGAAGTCGACGAGCCGCAGCGAGACGAAGAGCCGGTTGGTGTACTCGGTCTCGAGCTGGGCGATGAACTCCGGCCAGATCGCCTGAACGATGAGCGCCTCGACGAAGCGGTTCGGCGACCCGTTCTGCGTGTACATCGGAAAGACGACGAGGTGGCGGGTGCCGTCGATGCGGTTCCGCTGTGGCTGGAAGGCCACGAGAGAGTCGTAGAAGTCCGGCACGCCGAAATCCGCGGCGGCCCAGCGCTCGAAGTCGCGCACGCTGGCCTCGAGGTACTCCGCGTCGTGCGGGAATCGCGGTCTGAGCTCGCGGATCGCTCCCGTGATCGCCTCGACGTGGTCGCGGGCGGCGTCGTGGTCCGGGGCCGCGGGGACGGAACCGTCCTTGGCCTGGATGGCCTGCAGTGCGATCGCGGCATCTTTCAGACGCAGCCATGCGGCGCTGGTCTCGACGCCGGCGCTGGTCGGGGCGTCCTCGACGACCTCGGGCTCACCGACGACGACCTGCGCGGCACGGGTGTGCTGGGTCAGGGACATGGAGACCTCCGATCGCTCTTGGCTGCAGCCACCGGAATATTTCCGGCAAACAGGCTCTGCTGCCGGTATTCTTCCACGTATGGAAGATGCTGTCGACCTCCGCATCATCGAAGCGGTCTCGCTCGATGCGCGCGCCACCCTCGCTCAGATCTCCCACGCCGTGGGGCTGTCGGTGTCGGCGGTGCAAGCGCGACTGCGGCGGCTCGAGACGCGCGGCGTCATCGTGGGATACCGGGCGCTCCTCAACCCCGAGGCGGTCGGAAAATCGCTGTCGGCGTTCATCGAGATCACGCCGCTCGACCCGGGCCAGCCCGACAACGCTCCCGAGCTGCTGGAGCACCTCCGCGAGATCGAGGCGTGTCACTCGGTCGCCGGTGAGGCCGCGTACATGCTGTTCGTTCGCGTCGCGAGCCCGCGCGACCTTGAAACGCTCATCCGGGACATCCGCCAGGCGGCATCTGTCAGCACCCGGACGACGGTCGTGCTGCAGACCTTTTTCGAGAACCGCCCCGTCGAACCGGCGTGAGCCGGTCAGTCGTGCTGGGGGAAGCCCAGGTTGAGGCCGCCGTGCGACGGGTCGAGCCAGCGTGACGTGATGGCCTTCTCGGCGGTGAAGAAGTCAAACCCGTGGGGGCCGTATGCCTTCGCATCACCGAACAGCGACGCCTTCCACCCGCCGAACGAGTGGTACGCGACGGGAACCGGGATCGGCACATTGACGCCGATCATCCCCACCGTCGCCTCGCGCTGGAAGCGTCGAGCCGCGCCGCCGTCGTTGGTGAAGATCGCCGTGCCGTTCGCATACGGGCTGCCGTTGATGATCGCCACGCCCTCTTCGTAGCCCTCCACGCGCACGATCGACAGCACAGGGCCGAAGATCTCGTCGGTGTACACGGTCGACGACGTGGGCACCCGGTCGATGAGGGTGGGGCCGAGCCAGAAACCGTCGGCCTCGCCGTCGACCTCGACGTCTCGTCCGTCGACGACGACCTCGGCGCCATCGGATGCCGCGACATCGATGTAGGACGCGACCTTGTCGCGGTGCACCTTCGTGATGAGGGGCCCCATGTCGCAGCCGCGCATGCCGTCACCCGTGCGCAGCGTGCTCATCCGCTCGGCGATCTTGGCGGCGAGCACGTCGGCGACCGCGTCGACGGCGAGCACGACCGAGATGGCCATGCAGCGTTCTCCGGCCGAGCCGAACCCGGCGTTGACGGCGGCATCGGCGGCGAGGTCGAGGTCGGCGTCAGGCAGCACGAGCATGTGGTTCTTCGCGCCGCCGAAGGCCTGCACGCGCTTGCCGGAGGCCGTCGCCGTCTCGTAGACGTACTTCGCGATGGGCGTCGAGCCCACGAACGAGACGGCGCTCACGTCGGGGCTCGCCAGCAGCGCGTCAACGGCTTCCTTGTCGCCGTGCACGACGTTGAACACTCCGTCCGGAAGCCCTGCCTCGGTGAAGAGCTCGGCGAGCCAGTTCGCCGCGCTCGGGTCCTTCTCGCTGGGCTTCAGCACGACGGCGTTGCCCGCCGCGACCGCGATCGAGAAGAACCACAGCGGCACCATCGCCGGAAAGTTGAAGGGGCTGATGATGCCCACGACGCCGAGCGGCTGGCGCAGCGTGTACACGTCGATCTGGGTCGAGACGTTCTCGGAGTACGCGCCCTTCGTCAGGTGCCCCAGTCCGCACGCGAACTCGACGACCTCCAGGCCTCGCGCGATCTCGCCGAGGGCGTCCGAGAGCACCTTGCCGTGCTCGGCGGTGAGGATCTCGGCGAGTTCCTGTTTGCGCGCATTGAGCAGCTCTCGGAAGGCGAACATGACGGTCTGGCGCTTGGCGATTGACGCGTCGCGCCAGGACAGTGCGGCATCCGACGCGATGTCGACCACCGCGGCGACATCATCGGCCGAGGCGAAGCGCACCGACTTCTGCACGGTGCCCCGTGCGGGGTTGTAGACATCGCCCATGCGGGTCCCGGTACCGGCCCAGGCAGCCCCGCCGACCCAGTGATCGAGGATCGTGTGCTCGGTCATCGTGTTTCCCTCCTCGTCGACAGATTCGAACGAGCGAACGCGCCTGCTCAGGCGAGATCCGCTTCGACGCTCGCCAGCGCATCGTCGTAGATCGCCATGGCTTCGGCCACCTCATCGACCGTGACGATGCACGGCGGCACGACGTGGATGCGGTTCTCCGCCGTGAAAGGCATGAGCCCTCGTGCCATGAGCTCCTTCTTGAGCCGGGCGATGGTGTCGCCCCCGACGGGTTCGCGCGTCTCGCGATCACTCACGAGGTCGAGCGCCCAGAACACGCCCTCGCCGCGCACCTCGCCGATGAGTGGATGGTCCTCGGCGAGCTGCGCGAGGCCGGGCCCGATGGCCTCGTCGCCGATGCGCCGTGCGTTCTCGACGATCCCTTCGTTCTGCATGGCATCGATCGCCGCGATGATGGATGCCGCCGCCAGCGGGTGCCCCGAATACGTCAGGCCACCGGGGAACACGCGGTCATCGAAGGTCTCCGCGATCGCGTCGGAGATGATGACGCCGCCGACGGGGACATAGCCGGAGTTGACGCCCTTCGCGAAAGCGATGAGGTCGGGCTCGCCACCGTGGCCCTCGAAGGCGAACCAGTTGCCCGTGCGGCCGAAGCCGGCCATCACCTCGTCGAGGATGAGGACGATGCCGTGCTTGTCGGCCAGCGCCCGCACGCCGGCGAGGTACCCCGGCGGCGGAGGAATGATCCCCGCCGTGCCCGGCACCGACTCGAGCAGGATCGCCGCGATCGTCTGCGGCCCCTCGGACTCGATGACGCGCGACAGGTGGTGCAGAGCGCGCTCGCATTCCTCCTCGGGCGTCGTGGCCCAGAACTCGGTGCGGTACAGGAAGGGCCCGAAGAAGTGCACGTGTCCGCGCGCGTACTGGTTGGGAAAGCGGCGCCAGTCGCCGGTCGCAACGATCGCCGCGCCGGTGTTGCCGTGGTACGACCGGTACGTCGACAGCACGGTGTCCCGGCCCGTGTGCAGGCGGGCCATGCGGATCGCGTTCTCGACGGCGTCGGCGCCGCCGTTGGTGAAGAAGACCTTGTTCATCCCCTCGGGCGCCTTCTGCGCGATGCGCTCGGCGGCGCGTGCCCGCGTCAGATTCGCCGTTGCGGGGCCGATCGTGGCGAGCGTCGCGGCCTGCTCCTGGATGGCCGCGACGACGGCCGGATGCTGGTGACCGATGTTGACGTTGACGAGCTGGCTCGAGAAGTCGAGCAGGCGGTTGCCGGCGTGATCCCACACCCGCGCGCCCTGGGCGCCGGCGACGACCGGCAGCGACAGCGAGCCCTGCGCCGACCACGAGTGGAACACATGAGCGCGGTCGAGGCGCGTCGTCTCAGCATCCAGGTCTTCTGTCATGTCGTTCTCCAACCGGTGGCGCGGGGTCTCCTGGCTACGTTGGTCCCCCGGCGGCGCGGGGTCAAGGTACAGAAGAGGTCATCGACGGCGGATGCGAGACGGAACGTCCGGCCGCGGACTTCAGCGGCCGTCGCCGGTGATGTCGATGCGCTCGCCCTCGAGGGCGTCCAGCGCCCGCTCGATGTACTCGTTCGTGTACGGCACGGCCGGGCCGTCGCCATCGAGAAGACGACGGGGCGCGTCGGCCAGCGTCTCACGGGCGGCCTCGACGGCTTCCTGCCATTCTTCGTCGTCGATGATGCCGAAGCCCGCTTCGGCCGGCCAGAGCAGGGCGTTGACGTCTCTCAGCGTCGGTGATCCGTCGGGCGCCGGGCCGGCGGCACGAACGATCTTGGCCGCCTCGTCGGGGGAGTCCCGGGCGTAGATCCAGCCCTTCGTCGAGGCCGCGATGAAGCGTACGGCCGCATCGGCGTAGTCCTCGTCGGCCTCGATTCGCGCCGCATCGGCCCAGACCGCGTCGGTCCAGACCGCGTCGGACCCCGCGGGGGCGGCGGATGCCGCGGCGACGAAGTTCTGGGCGATGGCGAGCACGGTGTCGTTCCCGTCCGAGTCGGCATCGGGGTCGATGTCGGGTTCTTCGGGGTCGCTGTCCTGGGGGTCGGGCTCGTCGGGGGCGGTGTCCTGGGGGTCGGGCTCGTCGGCGCCGGATTCGTCGGCGTCGGCGTCGTCGGCGTCCGCCTCGGCCAGAGTGATGGCCCAGGGCAGGTCGGCGACGGTGAAGTCCGGCAGCTGCTCGGACGGGAGATCGGACGGAGGCGTCTCGTCGTCGGGCACGACGATCTCGACCTCGAGGCCCGCATCGGTGTAGTAGCCGAGATCGACAGCGACGACGTAGCCCGCGACACGCGCGCCGCCCGTGTCGGGCAGGTGCAGCGTGATCGGCACGAGCTCGACGGCGTCGTCGTCTTCGAGCGCTCGTACGGGGGGCGGCGCCTCGCCATCGACGGTGCATCCGGTCGCGACGAGCCCGATCGCGAGTGCGATCGCGGCGCCCCGGACGCTTCGCCTCATCCCTTCGCTCACCGTTCCACGCTAACCCCTCGCGCCGACGCGGCGGACGCCCGTCCCGGGCGTACACCGGCCCCGTGATCAGCGCGTGGCGGGGGCGTGGCCGGTGAGGGCGGGGATGACGGTCTCGCCGTAGACGCGCAGCGTCTCTTCCTTGCTGTCGTGCTGCAGGTAGCCCGCGAACTGCGTCACGCCGAGATCCCGCAGTCGCTTCAGCTTGGTGATGTGCTCGTCAGCCGTGCCGAGGATGCAGAAGCGGTCGACGATCTCGTCGGGCACGAAGTCGACGTGGTCATTGTCGGCCTTTCCGTGCGTGTTGTAGTCGTAGCCCGTGCGCCCCGCGATGTACGCCGTGAGTGCGTCGGGCACCGCGCCGTGGTGACCGTACTTCGCGACGATGTCGGCGACGTGGTTGCCCACCATCCCCCCGAACCACCGGCACTGGTCTCGCATGTGCGCGACGTCGTCGCCGACGTACATGGGCGCCGCGACGCAGATGGCAAGCGAGTCGGGGTCGCGGCCCGCCGCGGCGGCGGCATCCTTCACCGTCGTGATCATCCATTCGGCGATGTCGAGGTCGGCCAATTGCAGGATGAACCCGTCGCCGACCTCTCCGGTCAGTCGGAGCGCCAACGGGCCATATGCCGCCACCCAGACATCCAGGCTCGATCCGCGGCTCCACGGGAACTGCAGCGTCGCGCCGTTGTGTTCGACCGCGCGCGAATTGCCGAGTTCGCGGATGACGTGGACCGCCTCGCGCAGCTCGGCCAGGGTCGTGGGTTTGCCGCCCGTGACGCGCACGGCGGAGTCGCCGCGTCCGATCCCGCACACGGTGCGGTTGCCGTACATCTCGTTGAGCGTCGCGAAGACCGACGCCGTCACCGTCCAGTCGCGCGTCGCGGGATTGGTGACGAAGGGGCCGACTGTGACGCGATGCGTCTCGGCGAGGATCGCAGAGTGGATGACATACGGCTCCTGCCACAGCAGGTGCGAGTCGAAGGTCCACACATGGCTGAACCCGTGCGACTCGGCGAGCTTTGCCAGCTGCACGGTGCGCGCGGCGGGCGGATTGGTCTGCAGAACGACGCCGAAGTCCACGTCACACCAGGTACTGCGACAGGCCGCGCTTGAGGAACCGTCCGTCGCCCTTCGCGCCGAGATACTCGCCGCCATCGACGATGACCCGCCCGCGCGAGAGCACGGTGTCGACGTGCCCGTCGATCTCGAACCCCTCCCACGCCGAATGATCCATGTTCATGTGGTGGGTGCGGCCCGTGGGGCTGCCGTTCTCGTCCACCGGCATCCCGATCGTCGTGTGCCCGTGCGGGTCGTAGACGACGACGTCGCCGTCGGCACCGGGCTGGATGACGCCCTTGCGCCCATACAGCCCGAACATGCGCGCCGGCGTCGTCGACGTCAGCTCCACCCACCGCTCGAGGGCGATCCGACCCGTCACGACCCCCTGGTACATGAGGTCGATGCGGTGCTCGATCGAGCCGATGCCGTTCGGGATCGCACGGAAGTCGCCGAGCCCGAGCTCCTTCTGGTCCTTCATGCAGAACGGACAGTGGTCGGTCGACACCATCTGCAGGTCGTTCGTCCGCAGCGCCTGCCACATGTGATCCTGGTGCCCCTCGGCGCGCGAGCGCAGCGGCGTCGAGCACACCCACTTCGCCCCCTCGAACGCCCCCCACCGCTCGCTCGATGCGCCCAGCTGCTCTTCGAGCGACAGGTAGAGGTACTGCGGGCATGTCTCGCCGAACACGTTCTGGCCCTTGTCGCGCGCCCAGGCGAGCTGCTCGACGGCCTGCTTCGCGCTGACGTGCACGACGTACAGAGGCGCGCCCGTGAGGTTCGCGAGCATGATCGCGCGGTGCGTGGCTTCTTCCTCCATCTGCCAGGCGCGGGCGATGCCGTGGAAGTACGGGGAGGTCTCGCCGCGGTCCACGAGCTGCGCCGCGAGGACGTCTATCGCCGGCCCGTTCTCGGCGTGCATCATCGTGAGCATGCCCGTGTCGCGACTCACCTGCATCGCGCGCAGAACCTGCGCGTCGTCGGAGTAGAAGACACCCGGGTACGCCATGAACAGCTTGAAACTCGAGATGCCCTCGTCGACGAGCCCGCGCAGCGCCTGCAGCGAGTCCTCATCGACACCCCCGACGATCTGGTGGAAGCCGTAGTCCACGGCGCAGTTGCCCGCCGCGAGCTCGTGCCAGCGTGCGAGGCCGTCCTGCACGCGCTCGCCCTGGCGCTGCACGGCGAAGTCGATGATCGACGTCGTGCCGCCCCACGCTGCCGCGCGCGTGCCCGTCTCGAACGTGTCGCTCGCGTTCGTGCCGCCGAACGGCAGCTGCATGTGGGTGTGCGCGTCGATCCCGCCCGGGATGACATACTTGCCGGTCGCATCGATCACCCGGTCGACGGATGCCGCGACATCGGTGCCGAGCAGCTGCGAACCCGGCGCGAGCACGGCCGCGATCGTCTCACCGTCGATCAGCACGTCGGCCCGCGCGCGCCCCGTCGCCGAGACGACCGTGCCGCCGGTGATGAGTGTCGTGCTCATGGCTTCGCGATCCCGGTGTAGGAGTCGGGCCGGCGGTCCCGGTAGAACTGCCAGTCGTCGCGCATCTCGAGCACCATGTCCATGTCGAGGTCGCGCACGAGCAGCTCCTCGTGCTCGCCCGAACCGCGCTCGCCGACGAAGTCACCGCGGGGGTCGATGATCTGGCTCGTGCCGTAGAAATCCACGGCGAGGTCGCCGTACTCGTTGTCCTCCCGCCCGACGCGGTTCGGCTGAAGCACGAAGTACCCGTTGGCGACAGCGGCGGCCGGTCCTTCGACCTCCCACAGCCGGTTCGACAGCCCCGGCTTGGTCGCGTTCGGGTTGAACACCATGTGCGCGTCGTTGAGACCCAATTCGCGCCATCCCTCGGGAAAGTGCCGGTCGTAGCAGATGTACATGCCGACGCGACCGACCGCCGTCTCGAAGACGGGATAGCCGAGATTGCCCGGACGGAAGTAGAACTTCTCCCAGAACCGGTCGAGGTGCGGCAGGTGGTGCTTGCGGTACGTGCCCAGGATCGTGCCGTCCGCATCGACGAGGACGGAGGTGTTGTAGTAGACGCCGGTCGCGGCTTCTTCGTAGATGGGGAGCACCGTCACGATGCCGAGTTCCTTCGCGAGCGACGCGAAGCGCTGGACGATCGGGCCATCCGCGGCTTCGGCGTAGCGGTAGTACTTCTTGTCTTGCGTGATGCCGAAGTACGGGCCGTAGAACAGCTCCTGGAAGCAGATCACCTGCGCGCCCTGCGCTGCGGCATCCCGCGCGAAGCGCTCGTGCTTGTCGAGCATCGACTCCTTGTCGCCTGTCCACGTCGTCTGCGAGATCGCCGCGCGTACCGTCGTCATCGTGTCTCCTTCGTCGACCGGATCGTCCTCGATCAGGTCCCGCCGCTGGATTCAGCCCGTCTCGGGACAGTAGAGCCTGGTGCCGACACCCGGCAAGGGGTCCAGTCGGGATACATCGCCAGACGGATGCCGCGGCCTGCGCTCTCCCGTAGCGTGAAAGCCGTGTTCCGTCGCCTGAAGCCCTACCAGATCGTCGTCGATGCGACGGCGGCGCTGATCTTCTTCGCGGTGGCGCTTCCGCTCGAGCTCGTCACGTCTGCCGGCATGGGGGTGTACCCCTCGAATGACGTCCTCGGTGCGCTCGCCTTCGTCGTGCCCTTCACCGTCGCCGCTGCCCTGAGCCGGCTCGCTCCCGGCCTCGCGCTCGGGATCGCCTGGCTCGCCGCAGTCATCCAGATGTCGCTCGGCCGGCCACCGACTTTCGCCGACCTCGCCGTGTTCGTCGTGCTGTTCACCGCAGCGGCGTACGGGTCGGACCGTGTGTACTGGATCGGCCTCGCGTCGTCGCTCGTCGGCGCGGTCGTCATCACGGTGTACCTGCTGGCCGAGAACCTCCTTGCCGGCGGAGCGGTCACGTGGCAGGCGATTCCGCTGGCCCTCCTGATCCTCGTCGCCGGCGTCTTCGCACTCGGGCTCGCCTGGACGATCGGCGCGCTCGTGCGCGCCGCGCGTCGCGCCCAGGCGAACCGTCAAGCGCAGGAGCGCGCCGAGGCCGAGGCCGTCGTCGAGCAGGAGCGCGTGCGGATCGCCCGTGACATGCACGATGTCGTCGCCCACTCGCTCGCCGTCGTCATCGCGCAGGCGGACGGCGCGCGATATGCCGCGGCTGCCGACCCCTCCGCCGCGACCACCGCGCTCGGCACGATCTCGACGACGGCGCGCTCGGCGCTGGCCGACGTGCGGATGCTGCTGACGCAGCTGCGCCACAGCCAGGGCGACGGCCCGCAGCCGACACTCGCCGACCTGGAGCAGCTCTACGCGCAGGTGCGGGCCGCGGGCATCCAGCTGCGCGTCTCGGTCGAACCGGTGGCCCCGGGCGAGCCGCCTGCCGCCGTGCAGCTGGCCGTGTACCGCATCCTGCAGGAGGCGCTCACCAACGCGCTGCGCCACGGTGCCGGTGTCGTCTCGGTGCTGCTGGCCTGGCATCCCGATCGGGTCGAGGTCGTCGTGCGCAATCCGCTCCGCGCGGGCGAACGCTCCACCGGGAGCGGTCACGGCCTCATCGGCATGCGTGAGCGCGCGCACCTCATCGGCGGGCGGCTCGATGCCGCTGAGCGCGGCGACGAGTTCGTCGTGGCGGCGATGCTGCCCATCGGTCAGGCGCCGACCGCATGACGCCTGACACCACACCCACCCGACGACGGAAGGGAGCCGGCGGATGATCCGTGTCGTGCTCGTCGATGACCAGGCGCTGTTCCGCGCCGGCATCCGCATGCTCGTGGCCTCGCAGGCCGACCTCGACGTGGTGGGCGAAGCCTCCGACGGCCGCGAAGCGATCGATGTCGTGCGGGCGACGCGGCCTGACGTCGTCCTCATGGACATCCGCATGCCGATCATGGACGGCCTCGCGGCGACGGCAGAGCTGCTCGCCGATCCGGACCCGCCGCGGATCGTCATGCTCACGACGTTCGACCTCGACGAAGCCGCGGCACGCGCGATCCGGCAGGGGGCGAGCGGCTTCCTGTTGAAGGACGCCGAGCCGGAGCTGCTCCTCGCCGCGATCCGCACCGTGCACGCGGGGTCGGCCGTCATCGCGGCATCCGCCACCCGCGATCTCTTCGCGCATTTCTCGCAGCCCGCCGCCGTGAGCGTTCCGCCCGCCTACGAGGCGCTCACCGAGCGCGAGCGTGAGATCTTCGCGCTCGCGGCGCGCGGATTGTCCAACGCAGAGATCGCCGGGCGCGAATACCTCTCCGAGGCGACGGTCAAGACGCACATCAGCCGCATCCTCACGAAACTGGGCCTGCGCGATCGTGTGCAGCTCGTCGTCTTCGCGTTCGAGCACGGGCTCACCTGACGCGCGCCCCCGCGGGGAGGGCGCTCGGTCAGCGACCCTCGAGCGCCGCGCGCGTGCGCTCGTAGCGGGGCTTGCCCACCCACCGCCACATCACACGCACCGGAGCCGGAAGGTTCTTGCGCAGCCATGCATCGCCGCCGTCGGGCTGCGACGAAACGATCGCGCCGAGCGCGTTCCACGTCTGCCCCTTCGGCGTCGAGGCGCGCCCGTGCTCAGAGAACCACTCGACCTCCTTCTGCGTGATGGTGCGCTCCATGACGGGCACGATGTTCTGCTCCTCGTCGGGCAGATGGATCGCCAGAGCCCCGTTGATCCCGTCGAGTGCCGCGAGCAGCGGTGCGGCGGCGGTGGAGGTCGCGGAGGCGCGCCACGCGGGCAGAGCGGCATCCATAGCCGTCAGCTCGGCGAGCATGGCGGCGTGATGCTGCTTCATGCGCTCCACGTGGACGGCGCAGGCGGGGGAGCGCTCGACGAGAGGACCCCACAGCCTCTCGTCCTCGCCGTCGTGGTGGGCGTGCAAGGCACTCGAGAGAAGGTCGAGCTGCGTGGCGACGACCTCGGCGTGCGCCGTGTTCCCCGTCCGCACGCCCCGCACGAGGGGCGGTCCTTCGCGAAATCCCTTGAGGAACATGCGGTGGATCTCGGCCATGCCACTCGCGTCGCAGGTCTTCGGTTCCGGGGAGACAGCTCCGCTGGAGGGGAGGGGTGTCGCGGCCATGATCGCTCCTTTGCGCTGACGAAGCAGAGACTACGACCAGCGGGCGTCGCTCGGAAGAGGATCATCCTCCAGATGTAGTCGGATGCCCCGACAGGCCGACGCGGGCGGGAGCATCCGATTCGTACCGTCGGAGCATGGAACTGACATCGACCGATCTCGGGCTCGCCGCCCGGGTGCACCAGCTCACGAAAACCTACGGCACCGGCGCCGGCGCCGTCCGCGCGCTGGACGGCGTCAGCGTCGGCATCCGCCGGGGCGAGTTCACCGCGATCATGGGCCCGTCCGGGTCGGGCAAGTCCACGCTCATGCACATCATGGCCGGCCTCGACGCGCCCACGAGCGGTCGGGCATGGATCGGCGACACCGACATCACGGGTCTGTCCGACCTCGAGCTGACGATCCTGCGCCGCCGTCGCGTCGGCTTCGTCTTCCAGTCCTTCAACCTCGTGCCTACCCTCGACGCACGCGCCAACATCATGCTGCCGTTCGACCTCGACGGTCGTCGCCCGTCGGTGCTCGAACGGGCGCGCATCGAGGGGCTCATCGACTCTCTCGGACTCGCAGCGAGGCTGGGTCACCGCCCTCACGAGCTGTCGGGCGGCCAGCAGCAGCGCGTCGCGATCGCCCGGGCTCTCGCGACGGCTCCCGACCTGGTGTTCGCCGATGAGCCGACCGGCAACCTCGACTCCCGCAGCGGACGCGATGTGCTGCGACTGCTCGCCGCAGCGACGCGCGAGCACGGCCAGTCGATCGCGATGGTCACGCACGACCCCGTCGCGGCGAGCCACGCAGACCGGGTGCTGTTCCTCGGCGACGGCCGCATCGTCGCCGACAAGTCCCGCCAGAGCGCCGAAGAGATCTCCGCCTACATGCTCGCCACCGAGCTCGGTGCCGAGGTGTCGTCATGAGCTCCGCGACGATCGAGCGGATGCCGCGCCCCGACGTCGCCGCGACCCGCGCTGCGCCTCTCGGATACATGCGTGAGCGAGGCATGGGCGCCAGCATCCTCGTGGCGGGGATCTCCGCCGCCTTCGGCGTCGTGCTGCTCACGGCGACGAACTTCATCGGGGCGATGCTGCGCGCCGACCCGTACATCGGCGACAGCGAGACGCTCCAGATCGTCGTCTCCATCCTCACGGGGCTGCTGCTCGGCCTCGCCGTCTACGTCGCCTCGATCGTGACGGCGAACACCTTCGCCACCGTCATCGCCGGCCGCACGAGGCGGATCGCCCTGATGCGCCTCATCGGCGCCTCGGCCCGCTCGCAGCGCGCCGAGGTCGCACGCCAGGGCCTCGTCGTCGGCGCGGTGGGCGCGGTCATCGGGTTGGTGCTCGGAACCGCGCTGTCGGCGGCCGGCGTGCTCCTGGCCGAGACCGCGCTCGGGCTCGAGGGACTCGATTTCGTGCTCGTACGCCCCGACCTGATGGCGCCGGCGGGAATCGTCGTGCTCACGACGTGGGCCTCGGCGTGGGTGGGGTCGCGCCGCGTCCTGACGGTCACGCCGCTGCAGGCGCTCGGCAGTTCTGTCGAGATCTCGCACTCCGATGTGGCAGGCCGCACGCGACGCAACGTCGTCGCCGTCGTGCTGCTGGGTCTCGGCGTCGCGCTGCTCGTGTTCGGCGTCCTCGCGGGACTCGTCTCGCCCCTCGGCGTCATCGTCGCCTTCGCCGGCGGCGTGCTCTCGTTCACGGGGCTCGCCCTCGGGGCGACGGTCGTCATGCCGCTTGCGCTTCGGCTCGTCGGACGCGCCTTCGGTCGCTCGGCCACGGCACGCCTTGCCGCCGAGAACGCCCTGCGCCACCCGGAACGCTCGAGCCGCATGGCGATCGGGGTCGTCATGGGAGTGACGCTCGTGACGATGTTCGCCGTCGCGCTCGAATCGGCCAAAGCGGTTGTGGCCGCCTCAGGAGGCGGCACCCTCGACCCTGAGTTCGCCTTCGTCATCGACATGTTCTCGGCGGTCATGATGGGACTCGTCGCCGTGTCGGCCGTCATCGCGGCCGTCGGGCTGGTCAACCTGCTCACGCTCGGCGTCGTCCAGCGGCGACGCGAGCTGGGGCTGCTGCGCTCGCTCGGGGTCTCCAACGGACAGGTGCGGCGCATGGTGCTGCTCGAGGCGGCGCACATCACGATCACGTCGACCGCACTGGGCCTCGTGCTCGGCATCGCGTACGGCTGGGCGGGGGCCCAGTCGCTGCTCGGCGCTGTGCGCGTGCCGCCGCTCTGGCTGTCACCCACGTTCGTGCTGCCCGTCGTGCCGGTGTGGCCCATCGTGGCGATCGTCGTCGCCACGGCGGTGCTCACCCTGGTCGCGGCCGTCGTGCCCACGCGCATCGCCACGCGTGTCGCCCCTGTCGAGGCGCTCGCCGAGTAGGCCGCGGCGGCCGGGTCAGTCTGCGGGGTCGTGCGCCCACGAGGGGGCGAGGGCGCGGATGCGCGCACCGCGCCACTGCCAGGTCGCCCAGAGCACGGGCCAGAGCACGGCGGCCGTAGGGCCACCGATGACGAGGCGGTCGCGCCACAGCGTGCGGTCGGGTCGCCCGGGAATCGGCGAGACCGCCATCTGGTGGTCCCACACGTCGAGGCTCGACAGCGGACCGGTCAGCGGGATGCCGCTGTCCCGCAGGATCCGCACGGTGCCGGCGGGATCGGCGACGGTGCGCTCACTCACGTGGATGAGCTGCTGCCCCATCGGGATGGAGCCGAGTGCCGTGAGCTCGACGGGCATGTCGTCTCCGGGGGTCATGCTCGTGGGCAGGCCCTCCGGCGCCATCGGCGCGAGTTCGAGGAACGGGCCGTAGAGCTCGGCGACGGCGCGCGGCGAGTGCAGGGCACGCCACGCGGCATCCGGGTCGCAGGCGATCTCGAGCTTCAGCAGGATGCGCATGCTCCAGTGTTGCACCGCCCCTAGCATCGAGGGATGCCTTCACCGTTCGACCAGCACCGCTATCAAGTCCGGCTCGAGTGGGGCGCGGAGGGCCTGGCCCGGCTCGCCGACGCGGAGATCGTCGTGGTCGTCGACGTGCTCGGTCTCTCGACGCACGTGACCGATGCGCTCGCCGAGGGGACGCAGAGCGTCGCGGTCGCCGACGACTCGCGCGATGACGAAGCGGCGGCCCTCGTCCGTGCGGCCGCGCGGGCGGGAGCTCTCGTGCTCCTCGGATGCCTGCGCAACGCCTCGGCTACGGCGCGCGCCGTGCTCGCCGAGCAGACGCGTCGCGCGGGGCGCACGAGCATCGCCGTCGTGGCGGTCGGTCAGCGCGACGAGAACGGCACGCCGCGCTTCGCCGTCGAGGACTTTCTCGGAGCCGGCGCCGTCATCGACGCCCTCACCACGCTCGGCATCGACCACACGTCACCCGAGGCCGCCGTCGCGGCGGAGGGATTCCACGGCCTGCGCCGCGCGACCCGCCACCTGCTCACAGCGAGCGGGTCCGGTCAGGCCCTGCTCGACGACGGCGCGCGCGACGACGTGCTCGAGGCGGCCGCGGTCGACGTCGTCTCTGTCGTGCCGATTCTCATCGACGGCGTGTTCGTCTCGGCCTGAGCGCTCAGCGCGGCGTCATGGCGGCAAGACGCGCCGCCGCCGTGATCTCGCGGCGCGACCACGCGAAGAGGTTGCGCTCGTCGAACCGGGGCGCGCACGTCGCACAAGACATCGCTCTCGACGGGCGACGATGCCGGTAGGCGACGTGGCCCGCGGGGCACCGGCCGACCCATGGAGCGAGGTCGGTCGCCGTCTCGCCGCGGTGTGTCGTGCCGCCGACGTAGCCGAGGTCGCGGGCTACGCGCAGCCACTCGCGGCCGTGACCCGCCGTGGGGCCGGCCAGAGCGTGAGCGACCTCGTGCAGCAGGGTCTGATGATTGTCGTCGTCGTCGTAGCGGGCGGCGAGATAGCGCGACATGCTGATCCGCTTGCGCTGATAGTCGCACAGACCTGCTCGGCGCTTCGCGTTGTCGAACGCGAACGTCCACGACGGATCCAGATGGGTCGCGATGAGCGCTTCGGCCCATCGCCTCACGCGATGCAGTTCCGACATGCCGAGACGTTAGAACAAACCTGCGACACTCACCCGGTGAGGGCGGCCGCGCGGCGTCGGTCTGCGGCGTCGACGGCGAGCAGTGCCGATTCGAGCTGGGCGTCGGTCGCGCCGGCCTCCTGGCGCAGGAACAGTGCGCGCTTGAAGTCGCGGCGCGCGGCGTCGAAGTCACCGGCTTCGTAGCTGTTCCGTCCGCGGTGCTGGTAGGCGAAGGCCGCGATGCCCGACCAGCCCTGGCCGTCGGCCTCGTCGGCGCACATCGTCAGCTCCTGCTCGGCGGCGGCATGCGCTCCGCGCATCTGCACGACCGACGCGTGCAGGATGCGCGACCGCAGCAGATCCTTGCGCGTGCCCGCCATGCGCGCGACGCGCACGGACTGCTCCGACAGCACGAGCGAGTCCTCGATACGGCCGAGCACCTTGAGCAGCCACACGCGCTCCAGGAGTGCGGGCAGGCTGCGCTGCTCGCCGATCTCGTCCAGACGCGCCGCGCACTCGTGCGGGTCGACGATCTCACGCAGAGTCTCCGGGTCGTAACCCTTGATATAGCTCACGACGACTCCCTCCCGCGCACGATGCCTACTAGTGTGCCCCGGCATCACGCGGGCACCTATCCGGCACGCCGGGTCGGGGCATCCGGTGGGGTCAGCGTTCGAAGACGGATGCCGCGGGCTTCGGCGAGGCCGTCGCGGTGGCATCCGTCACGACCGCAGCCCCGCGCACGAACTCGTCGATCTCGGGGCCCTGCGCCACCTTGGCGGGGTGTGGTCCGGCCGCCATGAGTCGAGGCAGCCACTCGGTCGGAAGCGGCGCGGCCGAGGCGACGACGACGAGGTTGCCGAAGCGTCGCCCCTTGAGCGTCTGCACCTCGGCGAGCACGGCGACATGCTCGAGCACGTGGCGGACCGTCGCGACCTGGCGCCGGGCGAAGGCGAGCCCCGCGCCGTCGGCGACATTGACGAGCAGGACGCCGTCGGGCGCGAGCAGCGTCGCCGCGTCGCGGTAGAACTCGACGGTCGTCAGGTGCGCGGGGGTCTGCGCCCCCGAGTAGACGTCGGACACGAGCAGGTCGACGTTGCCCGCGAGCGCGGCCGGCAGACGCGCGAGCCCGGCGCGGGCGTCGCCGATGCGCACGCGGATCGCCGCCCCGCGGGGGAGGGGGATGTGCTCGCGCACGAGATCCCACAGAGCGGGTTCGAGCTCGATGACCTGCTGGCGCGATCCGCGCCGCGTCGCCTCGATGTAGCGGGGGAGGGTGAGGGCCCCCGCGCCGAGGTGCACGACGGTGAGGGGCTGGCGCGGCATCCGCAGCTGGTCGATCACGGCGCCCATGCGCGCGACGTACTCGAAGTGCAGGTGGGTCGGATCGTCGAGGTCGACGTGGGACTGCGGCGTGCCGTCGACGACCAGTTCGAGTCCGCCGGCGAAGCGCGCGGGCACGACGCGGGCCGTCGTGCCGTCCGAGAGACGGGCGCGAGGCGCGTCGTCGGGTTCGAGCCGTGCGCGTGCCATGCCCCCACCGTACTGGGGTGGGCCCAGCCCGGAGCCAGGCTCTTCGCCCGGCTACCGTGGGACGCATGGTGGCGATCGATCTCAACGCCGATCTGGGCGAGACGGTCGACGGCGTGCCGACGGCCGACGACGAGGCGATGTTCGCCGTCATCTCGAGCGCGAGCATCGCGTGCGGCGGGCACGCGGGAGACACCGAGTCGTTGCGCGCCGCCGTCGAGCAGTCCGGGCGGCACGGCGTCGCCGTCGGCGCGCATCTGTCGTACCCCGACCTCGCCGGCTTCGGGCGCACGCGCATCGCCATCACCCCCGACGACCTCGCTGCTTCACTCGTGCAGCAGCTGGAGGCGCTCGTGTCGGCCGGGGCCGACGTGCGCTACGTCAAGCCGCACGGGGCGCTCTACCACGCGGTGACGCGTGACCCCGTCGAAGCCGCCCTCGTCGTGGACGTCGTCGTCGAGCTGTCGGCGCAGCTGGGTCGCGGCATCCCGATTCTGGGACTCGACGGCGAGGTCGGGTTCCACGCCGAGCAGCGCGGAGTGCCGTTCGTGCGCGAGGCTTTCCTTGACCGGGGGTATCTCGCCACGGGTGGGCTCGTTCCGCGCGGAGCGCCCGGCGATCTGCTGACCGATGCCGCCGAGATCGCCGATCGTGCCGTGCGTCTCGCGGTCGAGGGGGTCGTCGTCGCCGTCGACGGGGGGCGCGTCAGATCGGATGCCGCCTCGCTCTGTGTGCACGGGGATTCACCAGGCGCCGTGGCGATCGCCCAGTGCGTCCGGGCAGCGTTGGATGCCGAGCGGATCGAGGTTCGATCGCCGTGGTGACCGTGCGGCCGATGGGGGAGCGGGCTCTGCTGCTCGAGACCGACGCGCTCGCTGATGCGTCGGCGCTCTACGACAGGCTCGCGGCATCCCGCGCCGAAGGGGTCGTCGACCTCGTGCCGGCGGCGCGGACGGTGCTCGTCATCGTCGACCCGGCACGCTTGACGCTGCCGGCGGCGCGCGCGTGGGCGCTGGGCGTGGGCGCGGACGGACCCGAGCCGCCGCGCCGTGAAGACGCCGTCGTCGACCTCGAGGTCGTGTACGACGGGGCAGACCTGTCCGAGACGGCGGAGCTGCTGGGCATGAGCACGGACGAGCTCGTGCGCCGGCACGCGGGCGCCGAGTGGACGGTCGCCTTCACGGGTTTCGCACCCGGGTTCGGCTACCTCGTGAGTGAGGCGTGGACGTTCGATGTGCCGCGGCTGCCGACGCCGCGCACGCGGGTGCCGGCAGGCTCGGTCGGGCTCGCGGCGGGGTTCACGGGCGCGTACCCCCGGGAGTCGCCGGGAGGCTGGCGGCTCGTCGGCACGACCGCGGCGCCACTGTGGAGTGCTGCGGCCGAGGGTGCGGCATCCCCCGCTCTGCTCAGTCCGGGGACCCGCGTGCGCTTGCGCACCATCCCCGCAGCCGAACCCGGAAGGACCCCAGGGCAGCCCGCGGCCGCGACGGCGGGCGAACCGCCCGGTTCCGCCGCGTCGGTGCCGTCTCGCAGTCAGGCGGCGGGCGGAGTGCGTGTCGAGGAGGCGGGGATCCTCGCGACCGTGCAGGACCTCGGGCGGGCGGGCAATGCGGCGCTCGGCGTCGCGCGCTCGGGCGCCGCCGACCGCGCGGCGCTGCGCACGGCGAACCGGCTCGTCGGCAACGACGAGGGCGCCGCTGTGATCGAGATCACGATGGGCGGCTTCCGCGCCGTGGCCGAGGTCGATGCGTGGTTCGCCGTCGCCGGAGCCTGGGGTCCGCTCACCCTCGACGGCCGCGCGATCGATCCGTACACGGCGCACGCGTGGCCGGCCGGAAGCGAGCTGCACATCGACTCCTTCGTACACGGTGCGCGGGCCTACCTCGCCGTGCGCGGCGGGTGGATCCCGGTGGGCGTGCTCGGCTCGCGATCGACCGACCTGCTCGCGGGCCTCGGCCCCGACCGGCTCGCCGCGGGCGACACGATCCCGATCGGCGCCGAGCCCGCCGCACGCATTCCGGTCGCCGACATCGCGCCGTGGGGAGCTCCGCGCCATGACGAGCTCCACCTCGAGCTCGCACCGGGACCGCGCGCCGACTGGTTCGCCGCATCTGCCCTCGAGTCGCTCTTCGCCGCGGTGTGGACCGTCTCTCCCGCCGCCGACCGCGTCGGAATCCGTCTCGACGGCCCCGCGTTGACGCACGTGCGTGACGAGGAGCTGCCGAGCGAGGGCATGGTTCCGGGTGCGCTGCAGGTTCCTCCCGACGGGCTGCCCGTCGTGCTCGGCGTCGACGGGCCTGTGACCGGCGGCTACCCCGTCATCGCCGTCATGACGGATGCTGCGCTGGATCTGCTGGCCCAAGCACGACCGGGAACACGCGTGCGATTCCGGCACGCGCGCGCCGTCATCGTGTGACACGACGCGCGTCTATACCGCAGCAGGGCAAGCTCGTCAAGAATCGAGCTGGACACGGCGCGTCTGGCGGGCTATAGTCGGTAGTTGCGCTCTGGTTCCCCTGCCCTCATATGGTGGTCGGCTGTGCCCGTGTGCCCCCGCCTCACTCACCATCGGAGTGTCGCGCGCGTGGCGCCGGGCTTCGGGAGGACGGAGCACTCCACCTGACGACAAGGAAACGGGCCCTCGGGTCCACGGAGGTATTCCCCTTGGCTGCTGCGCGCAACGCAACCAACCCCACCACCCCCAAGAGCGGACGCGGCGCTTCTCGCCTCTCGTTCGCCAAGATCTCCGACACGCTGGAGGTCCCAGACCTCCTCGCGTTGCAGACGGAGTCGTTCGACTGGCTCGTCGGCAACGACGGCTGGAAGGCCCGCGTCGCCGACGCGAAGGCCGCCGGACGCACCGATGTCCCCGAGATCAGCGGTCTCGAGGAGATCTTCGAGGAGATCTCGCCCATCGAGGACCTGAGCGAGACGATGCAGCTCTCGTTCACGAACCCCTACCTCGAGCCTGAGAAGTACTCGATCGACGAGTGCAAGGAGCGCGGCAAGACCTACGCCGCCCCGCTGTACGTCGAGGCCGAGTTCATGAACCACCAGACCGGTGAGATCAAGACGCAGACGGTCTTCATGGGCGACTTCCCCCTGCAGACCGGCAAGGGCACGTTCATCATCAACGGCACCGAGCGCGTCGTCGTCTCGCAGCTCGTCCGCTCGCCCGGCGTGTACTTCGACCGCACGCCCGACAAGACCTCCGACAAGGACATCGTCTCGGCGCGCGTCATCCCCAGCCGCGGCGCATGGCTCGAGTTCGAGGTCGACAAGCGCGACCAGGTCGGCGTGCGCATCGACCGCAAGCGCAAGCAGTCGGTCACCGTCTTCCTCAAGGCCCTCGGCCTCACAACCGAGGACATCCAGAACGAGTTCGCCGGCTTCGACTCGATCGAAGAGACCCTCGCGAAGGACACGATCCTCTCGAAGGAAGACGCGCTGCGCGACATCTACCGCAAGCTCCGTCCGGGCGAGCAGGTCGCCGCTGAGGCCGCCCGCGCGCTGCTGGACAACTTCTACTTCAACCCGAAGCGCTACGACCTCGCGAAGGTCGGTCGCTACAAGATCAACCAGAAGCTCGGTCTCGACACGCCGCTGAGCGATTCGGTCCTCACCGTCGACGACATCGTCGCGACGATCAAGTACCTCGTGCGCCTGCACCGTGGCGACCACACCTTCGAGGGCATGCGCGACGGCAAGCCGGCCGAGATCCGTCTCAACATCGACGACATCGACAACTTCGGCAACCGTCGTATCCGCGCCGTCGGCGAGCTCATCCAGAACCAGGTCCGCACGGGTCTTTCCCGTATGGAGCGCGTCGTGCGTGAGCGCATGACGACGCAGGACATCGAGGCCATCACGCCGCAGACGCTCATCAACGTGCGTCCCGTCGTGGCCGCGATCAAGGAGTTCTTCGGAACGAGCCAGCTGTCGCAGTTCATGGATCAGAACAACCCGCTCGCGGGCCTGACCCACAAGCGCCGCCTCTCGGCCCTCGGCCCCGGCGGTCTGTCGCGTGAGCGTGCCGGCGTCGAGGTTCGTGACGTCCACCCCTCGCACTACGGCCGCATGTGCCCGATCGAGACGCCGGAAGGCCCGAACATCGGCCTGATCGGCTCGCTCGCGTCGTTCGCACGCATCAACGCGTTCGGCTTCATCGAGACGCCGTACCGCAAGGTCGTCGACGGCAAGGTCAGCGAGCAGATCGACTACCTCACGGCATCCGTCGAGAGCGACTACATCGTCGCGCAGGCCGGAGTCGCCCTCAACCCCGACGGTTCGTTCGTCGACGAGCGCGTCCTCGCCCGTCGCGGACAGGGTGGCGAGGTCGACCTCTTCCACGCCGACGAGATCGGGTACATGGACGTCTCGCCGCGCCAGATGGTGTCGGTTGCGACCTCGCTCATCCCGTTCCTCGAGCACGACGATGCGAACCGCGCTCTCATGGGTGCGAACATGCAGCGTCAGGCTGTTCCGCTCCTGCGCTCGGACTCGCCCGTCGTGGGCACCGGTATGGAGGGCTACGCCGCGATCGACGCCGGCGATGTCGTCACGGCAGCCAAGGCCGGTGTCGTCGCCGAGGTCTCGGCAGACGTCGTCACGGTCCAGCTCGACGAGGGCGGCACGCAGGACTACTACCTGCGCAAGTTCGACCGCTCGAACCAGGGCACGTCCTACAACCAGCGCGTCGTCGTGTCGGCCGGTGACCGGGTCGAGGTCGGCGAGGTCATCGCCGACGGACCGGCCACCGAGAACGGCGAGCTCGCGCTCGGCAAGAACCTCCTCGTCGCGTTCATGATGTGGGAAGGCCACAACTTCGAGGATGCGATCATCCTCAGCCAGGAACTCGTCAAGGACGACACCCTCTCTTCGATTCACATCGAGGAGTACGAGGTGGATGCCCGTGACACGAAGCTCGGCAAGGAGGAGATCACCCGTGACCTCCCCAACGTCAGCCCCGACCTGCTGAAGGACCTCGACGAGCGCGGCATCATCCGCATCGGCGCCGAGGTTCGCCCCGGCGACATCCTCGTCGGCAAAGTCACGCCCAAGGGTGAGACCGAGCTGTCGGCCGAGGAGCGCCTGCTCCGCGCGATCTTCAACGAGAAGAGCCGCGAAGTGCGCGACACGTCGCTGAAGGTTCCCCACGGCGAGCAGGGCACGATCATCGCCGTCAAGGAGTTCAACGCCGAGGACGGCGACGACGAGCTCGGCTCGGGCGTCAACCGCCGCGTCGTGGTCTACATCGCCCAGAAGCGAAAGATCACCGAGGGTGACAAGCTCGCCGGCCGTCACGGCAACAAGGGCGTCATCGCGAAGATCCTCCCCGTCGAAGACATGCCGTTCCTCGCGGACGGCACGCCGGTCCAGGTTGTCCTGAACCCGCTCGGCATCCCCGGCCGCATGAACTTCGGCCAGGTTCTCGAGCTGCACCTCGGCTGGATCGCCCAGCAGGGCTGGAAGGTCGAAGGCACGCCGAAGTGGGCCATGGGCCTGCCCGACGCCGCACGTGAGGCCGCCCCCGGCACGAAGGTCGCGACCCCCGTGTTCGACGGTGCGTTCGAGGAGGAGATCGCAGGTCTGCTCGACTCGACCCTTCCCACGCGCGACGGTGAGCGCCTCATCGACTCGACGGGTAAGACGCGTCTGTTCGACGGCCGCTCCGGCGAGCCGTTCCCGGCGCCCATCTCGGTCGGCTACATGTACATCCTGAAGCTGCACCACCTGGTCGATGACAAGATCCACGCGCGTTCGACGGGTCCCTACTCGATGATCACGCAGCAGCCCCTGGGTGGTAAGGCCCAGTTCGGTGGTCAGCGGTTCGGTGAGATGGAGGTGTGGGCACTTGAGGCCTACGGTGCCGCGTACGCGCTGCAGGAACTCCTCACGATCAAGTCCGACGACATCCTCGGCCGCGTCAAGGTCTACGAGGCGATCGTCAAGGGCGAGAACATCCAGGAACCCGGGATTCCCGAGTCGTTCAAGGTCCTCATGAAGGAGATGCAGTCGCTCTGCCTGAACGTCGAGGTGCTCTCGGCCGACGGCACGCCGGTCAACCTCCGCGATACGGACGACGACGCATTCCGCGCGGCAGAGGAGCTCGGAATCAACATCTCCAGCCGCTTCGAGTCGTCCTCGATCGACGAGATCTGACGCTTCGGCGCTCAGACCAACGACTGACTCACCAAGAATTCCGATACAGGAGAACTGAGACTAGTGCTCGAATCAACAACTTTCGATGAGCTTCGCATCGGTCTCGCCACCGCCGACGACATCCGTCGTTGGTCGTACGGCGAGGTCAAGAAGCCCGAGACCATCAACTACCGCACGCTCAAGCCCGAGAAGGACGGCCTCTTCGGCGAGCAGATCTTCGGACCTTCCCGTGACTGGGAGTGCGCCTGCGGCAAGTACAAGCGCGTCCGCTTCAAGGGCATCGTCTGCGAGCGCTGCGGCGTCGAGGTCACCAAGTCCTCGGTCCGCCGCGAGCGCATGGGCCACATCGAGCTCGCCGCGCCCGTCACGCACATCTGGTACTTCAAGGGTGTGCCTTCGCGCCTCGGCTACCTGCTGGACATGGCTCCGAAGGACCTCGAGAAGGTCATCTACTTCGCTGCCTACATGGTGATCTCCGTCGACGAAGAGGCGCGTCACCGCGACCTCGCGACGCAGGAGAACAACATCCGCCTCGAGATCAAGACGCTCGGCGACCGCCGTGACGCCAAGGTCGCCGAGCGCCTGCTGAAGCTGGAAGAAGAGCTCGCAGCGCTTGAGGAAGAGGGCGCCAAGGCCGACCAGAAGAAGAAGGTCAAGGACGCCGCCGAGAAGGAGATGGCTCAGACGCGCAAGAGCGCCGACGAGCAGATCGCCAAGCTCGAGCGCGTGTGGGAGGACTTCCGCACCCTCGACGTCGGTTCGCTCAAGGGCGAAGACGAGATCTTCCACGAGCTGCAGGACCGCTTCGGTCAGTACTTCGAGGCCTACATGGGCGCCGAGTCGATCCAGCGCCGCCTGCAGGCGTTCGACCTGGCCGCCGAGGCCGAGAGCCTGCACCTGCAGATCTCCGAGGGTAAGGGGCAGCGCAAGATCCGCGCGATCAAGCGTCTGAAGGTCGTCAACTCGTTCCTGCAGACGGGCATGTCGCCCGCCGCGATGGTGCTGGATGTCGTTCCGGTGATCCCGCCGGAGCTGCGTCCCATGGTCCAGCTCGACGGTGGCCGCTTCGCGACCTCCGACCTCAACGATCTGTACCGTCGCGTGATCAACCGCAACAACCGTCTTCGTCGACTGCTCGACCTCGGTGCCCCCGAGATCATCGTCAACAACGAGAAGCGGATGCTGCAGGAAGCCGTCGACGCACTGTTCGACAACGGTCGTCGTGGTCGTCCCGTCACGGGCACCGGCAACCGTGCGCTCAAGTCGCTCTCGGACATGCTCAAGGGCAAGCAGGGCCGGTTCCGTCAGAACCTCCTCGGCAAGCGCGTCGACTACTCGGGCCGTTCGGTCATCATCGTGGGCCCGCAGCTGAAGCTGCACCAGTGTGGTCTTCCGAAGCAGATGGCGCTCGAGCTGTTCAAGCCGTTCGTCATCAAGCGCCTGATCGATCTGGGTCACTCGCAGAACATCAAGGCGGCCAAGCGTGCCGTCGAGCGCACGCGTCCCGAGGTGTGGGACGTGCTCGAGGAGATCATCCGCGAGCGTCCTGTGCTGCTCAACCGTGCGCCCACGCTGCACCGCCTGGGCATCCAGGCCTTCGAGCCTCAGCTCGTCGAGGGCAAGGCGATCCAGCTGCACCCGCTCGTCTGCGCCGCGTTCAACGCGGACTTCGACGGTGACCAGATGGCCGTCCACCTGCCGCTGTCGGTCGAGGCCCAGGCCGAGGCCCGCATTCTGATGCTCGCGTCGAACAACATCCTGAAGCCGTCTGACGGCCGCCCCGTCACGCTGCCTTCGCAGGACATGATCATCGGCCTGCACCACCTGACCACGGTCATCGAGGGTGCTCAGGGCGAGGGCCGTGTGTTCGGCTCGGTCAGCGAGGCGATTCTCGCTCGCGACGAAGGCACGCTCGATCTGCAGGCCAAGGTGCGCATCCGCATTCCGGGTCTGACGTTCCTCGAGGGTGACGCCCCCGACGGCTACGAGCGTCACGGAATCGTCGATGCCTCGCTCGGCCAGGCGATCTTCAACGACACGCTGCCCAAGGGCTACCCGTTCGTGCGGGAGCAGGCCGACAAGGGCAAGCTGTCGCAGATCGTCAACAAGCTCGCCGAGGAATACCCCAAGGTCGAGGTCGCTGCATCGCTGGACCGGATCAAGGACGCCGGCTTCTACTGGGCCACGCGTTCGGGTGTCACCGTCGCGCTCTCGGATGTCCTCACGCCGCCCAACAAGGCGGAGATCGTCGCGGGCTACGAGAAGCAGGCCGCCAAGGTGCAGGCGCAGTTCGAGAAGGGCCTCACGACCGACGCCGAGCGTCGTCAGGAGCTCATCAAGATCTGGACCGAGGCGACCGACGAGGTCCAGAAGGCGATGCGGGACAACTTCCCCGCCGACAACACGATCAACCGCATGGTGTCTTCGGGCGCCCGTGGTAACTGGCTGCAGATCCGCAACATCGCGGGTATGCGCGGTCTCGTGAACAACCCGAAGGGTGAGATCATCCCTCGCCCGATCATCTCCTCGTACCGCGAGGGGCTGTCGGTTGCGGAGTACTTCATCGCCACGCACGGTGCCCGTAAGGGTCTCGCCGACACGGCTCTGCGTACGGCCGACTCGGGTTACCTCACCCGTCGCCTCGTCGACGTCTCGCAGGATGTCATCATCCGTGAAGAGGACTGCGGAACGTCCAAGGGTCTCGAGTTCACGATCGCGGCGCCCGGCGCCGACGGTGCGCTCATCAAGGACGCCAACGTCGAGAACTCGGTCTTCGCGCGCACCCTCGCCGAGCAGGTCACGTCGCCCTCGGGCGAGGTGCTCGCCGCCGCGGGTGACGACGTCGGCGACGTGCTCATCAACGCGCTCGTCGAGGCCGGTGTCGAGACCATCAAGGTCCGCTCCGTGCTCACGTGCGACTCGGCTGTCGGCGTCTGCGCGCAGTGCTACGGCCGTTCGCTCGCGACGGGCAAGATCGTCGACATCGGCGAGGCGGTCGGCATCATCGCCGCCCAGTCGATCGGTGAGCCCGGTACGCAGCTGACGATGCGTACCTTCCACACCGGTGGATCTGCCTCGGCCGATGACATCACGCAGGGTCTTCCCCGCGTGCAGGAGCTGTTCGAAGCGCGTACCCCCAAGGGTGCGTCGCCGATCGCAGAGTCTGACGGTCGCATCACGATCGACGAGACCGATAAGGCGAAGAAGATCATCCTGACGCCCGACTCGGGCGACGAGCCGCATGTCTACCCCGTGCTCAAGCGCGCGACGCTGCTGGTCGAGGACGGCCAGCACGTCACGGTCGGCCAGCAGATGCAGGTCGGAACGCTCGACCCCAAGGAGGTCATGCGTGTCATGGGTGCTCGCGAGGTGCAGAAGTACCTCGTGAACGGCGTCCAGGGTGTGTACCGCTCGCAGGGTGTGCCGATCCACGACAAGCACATCGAGGTCATCGTGCGCCAGATGCTGCGCAAGGTCACCGTCGTCGACCACGCCGACACGAAGCTGCTCCCGGGTGAACTGGTGGACTTCAAGCGCTACCAGCGCATCAACCGCGAGACGGTCGCCGAGGGCAAGCGCCCCGCGTCGGGACGTCCCGAGCTGATGGGTATCACGAAGGCGTCGCTCGCGACGGAGTCGTGGCTGTCGGCCGCGTCGTTCCAGGAGACCACCCGCGTCCTGACGCAGGCGGCCATGGAGGGCAAGAGCGACCCGCTCCTCGGCCTCAAGGAGAACGTCATCATCGGAAAGCTCATCCCCGCCGGAACCGGCCTTGCGAAGTACCGCAACGTCGTGGTCGAGGCGACGGAAGAGGCCAAGAGCGAGCGGTACCCCAACCGCATCTTCGCCTCGGACGGGGCGTTCTCGGACGCCGACCTGAGCTACGTCGATTTCGACAGCTTCTCGACGGACGGCGACTTCACGTCGTACAACTGACGACCAGCTGAACGAAGGCCCCCGGCACGCGCCGGGGGCCTTCGTCGTTCCGAGGCGACGGAAAAAGTTCCGCCCCGCGCGCCGGGCGTGCTCGCTGACATCCCGTGCCTACCGTTGAGGGGGAGGACGGCATGGCGCGCACGGAGGGACGTAACCTCTGGTTCGCCGTACCCTCGGTGCTCGCGTGCCTCGCTGTCATCGGCGCACTCGTGTGGCTTGCGGCGCCGATGGTTCCGGTCGCCGTCGACTGGTTCGGCGACACGCTTCGGGCCAGGGCCGACGCCCAGGAAGAGGCAGAGAGCAAGCCCGCCCCGATCGAGCGGATCGCGGCCGGCGAGACCGTGGACTGCCGTGATCTCTATCCCGACCACCTGTGGGCAGAGCTCATCTGGCACGGCGATGTGCTGCTGAGCCAGACGATGGCACGTCCCGCCATCGCAGCGGGCGACCTCGTCGAGGCGCTCGCGCCGACCGTCTCCGTCAACTGCAGCTGGGCCCTCGGGGGCGGGGAGTCGATCTCATCGACGATCTCGGTCATCTCCCCCGACGCCGTCGGCATCGCGCAGGCGGCGCTCTCGGCGCAGGGGTTCGCGTGCACGACAGGCGACGCGGGGCTCGAGTGCGCGCGGGTGCGGGACGGCGTGCGCGAAGAGCACGTCATACGCGACACGGTGTGGCTCGTGAGTGTTGGCACGGGATGGCGCCCGGACGACTACTTGGCACGCCTCACGGCACACATCTGGCCGTGACCCCGGGCTGCGGAGGCGAATTCCGTCCGTCTCTCTCGCGCCTCGACCGGCATGGCTACGCACATGCGGGCACGGACGGGGTTACCCTCGCACATGTGGGGAGCGGCCCCGCGTGAGGAGTGCGTCCGATGAGTGACCCCAAGTCGTCCTACGGCGAGCCGGTCGAGGAACCCACAGCGGTCGACGATGTCGTCGGCCGTGCTCACGAAGGTCTCGCCGACGCAGAGGCGGCCCGCCGCGACGCCGTCGACCCGTCCGCGACCCCCGAGGTCGAAGAGATCGTCGTCGAAGAGGAGATCGTCGTCGCCGACACGCCGTCGGCTGCGAACGAGTGGGCCGCTGAGCCCCCCTCGTGGGCCGTCGATGCACCGATGGACGACGAGCCCGTCGCAGCGGCAGAAGAGGTCGTCGTCGTCGAAAGGACCATCGACAAGCCCACCGTGGCCGACGACTCGACCGTCGCCTACGAGCCCGTCGCCGCCCCCGAGCCCGTCGCCGAAACCGTCATGGTGCCGCCCGCCGCGTCTCCGCAGCCCATCTTCGTGCAGGCACCCGAGGCGCCGCGCCTGCGTGGCAACCGTGGCGCCGCCGGCGCGATCGGCCTGCTCGCCGCGCTCGCCTTCGCCGTCCTCTACCTCGGCGCGACCCTCGGCTTCGGCGCGATCCAGGGCGACGTCACGGCAGAGACCTTCGCCACCGATGCCGTCGCCGCGCTCACGACGTGGGCTCTGTGGGTGCCGACCGTCGTCTTCTTCATCGCCTTCTGGCTGCTCGGCGCGATCATCAACCGAGGCCGCTGGGCGGCGTGGGTGATCATGGGCGTGCTCGTGGGCGCCGCCGCCTACGGCGGCCACCTTCTCGGCCAGCTCTTCCAGGCGCCGTTCTGGATGCTCACGGCGTCCGAGGGAGCCGCGCTCGTCGAAGCACAGCTGCTCGCACCGCTCGCGATCGTCGCATTCGTGCTGGGTCGCGAGCTCACCATCTGGTTCGGAGCATGGGCCGCCGCGCGCGGCAAGCGCGTGACCGAGCTCAACGTCGAAGCGCAGCGCGAGTACGAGCGCACGCTCGAGGCCGGTCCGCAGCTCGTCCGGCCATGACGACCGGCGGCGCGGGTGGGGGGACCGATCGCGGTCCCGTCGCACCCGCGCTCGCGGTCGTCTTCGCGACGATCGGATACGTCGCTCTCCTCATCTTCGGGCTGGGGATGCTGTCGCTCGCCCTCGATGAGAGCGTCATCGAGGCGCCGGGCCTGGGCCCGCTTCCCGGGGTCGCCGCGACGACCCTGTCGGTCGTCGTCTTCGGGGCGAGCCTGTGGGGCACCGTGCGGCACGCGCAGCCGTCGTTCTGGAACGCGGCGTGGATCGTGGCGACGACCTTCCTGGCGTATCTCGCGGGGCTGTGGATCATGGCCGTCGCCACGGGGACCTCGGTCGGAGTCGCCACGGGTGTCGCGGGCCGAATCGCGACGACGGGGTTCGGTGTGGTGATCGCCGCGGCCGCCCTCGTCGCCGGCTGGTCGGGGATCGCTCTCGTCCGCACGCGGGCTCGCCGCCCCCGTTGGCCCTGGGAATCCGACGACGAAGAGACGCTGTGACGGCGCAAAAGCCGGGATCCGGCGCGCCGAGAGGATAGCGTTGTCGCGTGGAGCGCTCGCTCGAGACGCAGGTCAGCCAGGCGGTGGACGCCTGGCTCGTGTGGCTGCCGCGCTGGCAACCCGCGACTCACCGCGGGCGCGTCGCTCCCTGCCGTCGCTGTTTCGGATCTCCGATCCTGTCGGCGGCGGGTCTGGGCTCCGACGTCCCCCACGGCGTGCAGCACGGGCTGTCCATCCGCATCAAGGCGATCGTCGACCGCTCCGTCGCCGACTACACGTCGCGCAACCTCCCCATGCTGCAGGCCGAGCTCGACCAGCAGGCTGCGCGCAACCGTGCGCGCGCCTACCGCCCCGCCGAGGGTCTCGAGCCGGAGTTCGAGGGGATGCCGCTGGACCCTGAGCCCCAGCCGGGTGCTCCGTTCCTGTTCACTCTGTCGGGGATGGCCGAAGAGGCCGAAGCGCAGGTGCCCGACCTCCCACCGCTCACGGAGGAGGCCAAGGCGGCGCTGCGCCAAGAGGTCGCGCTCGCCGACGACTACGCGAACATGGTGGGCCGCGAAGTGTGCGCCGTGCTGCTGCCGCACCGCCTGCGGATCCAGGCCGCCGTGACACAGCACGTCGAGCCGCAGATCGCGGCCCTTCTCGATGATCTGGCGCGCACCCTCGACGCACCGTTCGACCCGCAGGCACCCGGCGACTGAGGTTGTGCACACGGCCCGGGCGATTGCCCAGGTCCCCGGAGCGGGTTTTGTTAGCATTGCCCCACTTCTGCGCACCGTTGCGCACTTGATGCTGATCACTCGGCGCAATCATCCTGGGGGAGGGATCGGTGGCCGCACGCCTGCCCTCGGCACCTCCGCTGCTTCCCGGGCTCGCCTACATCCGGCCCCTCGGCTCGGGTGGGTTCGCCGACGTCTTCCTGTACGAACAGGACATGCCTCGGCGCAACGTCGCCGTCAAGGTGCTGCCGAGCGACGTGCGCGATCCGGATCTTCGGCGCATGTTCAACGCCGAGGCCGATGTGCTCGCCCGCTTGTCGGCGCATCCCGCGATCGTCACGGTGTACCAGGCGGGCATCTCGGCTGACGGGCGCCCCTATATCGTCATGGAGAACTGCCCCGGGTCGCTCGCGCGCCGGTACCGCATCGAGCGGATCCCGGTCGACGAGGTGCTCGCAACCGGGGTGCGCATGGCGGGCGCGCTCGAGTCGGCGCACCGTGCCGGCGTGCTCCACCGCGACGTGAAGCCCAGCAACATCCTCATCACGACCTTCGGCACGCCCGTGCTCGCCGACTTCGGCATCTCGTCGTCTCTGCTGCGCGAGACAGCCGACGAGGTGCTCGCGATGTCGGTCCCGTGGAGTGCGCCCGAAGTGGTCGCCGAGCAGACGGCCGGCACCGTCGCGAGCGAAGTGTGGAGCCTGGGCGCGACGGTGTACTCGCTGCTCGCGGGGCAGAGTCCTTTCGAGCGGCGCGAGCGCGGCCAGAACACGAAAGAGCTGCTGCGCCGCCGGATCGCCCGGGCGTCGTACACCGACATCTCGCGCGCCGATGTCCCCGCATCCCTACAGGCGGTGCTCTCCCGGGCGATGAGCCGCGATCCCGCCAAGCGGTACCCGTCGGCGTGGGCGTTCGCCGAGGCTCTGCAGCAGGTGCAGATCGAGCAGGGCTCGTCGCCGACGCCGATCGATGTGCCCGAGACCGAGTGGGCCCCCGCCTCGGAGCGCGTCGACTTCTCGGATGCCGGTCTGCGCGGTCCCGTCCGCTCCAGCGTCGACCACGTCCGCCGCCGCAAGGCGCCGACGGATCCGGGTGTCGCGCGGCTCGCGCGCGATGAGGAGACCGCCTTCTCCGCGCCCGGCAGCGGTCGTCCGCGGCGCGCCGGGCTCGTCGTGGGCATCATCGGTGCGACCGTCGTGGTCGCGTCGTCGGCGGTCGTCGCGGTGCTCTACGCGACGGGGATGCTGTGATGCGCCGGCGTACGCTGGCCGGACTCGCCGCGGCTGCCGCCGCTGTCACGCTCGTGACGACGGCGAGCATCGTGTGGCCCGGCCTCGATGCGAAGGAGACTCCGGCAGTCGACGCATCGGTGTGGGCGCTGCAGACGGGCGACGGCAGTCGCTACGCGCGTGTCAACACCACGGTCGGCGAGCTGGATACGGTCCGCAGCGTCAGCAACCCCGACCTCGTCGTTCAGACGCCCGAGGCGGCCTATCTTTTCAGCGACAGTCTCAGCACGCTGACCCGCATCGACGAGGCCCTGCCCGCCCACCTCGACGACGAGACGCTCGACACGTCCACCCCGACGCCGCAGGGCACGATCGACGTCGCGACCGCCGCTGACTTCGTCGCCTACCTCACCGACGCCGGCACGGTCTTCGCGGGGCGGCTGTCGCTCGGCGACGCCGCGCAGCTCGCGCCGTTCACCGACGGTGACGACAATCCGCGGTACACCGCCGACGCGATCGCCGTCGACGAGCGCGGCATCCTCTTCGCGTACTCCCGCGCCGATCGCTCGGTGCTGCGATACGACATCGCGGCGTCGGTGGTCCGCGGTCGCGACGCCGTCGCGGTCGGTGCCTCCGAAGCGCTCGCGATCACGGCAGCCGGCGATACGTGGACGATCGTGGACACCGAGACGGGAGCGCTGTGGCGGCGAGGGGCGGATGCCGCCGAGCAGGCACCCCTGGCCGGACCCGTCGTCGTGAGCGAGCCCGATGCCGACGGCGACGGGGTGTATCTCGCCGACGAGACGTCGATCGTGCGGGTCCCCGTCGACGGCGCTGTCGAGCGCGCATTCGGCGGCATCGGCGACACGGTCCTCGGGGTTCCCGCGGCGCCGGTCGTGTACGACGGCGACATCTATGCCGCGTGGCTCGGCCAAGGCGGCGCGGCCGGCGTGATGTGGAACTCGCGCGACGATGTCGGCGTGCCGCTGGACTACGGCGGCGATGTGCTGCCCGACCAGCGCCGGCCGGTCTTCGTCGAAGGACGCGATGCCCTGCTGCTCAATGAAGCACGATCGGGCTGGGTATGGACCGCGCCCGCGGGCGACCTCGTGCCGTCGAGTCAGGATTGGTCGCTCGATGAGCGCGTCGAGGCCGAGTCGGTTGTGAGCGACGAAGAGCTGCCGGTCATGCTCGACCCCAAGCCTCCTGTCGCCGAACCCGACGTCTTCGGCGTACGCGCGGGCGGCATCGCGGCGCTTCCCGTGCTCATGAACGACCACGACCCCAACGAAGACGTGCTCAGCATCGTGGGGTCGTCGGTCACGGGGCTCGATCCCGCCTTCGGCACGGTGTCGCTCACCGATGACGCGCAGCGGCTCGCCGTGCGGGTCGCCCCGGGGGCGACGGGATCAGCGACGTTCTCGTACGCGGTGACCGACGGCACGTCTGCCGACGGCCTCGTCTCAGAGCCCTCGACCGTGACGATCACGGTCGAACCCGAATCGATCAACACGGCCCCGCAGTGGTGCGGTGTCGACGGCTGCCTGCTCGAGTGGCCCGAGCCCGACGTGGCCCGCGGCGGCACCGTGACGGTTCCTGTGCTGCACGGCTGGGTCGATCCCGAAGGCGACCCCGTCATGCTGCTGTCGGTCGACAACGCCTCGCAGATAGGCAGTGTCGCCGCGACCCCCGGCGGCGAGGTCGTCTATCAGCACAGTGACGACGGGTCCGGCGGCGAACAGCTCGTCGAGCTCGCGCTGACCTTCGCCGACACGCGGGGCGCCACGACGGTCGAGGTGCTGAACGTCCGGGTCACGCCGCAGCCCGCGCTCGACGTGCGCTCGTTCGCGCTCGTCGATGTGCTCGGCCCCGGAACGACGGTTGACGTCGCGACCCACGTGACGGGCACGACGGGGATGCTCTCGCTCTCGTCCGTCCGCGTGCTCGACGATGCGCCGGCATCGGCGACGATCGTCGGCGGCACGACCGAGTTCGACTTCTCGGCGCGCGCCCCCGGCACGTTCCGCGTGGATTTCACGGTGACCGACGGCGTCGCAGAGGCCAGAGGCACGGCCCGCATCACGGTCCTTCCCGAAGGAGCCCCGCCGCAGCTCGCCACGGCGCCCGTCGTCGCTTTCGTGCATCCGCAGAAGGACGCCACGATCGACGTCCTCGAGGCGGTGTACAACCCGACCCGTCGCGTGCTGCTGCTCAGCGACATCGAGCCCATGCCCGAGCCGGGCGCGAGCCTCTCGGTCGACGCCGTCGGCCAGCGTCACCTGCGCGTCTCGGGCGCCACCGCGACCGGAGCACCCGGGCCGTTGGGCACGGTGCGTTATGTCGTGAGCGACGGCACCGAGGATGAAGGCGCCCGCGTCGAGGGCGAGGCCACCGTCTACCTGCTCCCGCCGGCTCCCGAGGTCGCCCCCATCGCCGTCGACGATCGTGTCGTCGTGCGCGCCGGCGCGCAGGTCGACATCCCGGTGCTCGAGAACGACATCGCCCCTGCCGGCGAACGGCCCGTCCTCGACCCGTCACGGGTCGTCTCGTCGACCGATGACGCGCTGGCCTTCGCCTCGGGCGACCTACTGCGCTATCTCGCGCCGACCGACCCCGGCGACTACACGGTGGACTACGCCGTCTTCACGGCCGGGTCGCCCTCGCTCGCCGACGTCGCGACCGTCCGCGTGCATGTGCTGGGCGACGAGACCAACCGAGCGCCGCTGCCCGAGCGGCTCGAGGGGCGGGTGCTCAGCGGACAGTCCACGGTGATCGACTTCACGCCGTTCGAGATGGATCCCGACGGCGATACCGTGTCGCTCGACAGCATCGTGACGCAGCCCGAGCGCGGCTCGGCGGCGCTGTCCGCCGACGGTGCGTCGATCGTCTACACCAGCGTCGCGGGCGACCGCGGACAAGTCTCGTTCACGTACCGCGTCGTCGATCCGTCGGGGGAGACCGGCGACGCCCGCGTGCGCATCGGCGTGCTCGATGCCCAATCGAACCCGAGTCCTGTGACGTACACCGATTACGTGCAGGTGCAGGCGGGTGAGGGCAAGTCGCTGCGGGTCCGCCCGCTCGCGAACGACGTCGACCCCGTCGGCGGCGTGCTCACGCTGACCGATGTGCGACCCGACCTGCCGCAGACGCTCGAGGGCGAACCCAACCCCGAGTTCGACCGGCTCGCGGACAGGCTGCTGTCCGTCGACGATCAGGAGGTCGTCGTCGAAGCCGGCGAGGAACCCGGCACGATGTCGTTCCTCTACGACGTCGCGTCGACGTCGGGCAACACGGCGCGCGGGCTCATCGTGGTCAGGGTCGTCCGCGAGAGCGTGCCCGACTACCCTCTCGTGAGCGACACGATCCTGACCGCCGAGACCCGCGAGAAATTTCCCGCGGGCGTGGATGTCCTGGACGGCAAGGTCGCGTGGTCGGGCGGATCCGTCCAGGACCTCGACGTATCGCTGTGGGGTGATCCCGGCGACGTTTCTGCCGCGGGGTCACGGATCCGCGGCCAGCTCGGCGCCCGCACACAGCTGATCCCGTTCGCCGTGACAGGCGAGGGTGCTGCGGGCGAGGTCACGACGTACGCGTTCCTGCGCGTCCCCGGCGAGAACGACGTCACGCTCGCGTTGCGAACGGGATTCGTCGCTCCGGAGGCGGTGGAGCTGGAATCGGTCGTCTTCGACATGACCGACCTCGTTGCCAAGCCTCGCGGAACACGGCTCGAAGTGGGCGCGGACGTTGCCTCGTCAGGTGCGCGCGCCGACTCGTCGTGCAGCGTCGAAGAGGGAACGCGTGTGCGCTACGACGCCGGCGTCGGCGCACCCTGGAGCGACGCGTGCCGCGTGGCGGTGCGTCTCGAAGGGCAGGCCGAATGGACGCAGCTGTCCGTGCCGATCACCGTCCTCGCGCGCGACCCGCAGCCCGAATTGAGGGCCGGCTCGGTGACCGTCGGACCGGGGGAGACGACGACGTTCGACCTTCGTTCGATGACGACGTGGCAGCTGCGCGATGACTGGGCCGGCATCGCCTACGACCTCGACTACACCGGCACCTCGTTCGCGGTCTCGCTCGACGGGTCGATCGTCACGGTGACAGGTGCCGATCGCGCCGTCCCCGGCGTGGACGATGCCGCTGTCGTGTCGGTCACGAGCCACGCCGAGGTGACGCCGGCGCGGCTCATCCTGCGCGTCGGGGCGGCGCCCTCGACCCTGCCGCGCGGCGGCTCCGTCACCCAGCAGTGCTCGCAGGCCGCCGGATCGTCGTGCACCTTCACCGTCGTCGGCGCCGCGGGCGAGGTCAACCCGCTGCCGCGCACACCGCTCGAGGTGACGTCGGTCCGCGACGCCGGTGCGTGCGCGGGAGTGACGTTCGCCCGCGTATCGACCACCACCGTCTCGGCATCATGGACTTCCGACACGGCCGGAACGACGTGTGCCGCTGCCTTCTCGGTGCGGGATGCGCAGGGCCGCGGCACGAACGGCGACCGCGATGGCCGGATCGCGTTCGATCTGCTCGGGTACCCGAAGGCGCCTGCCTCGATCGCGCAGACCGGCTACGCCGACGGCTCGGTCACGCTGCGCATCGATCCCGGCCCCGCCCGCATGGCCTATCCCGAGCTCTCGGGCTTCGTCGTCAGGTCGGACGGCCGCGACGTCGCCCGCTGCTCGGTCGACGGGGTATGCCCCGAGATCGCGGCGCCGAACGGCGAACAGCGCACCTACGAAGCGTTCGCGACGAACTCCGTCGGCCTGTCCGCAGCGGCCGTGCGCACCGTCGCGTGGGCCTACGACGCACCGGCAGCGCCGGCATCCGTCACCGCCCGCCCTGTGGCGGCCGGTGCCGGGGGCGGCGTCGTCGCACTCACGATCAGCGGCCTGACCGCCGACACCGGCTCGGTCGAGATCACGAGCGCGACAGGCGACACCGTCCGCGTGCCGGTCGGCCGGGGCTCGGGCACGCTCGACGTGCCGACGTACCGGGTCAGCA
The DNA here is from genome assembly GCF_057669765.1 of Microbacterium sp. Y832. Lineage (NCBI taxonomy): Bacteria > Bacillati > Actinomycetota > Actinomycetes > Micrococcales > Microbacteriaceae > Microbacterium > Microbacterium sp. Y832. Next base: position 497,917 of record NZ_JBYHFM010000002.1, on the reverse strand, counting down.
CGAACACACGGTCGCCCATCACCGTGACCCCGTACTCGCGCTTCGACTTGCCGCCCGGGATCGGCGGCAGCCCGACGGGCACCTCGACGATCGGGTGGGGCAACGGTGTCGGGGCACCGCTCGTGCCCGATCTCGTGCTCTCCTCCGTGTCCGGCGGCGACGGCACCTCGACTGTGACGGCGAACGCCTCGGCGCAGCTCAACGGCACGGGCTCGACCCTGCGCTACGGCATCGTGCGCGACGGTCAGCAGTGTCGGGTGACGGCCGACGGGCAGTCCGCGACCTTCCCGGGCCTGGCCGACGGCGAGGAGTACCGGTTCATCCTGTGCGTCGAGTCCTTCTGGGGCGATGCATCCTTCGCCCGCGTCGAGACGTCGAGCGCAGTGCGCGCCGCGCAGTCCGGACGCGCCCCCTCCGGCTACACCTTCCGGGTGGATGCCACCCCCGACGTCCTGACGGCGCAGAACCGCGCGCAGTGGGTCATTCGCGAGGAGCCGCGGTCGAACGAGCCGGTCCCCAACCGCAACCGCGTCGAGTTCGACCGGTTCCCCGGCAACGGCACGTTCGGCCAGAATCCCGGCATCCGCGTGCGCTACGTGCACCAGGTGTGGGGTAACCCGACCGAGTGGTCGGCGGTGACACCCGCTGCCGGCAGCGCGCCCTACCAGATGCAGGCATCGTGGGGACTCGCCTCGGTATGCGTCGGCGGCGGCGCGCTCGCGCCGACGGGCTCGTCGTCGAATGGACCCGGCGGCACGGTGGCGACGTTCCGGTTCGACCCCTCCGGTCTCATGTACTACGACTCCGCGGGCGCTGTCGTGCCCCATCAGGTCGGCACGTGGGTCGTGCCCGTCGGAGCTGCGCGCGTCGAGGGCATAGCCGTCACGGCGAGCTGGTCGCAGTGGGGACTCAGCCCCGCCTCGGCGACCTTCGGCTCGACGTGCAACCCGAACCTGCCGCCCGAGCCCGAGGAAGCACCCTGAGCCATGTTGACGACAGATCGATCGAGGAATCCGCGATGACCATCTCCACAGAGCAGGCGACCTGGTTCGCCCAGACGTTCGCCCAGCTCGCCGACAACGTCGAGCGTGCCGTCCTGGGCAAGCGCCACGCGGTCGAGCTCGTCCTGACGGCCATGCTGAGCGACGGGCATGTGCTGCTCGAGGATGTCCCCGGAACCGGAAAGACCTCACTTGCGCGCGCCATGGCTCAGTCGGTGCAGGGCACGAACACCCGCATCCAGTTCACCCCCGACCTGCTCCCCGGTGACATCACGGGCATCAGCGTGTACGACCAGAAGGAGGGCGTCTTCGAGTTCCACGCCGGCCCCATCTTCGCGAACATCGTGCTCGCCGACGAGATCAACCGTGCGTCGCCCAAGACGCAGTCCGCGCTGCTGGAGGTCATGGAAGAGGGCAGCGTCACGATCGACGGCGTCTCGCGCCCCGTCGGCGACCCCTTCATCGTGCTCGCGACGCAGAACCCCATCGAGCAGGCCGGCACCTACCGGCTGCCCGAAGCGCAGCTCGACCGGTTCATGATGCGCACGTCGCTCGGGTACCCCGACCACGCGGCGACCGTGCGCATCCTCGACGGCGCCGCGACGCCGACCGCCGATCTCGCGCCCGTCATCACCCCCGACGCGCTCGTGGGCATGGCCGACCTCGCGGCGCAGGCCTACGTCGACGCCCTCGTGCTCGACTACATCGCGCGCATCATCGACGCGACCCGGTCCGCCGACGAAGTGCGCCTCGGGGTCAGCATCCGCGGGGCGCTCGCTCTCACCCGCGCCGCACGCACGCGTGCCGTCTCGCAGGCGCGCACCTACGTGACCCCCGACGACGTCAAGGCGCTCGCCGTCTCGGTGCTCTCGCACCGGCTGATCCTGCACGCCGAGGCGGAGTTCGACGGCGTGACGCAAGAGGCCGTCATCGGCCAGGTGCTTCTCGACATCGCGCCGCCGTCCCGTCGAGAGGCCGTATGAGCCTCACCGACACGCGCCGGACGCGAACCTCGACCGAAGGGACGGCCGGGCGCACCCACGCGACCTCGGTCACCTCGACGTCGATCTCGTCGGGGCGCATGGTCGGAATCGTCGTCCGGGCTGCGCGAGCGTGGCGCGCCGTCGTCGCGGCGGCGCAGGCGAGCACGGTCTGGGCCTCCCGCACCGTGCGGCCGGCGGGCGCTCTCGTGCTGCTCGCGGCGACTGGGGGCCTCGGCCTCGGCTTCGCCTTCGGCTGGATCGAATGGATGGTCGCCGGTGTCGCCGCGCTGCTGCTCCTGCTGGCCAGCATCCCGTTTCTGTTCGGATCGCGTTCGTACGAGGTCGATTTGTCGCTGGCGCGCGAGCGCATCGTCGCAGGCGACGGGCTGTCGGGCGACGTCGTCGTGCGCAACACGGGTGGTCGTCTGGCGCTGCCGGGTCGCATCGACATCCCGGTCGGGCCGGGCATCGTCGAGTTCAGCGTGCCGATGCTGCGCCCCGGCCACGCGGTCACCCAGCCGCTCCACATCCCGCAACCGCGACGCGGCATCGTGCGCGTCGGTCCCGCCACGACGGTGCGCAGCGACCCCGTGGGCATGCTGCGCCGCGAGCACGCCTTCGCCGACGTGAACGAGGTGTACGTGCACCCCCGCACGACATCGATCCCGTCCACGAGCGCGGGTCTCATCCGCGACCTCGAGGGTGCGCCGACGCGGCGCACGGTCGACGCCGACATCAACTTCCACGCGATCCGCCCCTACACCGCCGGCGATGGCCGGCGCCACATCCATTGGAAGTCGACGGCCAAGACCGGACAGCTCATGGTGCGGCAGTACGAGGAGTCCCGGCGCTCGCGGATGGCGATCGTGCTCGCCGTCGCCGAGCACGAGTTCCGCGACGCCGACGAGTTCGAGCTCGCCGTCTCGGCGGCGGCATCCCTCGGCCTGCGCGCCGTGCGCGACGCGCGCGATGTCGTCATCGTGACGGGCTCCGAGATCCCACGGGTCGTGCGCGGACGTCTGCGCACGATCCACCAGCTGCCGGCGGGGTCGCCCCGGCCCATGCTCGACGGCTTCAGCGCCGTGCGCACGTTCGAGAACACGATGGCGATCGGCGACGTCTGCCGGCTCACCGCCGAGTCCCGTGAGCAGCTCTCGGTCGCCGTCCTCGTGGTGGGCTCGGCTGTGACGCTGACGCGCCTGCGGCAGGCGGCGCTTGCGTTCCCCCCCGACACCGCCGTCATCGCCGTCGTGTGCAACGAGCTCGCACACCCTCGCATGCAGACGATCTCGAGCCTCACCGTCCTCACGATCGGCACTCTGGACGATCTGGCCGGGCTGCTGCTGAGGGGGGCCTCCCGATGACTCGGGCCGAGCGACGCCGGGAAGCCGGCTCGACCCGCCGCGTCGAGCCGCGCATCGTCACGGGCTCGGTGTTCACCGCTGCGGTCGTCGCGACGGCGGCCGTCGCGGCGTGGCCGATCTACCGCGAGCCGGCGTTCCTCCTCCTCGTGGCCGTGTCGGTGGCCGTCGCGCTCGGCATCGCGGTCGTCGCGACGCGACGACACTGGAGCGGCTGGGTCGTGACGGGCATCGTCGTCGCGGCGTTCCTCGTGCTGGGGGTGCCGCTCGCCGTACCCTCGCGCTTCGGCGGGCCGGACGAGATCCTGCGCGGACTCGGCGAGCTCGCGGCGGGCGCGGTCGTGGGGTGGAAGGACCTGCTCACCGTCGACCTGCCGGTCGGCTCGTACCGCAACCTGCTCGTGCCCGCGCTCGTCGTCTTCCTGATCGGCACGACCGCACTGCTGCGTCTCTCGTGGCGCGAGGGGCGCCGCGCGTACGTCGCGATCCCCGTGGCCCTGGCCATGGTCTCGTTCGGCCTCGTGTTCGGTCGCGCCGAGGTGAGCCCGCCCGTGACGCTCGGCGCGCTGACGCTGTACGCCCCGGTCGAGACGGCGCTCGGCATCGCGGGCTTGCTCGGATGCCTGCTCTGGCTCGCGTGGCGCGCGCACGACGAGCGTGTGCGCGCCGTTCAGCGCGCGGCCGTCGCGAGCGGAGTGCGTGCCGCACGGCACGCCTCGCCCGCCGACCGCCGTCGCGCGGCGCTCGGGGTCGGGATGATCGCCGCGGCCGTCGCTGTCGCGGTCGCCGTCGTGCCGTTCGCGGCGCGGGGGGTCGACCGCGATGTGCTGCGCGCGTCCGTCGGGCCCGAGATCGACCTCGCGACCGAGCTCAGCCCGCTCTCGCAGTACCGCGCCTTCTTCGGCGACGAGCGCGCTGATGAGGTGCTGTTCACGGTCGAGCAGACCGAGCGCATGCCTGACCGCGTGCGTCTCGCGACACTGGACGACTACGACGGCGAGGTGTTCCGCACGAGCGAGGGGACCGGTGAGGGCCGCTTCGTTCGCGTCGCCTCCGCCCTCGAGGCCGGAGACGGCGAGCCCATCGATCTGCGCGTGACCATCGACGGCTGGAACGAGCTGTGGATGCCGACGGCCGGTCAGCTGACACGTGTCGACTTCGACGGGCCACGGGCGGTCGCGCTGGCCGACGGCTTCTACTACAGCGCGGGTGCCGCCGCCGGGCTGCAGACCGCTCGCGCCGGCCTGCAGTCCGGCGATGCTTATCGCCTGACGGGCGTCGAACCGCCGCGGATCCCGCTCGCCGAAGCCCAGGCGCCCGGTGCGCAGACCCTCGTTGCCACCCCGCTGAGCCTTCGGGCGTGGGCCGACGCACACGCATCCGGGTCGGGCGGTGCGGCGCTCCAGGCGGCGGTCGACCTGCTGCGCGAGCGCGGCTACCTCAGCCATGCCCTGTCGCTCGGCGCGGACGGCCGAGCCGTGTGGGCGGACGCTCTGACCGGCTACCGGTTCCAGCCGAGCGCTTCGGGTCACTCGCTCGGCCGCGTGGATGCCCTGTTCACGCGCCTGCTCGAACGCGAAGCCGATCCGCGTGCCGCGGCATCCGACAACTTCGTCGCCGCGATCGGCGACGACGAGCAGTTCGCGACGGCCGTCGCCCTCATCGCCCGCGAACTCGGCTTCCCGTCGCGGGTCGTGGTGGGCACGCGTCTCGTGTCCGACGAAGCGGATCTGAGCGTCTGCGACGAGGGGGTATGTCGCGCGCGGGATCTCGCGGCGTGGGTCGAAGTCCAGGCCGTCGGGGGCGAGTGGATCCCGATCGACACGACGCCGCAGCACACGCAGTCGCCCAGTCTCGAGGTCACGCAGCAGCGCGACCCCGAGGTCGTCACCGAAGTGCACCCCGACTCCGTCGAGGAGATCATCCCGGCCGAACCCATGCAGCAGGATGCCGCCGCGGGCGACCCGCCCGACGAGGCGACCGGCCCCGATCTGGCGTGGCTGTGGCCCGTGCTGCGCACTACGGGGATCGTGCTGCTCGTGCTGCTGCTCGTGCTCGGCCCGTCCCTCGCGGTGATCACGGCCAAGCGCCTGCGCCGCCGCGCTCGCCGCACGACGGGGACCCCGGCCGAGCGCATCGCGGGGGGATGGGATGAATACGTGGATGCCGCGATCGACGCGCGTCGCGACGTGCCGCGCAGTGCGACTCGTACCGAGGCGGCGGCGGCGCTGGGCACCCCGGCGGGGGCCGAGCTTGCGGCATCCGCGGATGAAGCGGTCTTCGCGGGGGAGGACGCGGCGCCCTCGGAGGAGGCCGTCCACGTGTACTGGAAGACCGTCGATGCGCAGCGACACGCGATGCTCGGGGCGGATGGCGTCTGGCGCAGAGTCGCTGCGACCGTATCGTTGAGATCGATCATCCGCCCGCTGGCACCTGCGAACGGTGCTCGCACGCTCATCGCCGAGAGGGGGAGGCGTTCGGGGCTTCGGCTCCTGCGTCCCACGCCATGAACATCGTTGCATCTGCCGGCCCGATCTGGTTGCTCGTCGCCCTCGTGATCTACGTCTGGACGGCGATCGCGCTCGCCGCGGTGTTCCGCAAGTCCGGTCAGGAGGCGTGGGCGGCGTGGGTGCCGGTGTACAACCAGGTCGTGCTCTTCCGCCTCGGCGCGGTCACACCCTTCGTGCTCCTGCTCTATCTCGTGCCGATCGCCGGTGCGGTCGCGGTCTGGGTCTTCCAGATCATCGCGTGCCATCGCATCAATGCGGCGTTCACGCTCGGCACGGGGATGACCCTGCTGGCAGCTGTGCTGTTTCCCGTGTGGGCGACCGTCCTGGGCTTCGGCAGCGCGCGCTGGGTGGGCGAAGAAGAAGAAGTGGGTCCGCGCCGCACGGGCTTCCCGGCTCCCATCGCCGACGGTCCCTTCGGCCCGGCGCCGGGGTTTCCTCAGACGGGTCCGATTCCGCCCATGCCCGGCGCGGGTGGGTCCATCCACGGGCGCTCGACGCTCGTCGCGGGCGAGGATCCCCTCCTGTCGATGTCGGCCGATGCTGTCGCGCCTCCCGCGCCCGCACCGGGCCGCCCGACGCCGTTCGCCCCATCGGCAGAACCGGCACCCGTCGACGAGGGGCCGGTCCCCCCCGCGACGAGCCGTGCCGAGTCGCCCGTTTCGGCGCCGCCCGGTGGCTGGGCGCCGTTGACCGAGGACGACGACGGCCTCACCCGCAGCCGTGAGGAGCTCGATGCGCTGCGCGCACCGGATGCTCCGCAGGGCGGCGGCGAGGTGGCTCCGGATGTACCGCCGTCGGCCGATCCCTGGGTGCTTCCCGCGAGCCCGCCCGTGCAGCCGGACCCCGAACCGCTGGCCGAGCCCGAGCCCTGGGTGCCCACACGGGCGCCGCTGATCGAGTCCGAAGCGTTTCCGGACACCTCCGGACCCGTCTCGGCGATCGCCGGGGCTCCCGCTGCGGGTTCTCCCCGGTCGGCGGTCTCGTCGGTCTCGGCGCAGACCAGGCGTTCGCAGATCCCCGACGGCGCGTTCGACGAGACGATCATCGCGCGTCGCCGGCGCACCGACTGGTCGATCATCACGCCGGGCGGCACCTTTGTTCCGATCGGCTCCGACGTCGTGCTGCTCGGTCGGCGCCCGAAGCTCGAGTCCGCGCATCCCGGTGCGCAGCTCGTCTCGATCGACGACGGCACAGTCTCCAAGACCCACGCGCGGCTCGAACTGCGCGGCGACACGTGGTGGGTGACCGACCTCAACTCCACGAACGGCGTCGTCTTCGCGACGCTCATGGGCACCGAGATCGAGGCGACGCCGGGCGTCGCGATCGAGGCGGGTGACCGCTTCCTGCTCGGCGACGCCGAGATCCGACTCACCCGGAGCGCGGAGTGACCGACGAGCCCGACGACGAGACCCGGGTCGTACGGCGACGTGGTTCTCGGCCGTCCGACGACGATCTCGAACGCACCCGGGTGAGCGCACCGCGAGGTGCGAGAGCGGCCGCTGCAGAGACGACGGTGCCCGCCGACGACGATCCGGAGGATGCCACGCTGCTCTCCCGACGCTCTCAGGGAGAAGCGCGCGACCGCGCGCCGGGCGTCGACGACCTGACGCGTCGCGCCGCCCGCGGCCGACCGGATGCCGCGCACCCGGCCGACATCGGCGCCGCCGGCCCTCGGCGCGCCTCGGCCGGGGCCCCGGCCGAGGTCGACCCCGACGATGGCTCGACCGTCGTCGTGCGCCGCGAGTCCCGCCGCCGCGCCGATCTCGCCGCGGCAGGGGACAAGCCCGTCGAGGACACCGTGCTCACCCGCGGACACGGGCCGTCTTCGGGTGAGGGCAGCGCGCGACCGGCACCGCGGCGTGACCTGCCGACGCCCCCCGTGACGTACGGCCCGCGCACATCCGAGCCCGCTCGCGTGCCCCGGACCGCGCCGCCCCAACGCCCCGCCCAGCAGGCCGTCGACACGGATGCGCTGGCCGCGCGCCGCCGCCGTGTCGCGCGTCGACGACTCATCGTGACCGTCGCCGCTGCGGCGGTGATCGTTCTCGTGGCGGGGGCCACGCTGTGGGTCGTCCTGTTGACGAGCGCCGGATGACCGCCCGCCGGTTTTCCGAACACGGTGCCCTTCGTGAGAGTGTGGGGCGGTCCGTGCGCCCGCACCGTGCGGACCGAAACCTGCTGCCGTGACGCGAGGAAGACGATGACACAGGCTGACGTGCCCACGGGCGAATTCGACGACTCCGATCCTGCCGTCGCGGCTGCTCTCGGGCTCGTGCCCGCGGGCGCCGGCATCCGCTCGCTGGCCTTCGCGATCGACGTCGCGCTGTGGATGATCCTCGCCGCGATCCCCATCACGGGCGCCGTGCTGCTGGTGAACGGAACGCCGCCACTCGTGCCGATCATCCTGATCGCCGCCGGCGGGTTTCTCGCGACGCTCTTCGTCCTCATCCAGCTCATCGTGCACGGGCGTCGTGGTGTCACCGCCGGCAAGGCCATGCTGCGCTTGCGCTCGGTCTCGGCCGTCGACTTCAGCCGGCCCGGGTTCTGGCGGGTCGTGGGGCGCGCTCTCGTGCTCTCGGCGAGCAACATCGTGCCGCTCATCGGCCCCGGCGTGCTCTTCGCCTCGGGGCTGTGGGACCCGCAGGCCCGAGGGCGCAGCATCCTGGATCGAATCGGCGGGTGCTGGGTGGTCGACACCCGCGCGGGCATCGACCCGTTCGATGCCAAGGCCATGCGTCATGCCCGCCGCACGCTGCGCGGTCGCCCCGATGACAGCGAGGACCTGCCGTCCATGGCGACCGGAGTCGGCGCAGCCGACGCGCTGCGGATCCTCGGTGCGCGTTCGCGCGCCGGCGTCGTGGGCTCGGGCAGCACCGGCGCGCAGTGGTCGGGAAGAACCCCCGCGCCCGCTGCGCTCATCGACGCCGTCCCCACCGCGGCCGGGGTGCAGGTGCCTGCGCCTATCCGTGAGGCACCCGTCCCGTCCCGCGGGGTCGTCGAGGTCTCACCCCCCGCTGCGGCCGCGCCGACCGACGCCGGCGCAAGCCGCCGCGCACGGCCGACCGTACGATTCGACGACGGATCGACGATGCGGGTCCCCGCCTTCGCGCTGATCGGTCGCGATCCTGAAGCCGCCGACGGCGAGCAGGTCGACGCGCTCGTGCAGCTCGACGACCCCGAGCGGCTCATGTCGAAGACCCACGCGGCGTTCGGCCAGGACGCCGAGGGCGTGTGGATCACCGATCGAGGATCGCGCAACGGCACACATCTGCGCTCCCCCGGGGGCGACACGGTCGCGGTTCCGACGGCCGAGGCGATGCGGGTGCCCCTGGGGTGGACCGTGCACGTGGGCGGGCGCTCATTCGAAGTCGTCGCGAGAGGAGCTGATTCGTGAAGCTCAAGCTGAGCCTGCGTCGGGGAGTGGGCACGTCGGTCGACGTGCTCGTCACGGCGGATTCCACCGCGACCGTGCAGGATGTCGCGCGCGAGCTCGCCGACGGCGACGCCCTCGCGCAGGGTGGTGCAGTCAATGCGAGCGCCGTTCCGACACTGCTCGTCGCTCCGCCTGCCGGTGAGCCCGTGCACCTCGACCCCGCGACGCCCATCGGCGACGCCCCGATCGGCTCCGGCTTCGCCGCGTCGGTCGTCCCGGCGGCCACCGCGGCGGACGGAGGCGCCGCGACGGCGGCGGTCATGCACATCCTGAACGGCCCCGACGCCGGCCGCACCGTGCCGATCGCGGCGGGCAGCACCGTCATCGGCCGCGCCGCCCCGTCCGAAGTGCTGATCGACGATCCGCTCGTATCGAAGCGGCATGCGAGGCTCGACGTCGACCAGGGCATCGAACTCGTCGACCTCAACTCGGCCAACGGCCTCGTGGTCGACGGCGGACTCGTGCAGCGCGTGCGGGTGATTCCCGGTCAGCGCATCACGATCGGCGCGACCGACGTGTCGTTCACGCTCGCCGAACGCGTCGCGACCGATGACGCCCTCGTTCTCGAGCGCGGCGGCGCGCTCATGTTCAACCGATCGCCGCGCGTCGAAGACCGCTACGCCGGCGAAGAGTTCCGGCATCCGATCATCCCGAACGAAGCCGACCCGCGGATGTTCCCGTGGCCCATGATCATGGCGCCCGTGCTGCTCGGCCTCGCGATGTACGCCTTGACGCAGCGCCCCACGTCGCTGCTCATCGTCGCCATGGCGCCGCTGATGATGCTCGGCAACTTCATCGGCCAGCGCACGCAGCAGGGCAAGAAGCTCAAGCTCGAGATCGAGACGTTCGAGTCGCAACTCGACGAGCTCGACGAGAACCTCGCCAACGAAGAACTCGTCGAGCGCGAGCGTCGCCGAGCCGAAGCCCCCGCGACGGCGGCGGTCTACGAGGACGCGATCTCGTTGGGCCCCATGCTGTGGACGCGGCGCCCCGAGCACTGGAACTTCCTGGGGCTGCGCCTCGGCGTGGGAACGGCTAAGAGCCGCAACACCGTCGCACAGCCGAACGACCAGCGCGGCATCGCCGAGTACTCGCACCAGGTCGAGGCGGTGCGGCAGCGCTACGCGCGCATCGAGGACGTGCCCGTGATCGAGCTGCTGCCCTCGGCCGGCGCGATCGGCATCGCCGGCACGCGCGAGCTCGCAGCCGACGTCGTGCGCGGACTCGGCGTTCAGCTGTTCGGTCTGCACGCTCCGAACGAGGTCGTGACGGCCGCGATCGTCGACCCCGGCTGGACGGCGGACATGGAGTGGATGAAGTGGCTGCCTCACACGACGAGCCCGCGGTCGCCCTTTGCCGAGATGGCGCTCGCCGACAGTCAGTCCGCCGGCACGGCGCTGCTCAACGGTCTCGAAGAGGCGATTCTGGAGCGCCTCTCGGGATCGGCCACCCGGCGGGGGCCGCTCGCTGCGAAAGACACATCGATGGCTCTCGGTCAGCACGTCGGCGAGCAGTCCGGGGGGTCTGAGGGAAAGATCGGCGACGTGTCGCTCGTGCTCTTCGTGACCCATGACGCGCCCGTCGACCGGCCTCGCCTGACGCAGGTGATCGAACGCGGCCCCGATGCGGGGGTCTACACGATCTTCGTCGCACCGACCGTGGAATCCCTCCCCGCCGCGTGCCGCACCTTCATCGACGTGACCGACGGCCTCGAAAACGCGCACGTGGGCTGGGTGCGCGCCGGTGAACGAGCCGTCGATGTCGAGATCGAGGGCGTCTCGCGCGACTATGCCGAGATCTTCGCCAAGCGACTTGCTCCCGTCGTCGACTCGAGCTCGGTCGCGGCCGACTCGTCGGACCTGCCCGCGAGCGTCTCGCTGCTGCGACTGATCGGCAGCGACCTCGCGCAGGAGCCGCAGGCTGTCGTCGAGCGCTGGCGGCAGAACAACTCGATCATCGACCGCGCGCGAGGGCCGCGGCCCCGGTTGAAACGCGCCGGAACGCTCAAGGCCTACGTCGGTCAGGGCAGTCCTGACGCCATGACGCTGGACCTGCGAACACAGGGCCCGCACGCGCTCGTGGGCGGCACGACCGGTTCGGGAAAGTCCGAGTTCCTGCAGGCGTGGGTGCTCGGCATGGCGGCCGAATACAGCCCCGACCGCGTGACGTTCCTCTTCGTCGACTACAAGGGCGGGTCGGCCTTCGCCGACTGCGTCGAGCTGCCGCACACGGTGGGCCTGGTCACCGACCTGAGCCCCCACCTCGTGCGACGGGCGCTCACGAGCCTGCGCGCCGAACTGCACCACCGCGAGCACCTGTTCAACCGCAAGAAGGCCAAAGACCTGCTTGAGCTGGAGAAGCGCCAGGACCCCGAGACGCCGCCCGCCCTCGTGCTCGTCATCGACGAGTTCGCCGCGCTCGCGACCGAAGTGCCCGAGTTCGTCGACGGCGTCGTCGACATCGCGCAGCGGGGTCGCTCCCTCGGCATCCACCTGATCATGGCGACACAGCGGCCCGCCGGTGTCATCAAAGACAACCTGCGTGCCAACACCAACCTGCGCGTTGCGCTGCGGATGGCTGACGCTGCGGACTCGAACGATGTCGTCGGCGATGTCGTCGCCTCGACCTTCGACCCCTCGATCCCCGGTCGCGGCATCGCCAAGACCGGCCCGGGGCGGCTCGTGCCGTTCCAGTCGGGCTACGCCGGCGGGTGGACGACCGACGAGCCCGACCGGGCAGAGGTGCGTGTCGCCGACCTGCGCTTCGGCTCGGTGACCCTGTGGGAGTCAGGCGCAGAGGGCGAATCCGACACGCACGACGAAGATCTCGGTCCCAACGATCAGAAGCGACTCGTCGCGAATCTCGTGCGCGGGGCTGCCGAAGCGGGCATCCCGGTTCCGCGGCGGCCGTGGCTCGACGACCTCACGACGACGATCGACCTGCGCGACCTGCCGCTCGACGGAGATGGGCACATCCCCCTCGGGCTCGCCGACATCCCGCAGCGCCAGCTGCAGGAGGCGGTCTTCTTCTCGCCCGACACCGACGGGCACATGCTCGTGTACGGCACGAGCGGCGCGGGCAAGAGCGCCGCGCTGCGCACGGTCGCCATCGCCGCAGGAGCGCGGCCCGACCTCGCCCGCACGGCCGTGTACGGCATCGACTTCGGCACCGGGGCGCTGCGCTCGCTCGAGATCATGCCGCACGTCGGCTCGATCGTCTCTGGTGATGACGCCGAGCGCGTGCAGCGGCTGTTCCGCACGCTGCGTGGCATCCTCGACAATCGCGCCAAGCGCTACTCGGCCGTCAACGCCGCGACGATCACGGAGTACCGCCAGATCACGGGTGATGTCACCGAGCCGCGCATCCTGCTGCTGCTGGACGGCTTCGGCGTCTTCAAGCAGGACTGGGAGACGACGTCGGCCCGTGCGCCCTTCTACGCCATCTTCATGCGGATGCTCGGCGAGGGTCGCCCGCTCGGCGTGCACGTCGTTGCGACGGCCGACCGCTACGGTGCCGTGCCGACGGCTGTGAGCGCCAACGTCACCAAGCGCATCGTGCTGCGCATGTCGGACGAGAGCGCGTATGCGATCCTCGGCGTCGCGAAAGACGTCCTGAACGAGCGCAGCGCGCCCGGCCGCGCGATCGTCGACGGCCTCGAGACGCAGGTCGCCGTCATCGGCGGCACATCCAACGTCGCCGAGCAGAACGCCGCAGCCGAGGCCTTCGCCGCGTCGCTGCGGCGGGCGGGCGCTGCCGAGGCGCAGAACATCGGGGCGCTTCCCACCGAGCTCGACCTGGCTGAGCTTCCCGAACGCGTCGGCGAGATGCCCACTCTCGGCATCGGCGACGACACCCTCGGCCCCACGGGCTTCGAGCCCGTCGGCACGTTCGTCGTGGCAGGTCCGCCCCAGAGCGGCAAGACGACGGCTCTGCGCGGCATCGTCGCGGCACTGGAGCGCTTCGACCCGGCGGTCGAGCTCTTCCACATCGGCGGTCGCCGCGCGGCCCTGCGCTCCTTCCGCCCGTGGCGCGGAGAGGCGAGCGCAATCGAGGACGTGCGGGCCCTCGCCAAAGAGCTCAAAGACGTCGTGGCAGACGAGACGATCCCGACGCGGATCGCGATCATCGTCGAGAACGTCACCGAGTTCGGCGACACCGATGCCGAACGGCCCCTCAAGGAGCTCTTCCAGGCGATCAACCGCAGCGACCACTTCCTCGTGGCCGACGGCGACGTCTCGCAGCTCAGCAGCGGCTACGGCCTCATCGGCGAGCTCAAGGCCGGGCGACACGGCATCGCCCTCCGCCCGGAGACGTACGACGGCGAGTCGCTGTTCAAGGTGGGCTTCCCCAAGGTGCAGCGTCACGAGTTCCCCCCCGGACGAGGGCTCTTCGTGGAGAATGGACGCTTCATCACGGTGCAGCTGCCGCTCGTGGGCGAAGGGGATGGGGAATCCTCCCCATAGGGCGCCTGAGGCGCCTCGGTTAGCCTGATCAACGACCGGGGGTACTCGGTCCGGTGACCGAGAGGGTGGATGATGGCTGACTTCAAGGCTTCCTATGGCGAGATGGACGCGATGGCGGGCAAGCTCGAGACCGGTCGCGAAGAGATCGGTGACGTGCTTCGTCGCCTCAAGGCCGACGTCGATCGCCTGCTGGGCGACGACTTCAAGACCGAGCACGCCTCGGGCAAGTTCGGCGAGGGCTACAACGAGCTCACGACGGGTCTCGAGAAGGCCATCGAGGGCATCAGCGACATGGGCGAGTCGCTGCGCAAGATGATGCAGGCCATCAAGGACACCGACCAGGCACTCGCCGGCAACTGACCTTCCTTCACGCGACCACCGGCCCTGTGTCGGTGGTCGCGTCTTTGTGCCACCGGGCGCGGGGGAGCGCGGCGCCCTCTCGCCGCTCCGCCAGAGGCGGCGTCTGGACCCTGCGGTTGACCGACCTCTGCAATCCGGCCTATCATAGATCGGGTGTGCGCATTGCGCGCCGTCCACCGTGCCTCGGCGCGGATGCCGGTGTGCGAGGTGCCGCATCTCAGGGATCGGCCTGCGAACAGGTCGCCCCCACGGCATATCCACCAACGACTCGCGTTCAGACCATTCTGGCGCGCGGTGGGTTCGCGTGAGTCTGCAGCGTCATGAATCGAAAGATCCGGATGCTGCGGGTGAGACCACGACGCTGTCACCGTGCAGCACAACAAGGAGAGAACGTGCCAACCATTCAGCAGTTGGTTCGCAAGGGGCGGACGCCGAAGGTCTCGAAGACCAAGGCTCCCGCTCTGAAGTCGAACCCCCAGCAGGCGGGCGTCTGCACCCGCGTGTACACCACGACGCCGAAGAAGCCGAACTCCGCGATGCGCAAGGTCGCTCGTGTGAAGCTTCGCAACGGTGCCGAGGTCACGGCATACATCCCGGGTGAAGGACACAACCTGCAGGAGCACTCCCTCGTGCTCGTGCGCGGCGGTCGTGTGAAGGACCTTCCGGGTGTCCGTTACAAGATCGTCCGTGGTGCCCTGGACACCCAGGCCGTCAAGAACCGTAAGCAGGCTCGCAGCCGCTACGGTGCGAAGAAGGGTTGAGTTAGATGCCTCGTAAGGGACCCGCCCCGAAGCGCCCTGTCGTCAACGATCCGGTCTACGGTGCGCCGATCGTCACGCAGCTCGTCAACAAGATCCTCGTCGACGGCAAGAAGTCGCTGGCCGAGTCGATCGTCTACGACGCCCTCCGCGGTGTCGAGGCGAAGAACAGCCAGGACGCCGTCGCAACGCTCAAGAAGGCCCTCGACAACGTGCGCCCGACCCTCGAGGTCAAGTCGCGCCGCGTCGGTGGCTCGACCTACCAGGTGCCGATCGAGGTCAAGCCTCACCGCGCCAACACGCTGGCTCTGCGCTGGCTCGTCAGCTACGCGAAGGGTCGTCGTGAGAAGACGATGACCGAGCGTCTGCAGAACGAGATCCTCGACGCCTCGAACGGCCTGGGTGCCGCGGTCAAGCGCCGCGAAGACACCCACAAGATGGCCGAGTCGAACCGGGCGTTCGCGCACTACCGCTGGTAAACCCGTCGACAGGTTCAGGAGCCGGGCGCAACCCGCCCGGCCCTGGACCCATCGAAGGGTCGGACTCCACGAAACCCGATCGATCCACAAGATAAGGACACCCCGTGGCACAAGAAGTGCTCACCGACCTGAACAAGGTCCGCAACATCGGCATCATGGCGCACATCGATGCTGGCAAGACGACCACCACCGAGCGCATCCTGTTCTACACGGGCGTCAACCACAAGATGGGTGAGACGCACGATGGCGGTGCGACCACCGACTGGATGGAGCAGGAGCAGGAGCGTGGCATCACGATCACCTCTGCCGCTGTCACCTGCTTCTGGAACAAGAACCAGATCAACATCATCGACACCCCCGGACACGTCGACTTCACGGTCGAGGTCGAGCGCTCGCTGCGCGTCCTCGACGGCGCAGTCGCTGTCTTCGACGGCAAGGAGGGCGTCGAGCCCCAGTCCGAGACGGTGTGGCGCCAGGCCGACAAGTACGACGTCCCGCGTATCTGCTTCGTCAACAAGATGGACAAGCTGGGCGCCGACTTCTACTTCACGGTCGACACGATCATCAACCGCCTGAAGGCCAAGCCGCTCGTGCTTCAGCTGCCGATCGGCTCGGAGAGCGAGTTCGTCGGGGTCGTCGACCTCGTCGAGATGCGCGCACTCGTGTGGCCTGGTGACTCCAAGGGTGATGTCACCATGGGCGCCAAGTACGAGGTCCAGGAGATCCCCGCCGAGCTCGCCGACAAGGTCGAGGAGTACCGCAAGAAGCTCCTCGAGACCGTCGCCGAGACGGACGACGCGCTGCTCGAGAAGTACTTCGGTGGCGAAGAGCTCACGGTGGCCGAGGTCAAGGCCGCGATCCGCAAGCTGACCGTTGCGGGCGACATCTACCCCGTGCTGTGTGGCTCGGCGTTCAAGAACCGCGGCGTGCAGCCGATGCTCGACGCGGTCGTGGACTACCTCCCTTCGCCCCTGGACGTGCCCGCCATCGAGGCGCGCGACCCCAAGGACGAAGAAATCATCATCGAGCGTCACGCCGACAAGGACGAGCCGTTCACGGCGCTGGCCTTCAAGATCGCCGTGCACCCGTTCTTCGGTCGACTGACGTACATCCGCGTGTACTCGGGCGCGATCGACTCCGGCGCTGCGGTCGTGAACTCGACCAAGGGCAAGAAGGAGCGCATCGGGAAGATCTTCCAGATGCACGCCAACAAGGAGATGCCGGTCGACTCGGTCACCGCCGGTCACATCTACGCCGTCATCGGCCTCAAGGACACCACGACCGGTGACACGCTCTCGGATGCCGCGAACCCGGTCGTCCTCGAGTCGATGACCTTCCCCGAGCCCGTGCTCGAGGTCGCGATCGAGCCGAAGACGAAGGCCGACCAGGAGAAGCTGGGTCTTGCGATCCAGAAGCTCGCTGAAGAGGACCCCACGTTCCGTGTCGAGCAGAACTCCGAGACCGGCCAGACCGTCATCAAGGGCATGGGCGAGCTGCACCTCGACATCCTGGTCGACCGCATGAAGCGGGAGTTCAAGGTCGAGGCCAACGTCGGAAAGCCCCAGGTGGCTTACCGCGAGACGATCCGCAAGGCCGTCGAGCGTCACGACTACACCCACAAGAAGCAGACGGGTGGATCGGGTCAGTTCGCCAAGATCCAGTTCGCGATCGAGCCTCTCGAGGTCACGGCGGACAAGACCTACGAGTTCGTCAACAAGGTCACCGGTGGTCGCATCCCTCGCGAGTACATCCCCTCGGTCGACCAGGGCTTCCAGGACGCCATGAACGTCGGCGTGCTCGCGGGCTACCCGATGGTCGGCGTCAAGGCGACGCTCATGGACGGTGCGGCGCACGACGTCGACTCGTCCGAAATGGCGTTCAAGATCGCCGGCTCGATGGGCTTCAAGGAGGCCGTCCGCAAGGCGAACCCCGTCATCCTCGAGCCGATCATGGCCGTCGAGGTGCGTACTCCCGAGGAGTACATGGGTGACGTCATCGGCGACCTGAACTCGCGTCGCGGCCAGATCCAGTCGATGGAGGATGCCGCAGGCGTCAAGGTCGTGCGCGCTCAGGTGCCGCTGTCCGAGATGTTCGGCTATATCGGCGACCTGCGTTCGAAGACGTCGGGCCGTGCCGTCTACTCCATGGAGTTCGACAGCTACGCCGAGGTGCCGCGCAACGTCATGGACGAGATCGTCCAGAAGACCAAGGGCGAGTAATCCCCGCGCAGCCGCAGGCTGCGTATCAGACAGGGATGCCGCGGGCCCCGGCTCGCGGCATCCGCACAACTTCATATCGCACCAGTCATTAGACTGACAACCATCCCCGTAGACGACCGGTCGCAAACCAGTGCCCGGACGCTCTACATGACAGTCCTGAGGAGGACCCAGTGGCCAAGGCCAAGTTCGAGCGGACCAAGCCGCACGTCAACATCGGAACCATCGGGCACGTCGACCACGGCAAGACCACGCTCTCGGCGGCGATCTCGAAGGTGCTCGCCGACAAGTACCCGTCGTCCACCAACGTGCAGCGCGACTTCGCCACGATCGACTCGGCTCCCGAAGAGCGTCAGCGTGGAATCACGATCAACATCTCGCACATCGAGTACGAGACCCCGAAGCGTCACTACGCGCACGTCGATGCGCCCGGTCACGCCGACTACATCAAGAACATGATCACGGGTGCCGCTCAGATGGACGGCGCGATCCTCGTGGTCGCCGCAACCGACGGTCCCATGGCTCAGACGCGCGAGCACGTGCTGCTGGCCAAGCAGGTCGGCGTGCCGTACCTGCTCGTCGCGCTGAACAAGTCCGACGCAGTCGATGACGAAGAGATCCTCGAGCTCGTCGAGCTCGAGGTCCGTGAGCTCCTCTCGAGCCAGGGCTTCGACGGCGACAACGCGCCGGTCGTGCGCGTCTCGGCACTCAAGGCGCTCGAGGGCGACGAGAAGTGGTCCGAGGCCATCGTCGAGCTCATGGACGCCGTCGACGAGAACGTGCCCGACCCGGTGCGTGACCGCGACAAGCCCTTCCTCATGCCCATCGAGGACGTCTTCACGATCACCGGTCGTGGAACGGTCGTCACGGGTCGCGCCGAGCGTGGCACGCTCGCGATCAACTCCGAGGTCGAGATCGTCGGTCTGCGTCCGACGCAGAAGACGATCGTCACGGGTATCGAGATGTTCCACAAGCAGCTCGACGAGGCCTGGGCCGGCGAGAACTGTGGTCTGCTCCTGCGCGGCACCAAGCGTGACGACGTCGAGCGCGGCCAGGTCGTCGTGAAGCCCGGTTCGGTCACCCCGCACACGGACTTCGAGGGCACGGCGTACATCCTCGCCAAGGACGAGGGCGGCCGTCACAACCCGTTCTTCACGAACTACCGCCCGCAGTTCTACTTCCGCACCACCGACGTCACCGGCGTCATCACGCTGCCCGAGGGCACCGAGATGGTCATGCCCGGCGACACCACCGACATGTCGGTCGAGCTGATCCAGCCGATCGCCATGGAAGAGGGCCTCGGCTTCGCGATCCGTGAGGGTGGCCGCACCGTCGGCGCCGGCACGGTCACGAAGATCCTGAAGTAACACTTCGTCGCTGTTCACGAAACCCCCCGGAGAAATCCGGGGGGTTTCGTGCGTTCGGGCGCCATCACCACGCGGGCGGCGGAGCGACTCTTCCGCGCCGCCAGCGGGCCGCCTGCGAAGGCGGGACCAAGGTCACTTCACGTCCTTCAAGGCCAGGGTTAGCGTTTGCCCGGCGGCTCGTTGCACGTGGTTCGGCGAGGAACACACCGGCAGATGAACGCGCGGCGCAAGGTCCGGCCCGGACGATCCGGGTGCGGCCCTCACCTGACGTAGGTGTGAAGGAGAGCAGCGTGGACGCAATCGAGACGGGCCGATGAAGCGGCACGGAAGCGCCCCCACATCGCGGCGCACAGCGGTCCGGCGAGGCTCGGGCGCGACGCTTGCCTCGCTGCTGGTCGCGGCTCTGGTGTTCGCCGGCGGCACGACCGCAGGCGCTGCAGCATTCTCGCCGACGCAGGAGACTACGCCCGTCGCCGACACGACGTCTGCCGACGACGCGAGCGTCGCGGGCGCGGGTGCCGACGTCGCACCCCCTGAGCCGGCGGCATCCCCGGACCCGGGGATCGAGGGGCCCCAGCTGGAGGATTCCCCGGCCGTGCCCCCGCCCGTGCCCACCGGACCGGCGGCGACCGAGCCTGCGTCCCCTGAGCCGGCGACCGGTAGCGGGGAGTCCGCTGCACAGGCCGCCCGCGCCCAGATCGAGGGTTCGGCCGAAGGCGCCGGCGTCAGCCTCCTCCTCGACAATGTGCCGGACTGCGTAGGTGGAAACGGGCCATGCGGCACCCTGAGCATGGTCAACGTGGTGGTGGGCGGCGATGCGACACCGGCCGACTGGGCGCTGCGAGCCCTCATCGTCGGGTCGGATAACTGGTATGACTTCACGAGCGGTCAGTCCCGCCGGGTCACGAAGCCCGGCTCGTACACGCTTGAAGCAACCGGCACCCCCGGAGTCACCGACGAGTACACCACCACCGTCAGCTGCTTCCTCAACGACACCACCGGGCTGACACGTCTGCAGTTCACCTCGGCGACCGCACTGCTGCAGTACATCGGCACCGGGAACACGTCGCTGGTGGCAGCGTGCACGTTCACGCACACGTCCACGGCGCCCGGCACCCTGACGCTGACGAAAGGCGGAGAGCGCACCTCGCCGCAGAGTGTGGGCGCCCTCGCCGGGGCGACATTCTCCGTCTACAGCGGCGGCACGGACACGGAACCCGACACGTCGCCCGCGAACCTGGTCGGCACCTGCGTGACCGAGGCCGACGGCCAGTGCGACGTCGTGGTGCCGTCGGGCGCACAGTACTGGGTCATCGAGACGGCGCCGGCGCCGGGATACCGCATTCTCGAAAGCTTCGACGTGGGCACGAACGTGTCCGCGCAGCCATACCGTCTGCGCACAGCCGTCGTCCCCCCGGGTGAGACAGTGGTGTACCCGCAGCAGACGGGCGGCGGCACGAACCTGCAGGCCCGCGGCGGGCAGTGGGCGAATGCCGCGGTGAACCCGCCGCTGGCGCAGACGTGCGGGTTGCGCGTCGGGCTGCTCGTAGACCTGTCGAATTCTTTGGCGAGTTCGCAGCAGGACCTGCGCAATGCTGCCGCTGGTTTCGTCGACGTCCTGGAAGGCACGCCATCCTCGATCGGCGTATGGACGTTCGCCGGCAGTGCTCCGGCGCTGGGAGCGGCTAATACGACCCTGCACCTCACCCCCGTGTCCACCAGCGCCGGCGCGGCGACGGTGCGCAACAAGGTGAACGGGCTGACGGTGGTCAACACCGGCGGGTGGGAGCAGGGCACGAACTGGGATCAAGGGCTGTGGCAGGTCTCCCAGACCAGCACCGCAGACACGCTGGACGTGGTGCTGGTGCTCACGGACGGCAGCCCGACCTTCTACGGTCCTCCCGGAGCGGGGGACGACGGTGCGCCTGCCGGCCCCGGCAATCGCACGCGCTTCGCAGAGATGGAGAACGCCGTCTTCTCTGCCAACACGCTCAAGATCGAACGAGGCACGACCGTCGTCGGGGTGGGTATCGGCGCTGCTTCAGCAGCGGGCGAGCAGAACCTTCAGGCGATCTCCGGCCCCACCTCTGGTCAGGACTATTTCCTGGTCGAGGACTACGAGGCCCTCCAGGAGTTCCTCGAGCAGCGCGCACTCGGCGAGTGCGCCGGAACCGTCAACGTCACCAAGCTCGTGATCCCGGCCGGGGGTGAGATCGCCGACGCGGTGCCCACTGCGGGGTGGACCTTCGGCGCGACGACCGACACAGCGGGGGTCACCATCGAGCCGACGTCCGGCCAGACGAACGACACCGGTGCCGTGAGCTTCGCGGCGCAAGACATCCCGGCGACCGGCAGCGCGTCGGTGACGGTCACCGAGACGCAGCAGGCGGGGTACGAACTGGTGCCTCAGGGCACCGCTAACGCCTCGTGCCAGGACAACACCGGCGCTGCGGTGCCGGTCACCAACAGCGGAGTGCTCGGCTTCACCACGACCGCGCAACAGGGCGGCATCGTCTCATGCACCGTCTACAACCGGGCCCCGGACCCGACTGTCTCGCTCCGTGTGGAGAAGCAGTGGATCGTCGATGGGGTGCCCTATGACAACGGAGCGCAGCCTGTGGGTTCCTCCCAGCTGTTCCTCGACGGGGCGCCCAGGAACTTCGGCACCACCTACCCGCAGTACACCGTCGGTGACACCGTCGCGATAACGGAACAGGTGACCGACCTTCCGCCCGGATGCACGAACACCGCCACGGGTGCGGGTGACCACGAGATCACCGCGGACGACCCCAACGTCGTCATCATCACCAACACGGTCACCTGTGTGACGACCCTCACTCTGGCCAAAACTGTCGCGAACGGCAGTGCTGCTGTGACCGAGTTCGAACTCACGGCCACGCCGATCGGCGGCACGGGGCAGCCCGGGCCGACCGGCGTAAGCGGAGTCTCGGCGCCTGTGACACCCGGCGTGCGCTATCTGCTCACGGAAACCGGTCCGGGCACCTACGTGCAGACCGTCGAAGAAGGGGCCACGTTGATCGAGGGGGCCACCGGCAGCTGGGACTGCGTCGCCGGTGGGACGGACTTCGACGGGGCTGACGGCGGTGTCACCCTTTCTCTGGGACAGGAGGTCACCTGTACGGCCACCAACCAGACGGCCACGATGGTGCTCCTCAAGCAGGTCGTCAACGACGAGGGTGGAACCCTGACATCGGACGCCTGGGAACTGACCGCTGATCCCGGTCAGACCGAGTTCGGCCTGGAGCCGACCACAGTGACCGGAGCGCCGAGCGCGACGACAGCGAACACGTTCGCCGTGAGGCCGGGTCAGACCTATAACCTCTCCGAAGAGGGTGGCGGACCCGGATATCGGCAGTTCGCGCTTGAACAGCTGGTCAACGGGGAGTGGGTCTCGGTGGATCCGGCCGTCAGCGTTCCGGCCCTGGACACCAACACGTATCGCTTCGTCAACGTCGATATCGCGCCGTTGTTGACGCTTGTGAAAACCGTCACGAACGACAACGGGGGAACCGCCGCCGACACCGACTGGACTCTGACGGCGACAAGTCCCGGTGAGCCCAGCCTGTCCGGAGCGACCGGTACCCCGGAGGTGACCTCCGTGCCCGCCTTCGGCGGCGTTCCCTACACGCTCGGGGAGACAGGGCCGGATGGCTACTCGTGGACATCGCTTTCGTGCGACAACGGCGCGAATGTGTCACCGTCCAGTCCCACGCTGACGCTCGCGGTGGGCGAGGATGTCACCTGCACGTTCGTCAACAACGACATCGCCCCGACGCTCACCCTGGTCAAGACCGTCACGAACTCGCAAGGCGGCACTGCGGTGCCAGCGGATTGGACGCTGTCGGCGACCACTCCCGGCGGTCCCAATCTGAGCGGAGTGACGGGAACACCCGAGGTGACCGGCGTCGCCGTGACGGCGGGGGCTTCCTACACCCTCGCGGAGGCCAACGGACCCTCCGGTTACCAATGGGTCTCGCTCTCGTGCGACAACGGCGCGGAGATCTCGCCCGAGAGCCCCACTCTCACCCTCGCGCTGGACGAAGACGTCACCTGCACCTTCGCGAACACCGACCTGGCGGGCAGTCTCACGATGGTCAAGCAGGTCGTCAACGACGGCGGTGGCACCGCCGTTCCGGCGGACTGGGACCAGCGGCTCACAGCGCAGCCTGCCACCGGAGAGACCCTCGTCTTCGACAACAACGAGACCATCCCCGTTCCGGGCGGGACGTACACGCTGGCCGAGGTCGACCAACTCGCGGGCTATACCTGGACGGACCTCTCCTGCACCGTCGACGGCACGTCGCTGGCAGCGCCGACGGTAACGGTGCCCAACGGCGAGAACGTGACCTGCACCTTCGTCAACGACGACATCGCTCCCACCCTCACGCTCGTCAAGACGGTCGTCAATGACTCCGGCGGCTCTGCGGCGCCGACCGATTGGACCATCTCGGCGACCACTGACGGAGGCCCCGACCTGTCGGGGGCAAGTGGGGCGCCCGAGGTCACCTCCGTCACCGTTCGGGCGAACACGGAGTACACCCTCGGCGAGAGCGGTGGTCCAGAGGGCTATGGCTGGGAGTCGCTGTCATGCGACAACGGCTCCGACACGTCGGTGACGGACCCGACACTGACGCTGGCACTCGACGAGGATGTCACCTGCACCTTTGTGAACAACGACGTGCCCGGCACCCTCACCCTGCTCAAGCAGGTCGTCAACGACAGCGGTGGAACCGCTGTGCCGACCGACTGGAACCAGTTGCTCAGCGCCCAGCTCACCGGGGGAGCAGCGATCGCCTTCGACCACGACGTCTCGCAGCAGGTCGCAGCGGGCGAGTACACGCTCGCCGAAGGCGCCGGCCCGGCGGGCTACGAGTGGACGGCTCTGTCCTGCAGCACGGGTGACACGAGCCTGACCGCGCCCACCGTCACCGTTCCCAACGGTGCCGCGGTGACCTGCACGTTCACCAACGACGATGTCGCGCCCACCCTGACTCTCGTGAAGACCGTGACCAACGCCAACGGCGGATCCGCGGCGCCCGCCGATTGGACGCTCTCTGCCACGACACCGAATGGGCCGAACCTCACCGGGCAGACCGGCACGCCTGCAGTGACCTCGGTGACGGTGCCCGCAGGCGTCGAGTACACCCTCGCCGAGTCCGACGGCCCAGACGGTTATGAATGGTCGACGCTCGTCTGCGACGACGGTGCCACCATCAGTCCCCAGGCGCCGACTCTGACGCTGGGTCTGGCGGAGAACGTCACATGCACGTTCGGCAACACCGATCTGCCGGGATCCCTCACCCTGGTCAAAGACGTCGACAACACGCTCGGTGGTTCGGCTGTGCCCGCCGATTGGGATCAGCGGCTGACAGCCCAGCCCGCGACCGGAGACACGCTGGTCTTCGACCACGCCCAGACCCAGCAGGTCCCAGCCGGCGACTACACGCTGGCCGAGGTCGACCAGCTCGCCAACTACGCGTGGAGGGCGTTGTCGTGCACGACCGGAGGCGTGACCCTCGCCTCGCCGGTGGTCACCATCGCCAACGGCCAGGCCGTCACCTGCACGTTCTCCAACGCCGCGATCCCCCCGACGCTCACACTCGTGAAGAACGTCGACAACCAGGACGGCGTCGGCACCGCCGAGCCGGAGCAATGGACCCTCAACGCCGTCGCCGGCGAGAACGATCCCCTCCTGACGGGTGAAGGCACACGAACGGGGACGACGACCGCCGCGGTCTCCGGGCAGGTCGCCGCCGATGTCGACTACAGGCTGTCGGAGACATTCGGTCCGTCTGGATACACCGCCGGTGAATGGGCCTGCGTCGAGACCTCGGGCGGAGCGTCCTACCCACTCGCCGCGGCCGGAGTCGTGCGGCTCAGCCTCGGCGTCGACGTGACCTGCGAGATCGTCAATACGGCGATCCGCGCCGTGGGCACGATCGACAAGCGCGTGGCAGACGGCTCACCGGTGCAGAACGCCGACGGCACGTGGACCATCTCGTACGACATCGTCGTGACGAACAACTCGGACACCTCGACATTCATCTACAGCCTGTCCGACGCGCTGGACTACGGCGCAGGGATCACCCCGACCGCGGCGAGCTGGACGGGGCCGAACAGCACATCGGGCACCTTCCCTCTCCCGGACGGCACCGCCACTCTGGCCACCGGGGCCGCGCTCCCCACGTCCGGCGATCCTGCCGAGCGGGCGACGCACGTCTACACGGTGACCGTGACCGCGACGATCGCGAACGGCACTCAGGACGGCGAGACATGGCGATGCGACACGACCTCGGGTACGCCCTCGGCCGGTGGTTTCCTCAACGCCGCGACGCTGTCGGCGACGGGCGAGGACGACCAGACGGTGTTCGGCTGCGCCGAGCCGGCGTTCCCCGAGCTCGTGAAGACCGGAGCCGATCCGGCCACTCAGAACCCGGATGCGTCGTGGAACGTCACGTACACGCTCACGGTGAGCAATCCCGGTGAGGTCGCCGTGCAGGCTGCGCTCACCGAGACGCTTCCGACCGTGCCCACGGGTTGGGTGCTCGGAGGGGGAGTCTGGACGATCACAGCGGTCGGCGACGCCCCCGCTCCGACGACCCCCACCGCAGCACCGGGGGCGACGGCTGATGTGTGGACCGGCGCGCTGGATCCGGAGGCGTCCCTCTCGTACACCGTGACGGGCGTGCTCTCACCCACCGTCGAGGCGGTCGCGCCCGGCGATTGCGCCGCGGGAGGCGGCATCATCAACACGGCCGGGGTGACCTCGGGCGAGATCGTGGTGGACGCGGAGGGCTGCGTGACGGTCCGTGTGGCTCCCGTGACGGTCGTGAAGTCCGACGGTGCGGCGCAGCAGCTCCCCGACGGGGACTGGCAGATCGACTACGTCGTGACGGTGACCAACTCCAGCGAGACCGTGGCCACCGTGTACACCCTCACCGACGTCCCCGACCTGGGCAGCGGCATCGACCTCGTGTCGAGCACGTGGGTGGGGACGGCACCTGCCCCCGACAGTCCGCTGGCGGCCGGGGCATCCGCTGAATACACCTACCGCATCGTCGCCTCGATAGATCCGGAGGCCGCCGAGCCGGCGCTCGTGTGTGAGCCCGGCGAAGGAGGAGGCTTCTTCAACACCGTCGAGGTGGCCTTCCCCGGCGGAAGCGACACCGATGACGGCTGCGCCGAACCCGGTGGGCCGTCGGTGCTCAAGACGGCGCAGCCCCCCACGCCGCTGGGTGCAGGCATCTGGATCGTGTCCTACGCGGTCGAGGTGTCCAACAGCAGCGGAGTCACCGTCGCCTACACGCTGGAAGACCGCCCCCAGCCGACGACCGGTGGCATCGCACTCGTGACGCCGTGGGCCGTGGAGGGCCCCGTCGTCCGACCCGCCGGAGGAGGGTCGGGCGCGCTCACGCCAGGCTGGGACGGCGCGCTGCAGCCCCAAGCGGGGACCGGCCTTCTGCCCGATGGTGCGACTCACACGTACACCGTCAGCGCCCAGGTCAGCATCGTGGCGGCCGACCCCGACGACCTGGTCTGCGGCGAGACGCCTGAGGACCAGGGTGGCGTGTGGAACGTTTCCCGCGTCGACAACGGCGTCTTCGAAGAGACCGATCAGGACTGCAGCGAGATCATCGTGGCACCGGTCGAGCTCGAGAAGTCCGATGGCACGGTGAGTGTCCTCGGTGAAGGCCGCTGGCGCATCGATTACACCGTCGCGGTGACCAACCCCGGTCTCGCCTCCACCACCTACACCCTCACCGACGCGCCGCAGTTCGATTCTGCGTTCACCATCGTCGCGCAGGGTTGGGTGGGGTCGCCGAACGTCGCCGATGTCGAAATCGAGCCCGGCGGCGTCGACGTCTACACGTACCGCGTGGATGCCACATCCTCCACGAGTCCGCTTCCCCCCTCGGCGCTCATCTGCACCGCGGACGGCGGGGGCTTCTTCAACACCGCAACCGCCGTGCATCTGCGCGGGACGGTCTCGGACACGGGGTGTGCCGCGCCCCCGGTGACGCCTCCCCGCCCGGACCACGGTCCAGGCCTCGCTGGCACCGGCGGGAGCAGCCCGGGCGGGTTGGCGAACGTCGGCATGGGCGTGCTGCTGGCAGGGATCCTGGCGCTGATGGTGGCCCGCCGGAGGGCGGGGCGCCCGGGCCGTTGACCGCCGGTCCCGCGGGATCGAGAATGATACCGACGGCCCTGCGGGGCGACCGGAGGAGCGGACATGGGCATTGAAGATCTCGTGAACCAGGGCAAGGGCTTCCTGGAGCAGAACAAGGAAAAGATCGACGAGGCGCTCAAGAGCGATCAGGCCGAAAAGGTCAGCGACGACGTCCTGAACGCTGCGGCGGCCTTCGTCAAGAAGGTCGCGCCTGAAGGTGCCCACGAGCGCGTCGACGGCGTGCGCGCCACGATCGACGGAGCCGTCGGCAACGACAAGAAGGAGTCCCCTTCGGGCTGATCGCACCGACGCAGACGACGCTCGACCCCGGCGCAGGTTCGCGCGCGGTGGCGAATGAGGAGCTTGTGCGCCGCGGGGCTCTCCCCCTAGATTGGCGCCATTCAAGCCCTAGGCCACTGAATGAAGCTGAATGACATGGTTTCGTCCTTCGGCCGTCGGCACAGCGAAGTGACGATGCAAGGAGCGCAATGCCCAACCACATCAGGCGGGGCGTCGGCGTCGCGGGGGTGTTCGCGCTTGCGGCGAGCCTTCTCGCCGTCGGTGCCACACCCGCGTTCGCGGACGTTCCGAGCGGGAACGACGACTACAAGACCACCGTCGCAGAGTACGTCGCCGAGCGCGATTACCTCGTGGCCACCTACCCGGATCTCGCTCGCGTCGTGGAACTGCCCGAGCCCTCGACGAAGGGCACCCCGATCTGGGGACTCGAGATAACGCGTGACGTCGACGTCCCCGACGGCAAGCCCGTCTTCGTCCAGGTCGGCACCCACCACGGCAACGAGTGGACGAGTACCGAACTCACGTGGGAGTTCGCGTGGGATCTGCTCCTCAATGCCGACTCTCCCGAGTACGCCGATCTTCTCGACAAGTCGCGCGTCGTGATCGTTCCCCTCGTGAATCCGGATGGCTTCGAGGCGCACGCCCGCGCGACGCAGACGGGCGTCGACATGAACCGCAACTACGGCTACGGCTGGATCCCGGCCACCCGGGGCTCCGGCAACGGTACGGCCGCCTGGTCAGAGCCCGAAACCCGCAACATCCAGTGGCTGATGTCGACGAGGCAGGCGACGGTGTTCAACACGCAGCACACGTGCATCCAGGTCGTGCTCTATCCGCCCCTGCTCAAGGCTGCGGGACTGGCCCAGGACAACGACCGGCTGCACGCCATCGCAGCGGAGATGGCCGCCGCCCTCGGTCCGACCTACAAGGCCCTCGCCTCGGCCTGGGACTACGAGACCAACGGTGAAGCGATCGACTGGGCTTACTACGCGACGCGCGCCCTGTCGGTGACGACCGAGACCTGCCACCCGGGTGTGAGCAACAGTCGCCACAATTACAAGCTCGAAGTCGGCGACTACTATCCGACGTTCAAGAACGCCGTGCTCATCGCGCTGCGCGAGACCGCGAACCCGGCTCAGCACTCGCAGATCACCGGTGTCGCCGTACCCGGCACGACGCTGGAGCTGAGCAAGACGTTCCCGATGTACACGCGGCCGTACGCCCAGGCTGACGGCACGGTCGCTCCCACGAGCTTCGATCAGTCGCTCACGAGCGAGATGGTCGTCACCAGCGCGGACGGCTCTTTCACATGGGCGG
The DNA here is from genome assembly GCF_057669765.1 of Microbacterium sp. Y832. Classification (NCBI taxonomy): domain Bacteria; kingdom Bacillati; phylum Actinomycetota; class Actinomycetes; order Micrococcales; family Microbacteriaceae; genus Microbacterium; species Microbacterium sp. Y832. Next base: position 469,181 of record NZ_JBYHFM010000002.1, on the reverse strand, counting down.
TGAACCCGTCGGTGCGACCCGCTGGCGCGTACACGGCCGAAGGAGTGCGGGACGTCTCGAAGCTTCCGGCTGACGAGGCATTCGTCACCGATGAGCCGTGGGTGCTGACCTGCACCACCCCAGACGGCGCGACGCAGAGTGTTGAGGTGCACGTCGACCTCGGGCAGATCGCCGATGTCGAGATGGGCGAATGTGCACCTGACGCAGTGACCGCCGAAACGACGGTGCGCGCACTCGGTGGCAAGGTCTACCTGTCCGTGGCGGCGACGAACTTCGCGCGGGTGCCTGCTGACATCAAGATCACCACCTCCTACGGGAGCAAGACGTTCACGAACGTCGCGCCCGGTGCAACGGTCGCGGTCTCGATGAACTCGCGCCTGAGCGCCGTACCGGCCGGAGAAGCCACGATCAGCTCGACGACGGAGATCGGCGGTGAGGTCGTCGTCAATGTAGCCAAGGCTCCATACGCCGCGTACCCCGCAGGCTGACCTGCGAGCGCGACAAGGGGTGAGAGACAATGGGCGTCTCTCACCCCTTGTCGCGCCGCAACGCCCATCGGGCACGCCCGCGCGCGACGCGAGAAAGCGCGACACGCCCGAGTTTGCGACACGCCCGGGCTGCACGTACACTAGTGAGGTTCCACATTCCTGCGTGCCGTTGGCGCGCGATGGATCACTGCCAGGGCAGTGCATAGGCGGCGCGAAAGCGCAGGGTCCTAGGCCGCGGGCAGCAGAACACCAATCCCGCCCTCATCATGCAGGCCCCGTGCCATGCGTATGCGTGCGGGAGGCCGGATGCCGAGGCGTCCGGGATGACATCAGAACAGTGGTGCAGCATGCGCCGCGGCAACGCGGTGAACGAAGTGCCAAGGGCGAGGGATGATCCCTCCCACGCCCCCGTGCGTCCAATGCCCCAGAGGTAAGACGCGGAAAGAGAGTGAGCAGACAATGGCGGGACAGAAGATCCGCATTCGCCTCAAGTCGTACGACCATGCCGGCCTCGATTCGTCGGCCCGCAAGATCGTCGACACCGTGACCCGTGCAGGCGCGACCGTCGTGGGCCCCGTGCCCCTTCCGACCGAGAAGAACGTCGTGTGCGTCATCCGGTCGCCCCACAAGTACAAGGACAGCCGCGAGCACTTCGAGATGCGCACCCACAAGCGCCTCATCGACATCATTGACCCGACGCCCAAGGCCGTCGATTCGCTGATGCGTCTCGACCTCCCGGCCGACGTCAACATCGAGATCAAGCTCTGAGGTCGATATGGCTGACATCAACTCCAAGGTTTCCAAGGGCCTGCTGGGCACGAAGCTCGGCATGACCCAGGTCTGGGACGAGAACGGCAAGCTCGTTCCCGTCACCGTCATCGAAGTGGCCCCCAACGTGGTCACCCAGGTGCGCACCCCCGAGAAGGACGGCTACAAGGCCATCCAGATCGCCTACGGCCAGATTGACCCCCGCAAGGTCAACAAGCCGCAGTCGGCTCACTTCGAGGCCGCCGGTGTGACCCCGCGTCGCCACCTCACCGAAATCCGCACGGCGGATGCTGCTGACTACTCACTCGGTCAGGAGCTCACGGCAGAGGGCACGTTCGAGGCCGGCCAGCTCGTCGACGTCGTCGGCACGAGCAAGGGCAAGGGCACCGCAGGTGTCATGAAGCGTCACAACTTCAAGGGCGTCTCGGCATCGCACGGTGCACACCGCAACCACCGCAAGCCCGGTTCGATCGGCGCATCGTCGACCCCGAGCCGCGTCTTCAAGGGCATGCGCATGGCTGGCCGCATGGGCGGCGAGCGCGTGACCGTCCTCAACCTCACGGTGCACGCCATCGACGCCGAGAAGGGTCTGCTGCTCGTCAAGGGCGCCGTCCCCGGCGCACGTGGCCGCATCGTCTACGTCCGCAACGCAGTGAAGGGTGCCTGAACTCATGGCTGACTCGACTCTCGCGCTCGACGTGCGCAAGTCCGACGGCAAGAAGGCCGGCTCCGTGGAGCTGCCCGCCGCGATCTTCGACGTCAAGACGAACATCCCGCTGATCCACCAGGTCGTCGTCGCGCAGCGCGCGGCGGCTCGCCAGGGCACGCACGCGACCAAGACCCGAGGCGATGTCTCGGGCTCGGGCCGCAAGCCGTTCAAGCAGAAGGGCACCGGTAACGCCCGTCAGGGCTCGGTGCGCATGCCGCAGCACCGCGGCGGTGGCACCGTCCACGGCCCGCAGCCGCGCGACTACTCGCAGCGCACGCCCAAGAAGATGATCGCCGCAGCGCTCCTCGGTGCGCTGAGCGACCGTGCACGTGGCGAGCGTCTGCACATCGTCGAGTCCTTCGGCATCGAAGGAACCCCCTCGACGAAGGCCGCAGCCGCCGTTCTTGCGGGCTTCGGCGCCGCGAAGAACGTCCTGGTCGTCATCGGCCGGGATGACGAGCTGAGCATTCGCAGCCTGCGCAACCTCGCGTACGTGCACGTGCTGACCTTCGACCAGCTGAACGCCTACGACGTGATCGTCTCTGACGACATCGTCTTCACCAAGGCCGCCTTCGACGCTTTCGTCGCTGCGAAGTCCGGCACCGCGAGCACCGAGGAGGTCTCGGCATGAGCACCGTGAACAAGGACCCGCGCGACATCATCCTGCGGCCGGTCGTCTCCGAGAAGAGCTACGGGCTCATCGACGAGGGCAAGTACACGTTCCTCGTGGACCCCCGCTCGACGAAGACCGAGATCAAGCTCGCCATCGAGAAGATCTTCGGCGTCAAGGTCGCTGCGGTCAACACGATCAATCGCGTCGGCAAGTCCCGCCGCACCCGCTTCGGCACGGGCAAGCGCAAGGACACCAAGCGCGCCATCGTGACGCTCAAGTCGGGCACCATCGACATCTTCACGGCAGTCGGCTGACGGTCGGGATAGAGGACTAGAGAACATGGCTATTCGCAAGCACAAGCCCACGACCCCGGGTCGCCGCGGCTCGTCGGTGGCTGACTTCGCCGAGATCACCCGATCGACGCCTGAGAAGTCGCTCCTTCGCCCGCTGAGCAAGACCGGTGGCCGCAACAACCAGGGCCGCATCACGACGCGTCACATCGGTGGCGGTCACAAGCGCCAGTACCGCGTCATCGACTTCCGTCGTAACGACAAGGACGGCGTCAACGCCAAGGTCGCTCACATCGAGTACGACCCCAACCGCACCGCGCGCATCGCGCTGCTGCACTACTTCGACGGCGAGAAGCGCTACATCATCGCGCCGAACAAGCTGAAGCAGGGCGACATCGTCGAGTCGGGTGCCGGCGCCGACATCAAGCCCGGCAACAACCTGCCGCTGCGCAACATTCCCACCGGTACCGTGATCCACGCGATCGAGCTCCGCCCCGGTGGCGGCGCGAAGATGGCGCGTTCGGCCGGTGTCTCGGTGCGTCTGGTCGCCAAGGACGGTCCCTACGCGCAGCTGCGGCTGCCGTCGGGCGAGATCCGCAACGTCGACGCACGCTGCCGCGCCACGATCGGCGAGGTCGGCAACGCCGAGCAGTCGAACATCAACTGGGGCAAGGCCGGCCGTATGCGCTGGAAGGGCGTCCGCCCGACCGTCCGTGGTGTCGCGATGAACCCGGTCGACCACCCGCACGGTGGTGGCGAGGGCAAGACGTCCGGTGGACGTCACCCCGTTTCCCCCTGGGGTCAGGCAGAGGGTCGCACCCGCCGCCCCAACAAGGAAAGCGACAAGTACATCGTCCGCCGTCGCAACGCCGGCAAGAAGCGCAAGTAGGAGTAGAGGATGCCTCGCAGCCTTAAGAAGGGCCCCTTCGTCGACGAGCACCTGCTTCGCAAGGTCGTCTCACAGAACGAAGCCGGTTCCAAGAACGTCATCAAGACCTGGTCACGTCGGTCCATGATCATCCCGGCCATGCTGGGTCACACGATCGCGGTCCACGACGGTCGCAAGCACATCCCTGTGTTCGTGTCCGAGACCATGGTCGGCCACAAGCTGGGCGAATTCGCGCCCACCCGCACCTTCCGCGGCCATGAGAAGGACGACAAGAAGGGTCGCCGCCGCTGACGCGGGGGCGCCTCGAGAAGCAGAGATAGGAGGAGAAGCAATGGTGGATTCCATCGCACGCGTGAAGCACATCCGCGTGACCCCTCAGAAGGCTCGCCGTGTCGTCGCTCTCATCAAGGGCAAGCAGGCTCAGGAGGCCTTGGCCATCCTGAAGTTCGCGCCCCAGAGTGCCAGCGAGCCGATCTACAAGCTCGTCGCCGCAGCGATCGCGAATGCTCGCGTGAAGGCAGACAAGGACGGCGAGTTCCTGGACGAGCAGGACCTGTACGTGGCCAACGCGTACGTCGACGAGGGCTCGACGCTCAAGCGTTTCCGCCCCCGCGCTCAGGGTCGCGCTTTCCAGATCAAGAAGCGCACGAGCCACATCACGGTCGTGCTCTCCACGCCCGAGGTCGCTGACGCGGCTCCGGCGGCGTCGACAAGCTCAACGACCGGTAAGAAGAAGGCGAGCAAGTAATGGGCCAGAAAGTCAACCCGTACGGCTTCCGCCTCGGCATCACCACCGACCACGTGTCGCGCTGGTTTTCCGACTCGACGAAGCCCGGCCAGCGTTACGCGGACTACGTGGCTGAGGACATCAAGATCCGCAAGCTGCTGCAGAAGAACCTCGACCGCGCGGGCGTCAGCAACATCGAGATCGAGCGCACGCGTGACCGCGTCCGCGTCGACATCCACACCGCCCGCCCGGGCATCGTGATCGGCCGCCGCGGCGCCGAGGCCGAGCGCATCCGCGCTGACCTCGAGAAGCTCACCGGCAAGCAGATCCAGCTCAACATCCTCGAGGTCAAGAACCCCGAGGCCGACGCGCAGCTGGTCGCCCAGGGTGTCGCTGAGCAGCTCTCGGCTCGTGTGGCGTTCCGCCGCGCGATGCGCAAGGGTCTGCAGGGCGCACAGCGTGCCGGCGCCAAGGGTGTCCGCATCCAGGTGTCGGGCCGTCTCGGCGGCGCTGAGATGAGCCGTTCGGAGTTCTACCGCGAAGGCCGTGTGCCGCTGCACACGCTCCGCGCGAACATCGACTACGGGTTCTACGAGGCCAAGACCACCTTCGGCCGCATCGGCGTGAAGGTCTGGATCTACAAGGGCGACCTCACCAACAAGGAACTCGCGCGTGAGCAGGCGAATGCGCCGAAGGCACCCCGCGGTCGTGACGACCGTGGTGGCGACCGTCGCCGTAGCCCCCGCAACGAGGCCCCCGTCGCAGAAGGAGCGTCTGCCTGATGCTTATTCCCCGCAAGGTCAAGTACCGCAAGCAGCACCACCCCGGTCGCTCGGGTCAGGCCACCGGTGGCACCAAGGTGTCGTTCGGTGAGTTCGGCATCCAGGCAATCACGCCGGCATATGTGACGAACCGTCAGATCGAGTCCGCTCGTATCGCCATGACGCGTCACATCAAGCGTGGCGGAAAGGTGTGGATCAACATCTACCCCGACCGTCCGCTCACCAAGAAGCCCGCCGAAACCCGCATGGGTTCGGGTAAGGGCTCGCCCGAGTGGTGGGTCGCGAACGTCAAGCCGGGTCGCGTCCTCTTCGAGGTCGCCGGTGTCAGCGAAGAACTCGCTCGCGAGGCGCTCACCCGGGCAATCCACAAACTGCCGCTCAAGGCACGCATCATCAAGCGCGAGGAGGGCGACGCGTAATGGCGATCGGCACCAAGACGCTCGCCCCTAGCGAGCTCGATACGTTCGAAGACCAGCGTCTGGTCGAAGAGCTGCGCAAGGCCAAGGAAGAGCTGTTCAACCTGCGCTTCCAGTCGGCCACGGGCCAGCTCGAGAGCCACGGCCGCATCCGTGCGGTAAAGCGCGACATCGCGCGGCTCTACACCGTCATCCGTGAGCGCGAGCTGGGCATCCGTGCCACGCCCGCCCCCGTGGAGACGGCGACGAAGGCGAAGAAGACCAAGGCCAAGAAGGCGGATGCCGCTGACGAGGCGACGAAGGAAGAGGCTGAGTGATGGCCACCAAGAAGGCTGAAGAAGCCGTCGTGACCGGTCACGAATCGGCCGAGCACGACGTGCGTGACGCGGACGCCCGCGGTTACCGCAAGTCGCGCCGCGGCTACGTCGTGAGCGACAAGATGGACAAGACGATCGTCGTCGAGGTCGAGGACCGCGTAAAGCACCCTCTCTACGGCAAGGTCATCCGTCGCACGTCCAAGGTCAAGGCACACGATGAGGGCAACACCGCCGGCATCGGCGATCTGGTCGTCATCAACGAGACCCGCCCGCTGAGCGCCACCAAGCGCTGGCGCCTCGTGGAGATTCTGGAGAAGGCCAAGTGATTCAGAACGAATCCCGCATCAAGGTCGCTGACAACACCGGCGCGAAGGAGCTGCTCACCATCCGCGTGCTCGGCGGGTCCGCCCGCCGCTACGCCGGTGTGGGCGACATCATCGTCGCGACGGTCAAGGACGCGATCCCCGGCGGCAACGTCAAGAAGGGCGATATCGTCAAGGCTGTCGTCGTTCGCACCGTCAAGTCCACCCGTCGTTCCGACGGTTCGTACATCAAGTTCGACGAGAACGCCGCCGTCATCCTGAAGAGCGACGGGGAGCCCCGCGGCACCCGCATCTTCGGACCGGTCGGTCGTGAGCTTCGTGACAAGAAGTTCATGAAGATCGTCTCGCTCGCCCCGGAGGTCATTTGATCATGGCGAACATCAAGAAGGGCGACCTGGTTCAGGTCATCACGGGCGCCAAGCCCGAGCGCGGCGGCGACCGCGGCAAGCAGGGCAAGGTCCTCGAGATCCTGACCGAGCAGAACCGCGTCATCGTCGAGGGCGTGAACTACGTCACCAAGCACACGCGCGTGGGTCAGACCCAGCGCGGAGCCAAGACGGGCGGCATCGAAACGATGGAAGCCCCGATCCATATCTCCAACGTCGCACTCGTCGACCCCTCGAGCAAGAAGCCGACCCGCGTCGGTCACCGCGTCGAGGAGCAGACGAAGGATGGCGTCAAGCGCACCGTCCGCGTGCGTTACGCGAAGAAGTCAGGCAAGGACCTCTGAATATGAGCAACGCCACTGCCGTGGAGGCTGGCAAGATCCAGCCCCGCCTGAAGCAGAAGTACCGGGACGAGATCAAGAAGCAGCTGCAGGAAGAGTTCGGTTACGCGAACGTCATGCAGATCCCCGGTCTCGTGAAGATCGTCGTGAACACGGGTGTCGGCGAGGCCGCACGCGACAGCAAGGTGATCGATGGCGCGGTCTCTGACCTCGTCAAGATCACCGGTCAGAAGCCGCTGGTCACGAAGGCACGCAAGTCGATCGCCCAGTTCAAGCTGCGCGAGGGCCAGCCCATCGGCGCGCACGTCACCCTTCGTGGTGACCGCGCGTGGGAGTTCCTCGACCGCCTCGTGAACCTCGCTCTTCCGCGTATCCGTGACTTCCGCGGGCTTTCGCCCAAGCAGTTCGACGGTCACGGCAACTACACGTTCGGTCTCCAGGAGCAGTCCGTGTTCCACGAGATCGACCAGGACCGGATCGATCGCGTCCGGGGCTTCGACATCACGATCGTCACCGACGCGAAGACGGACGACGAGGGCCGCGCACTCCTGCGCCACCTCGGATTCCCCTTCCGCGCCGAGAACGCCCAGGTCTGATCATCGGATGCCGCGGGCTAGCGCGCCGCGCCTGCCCGCGGCATCCGTTCCCACAACTGAATACTGCTGAATCATCGAAGGTCGGCCCGCGTGTAACGCTGTGTCGAAACCTCATGAACAAAGGAAAACAACCATGACGATGACAGACCCGGTCGCAGACATGCTGACCCGTCTGCGCAACGCGAACTCGGCACACCACGACTCCGTGGCTATGCCCAACTCGAAGCTCAAGACGAACATCGCCGAGATCCTCACAAAAGAGGGCTACATCGCGGGGTGGGAGGTCAGCGACGCACGCGTCGGCCAGACCCTCACCATTTCGCTGAAGTACGGCCCCAACCGCGAGCGGTCGATCGCCGGCATCAAGCGCGTGTCCAAGCCCGGTCTGCGCGTCTACGCACGCTCGACCGAGCTGCCCACCGTCCTCGGTGGCCTCGGCGTCGCGATCCTGTCCACCTCCTCCGGTCTCCTCACGGACCGCCAGGCCGAGCAGAAGGGCGTGGGCGGAGAAGTTCTCGCCTACGTGTGGTGATCTGACATGTCGCGTATTGGACGCCTTCCCATCGACATCCCCGCCGGCGTGACCATCTCGGTCGCCGGTCAGGACGTCACCGTCACGGGCCCCAAGGGTGAGCTCGCTCTCACCGTGGCCCGCCCGCTCGAGGTCAAGGTCGAGGACAACCAGGTCATCGTGACCCGTCCCGACGACGAGCGCGAATCGCGCTCGCTGCACGGTCTCACCCGCACCCTGATCAGCAACAACATCATCGGTGTCACGCAGGGCTACTCGAAGGGCCTCGAAGTCGTCGGCACGGGTTACCGTGTCGTGCAGAAGGGCAGCTCGCTCGAGTTCGCTCTCGGCTTCTCGCACCCCGTGAACGTCGACCCGCCCGCCGGGATCACCTTCGCCGTCGAGGGCAACAACAAGGTCATCGTGACCGGCATCGACAAGCAGGCCGTCGGTGAGGCTGCCGCGAACATCCGCAAGATCCGCAAGCCCGAGCCTTACAAGGGCAAGGGTGTGCGTTACGCGGGCGAGGTCGTCCGCCGCAAGGCCGGAAAGGCTGGTAAGTAAGCATGGCTGTCAAGTCGAAGTCAGACGCCCGCGCGCGTCGTCACGCCCGCCTTCGCAAGAAGGTCATCGGCACCGCCGAGCGTCCCCGCCTCGTCGTCACGCGCTCGTCGCGTCACGTGTTCGTTCAGCTCGTCGACGACGCCCAGGGACACACCGTCGCCTCGGCCTCGACGCTCGAGACTGACCTGCGTTCGTTCGAAGGTGACAAGACCGCCAAGGCGCGCAAGGTCGGCGAGCTCGTCGCCGAGCGCGCGAAGGCCGCCGGCGTCGCAGACGCCGTGTTCGACCGCGGTGGCAACCGCTACGCGGGCCGGGTCGCGGCAATCGCCGACGGCGCCCGCGAGGGAGGTCTGAACCTGTGAGTGAGAACAAGGAGAACGAAGTGACCACGACCGCTGAGCCGGCTGCGGCCACCGAGGCGCCTGCCACTGAGGCGCCCGCCGAGCGCGAACCGCGCCGCGGCGGACGTGAGCGCAACCAGAACCAGCGTGACCGTGGCCGCGACCGCAACGAGAGCCAGTTCCTCGAGCGCGTCGTCACGATCAACCGCGTGTCGAAGGTCGTCAAGGGCGGCCGTCGCTTCAGCTTCACGGCGCTCGTCGTCGTGGGTGACGGCAACGGCATGGTCGGCGTCGGCTACGGCAAGGCCCGCGAGGTGCCCCTGGCCATCTCCAAGGGTGTCGAAGAGGCCAAGCGCAACTTCTTCCGCGTGCCCCGCGTCGGCAAGACCATCCCGCACCCCGTGCAGGGTGAGACCGCCGCAGGCGTCGTGCTGCTTCGTCCCGCCGCCGCGGGTACCGGTGTTATCGCCGGTGGCCCCGTGCGCGCCGTGCTCGAGTGCGCTGGTATCCACGACATTCTGTCGAAGTCGCTCGGTTCGTCGAACACGATCAACATCGTGCACGCGACGGTCACCGCGCTCAAGATGCTCGAGGAGCCCCGCGCGGTTGCTGCTCGTCGCGGCCTGGACTACGACCAGGTGGCACCGGCGATCCTGCTCCGCAACGAGGCCAAGGCCGCTGAGGCAGCGAAGGCAGGTTCATGATGGCCGACCGTCTGAAGGTCACACAGGTCAAGTCCAAGGTGAGCGAGAAGCAGAACCAGCGCGACACGCTGCGTTCCCTCGGTCTGAAGCGGATCGGCGACTCGGTCGTCCGTCCCGACGACGCGCAGACGCGCGGCTACGTCAAGACCGTCGCACACCTCGTGAAGGTTGAGGAGATCGACTAATGGCTGACAAGGCCGAAAAGAAGGACGAGACCGCCACGGCTGTCGCGCCCAAGAAGGCTGCCGCGAAGAAGTCGTCGGCTACCAAGGCTGCTCCGAAGAAGGATGCCCCGGCCTCGCGCCCGGGCGTTCTCAAGGTGCACCACCTGCGTCCCGTTCCGGGTGCCCACACCGCCAAGACCCGCGTCGGTCGCGGTGAGGGCTCGAAGGGTAAGACCGCCGGTCGCGGAACGAAGGGCACGAAGGCCCGCAACAAGGTCCGGATCGGGTTCGAGGGCGGCCAGATGCCGCTGCACATGCGTACGCCGAAGCTGCGCGGGTTCAAGAACCCGTTCCGCGTCGAGTACCAGGTCGTCAACCTCGACAAGCTCGCTGAGCTGTACCCGTCGGGTGGTGACGTCACCGTGAGCGACCTGGTCGCAAAGGGCGCCGTCCGTAAGAACGAGAAGGTAAAGGTGCTCGGCACCGGAGACATCTCGGTGAAGCTCACTGTGTCGGTCGACAAGGTCTCGGGATCCGCCGAGCAGAAGATCGTCGCAGCAGGCGGCACCGTCAAGTAACACGCGTAGTGAGGGCCGGAGAACAATCTCCGGCCCTCACTGGGCTAACCTGGATTTCGAATGCGCTGAGAGCGCATCGGCATCCCCCCTGGAGGCATCGTCTTGTTCAGCGCCATCGCGCGGATCTTCCGTACACCCGACCTGCGGCGGAAGATCGCCTTCACGCTCATGATCATCGCCATCTATCGACTCGGCGCGCATGTGCCGACGCCGTTCGTGGACTTCCCGAACGTGCAGTCATGTCTGAGAGATTCGGCGGGGACCGAGGGCCTCCTCTCGCTGGTCAACCTCTTCTCCGGCGGTGCGCTGCTGCAGCTGTCGATCTTCGCGCTGGGCGTCATGCCCTACATCACCGCGACGATCATCACCCAGCTGCTGCGCGTGGTCATCCCGCACTTCGAGGCTCTCCACAAGGAGGGCCAGGCCGGCCAGACGAAGCTGACGCAGTACACGCGCTACCTCACGATCGCGCTCGCACTGCTGCAGTCCACGACGCTGGTCACGGTCGCCCGCAGCGGTCAGCTGTTCGGGTTCACCGGCATCCCCGAGTGCGAGCAGCTGCTCACGAACGATGTGTGGTGGGCACAGCTGCTCATGATCATCACGATGACGGCCGGCACCGGACTCATCATGTGGTTCGCCGAGCTCGTCACCGAGCGAGGCATCGGCAACGGCATGTCGCTGCTGATCTTCGTCTCGATCGCGGCGACCTTCCCCGGCTCGCTCTGGGCCATCGCCCAGGCCCGCGGCTTCGAGGTCTTCCTGCTCGTACTCGCCGTCGGCATCCTCGTCATGGCGCTCGTCGTCTACGTCGAGCAGTCCCAGCGACGCATCCCGGTGCAGTACGCCAAGCGCATGGTCGGTCGTCGCACGTACGGCGGCACCAACACGTACATCCCGATCAAGGTCAACCAGGCCGGTGTCGTCCCCGTCATCTTCGCCTCGTCGCTGCTGTACATCCCTGCGCTCATCGCGCAGTTCAACCAGCCGCAGCCGGGCCAGGACGTTCCGGCGTGGGTCACCTGGATCCAGCAGTACCTCGTCACGGGCGACCACCCGCTCTACATGGCGCTGTACTTCCTGCTCATCGTCGGGTTCACCTACTTCTACGTCGCGATCACGTTCAACCCCGTCGAGGTCGCCGACAACATGAAGAAGTACGGCGGCTTCATCCCGGGCATCCGCGCGGGTCGTCCCACCGCCGAGTACCTCGACTTCGTGCTCACCCGCATCACTGCTCCGGGCTCGATCTACCTGGGTCTCATCGCGCTCATCCCGCTTGTCGCGCTGTCGACGGTCGGAGCGAACCAGAACTTCCCGTTCGGCGGCGCCTCGATCCTCATCATCGTCGGTGTGGGTCTGGCTACGGTCAAGGACATCGACGCGCAGCTCCAGCAGCGGCACTACGAAGGGCTCCTCCGTTGAGCGGCGCGACGCAGCACCGCCAGCACGACCCCGCCGAAGAGGCGCCGGTCCAGCCCGCGCGCCTCGTGCTGGTCGGGCCGCAGGGTTCCGGCAAAGGCACGCAGGCCGCGCGCATCGCCGAGATGTTCGGCATCGCCGCCATCTCGACCGGCGACGTCTTCCGCGAGAACATCAAGAATGAGACCGAGCTGGGTCGTCAGGTCAAGACGGTCATCGAGGCAGGCGACCTGGTCTCGGACGCCCTCACCTTCGAGGTCGTGCGCGACCGGCTCGGCCAGCACGACGCCGCGACCGGATTCCTGCTCGACGGGTTCCCGCGCAACCTCGGTCAGCTCGGCATGCTCGATGAGTACCTCGAGACCCGCGATGAGCCCCTCACCGCCGTCCTCGAGCTCGGTGTGCCACGTGCGGTGAGCGTCGATCGCCTGCGCCGGCGCGCTCTCGAGCAGGGCCGCACCGACGACACCGAAGAGGTCATCGAGAACCGTCTGGCGATCTACGAGCGCGAGACGGCGCCGATCCTCGAGGTCTACCGCGACCGGGGGATCGTCGACTCGATCGACGGCGTCGGCTCTCTCGACGAGGTGACCGAGCGCGTCATCCGCGCGCTCCGCGCCCGCGGTATCGTCCCCGCTGCTTCCTGACGTGCTCCGCCGCTCCATTTACAAGACCCCCGCCCAGCTGCGGGCGATGATCGAGCCCGGTCGCATCACCGCTGCCGCGCTTGAGGCCGTGCGCGGCCTGGTTGCGCCCGGCGTCACGACGGCAGAGCTCGACGCCGCGGCATCCGCTGTTATCACGCAGCGTGGCGCGGAATCGAACTTCCAGATGGTGCGCGGCTACCGCCACACGATCTGCGCCTCGGTCAACGAAGAGGTCGTGCACGGCATCCCGGGCGAGCGCGTGCTCGAACCGGGGGATATCCTCTCGGTCGACGCCGGCGCACAGTTCCGAGGCTGGAACGGCGATTCGGCGTTCAGCGTCGTGCTGCCCGACCCCTCCCGACCCGACGTCGTCGCCGAACGGCAGCGGCTGTCCGACGTGACGCAGGGCTCGCTCTGGGCCGGCATCGCCACGCTGGCGACGGCGAAGCACCTCGCCGAGATCGGCGCAGCGATCGAGGAGTACATCGAGGCGAACGCCCCCGAGGGCGGGTACGGGATCCTGCGCGACTACGTCGGTCACGGAATCGGCCGAAAGATGCATGAGTCGCCATCGGTCTTCAACTACCGCGTCGCCGACCCCGGGCCCGAGGTGCGCCCCGGGCTCGTGCTCGCCATCGAACCAATGGTCGTCATCGGCGACCAGGAGACCTTCATCGAAGACGATGGCTGGACCGTTTCGACAAGCGACGGCACCGCCGGCTCGCACTGGGAACACAGCGTCGCCGTCCACGATGGCGGCATCTGGGTGCTCACCGCACCCGACGGCGGCGCGGAGGGTCTCGCGCCGTTCGGCATCGTCCCCCGACCCATCGGCTGAGGCCGGAGAGGAAGTCATGGCACAGGCACGCAAGGTCAACCCGTTCGCGATCTGGATCAGCATCGGCGTCGTCGTGGCGCTCATCCTCGTGACGGTGCTCGTGGTCTGGATGAACAACACCGCCACCGCCCCCGGGCCCCGCCCCGAGAGCTCGGGAGTCAACTCCGAGACCGGTGCGATCCAGGTCGGCTCCGGATCGGACGAGCTCGACGTGTGGTTCGACTTCTACTGCTCGCACTGCCAGAGCTTCGAGAAGGCCTACGGATCGACGATCGACGACCTGCTCGAAGAGGGCACGATCACCGCGAACCTCTTCCCCGTCGCCCTCCCGAACCTCAACGCTGCGTCGGGCACCGACTTCTCGGAGCGCTCCGCCAACGCGATGTACTGCGTCGCAGAAGCCGCCCCCGAGGCGTCCTACCCGTTCATGCAGGCCATCTTCGACGCGCGGCCCTCGGGCGCCGGGCTCACCGACGAGGAGCTCATCGCGACGGCCGAGAAGGTCGGCGCGACCGGCATCGACACGTGCGTCCAGGAGCGCGAGTACGTCGACTTCGTCGCGGAGCAGACGAACGAGATCCCCGAGAGCCCGACCGGCGGCGCCGGTACCCCGACGGTCGTCCTCAACGGCGACTACGTCACCCTGTCTGGCGACCCCGAGGCCGACCTGGTCGCACCGCTGCGTTGATCGGAGTCGCCTCGCCGGGTTTGCCGCGAGGTCCTCTATCACGTATGCTTGAGTGTTGGTGCCTTGCGCCGCCATTGGCGTGTCGGTAACCACAATCCCATCCATCCGCAGACCGACCGGTCTGCAGCGAGTGTTAGCGAGCGTATGGCGAAGAAAGACGGTGTCATCGAGATCGAGGGCGTCATCTCCGAGGCCCTGCCCAATGCGATGTTTCGCGTTGAGCTGAGCAACGGACACAAGGTGCTCGCAACGATCTCGGGCAAGATGCGGCAGAACTACATCCGCATCATCCCGGAGGACCGTGTCGTCGTGGAGCTTTCGCCCTACGACCTCACGCGTGGTCGGATCGTCTACCGCTACCGCTAGACCGGTCGAGAAGTAACGAGCGGGTGCCGCGGCTTTGTGCCGCACATCTGTCTCGAAGACAGCGAAACAGGAAATCATGAAGGTCAATCCCTCCGTCAAGCCCATCTGCGAGCACTGCAAGGTCATCCGTCGCCACGGCCGCGTCATGGTCATCTGCAAGTCCAACCCGCGCCACAAGCAGCGCCAGGGCTGACAACTCAATACGTAGGACCCCTGGTCCCGAGACGTCGCTCTGCCGGCTGCTCGAGCGCAGGAACACACAAACGGCAGGATCAGAACCCGCAAGGGGGACACCTCGGGCGGAGGCCCGGGCACCGATCCTGCTCCACACCTCCACTTACTCCTTAGGAGAGCCGCATGGCACGTCTTGCCGGCGTTGACATTCCGCGCGATAAGCGCGTGGTGATCGCCCTTACATACATCTACGGTGTCGGCCGTACCCGCTCGAACGAGATCCTCGCTGCGACGGGTATCGACGAGAACATCCGCGTCAAGGACCTGAGTGACGAGCAGCTCGTCGCCCTCCGCGACTACATCGAGGGCACCTACAAGGTCGAGGGTGACCTCCGCCGTGAGGTGGCCGCCGACATCCGCCGCAAGGTCGAGATCGGCTCCTACGAGGGTCTGCGTCACCGCCGCGGCCTCCCGGTGCGCGGTCAGCGCACGAAGACCAACGCGCGTACCCGCAAGGGCCCCAAGCGCACCGTCGCCGGCAAGAAGAAGGCGCGCTAAGCGCGCGGCCCCTAGGTTCAGGAGAACACGCACATGGCACAGGCCAAGTCCGCCGCGCGCAAGCCGCGCCGCAAGGAGAAGAAGAACATCGCGCTGGGCCACGCCCACATCAAGTCGACGTTCAACAACACGATCGTCTCGATCACCGACCCCTCGGGCGCCGTCATCAGCTGGGCGTCCTCGGGTGGCGTGGGCTTCAAGGGCTCGCGCAAGTCGACCCCCTACGCCGCCGGCATGGCCGCAGAGGCTGCTGCCCGCCAGGCGCAGGAGCACGGCGTCAAGAAGGTCGACGTCTTCGTGAAGGGCCCCGGCTCAGGTCGCGAGACGGCTATCCGTTCGCTCACCGCCGCAGGCCTCGAGGTCGGTTCGATTCAGGACGTCACGCCCCAGGCGCACAACGGCTGCCGCCCGCCCAAGCGCCGCCGCGTCTGATCAGCTTCGCGCCCCGCGCGTGGTCTGCTCGCACCGTGCCCGTTGTCGAGTAGGCCGCGCGTTGGCCGCTTCGAGTCATCGGATGCCTGGGCCCCAGACATCCCCAGAGTAGAACTCAACACCTCACACACCGCACGTGTCATATAGCGGGCACGTGATCGAAAGGAACACATAGTGCTTATTGCACAGCGTCCCACCCTGACCGAGGAGAAGATCGGGGAGTTCCGCAGCCGCTTCATCATCGAGCCGTTGGAGCCCGGCTTCGGTTACACGATCGGCAACGCGCTGCGTCGCAGCCTCCTCTCGTCGATTCCCGGCGCCGCCGTCACGTCGATCCGCATCGACGGCGTGCTGCACGAGTTCAGCACCATCCCCGGGGTCAAGGAGGATGTCACCGAGATCATCCTCAACATCAAGCAGCTCGTCGTCTCGAGCGAGCGCGACGAGCCCATCACCGCTTACCTGCGCAAGACGGGTGCCGGTGAGGTCACGGCCGCCGACATCTCCGCCCCTGCAGGTGTCGAGGTGCACAACCCCGAGCTGGTCATCGCGACGCTCAACGACACGGCCAAGTTCGAGCTCGAGCTCACGATCGAGCGCGGCCGTGGATACGTTTCGGCGACGCAGAACCGCAACGAGTACGCCGAGGCCGGCCAGATTCCGGTCGACTCGATCTACTCGCCCGTGCTGAAGGTCTCGTACCGCGTCGACGCGACGCGTGCCGGGGAGCGCACGGACTTCGACAAGCTCGTCTTGGACGTCGAGGCCAAGCCGTCGATCGCCCCGCGTGACGCGGTCGCCTCGGCAGGTCGCACGCTGACCGAGCTGTTCGGCCTCGCCCGCGAGCTGAACGTCGAGGCTGAGGGCATCGAGATCGGCCCCGCGCCGGTGGAGACCGTCCTCTCGAACGAGCTGTCCATGCCGATCGAGGACCTCGATCTGTCTGTCCGCTCGTACAACTGCCTCAAGCGCGAGGGCATCAACACGGTGTCCGAGCTCGTCGCCCTGTCGGAGACGCAGCTCATGAACATCCGCAACTTCGGCCAGAAGTCGGTTGATGAGGTGCGCGACAAGCTCGTCTCACTCGGCCTGTCGCTCAAGGACTCGGTTCCCGGGTTCGACGGTGCGCACTTCTACGGCGGCTACGACGACGAAACCGTCTGATCGATCGACTTTCACCCTGGAGTAACTGAGAATGCCTAAGCCCACGAAGGGACCCCGCCTCGGAGGCGGACCCGCACACGAGCGCCTGCTGCTTGCGAACCTCGCCGCCGCGCTGTACACGCACAAGTCGATCAAGACGACCGAGACCAAGGCCAAGCGTCTTCGTCCGCTCGCTGAGCGTCTGATCACGTTCGCCAAGCGCGGCGACCTGCACGCCCGCCGTCGGGTGCTGTCGGTCATCGGTGACAAAGAGGTCGTGCACGTCCTCTTCGCCGAGATCGCGCCGCTGGTCGCTGACCGTGAGGGTGGCTACACCCGCATCACGAAGGTCGGCAACCGCAAGGGCGACAACGCGCCCATGGCAGTGATCGAGCTCGTCCTCGAGCCCGTCACGAAGAAGCCGAAGTCGGCGAAGAAGTCGGCCGCTGCGTCGTCCGCTGCTGAGGAGCCCGCCGTCGAGGCTGAGGCCACCGAAGCCGAGGTCGTCGACGAGGCGCCCGCCGAAGACGCCGCCGCCGAGGCCGGAGCGGAGTCGCCCGAAGAGGGCGCCGCGGCCGAAGCTGCTGCCGAAGACGCCGTCGAGGCTGACAAGGCCTGAGTCGACGACATCGCATCCCGAGACCCGTACGCCCCTGTGGGCGTGCGGGTCTCGGCGTTTCACGGGCGGATGCCGCAGCCCGGAGCCAGTTGTCGTGTCAGTCTGCGCGGACGCGGGGCAGCGGCGAGGCCGCGAGGTCGTCGTAGAGACGCTGCTTGATCGAGTAGCGGCGTTCGGCGCGCTCCTGCAGCGCGCGCTCGATCGTGTCGACAGCGACGTCGGCGAAGATCCGGCTGCCTTCGGCCCCGGGGTGCACGTTGTCGCCCGCGAGCAAGTCCGTCCGGTCGGCGATGGCCGCTGACCAATCCGCAACGACGACGTTGGAGCGCCCCACGGCGAAGGCCGCGAGGTCTTCGTTGACCCCGGGTATCCAGTCGCGGGGGGCGTAGGCGTTGACGAGCACGACGAGTCGGTCCTCGCCCGCTGTGTCGACCATGGCTTCGAGTGAGGACTGGTCGACGGGGCCGTTGGTGCCGAGCGCGATGACGACGTACGGACGCAGCGCATCGGTCGCGGCGAGCGTGTCCAGGATGCCGGGCCCGGCCCACGCGGAGCGAGAGACCGCGGCGTCGATGTGGATTCCCGGCAGTCGTTCCAGCAGTGCCGGAGCTGAGGCGAGCATGACGGAGTCGCCGACGGCGGTCACCTGATCGCCGGTGACGGCCACCGGCGCGACGGTGGGCTGCGGCTCCGCCGTCAGAGGCGCAACCGGTCGGGGAGTCGCGCGTGGCGGGGTGCTCGACCCGTCGGCCGGCGCGGAGCTGGGTGTCGCCTGAGCACGTTCGAGGGCCTCGGCTCCCGCGGCGACGACGTCTTCGCCGGTGGCAGTGAGGGGCGAGACGGCGATCGCCGCGCCTGTGCCTCCGACGACCAGTGTGCCGGCCACGATCGTCACGACCGCCCCGAGACGTGCCGTGGGCGTGCCGCGCAGTCGGGCGAGCAGCATCCGGAACGACCTGCGGAACCCGTGCCGGCGCACCGGCGTCTCGACGAAGCGGTACGACAGTTCGCTCGTCACGAGCGTCAGGGCGAGGGCGCCGACGCCCAGCCAGGGTGAGAAGCCCGCGTCGGGAGCGGTGCCCTGCACCGCGGCGACGACGAGAACGAGAAGCGGCCAGTGCCACAGGTAGATGCCGTAGGAGCGGTCGCCGATCCAGCGCAGCACCGGCTGGTCGAGGGCGGGCCCGAAGACCGACCCCGGCCAGATGCCCGCCGCGATGGCCACGACGCTCAGAGCGCTTGCCGTGAGCAGGGCGCCCGGGAAGGTCGCGGTCGTCATCGTCGGGGGAACGACGGCGAGCACGCCGATCCCCACGAGCGCCGCCCCGCCCAGAACGGCAGTCACGATGGCGACGCGGCTGGGTGTGCGACGGTCGGCGATCCGGGGGTCGACGACCTTCCACCCGCCCGCCAGCACGACGTCAGCCGGCGTCTGCCTCTTGCGGTGCACGATCCCGAACAGGCCGAAGGCGAGCGCGACGCCCAGGAGGATGCCGAACGCGTGCGTGTCGGTTCCGAAGTATCCGCGGGTGATGCCGCCGGTCGAGGCGACGACGCCCATCCATGTCGCCGAGGCGGCCGCGAGGAAGAGGACGGCGGCGATGCGCCCCCAGGAGCGGGGTATGAGCAGGAACAGGGGCAGCAGGATCGGCCACAGCACGTAGAACTGCTCTTCGACGGCAAGCGACCAGAAGTTGCGGAACAGTTCGGGCGCTGCGGCGCTGAAGTAACCGTCGCCCCCGGCGATCGACAGCCAGTTGTAACTGAACGTGAAGGCCCCGAGCACCTGGGTGCCGAGGCGCACGAGCACGTCGCCGCCGATGAGCCATGCGGCGGAGGCGCACACGGTCACGACGAGGGTCAGAGCGGGCAGCAGGCGTCGCGCGCGTCGCCGCCAGAAGGCTCCCAGTCGGATGCGTCCCTCCGCGGCGTGCTCTCGCAGCAGCAGCGTCGTGATGAGGAATCCGCTGATGACGAAGAACACGTCGACGCCGATGAAACCGCCCGGCAGAAGGTGCGGGGGGAAGAGGTGATAAACCACGACGAGACCCACAGCGACGGCTCGAAGACCATCAAGACCCGCATAGCGGGTGGCGGTGGTTGCGGGCGCAGTGAACGTCATGACTTCTTCCGAGCGAGACAGATCAGTCTACGTCCGGCGGCAGACAGTCGACCGGGAGAACGGGGTGCGTCACTAGGCTGATCACGTGCGGATACGCCTGGACCTCGCCTATGACGGCACACACTTCCGCGGGTGGGCGCGGCAGCCGGGCCTGCGCACGGTGCAGGGCACGCTCGAAGACGGCCTCGCCCGCATCCTCGGCGGCGAACCCCGCCTCGTCGTCGCCGGCCGCACCGATGCCGGTGTCCACGCCAGGGCCCAGGTCGCGCACCTCGATCTCGACGACGCGCAGCGCGCGCGGCTCGAGGTGAGACGGGCATCGACGACACCCGTCGAGGCGCTCGCCGCGCGCATCACGGGTGTCATGGGTGCATACTCCGACGTCGCTGTGCACCGATCGACGCTCGCGCGCGCGGGGTTCGACGCGCGGTTCTCTGCCGTCTGGCGACGCTACGAGTACCGCATCGCCGATCGGGTCGCCGGGTACGACCCGATCGAACGGCTGCGCACGACGAGCGTGCGACCCGCGCTGGATGTGCAGCGGATGGATGCCGCGGCCCGATCTCTCATCGGGCTCCATGATTTCGCCGCCTACTGCAAGCCGCGCGACGAGTCCACGACGATCCGAACGCTGCTCGACTTCACCTGGCGGCGCGATGACGGCGGCGTGCTCATCGCGCACGTGCGGGCCGATGCGTTCTGTCACAGCATGGTGCGTGCGCTGGTGGGCGCGTGCGTCGCGGTCGGTGAAGGACGTCTCGACGTCGAGGATGTCGCGGCGATCCGCGACGCCGGTGCGCGGGTGCCCGAGGTCAAGGTGCTTGCGGCGCGGGGGCTCACGCTGACCGGGGTGGGGTATCCCGACGACGAGCTGCTGGCTTCTCGTGCCGAGCAGACTCGCGCGCGTCGCGACCGCGCATGAGCGCTCGATAGACTGACCAGACGTCGGCTGCTGGGAGCCATCCGCCGAATCGGAGACACATGAACGCCGCCGCTCGTGTAGCGCTTGCCAGCCTCAGCATCGCCGCCATCGGCGCCCTGTCCGCATGCGGACCCGCGCCTTGGCAACCCGGTGCTTCTGCGACACCCACGTCGACGGCTACGGTCCCGCCCCCGGTGCCGAACGATCTGTCCACGGGCGCGACCCAGCGCGACCTCACAGCAGGCCCCGTCACGGCGACCGTGGACTACTGGTCGACGCTGTCGATGGACCGCTGGTCCGCCGGTGCCGTGAAGCCGGTCAGCCTGAGCATGGTCACGACGGTGACACCCGCCGACGGTCAGAAGGTCTACCTCCAGCGCGCCCAGATGCTCGCCATCCCGGGTGCGGCGGGTGCAACCTTCGATCCGCTCGAGCCCCAGGTCGACGCCGCGACGGTCTCTCCGGGTTACCTCGTTCTGTCGCCGTACAGCTATTCGCAGACTTTCAACGTGGGCCCGACACCGGCTGAAGCGACGTTCGTCACCCTGCAGTTCACGTATGACTTCCTGGTGCAGACGACACCGACCTCGACCGAGTATGCGAAGCAGACCGTGACGGACGTCGTCACCGTCGCGCTGACGGATTGAGGATTCGGTCGGTGACGGTCGCGCCGACCCGTTCCCATCGGTCACCGCCTGCGTGCCCCGCCACGATCGCCGCTTCTCGGGCCATGTACGCCAGGGCATCGAACTCGAAACCCAGAATCGACGTCGGTGCCCATCCGATGCTCGCCGACGGCTGAATGGGCAGTCGCCCGCCGACATCGATCAGGGTGATCCGCTCGAGCAGCGCTTTGAGGATCTCGCGCACCGAAGCGTCGCCCCCGGGAACGAGAGCGGCGGCTACCCCGGGTGCGGGGGAGCTCAGGATCGCGTCGGTCGGCAACACCCCCCGCATCTCCTGCATCAGCTGAGCTGTCAGGTGCGTCACGGTGAATGGATCTGTGGCTCGGCGGATGTCGGAGAGGTCATCGAACTGGACGGAGATCAGCGACACGAAGCCGGAAACGTGCGACGCAGTGAGCAGGCGCTCTCGGGCGGCGATCTGAAACGCGGTCCAACCACCGGGAGTGGTCGCCCTCCGGGCACGAACTGCCTGGCGCAGCGAGATGCCGACGACGGCGATCGCCGCGCAGACGACGTACCCCAGCATTCCGATCGACGACACGAGTCGTGTCACGCCGAGCTCGGATGCCGCCTCTGCGGGGGCCAGCAGCCCCACGGCGAACACCGCGATGCCGAGCACGAGGAATGCGAGCGAAACGGCTGCCAGCGGGATCAGGGCCCGGTCGCGGCGTCTGGCGCGCGAGCGACTCCAGACCACGAAGAAAGCCCCGGCGAACAACGCTGCGACCAGGAACACGCAGTAGTACGCGAAGGTGTAGGCGTCGTCGGGCACGAGAACCAGGATCAGGGCGGATGCGGATGCGACGACGGCGCCCGTCCACGCGTGATCGCGGCGACCCCAATAGGAGAGGAACCCGGAGAGCAGGAAGGCCGGTGCTCCGATCAGCGCACCCAGTCCCAGGCGCCGCAGGGTCTCTTCGTCGGTCGCTTCGCCCGCGGCAGTGGCGAAGGTCGACGCCATGGCGAGGGTGAAGGCGAAGGCCCACAGGATCGTGGTCCGACCCGGCCGAAGGAGGAACGTGATGCCGATGGACGCGATCACCGCCAGTGTCGTCAAAGCGGCGAGGGTGATCGAGATCGTCCCCTTGATCGTCTCGGCGTCGATCATCGCGGGGTCCCTTCGTTCTCGACGGTCGCCGCGCGCCTGAGCGGCAGCCGTACCTCGATCGTGGTGCCCGCGCCGAGCTCGCTCGCGATCGTGAGAGTCCCGCTGTGCGCGGCCAGGATCTCCTTCGTGATGTTCAGCCCGAGACCCGTGCCCCGTGCGTGCCCCTGGGCAGGCTCGGTACGAAAGTACGGGGTGGCGATACGGGGAATGTCCTGCTCGGAGATCCCGATGCCGGTATCGCTCACGACGAGCACGGCGCTGGACCCGTCGATGCGGGCTTCGGCCTGCACCTGCCCGCCCGCAGGGGTGTATTTGATGGCATTGCTGATCAGGTTGTCGATCACCTGCCGCAGGCGGAAGCTGTCGCCGTGGACAGACGGCGCGTGCTCCGCTTCAAGGTGCAGCGCCACCTCCTGCGCCAGCGCCGCCGGCCGGAAGGATTCTGCCGACTCCCACAGGATCTGACGAAGGTCCACCTCTTCGAAGGGTGCTCGTGAAGAGAGCGTCGGCTGCGAGGTGCGGAGCATGCTCGACGTCATCGCGAGCATCCGCTCGCTCGCTCCCAGCATCGTCTCGAATCGTTCCCGGATCGCGGGGGTGAGCTCGTCGCTCTCGAGCGCGAGATCCGCAGTGGAGATCATGACGGTGAGCGGATGCTTGAGCTCGTGCGACGCGATCGCTGTGAGGCGGTCTCGTTCGCGCTGAGATTGCGTGATGGCCGTGATGTCGGTCACGACCAAGAGCATCGTCGTTCCCTCCGACGCCGTCTTGTTCAAGCGCTTCGACGTGATCGACAGGGCACGCCACTCGGTCTGTGCCGTGTACAACCACACGCGATCGTCGTTGAAGGTCTCGCCCCGTTGGGCGCGGGCGAACGGCCGCTGCGAAGGCGCGATCGGCATTCCTCGGAGGTCGTCGTACTCCACGGATTTCGCGGGCAGCTCGAGGTCGAAAGGGTCGAGGCCGTAGAGCTGCGCGTAGGTGTCGTTGACGGCGACGACGCCGCCGGCGAGGGAGAGGCGGGCGATTCCGGTGTCGATGCCGTTGAGGATCTCGGTCGTCTTCCGCTCCTGCTCGGACCGTCGTTCGACCGTGCGGTGCAGTCGCGTCGCCTGTCGCTGCAGAAGCCTGCGCAGCGCACGTGATTTCCGCGCGGCCAGACGAGCGGTGATCCCGATGAACGAGAGCGAGACGATGACGATGACCAGGCGCAAGAACGTGCCGACCCCGGGATAGAGAGCGGCGTCGATCACCAGGAGGACCGTGATCGTGGCAAGCGTGCCGACCAGTTCCCGCGTGGCGAAGTGCGTCGCCACCCACATCACGGGCAGAACCCAGAAGTAGCTGAAGCGGAGCTGTGTTCCGCTGGCGATCAGGCCGACCGCGACCACGTCCAACAGGGGAACGAGGACCACGTGTCGACGCGACAGTCGCGGCCAGGGAGCGACGAGTGTTGCCATCGTGATGAAGATCACGGCGAACACCCCCGCGCCGAGGGCGCTCTGCGAGAAGAGCTCCGGTTGCAGCGCGATCACGAGCACCGACGTGAGCACGACCGCTGCCGCGAGGACGAGCTGGTTCAACCAGATCGAACGCGTACGCGAGTCCGGCGGAGGGAGGTGATCGTCCAGCGCGCCGGCGTCGCGACGCGGCCCCGGGGAAACCTTGCGCGAATCTTGCGCTGACGGAGTGGCATTCTCAGCGGCCGCTTGCGGACCGTTCGACAGAGTGTTCTTCATCGCCTCACGCACCCCTGACAGGACCCGCATCATGGACCAGCGCTTCTCCGCACACGAGACAGCCATCGAACTCGCGTCGCCTCGCGCTGCCGGCTTCGCCGACGACTTCGAAGCGGTCCTCGACGTCTCGACCATCCATCGGTCGACCATCGGATGCGTCATCCCCGCGTACAACGAAGAAGAGTCGATCGAAGCCGTCATCCGATCGCTCCTCGACCAGACCCGGGTGCCCGACGTCATCCACGTCGTGGTCAACAACACCTCCGACGCCACGGTTCGGATCGCGTCGAAACTCGCCGGGCCCCACGAAGTGGTGACCGAGCTCGGTGAGCAGTTCACCGAGGTGTTCGTCCACGACATCGGCAAGAACCCCGACAAGAAGGTCGGCGCCCTGAACTACGGCTACACGCTCGTCGAAGGCTACGACTACCTGCTCGGCGTCGACGGTGACACCGTCGCCGATGCGCGGGCTGTGGAGTATCTCGAAGCCGAAGCGACGTCGGACACCCGCATCGGCGGGATCTCCGCCATCTACTCGATCGACGATGCGCCCATCAAGGGACCCGTCGCGAAGTTCCTCATCACGGGGCAGCGCTCGCAGTTCGCCGCCTTCAACCTGCACAACCTGCTTCGCGGTCGCAACATGGCGGTGCTGGGCGGACAGTTCTCGATCTTCTCGACCCATGCGCTGCGCGATGTCATGGAAGAGAACCACCAGTCGACGCCCTGGGTGAAGGACAGCGAGGTCGAAGACTCGCTGCTGTCGCTTCAGATCAAGAGCGCTGGATACCTGACGAAGATCAGTCCGTACGCCCGAGCCGATGTGGGTGGCATGACGACCCTGCGCGCCCTGGACGCGCAGCAGGTCAAGTGGACCTACGGCGCCATCGAGCTCATGTGGCCGGGGCAGCGGGGAGATACGAAGGGCCAGCCGTTCCACCCCAACCTGCGTGTGCGGTGGCTGGAGAACTTCGGAATGCTCTCGAACCTGTTCGTGCGGGTGGCCTTCGTGACGCTGCTGGCCGGTTCTCTGTCGATCAGTGCTTTCGTGTTCTCGCCGTGGTGGCTCATCCCGATCGGGATGGCGATGCTGCTGAACCTGCGCATGGCGCTGACGATGAAGAACCGCAATGCCCGCGACATCCTGTTCGCCGTCACTCTGATCCCGGCCGAGCTCTACATGTGGCTCCGCTTGAGCTACTTCGCGCGATCGTGGACCCGTTTCCTCTCGCGCAAGAAGGTCGACAACTGGGCGATGCAGGCCAAGGCGGAGCGTGGATCCGGCATCGGGCACTGGACTCCGCTCGTGGTCGTGGTCGGTGTCCTCATCGCGCTCGCCATGGTGTGGACCCTGCTCGACCCGATGGTGCAGTCCACGATCCTCTGGATCGGCTGGCCGATCGTCGGGTTCGTGACCATCGTGCAGACCCTGTCGATGTTCTTCAAGATGCTTCGTCGCCAGCACGGCTTCAAGGTCTGACGAAGAGGATTCCCTGAGGGCGAGGCCGGGGGGCATCGGGTGTGCTCGGCGTGGGGACCGGGCACGACGATGAGGCCTCGCCCTCAGGGAGCAGACGGAGATCGATCGGGGCGCTCCGGGGGGAACGGAGTGTCCCGATCGGAGTGTCATAGCGCGCCGCTCTCCGCGGTCAGTCGGTATCCGACACCTCGCACCGTCTCGATGTATCTCGGATTCACAGGATTGTCGCCCAGCTTGCGGCGAAGGTTCGTCATATGAGCCTCGACCGCACGCTTGTCCGCATCCCCGACGAAATAGCTCGTGACGTACGACTCGCCGCGCAGGACGAGGGTCAGGTCAGCCTTGCTGCGCACCCGGCGCTTGGACTCGAGCAGGGTCGCCAACAGGTCGAACTCGGTGCGGGTGAGCTCGAGTTCGTCACCGCGCACGGTCACGATCCGGTTCTCGGGGTGCAGCCTCAGATCGCGGTGCACCATCCACTCCTGCACGCTCGCATCCGCATCCGCCGGCGATGACGTGAGGTGCACGACATCGCCGCCGGTGTGCGGCGTGGCCGAGGCCGCGGAACTGCGGGACCGCGCGGCGGAGTCGAACGGGACAGAACGATCGACGTCGGGCTCACGCCGGGTCGGGATGCTGGCCGTCGCCGGACGCGCGCCCGGGAACGATGGCCCGACGCTTCCCTGAGACGGCTGCACGGGGGTCATGGGCGACGAAGGCCGCGCGCTGCGTCGCATCATCGCTTCGATCCGGGCACGGAGCTCGCGAGGGCGGAAAGGCTTGAGCAGGTAGTCATCGGCCCCCGCCCCGAGACCGGTCACCACGTCAGCCTCGTCGGAGAGCCCCGTCAGCATGATGATGTAGGTGTCCGATTGCGCCCGGATCCGGCGTGCCGCCTCGAAGCCGTCGATGCCCGGCATGTTCACATCGAGCGTGGTGAGCATGGGCTTATACGTCAGAACGGCACGCACGCCATCCAGGCCGTTTCCCACCGAGACGGTCGAGAACCCGGCGGCCTCGAGCACTTCCGAGATGATGCGTCGGATTTCGGGGTCATCCTCGATGATGACCGCGGTTTTCGGGGAATCGGCTGGGGCGATCATGTGCAGGTGCCTTCTCGAAGGGATGACGAAACCTGCGCGGCGCCTGACCCCAGCGGTCGTCCGCGCTTCGCGAGAGTATCGCGAGAGTATGGGCGGGGCAAAACCGGGGCGCTGGGCATCGCTTACCCGGGGAGCGCCCGACGGGTCAGGTCGATCGCCGCCTGCGGCCACCATTCGCCCGCGGGCGGCCCGCCGTTGCACGTGCCGTCGCTCTCGCCCGGCGGCTTCACCCACAGGTTCGTGTCGACGACAGCGTCGGAGATCGTCCCTCCTCGCTCGCCGATCAGCCTGCCCCCCGGATTGCACCATTCGCCGGTGGATCCCGCTCCGTTGCGCGACGTGTCGATGATGGCGTGCATGCCGTCGAGTTCATCCGCCAGCGCATGCGCGTACGCGATCTCGTCGGCCGTCGCGTTGTAGTTGGAGACGTTCGTCGCGAAGCCCCGCACGCTGTCGGTGCGCCCGATCCGATCGATGAGCGATGCCATTTCGCTCACCGGAAGCCACGAGGAGTGTCCGCCGTCGAGGTAGAGCCATGTGCTGTCGCCCGACAGGACCGCTGCGGCATCTGTCAACTGTTCGACGCGATCGTCGACATTGCCGCATTCGGGGGCGAGTGCCAGGCTGTCGGGTTCGAGGATCACGATCGGGCTGACATCTGCGGCATCGCGCAGAGCCTCGCCGATGGTGCGCGTCCACTCCGCGTATTCGGCGGGGGCGAGGCCGCCGGCGGAATGGCTGCCGCAATCACGGCCGGGGAGACCGTAGACGACGACCGCCAGTCGGGCCGACTGCTCGCGTGCCTCTCGCGCGAGGTCGGCGATGGTCGCGCCGACCCGGTCGCGCGGTTCGGCTTCGGGGGTCAGCCAGTACGCCGTCGGCTGCTCGCTCAGGTATGTCGCTGCGCCGTGCTCGGTCGAGCCCTCGGCGGTGACGGATGCGGCATGGTGCGCTTTCGAGAGGCTCGATGCGACCACCTCGGTGCCGGATCGAGGAGCGCTGGGAGCGGCCGATGCCCCTGCTCGCACCAGCGCGATGAGCAGCACCGCGGCGATGATGAGTCCCGCCACACCGAGACCGACCGCCGGCAGGAGGCGGGCGCGCTCACGAGGCGGTGTCGATGGGCTCACGGGGGGACTCTAGCGAAAAGGTCTGACGACCTCCGTGCGAATCTTCATGCCGCACTCAGGCGTCGGCCGTAGGCTGGGAATGTCATGAAGGTGATTTCGTACAACCTGCGTAAGCACCGCGCGGCGGGCGAGCTGGCGCATCTCGTCGAGCTGCACGGTGCCGATGTGATGTGTCTTCAAGAAGTCGACACGACAGACATTCCCGACACGGTCGGCGGTCTGCGCCTGGCGGACGCGACGGCCCGCAACCGTCTCGGTCTCGCCGTCTACTACAGCGAGAACACCTACCGTGCGCTCGAGGTGCGTTCGCTCGCGCTCAAGAAGTCGCTGCACGACCGCGTGCTCAAGCCGGCGGAAGAGCGGATGCTGGGCGTCAGGCTGCACGACATCGACGACGGCCGCGAGATCATCGTCGCGTCGTTCCACGCCGCGCCTCTCACGGCGCTCAACTCGTTGCGCCGTCACCAGATCCGAGCGGCGCTGACCGAACTCGGTCAGCTCGGCGCCGGGCTGCCTGCGCTGATGGTGGGGGACTTCAACTACCCCGTGTTCAAAGAGAATCTCGGTCAGCAGGTGCGCGAGCAGGGCTACGAGCTGACCCTCAGCGACTCGCGCACGTATACGCGCTACCGCTTCTTCCGTGGTCACTACGACTTCGCGACGTCGATCGGCTTCGAGATCGAGCACGTGCGCACGTTGCCGCAGGGTCTCAGCGACCACCTGCCGATCCTCGTGACAGCCAGGGTCGCCGAGCAGCAGCGTCGCGCCGACGTGGCCTGAGCGGGTTTCGCGCCCGAATCAGTCGGCGAACCGGCGTCGACGCGCGACGGCCGCGATCGCGAGCGTCGCGCCGGCTGCGACGAGTGCGCCGCCGCCGACCCACAAGCCGACCACGGCGCCGCTGCCGAGCCCCGTGCCGGCGAGGTCGTCTCCGGGCGGAGCGATCGAGACGGCTGTTGTGCCGCCTGCTGAGGATGCGGAGATCGCTGCGATGCGGTAGACGCCCGATGCGTTCGCGGGCAGTGTGACCGTGACGGCGCCCAGCGACCCGTCCGTCTCGGACCGAGCGAATCCGCTCGCTGTCGAGATGCCGAGGCGGACCATGCCGATTCGCGCTGCCGAGCCGTTCGCGCCCCTGACGGTGACGGTCACCCGCTCGTCGCTCGAGAACGTCGACGCCGCGCATCGAATCTCGATCTCGGATCCCGCCGACGCTGTCGCCGGCGCCGCGGTGCACGCATCCGAAGGAGGGTAGATCGTCCCGGCCTGCGCAGAGAGAGGAACCCCGACGACGAGCGCTCCGGCAAGAGCGACGATTGCTGGCATCCGTCGGATGCGGTTCGTCATGGTGTTCCTTGGGATCGCTGCTCCTTGCGTGGGGTCCTGTGCACCGAGTCTACGGTGACTCACAGGAGGCCAGTGCAGTGGTCGACGGACTCAGTGTCGGAGTCGTCCGGACCTCGAGATCCGGGGCGGACGGTGCCACGGGACGCGCACGAATCGTGACCGAGGCCGATTCGCCCGGCGCGAGCTCGGCGGTGAAGCTGAGAACCCGACGGCCTTCATGCATCCCGCCCGCGAAACCCTCGCCCGTGGAGGACTGCGCATCAACGAGCTCGAAGCCCTCGGGGAGGTACGCGTAGCCGACTGTCCGCGCGCTGCCCGGAGGGACCCCGTAGATGCCGCGGCCCGTGATGTAGCCCGGCAGCGAGGCCGCATCCGAGGGAGCATCGTTCTGCAAGCTGATCGTGAGGGTCGCATCGCCCATGGCTCCCTGCGCGCTGAGCGCGCAGGATTCCCAGGCGACGTCGATCGCGGAGGTCAGGTAGTAGTCCATCTTCGAGCCGGTGCCGTCGTTGAGGTAGACCCCGAAGCGCGCGGTCTCTCGATCGCTCGCGGGGAGCCCGCCTGCCAGTGTCGTGTCCGCCAGCAGCGACTGGTCCTCTTCGTGCGTGCTCCACAGCATCAGTCGGTGCTCGTCGGCGGCGCGCGTCAGCGCCGCGACGAGAGCAGCGGGATCGACATCGCTGCTCACCAGCGCCGCGAAGACCGCCGCCGCGGCATCCGCGAAGTACGCGTCCTGTGCGGCGGGCTCCTCGAAGCGCAGGTAGACCTCGTTGAGGAGCACACTCACGGCGTTGTCGGCGGTGAGCAGGTCGCCGGAACCCACCGTGACGGGGCCGGTCGCCTCGAGGATGTACGCCAGGGCCACGGGGTCGATCGACAGCACCCCGTCCACCTCCTGACCGTGCTGCCGCAGCCACATCTCGCCGGCGAGCTCTCCCGAGATGCTGAAGTCGGGGACTTGCGTCACGTTCTGCAGCCACAGTCCGGGACGGTTGCCGTAGACGGCGGTGACCTCCTCGCCGAGAGGAAGGACCGGCTCGTCATAACGGGGGAAGCTGCTCGTCGAATCCTGCGCACTGAGCGTCATCGTTCCGCCGTCGGTGCGGATCACAGCCATCGCGCCGGGGACGCCGCCGAGGGAGCGCCATTCGGCGTTGTTCTGGAAGAGGACGAGATAGTCCCGGGGGCCGTCGGCGCCGAGCATCGCAGGGAGCAGAGTCGTGACCGTTGCAATGGTGTCGGCGGCGATGAGGCTTTCATCGAACAGCTCGCCCACCTGGGTCACGGCATCGCGCAACGGCGCCAGCAGAAGGGAGCGTTCGATGCCCTCGACATCGGCCGCCGAGACGGCGAGCTCCCGCGCGGCGGTCGCGGCGGCCTCCTCGATCTCGGTGAAGCTTGCGAGATCGATGGTCCCCTCTTGCGGCCGCAGCGCATCGATCGAGAAGGAACCGGCGACGGCGACAAGGGGGGCGAGGGCGTGGCTCGCCACGTCGTCGGCTGACTGGGAGATCGTCGATACCGCGGAAAGCTGCGGGCCGATCCAGGGCAGGCCTTCGGCCAGGCGCCACACCGGATCGGACGTGAGCGAACGGGCCGCGGACGTCTCGGCGGAGATCTCGGTGATCATCGCTGCTGCGGCCTGCGGATCGTGCAGCTGAGCGCGCGCCTGCTTGGCGGCGTCCTGAACGGCGTTGAGGTGCCCGTAGGCGAGAACGCCACGCACGGCGATCCATGCAGAGGTCAGGACGACCATGATCAGCAGAACGCCGAGCGCCCAGGCGAACGTTTTGCCCGCAACGTGCATGGGCCGGGTTTTCGCAGACTCGGTCACCCATCCACCATATGCGGTGGGCTGGAGCCGAACCGTGAACGTGTTCGAGGGGACCAGGTCGAGGACCTCGGGTATCGTCGGTTGGAGCCTCGCCGACGATCGGCAGGTTGAGGAGTTGGTTGCTTGGGGGCGACCGGAGTTTCTTTCACGATCCCTTCCGATCTTCGAATCGGGAGGAGAGGACAGGACATTCTGTGACATCACCCCCACGTGTCTCTGTGGTCATCCCGACGATCGGGCGCCCAGAGCTGGCATCAGCGATCCACTCGGTGAGGGCGCAGGTCGGCGTCGAGACCCAGATCGTCGTCGTTGCCGACCTGGCGGAAGACGCGGCCGTGGCCGCCGGTGTGCTCGCGGCTGCCGGAGATGCCGAGGTCGTCTTCACGGGCGGCGGCAGACGCGGCGCGCACGGGCGGAACGTCGGTATCCAGGCGGCGACGTCGGAGTGGATCGCGTTCCTCGATGACGACGATCTGTGGCTCGAGGACAAGCTCGTCACGATGGTCGACGCTGCGGCCGCAACCGGCGCCACCGTGATCTCGTCGCGAGTGGACCAGCAGATGACGACGACGGGCGCGACGGTGGCCTCCGGCATTCCGGTGGGGCTGCTCCAAGCCGACCAGGATCCTGCTGAGTATCTGTTCCGCAAGCGCAGACCGGGTTCGGGGCGGGCGTCTCTGTTCACATCGACGCTCCTCGTCGCGCGCGAGCTCGCTGTTTCCGTGCCGTGGGATGCGTCGCTTTCGCGGCATCAGGACTGGGACTGGATCCTCCGCCTCTCGGAGCACCCGCAGTATCGGTTCCATCACGTTCCCGAGACGCTCACGATCATCAGGGTCGGGAGTTCTTCGTCGATCTCCGCGGGGAGCGATTGGGAGGCTTCGTTCGCCTGGGCCGAGCGTTCCCTCAGCGGACGGGACCCGCGTGTGTACGTCGACTTCCTGTTCGGTCAGACCCTGAGGTACGCGCTGCAGGCCCGTTCGGTGGGCGGGGTCCGGCGGGTCGTCGGTGAGGCGTGGCGAGTGAAAAGACTGCCGTCGGTCGGCCCCGTCATGATCGGCGCGGCCGGGATACTCGGACGCCGAGGAGTCGAGCGAGCGATGGCCAGCGTCCGATGACCTCGCAGACCGGATCCCGGCAGACGCGGAGCGTGAACATCGTCGCTTCCCATATCGCGCCGCGTCTGGGAATCGAGAAGGCGCTCATGGAACTGCGTCAGCTGCTGTCCGAATCGGGGTGGGAGACGAAGCTCATCTGTCTCGGAGGCGGCGCGCAGGACTTCGCCCTGGCACCGGATGCGATCGTCTGCGGCCCGCCTCTGCGCGGAGCGGCCCGATTCAATCTGCTCCGTGTGGTGAAGGCGCGCGCGCACGTGATCGAAGGTGCACCGACGATCCTCGTCGGGCTCTGGGCTGCGCTTCCGTACCTGTTCCTCGGGCGAGGGCGCGGACGCGTGATCGTGTGGGAGCACTCCCTCATGCGCCAGCAGCTGACGACGAATCGTTCCCTCCGCCTGCTCGCGCCGATCGCTGCTGTCCTCTACCGGCGCGCGGACGTCGTCGTCGCCGTCAGCGAACCGCTGGCAGACGACCTGCGGTCGGTGTTGCGCCTGAGCCGCGTGTCGGTGATTCCGAATGTCCTCGACTCCTCGCCGGAGCCTGAGCCTGAGAGCCGCTCCGCGCCGGGCGCTTCGACGCCCGGGAAGAGACTCTTCATGGCGGGGAGTCTTTCGACGACGAAGAACCAGCGTCTCGCGATCGAGGCGCTCGCCCTTCTCGCCGACCCCGACATGAAGCTCGTTATCGCCGGCGACGGCGCGACGCGTCGGGACCTCGAGGACCTCGCCGCCGCGCGAGGCGTCCGATCCCAGGTCGACTTTCTGGGGCACGTCTCACCGGATCGCGTCGCAGCGGAGTTCGCGCGCGCCGATCTACTCATCCACACCGCCGTGGGGGAGACCTTCGGTTACGTGTACTTCGAAGCCGCGAGCGCGGGCGTGCCGGTCGTCGCGGTGAGGAACCCCGTCGCCGAGCAGTTGGTTCCGGAGTACATCCCCGGTCGGGTCACCTCGGCGGATCCGCAGGCTATCGCGTACGCGATCAGGCGGTCTCTCGACGAGGAGCTGAGCGAGACCGAGATGTCGACGGCTGACCGGAAACGACAGACGAAGTTCGGGCGCGCGGCGACGGCCGTCGCGTGGAGCGAAACGGTCGGAGCCGCCTAGGTGCAGCAGATCGTCCTCACCCTCATCGTGCTCGCCGGGGCCGTCTGTGCGGTCGCGTGTGGGCGCACACTGTGGAGAGAGGCTCGGGGGGCGCCCACCGGCGTGCTCATGCTCGCGGCCACTCTGGTGATGCTCACGCTCTACGAAACGGGGTTGATCGGCAAGGGGTCGACCACTCAGTTCGCGATCATCGCCGTGGGCGCGACGATCGGCCTCGTAGGGCTTCTGCACGGAAGATCCCGGGCGACGCGCGCGATCAAGGGGGACTTCCTCCTTCCCGCACTCGTCACGTTCGTCCTCTTCTTCGCCAACGCCGTCGCCAACCCCACGCAGTCGATGCTCGAGATCTTCGCGCGGCTCGCCCCTCTGATGTTCTGGCTCCTCGTCGGCGTCGTCCTGTCGACCACTCCTGTCCCGGTCTCCGCGGTGGGCGCGGCGATGGGACTCAGTCTCGCCGTCGCGGCGGTGGCCTCCGCGTTCTCTGTGTCCTGGCGGGGATGCGATCAGTTCAAATGCGGGTTCTTCGGCGCCATCTTCCGGGGGCCCTTCCCCTCGGAGAACTACCTCGCGCAGATCGCCGGGCTCGCCGCGATCGCCGCGTTCGCCATCGGGGCCGCGCGGCTTCGCATCCTGATCCTGGGGCTTTCGGCCCTGGTGCTGCTGGCGGCGACGTCGCGCACAGCCATCGTCGCGCTCCTCGCGTCGCTCGTCGTCGGGTGGATTCTCGTCAAGGCGCGCCCGGCGGTACGTCGCGGCTCCGTGCTCGTGATCGTGGTCGCCGGCGCCCTCGCAAGCGTCTGGATCGTCTCGTCCGCGGCGCCGGATTCGTTCAGCAACCGAGGGTGGATCTGGATGCGGTCGATCCAGGCGGTGGGAGACGACGTGCTGTTGGGCGTCGGGATCGATCGCTGGGCGCAGCTGCAGGGCGTCGGCGCGCTTCCGGTCAACAACTTCCCGCACAACCAGCTGGTCCTGCTGTTCTTCGCGGGGGGTCTGGTCGCCTGCGCGGCGTACCTGTTCATGATCTGGCGCATCACCCGGCATACGGTGTCGCATCCCGCGACCGCGGCGGCCGGCTTCGCTCTGGTCGCCTACGTGCTCGTCGGAGGCATCACCGAGGTGATGTGGAATCCCGCCACGATCGACGGGCACTGCGTGCCGATCCTCTTGGTGTTGGCGCTCCGAGCGGCGTCGCTGGCCGGCCCGGATCAGGCGAACGATCGCGACCTTCACACACTTGACGCATCGCACACCAGGAGAACCCGCCGTTGACAACCACCGCACCCACAGACCCGCTCGTTTCCGTCATCCTGCCGGTCCACAACGCAGGAGCGCACCTCGACCAGACGTTCGCCGCGCTCGGAGCGCTGACCTACGCAGAGATCGAGATCATCTTGGTCGACGATGCGTCCGAGGACGACTCCCGGACCCGCATCGAGGGTTTCGTCGCGGATGAACCTCGGGCACGCCTTCTGCCGCTCGAGGACAACGTCGGCGCCGCGCAAGCACGCAATCTCGGACTGGAGCTCGCCCGAGGCGCGTACGTCTGGTTCGTGGACTGGGACGATCAGTGGTCGCCGACCATCCTGCGTCGTCTCGTGGACGAGGCCGTCGCCGAGGATGCGGATGTCGTGATCTGCACCGGCGTGTGGCGTTTGGCGTCGGGCCTCGACGTCGGGGTGACCGACGGGGTGCCGTACCGGGCCGCCGTCGATGGCGCGGCCGCGATGGACCTGCTGTTGGCGGATCGCATCAAGGGGTATCTGTGGAACAAGCTGATCCGGCGGACCGTCCTCCCTCCCGCCCCGTTTCCGCGCATCACGACGCAAGAGGATCTGTGTGCCGTCGCAGCGCTCCTGCCGCGCGCACGGAAGGTCGTGTGCCTGCCGGACCGTCTGTACTTTCACGTCGTCCGCGAGGGGTCGCTGTCGAATTCGCGTGACCCGGCACTCGAGAACTTCGACACGTCCCGCGCCGCGGTCCACCGCGCGGCCGCAGCCCTGCCGGCGACGCCGCGGCGCCGTCGCCTTCTTCGTCACTGGGACGTCGCCTGGTATGTGAGCCGCGCCGGCACGGCGCTGCGGCTCTCGGATGCGCAGAGCGCCGGCCGTGCACTGGATGACCTCCGGCGGCACGTGAGTCTGGCAGACATCGCCGACAGCGTGCGGATCGCTCCTCGCACCGCGCTGAAAGCGCTGACGATGAAGCTCATGGGGCGCAGCTACGTGCGGCTGCGCGCTCTTGTGGTGCGCGCTCGCACGGCGGTCCGCTCTCGGCGCTCGAGCTCGTCTGCGCGTCCGTCGGCCCCGCAAGCGCGCGTGCTCATCCGCACCCTGCCGCTCCGGCGGGGGAACTACGGCGGCATCCTGCAGGCTTTCGCGCTGCAGAAGGCGGTCCGCGGTCTCGGGTTCGCTGCGACGACCGATGTGTCGGAGAAGATGCCGCTCGGATCCACCGCGAAGAAGCATGTCCTGCGGATCCTGACCGTGGTCACCCGGCGCCCGGTCGGATTCGATGCGCGGAGCAGAATCTTGAACTCCCGCATCGAAGGGTTCATCACGCGGCACCTCTCGACGACGCGTCTCTATACTTTCGGTCGCTGGGTTCCGCGGCGGCGTTCGAACGCCTATTTGGCGATGATCACGGGCAGCGACCAGGTGTGGCGGACCGAGTACGGCGATGTGGAGTCGTACCTCTTCGACTGCCTTGCGGAGCATTCCCCCGTGCGGCGGATCGCGTTCGCCGCATCGTTCGGAACATCTGACCCCCATCTGGGCTCGCCGAAGGCGAAGGCACTGGCGGGGCGCTTCGATGCCATCTCCGTCCGCGAAGATGCGGCCGTCGCCATCTGTGAGCGCATGTGGGGCGTCCCGTCGGTCCGGATGCCGGATCCGACGTTCCTTCTGGACCGAGCCGACTACGAGCACCTCGTGGACCTTGCGCGACCAGAAGAGAAGACCGGGCCGGGCGTCTTCGTCTACGTTCTCGACACGTCCCCGAGCGTCCGTCAGTTGCTCGAGGAGCTTCCTTCCGTGCTCGGGAAGCCCGTTCGGACACTCGCGGTGCCCTCTGCCAAGGGCGCAGCGGGAAGCGGATTGGCTCCCCGCCCGTCCATCGAACAGTGGATAGCGTCGATACGGGATGCGGACGCGGTGATCACCGATTCGTTCCACGGAACGGTGTTCGCCCTGATCTTCAACCGTCCTTTCGTTGCGGTGGGCAACGTGGAGCGTGGGATGGCGCGGTTCGAGTCTCTGCTTGGTCGGTTCGGTCTCGAAAGCCAACTCGTGCAGACGGGGGATGACGCTGCGGCACACGCCCAGCGTGTGGCCGACGCGTTGCGGGGTGACCTGGACTGGCAGATGGTCAATGAGATGATCGCCGACGAGCGCGAGCGCGGCCTGAGCTTTCTGCGATCCGAGTTGGGCAGCACGCGGACGTGAGAGCTGCCGTGGTCAGTTTCGGCGCAGAGCCGTGCGAACGAGACCCCAGGAACCACGCATCTCCCTGACGCCACCCGGGGTCAGGGCGATCGCCGCCCCGTAGACGATCGTCGAGATCACCGCACCGGTGAGGACGGCGAGGCCTGCGGCTTCGATGCTCAGCGCGTCGAGGAGCAGTGTCGTCACCGCGAAGCCGATGCCGCCCGCGAGCAGGAGACGACCTCCGTTGAGCCCGAACCGGACCGGGTCCTGACCTGCCGTGCGCCAGAGCCAGATCAGGTTGATCGGCCACGTGATCGCGCGGCCGAGCGCATACGCCCACGCGACGGCTTCCACGCTGATGAAGGCCGCGCCCACGATCAGCATGACCTGAAGGGGCTTCGTGACGGCGTTGCTCAGGAAGAGCTGACGCGACTGCTGATGCACGATGTACGCCCAGTAGTTCGGCTGGCTGAGCGCACGGAAAGCGCCTCCGACCGCCAGGATCTGGATGAGCGGAATCGTCAAGGACCATTGATCGCCCAGCAGCAACGGGATGAGCCAGGGCGCCGTCACCGCGGTGATCAGGAGCAGCCAGATCGAGAGCGCGCAGACCGCGGTCTGGAGTCTCATCAGCGCGGCAGAGGGGTTGCGCCCTTCTTCGATCGCCCGGTTGATCGTGGGGACCACGACGTTCGTGAGCGGACTGAACACCGCAGTGATCGGCAGCATGAAGAGCTGGAAGGCTCTGTTGTACTGGCCCAGGGGTGGGGCGCCCCACACCGCGCCGATCATCAGCGTGTCGGCATTGTCGGCCGCGAAGGTGAGAACCTGCGCTCCGCCGAAGTGCGCTCCGGACTTGACGAGGCGGAGCGAGTCGCTTCCTCGCCGTGGCCGGCTCGGCAACCAGCGGGTGAGGATGCCGCTGCCGAGGAGGAGGATGAGCGACTGGCCGACGAGTTGCGCGACGAGGGCCCAATAGCCCCACCCGGCGAGGGCACCCGTGATGCCGAGAGCCAAGCCCGCGAAGCGGGCGAAGACGTTGTTCCCCGCGAGCGCAGTGAAGCGCATCGAGCGGGCGAGGCGCACCTGGTACTGGGACTGCAGTCCGTTCAGCACCAGCACGCCGGCCATGACGGGCACGATGGAGGCGAGGCGCGGCTCGTCGTAGAGAGCCACGATCAGCGGCGTCGACAGCGCGAGGACGATCGCGACGATGAAGCTGAGCGCTCCGGTGATCCAGAACACATTCGAGGCCTGCTGGTTGCTCAGCTCGCGAGACTGGAGCGCGGCGGTGGGCATGCCGAAGTCGCGCAGCAGTTCGCCGATCCCGACGAAGATCGCGACCATGGCGATCAGCCCGAAGTCCCCAGGGGACAGCAGTCGCGAGAGAATGATCGTTCCCACGAACTGAACACCCATTGTGGCGACCTGGCCGGCGATCGTCGCTCCCGCACCGCGGGCGCCCCGGCTCAGCGTGTCATCGGTCATCGGGGCCCGAGCTTTCGACGGGTGCGAACGTGGCCTGCCTCACGCATCGCCGCGCAGTCCCAGGGAACGACCGCCGTCGACGGCGAGTTCCTGGCCCGTGATGAAGTCCGCCGCCGAGCTCGCGAAGAACGCGACGGCCTCCGCGACGTCTTCCGAGCGGCCGATCCTGTCGAGCACGTTGGTGCCGCGAAGACGATCCAGCTCGTTGAGGGTGGGCTCGCCGCGCTGGACGATGCCAGGGGACACGGTGTTGATCGTCACCCCGTGGGCGCCGAGCTCGATGGCCGCCGACTTGGTGTAGCCGACGAGGCCCGCCTTCGACGCGCCGTACTCCGCGAAGTTCGCCTTGCCGTGCGATCCCAGGACCGAGCCGACGTTGATGATCTTCCCGGAGTGGGCGGCGACCATCTTCGCGGCGGCTGCTCTGGTGCACGCGATGGCGGAACGGAGATTGCTGGACAGGACGCCGTCCACGACCTCCATCGACTGCTCCCACACGGGCTTGTTGGCGCCCCGGGCGCTTCCACCGGCGCAGTTGACGAGGATGTCGATTCGATCGAGAGCGCCGAAGAACGCATCGATCTGCACGATGTCGTCCAGATCGACCACGGCGGGATGGCACACCCCGCCCAATGCGCCGATCTCTTCGGTGACGGCGCTGAGTTTGTCCGCGTTCCGGCCGAGTGCGTAGATCTCGGCGCCGTCCGCAGCGAGCCGGATGGCGATGGCGCGGCCCACAGCTCCGCTCGCGCCGGTGACGACGGCAACGCGTCCGTCGAAGCGCAGAGCCTTCGACACCACGGTCACTTCATACGGCCGAGACATCCGCACTCGCGTCAGGCGATCGCGCACGGGTCCGAGCAGCCGCGACTTCCAGCGACGTCGTGTACTCATCGGCGCACTCCCTTTCCGGATGCTGCTCTGCCGGGCAGGTGCCCGATCCCGTCCTTCGCGTTCATCGCATGACTCCGAGCTTGCGCAGCACTCTTCGAGCGAATCGGATGGCGCGACGGTGCAGGGTATTGCTTCCGGGGCCTTCCGAGATGGTCGTGTAGTAGCCCTTGAGCTGGCGGATGTCGGACACTTTCTCGGTGAAGACCTCGAGAACGCGGGGGCCGGGTGTCGCGGGGTCTGTCAGCCAGGCGATTCCGTCCGGAAGGTGCTCCGCCGTTCCGACCGCGTTGTAGCCGATCGCCAGCGATTCGACCCATCCCTGCGCCGTGGCGGAGTGGCCTGCGGTGACATGCTTCTGCGCCGCGACGGTGTAGCTCGACGGCAGCGGGGAGTGCATGATCGCGCCCCCCTCGTTGTTCAGGAGGACGATGCGCAGGTTCGGGGGGAGGTCCCTGATCCAGAGGGAGTTCATGTCGTAGAAGAAGGTGAGGTCGCCGATGATCAGGTAGGTCGGGCGATCCGTCGACGCCGCGTAGCCGATCGCTGTCGACATGCACCCGTCGATCCCATTGACCCCACGGTTGCAGAACACATCGACAGAGGTATCCACGTCGTAGAGCTGCGCCATCCGGATCGGCGCGCTGTTGGCGATGTGGAGCGCGCTGTTCGCAGGCAGTGCGCGCAGCACGGCGCCGATCACCGCCAGCTCGCCGTGCGGAGGAGCCGGTGCCGGCACCGAGCTCGCCGCGCGAAGAACCTTGCCGGCGTACGGTGCCGCCGTGTGGACGCCCCCGTCGACGTCGACCAGTGACCGCAGGAATCGGCCGGGTTCGGTGGGGAACACATCGCTGAGGCGACGGAACGGGTCAGAGACGGTTCCGTCGGGATCGATCCGCCAGTGCTCGAACTCCGCTCCGTCGAGATAGTTCTTGAGCTCGTCCTTGAAGACGATGTTCCCTCCCAAGGTCAGAACAACGTCGGGTTTGAGCGCCCCGGGTCTGGACTCTTTGCTCTTCAGGAAGGCCAGAGGCAGCTCGACGCGGCGTGATTGATGGAGGTTGGAGAGATGGTCTGCCAGGACCACGCAGTCGAACGTGTCGAGGAAGGCTTCGAGGGCGTCCAACGTGTCCGCGGACGGCCTCGGTCCCTGACCCCAGACCAGCATCACGCGCTGGGAGCGGAGCCGTCGGGCTGCCTCGCCCCAGTCGGGTCCGTCGCCCTCGATCGGGTGCCGGGTGATGACCCTCGCGCGGGGGAGGGCGCGCACGTTGAACGCGATGCCCGTGTGGTTCGCGAGGGGGATGTTGATGTGCACGGGCCCGCCGCCCGCGCTCTTCGCCTCGATCAGCGCCTCATTGATGACGCGGTTGCAGTACCAGGCGTCCCGGGGATTGCCGATCGGCCGAAGATGGGCCGTGTAGCGGCAGAACCCCTCGAACAGACGCGTCTGATCGAACATCTGGTCCTCCATCTGATGGAGGAACTCAGGCAGACGATCGGTGGTCAGGACGACGAGAGGGAGCTTCTGGTAGTAGGCCTCCGCCATCGCAGAACCGTAGTTGACGGCAGCGGTCCCGGAGGTGCAGATCGTCGCAGCGGGCGCACCCGTCGCTTGGATCAGTCCCAGTGCGAAGAAAGCCGCCGAACGCTCGTCGACCACCGAGTGCAGCGTGAAGAAGCTGTCGTTCTCGAAGCTGCGGGTGAACGCATAATGACGGCTGCCCGGCGAGATGACGATATTGCGGACTCCGTGGGCTTTGAGGAGCGCGAGGAGTTCCAGCACGAGGGGATCGTTGGCGTACATGCAGTCCTGGGTGATCGGTGGGGCGGGGAGGTTTTCGGCGCGGAGCCGGGCGTGACGGAAGGCTAGATCGCAGAGTCGCCGGGGGCGGCGACCGCGCGGATCGTCTTGGCCAGGATCGCGATGTCACCCAGCAGCGACCAGTTCTCGACGTAGTACAGGTCCAGACGAACGGTCTGATCCCAGTCGAGTGTGCTGCGGCCGCTCACCTGCCAGAGCCCGGTTATCCCGGGACGGGCGAGCAGGCGACGGCGTGCGGCGTCGGTGTACAGGGCAACCTCGGCTGCGACCTGAGGTCGGGGACCGACGAGACTCATCGAGCCGGTGAGGACGTCGAAGAGCTGGGGCAACTCGTCGAGGGAGTACTTCCGGATGAACCGGCCGACGGGGGTGATGCGTGGATCATTCTGGATCTTGAAAAGCGGCTGCTTCGCGGTGCCCTGTGCCGTGAGAAGGGCGGCCAGTTCGTCGTCGGCACCGACGCGCATCGAGCGGAACTTGTGCATGCGGAATGGTTGGCCCTTGATGCCGATGCGTTCATGGCTGAAGAGCAGCGGGCCGCGGCTCGTGGTCTTCACGGCGATGGCGACCGCCAGGAGGACGGGCGAGAGGAGGAGGATGAGCACGGAGGACGATGCGATATCGAACGTCCTCTTGACGAAGCGCTGCCCTCGTGAAAAGCGCGGAGTCTCGACGTGGATCAGGGGCAGGCCCGC
Source organism: Microbacterium sp. Y832 (assembly GCF_057669765.1). Classification (NCBI taxonomy): domain Bacteria; kingdom Bacillati; phylum Actinomycetota; class Actinomycetes; order Micrococcales; family Microbacteriaceae; genus Microbacterium; species Microbacterium sp. Y832. The sequence goes on along the minus strand of NZ_JBYHFM010000002.1, from coordinate 427,768 downwards.
AACCGGTCGGGTATGGATGCGCGGGCCGGCGATGTCGACGATGTTCGGAGCGAGGACGAGGTGCTGACGACCCGCCTCGAGCGTCCAGGAGATCTCTTTCACCTTGTGCGGTGGCAGATCGTCCGTGCTCGTGACGGCGACGGTGTCTGCACCTGACGCCGCGATCGCGCTCTGGACAGAGTCGACGTCTCCCATGATGGGGATGTCGCTGCCCGGCACCGTCCCAGAGACGCGGCCGGAAGGAACACACGCACCGACGACGCGATATCCCGCAGCGGGTGTGCGGGCGAGTTCCTGCGAGACCTGCACCACGGATTCCACCGAGCCGACGAGGAGAACGTGGGCCGAGTACTCACCCATCCGTCGCTGAGCGTCCAACCAGCCGCGCCACAGCCATCGCGTCAGGACCAGAACGGCCACGCCCAGCGGGAGGCTGATGAGCAGGTAGCCTCGCGCGACATCCACGCGGAACAGGAACGCGAGGATGGCGATGACGCCGAAGAGTCGGAAGCTCGCATCGGCTACCCGCACGTACTCCGTCGTTCCGACGCCGATCACACGATCGCTCCGTGTGTCAGAGAGCGCGAGCGCCCCCATCCAGGCGGCCACGAGGACGAACGAGAAGACCCAGTAGGGGACGAGCGGGAGGCCCTCCACGTCGTCCGAAGAGGTTCCGAACCACAACACGTGCACCCCGAACACGACCCAGACGAGGACGAGGAGGTCGCTGAGCAGGAGACGCCTGGAATATCGCCGGCGCCACCCGATGCCGTCGGGCGAAGATTCGGTCGGCGATAATCCGGCGGCCGGCGAGCGCATCGATTCCGTCGTGAGAGATGCGCCGCTTGCCGAAATATCCACTGTTGAAACTGCGCCTTTCGCCGTCGGGAGTCATCGCCGGCTCGTAGCCGTGCCGTGTGCGATCGCGAGGAGATATCTCGGGCGCATTTCACAATCGCGATCGCGAAAGCAACGGTAGCAGGCGCCCGACATGCGGAGTGCAATATGCGAAAGGCGCATATCCGCGAGCCGATGAGGAATGCTCTTATGCGTCCGCATTACGCAAATACGTCCAATTTGCGCACATTTCAACGGCGACTATTGGGCGTCTTTCGGTATCACCGGCGGGAGCTGCGGCTGCGCCCCTCGGGGGTGGGCGGAGCGTCGATCCCGAAGGTCGCATCCAGCCAGTCCGTGTCCTCCTGCGTGTGCGGAGTGGTAGCCGTCTCGACCGGGGGCGTGGCCGAACCCGCGGTCGGCCGCGAACGCGCGGCGGCGCGCACCGCCGGGCGCTTCTCGGTCTCCTGTGCCTCGGCCTCCGGGGCGCTTCGGTATTCGTACCCGTACCCGTAGGAGTAGTGAGAGTCCGGCCCTCGCGTCGGCACCATGGTCAGGACCACGCCGGCGATCTTCGCGCCCACCGTGCCCAGGATCTCGACAGCGTCGGAGAGTTGGTGGCGGTTGGTCTTGCGCGTCGAGACGACGACGATGGCGCCGCTGGTGGCTCGCGCGAGGATGGCCGCGTCGGTCACGGGAAGAAGCGGCGGGGCGTCGCAGAGGACGATGTCGAACTCCGCTTCGAGCATCCCCAGCAGGGAATTCATCTGCTTCGATCCCAGCAGCTCGCTGGGGTTCGGTGGGATCTTCCCCGCCGGGAGCACATAGAGGCTCCGCTGCCCCCAGGTCTGCATGACGTCGGTCACGTCGGCTCGCCCGATGAGGACGTCGGTGAGGCCGGCGGCGCCCTCGAGCCCGAGGTGTTCGGCGATCTTCGGCTTGCGCAGGTCAGTGTCGATCAACGCGACGCGTTTTCCTGCGTCTGCCAGGGCGATCGCGAGATTGATGGTCGTCGTGGACTTTCCCTCATTGGGCAGGCTCGAAGTCACGACGAACGATGACCTGCCGCCCATGTCGAGGAACTGCAGATTCGTCCGCAGCGCACGGAATGACTCGGCTCGGGGGCTGAGCGGATCCGCGTGCACGATGAGCGGACGCTCCTTCGCCTTGGGGTCGAAGGCGATGGCGCCGATGAGCGGTCTGTCCGTGACCTGCTCGACGTCGCGAGGCGTGCGGATGCGGGTGTCGAGCGCCGTTCGAAGGACCGCGACCGCGAGGCCCCCGGCGAGTCCGACCAATCCTCCGAGTGCGAGATTCAGCGGAATGTTCGGGCTGGACGGGCTGAGAGGCGGCAGAGCGTCGCGCACCCTCGTGAGACGCACGGGGCTCTCCGCTTCGCCGACTGTCTCGATCGATTCGACGGCGGCGGTGAGACTGGCCCCCAGCGCGTTGGCGACCTCAGCCGCGAGCAGCGGATCGGAATCCGTCACGGTGATCGTGATGAGCGTCGTGTTCACGGCACTGGAAGCCTCGATCTGACTGGCCAGTTCGGTCGCCGTCACGCCGAGTTCGAGCTCGGCGATCACGGGGTTGATGACGATCGGGGTCGTGACAAGCGTGGCGTAGGTGATCACGCGCGACTGTGTGAAGTTCGACCCCTGCTGCAGCTCACCGATCGTCCCCCCGGTCTGCGTCGACACGAAGACCGTGCTCCGCGCCTCGTACTGCGGTGTTTTCGTCAGCGAGTAGCCCGCTGCAGCAGCGACCCCGAGAAGGGCAGCGACGACGATGATGATCCAGTTCTTTCGCAGGATCCGGATGTAGTCGGTGAGCTCCATGTCGCCTCTCGGTGTCGCGCGGTCGCGGCCAATACTTACACAGGAGCGAATGCGCGCATCATCGTCGGCTGGTTCGCCGTCAGCCGGCCAGAGCGGTTCGCAGGACGTGTGTCACGGTGAGAATCGCCGGTTGCAGCTGAGCTGCGGATCGCTGGTAAACCGCCCACGGGCGGCGATACGGATCGATGACGTCATCGTCTGCGGGGTCGGCCGGAGGCGCTGATTCTCCGCGCATCATCGCGGTGACCTCCGCCAGCGCCTGGACCTTCCGCGACGCTTCAGGCCCGCCCGCGGCGACCGCCTCTCGGACAGCGCCGACGGGCGCGGCCGCGGCCAGGCGAGCGAACTCGCGGATGGTGAACGTCGACCGCACGCGCGAGGGCGCGATCTCCGCGACCGCCCTGCGATGGTCGCGCGTCATGGTCAGAACGAGGCCGGAAGAGCGGAGAAGCTCCTCGGTGAGCAATCGCGCCCGGTGGCGATCGGCATCCGGTTCGGGCACACCGAGATTCACCGCGAGGTGTCGCGCTTCGGGGGTCATCGGGGACGCCTCGAGGGCGTGCGTTCCGGCGCTGGAGACCCTCGCGCCGAGGTCGCCGAGACGCGCGCGCAGCAACTGCTCGGCGAGAGGGGACCGGCAGACGTTGCCGGTGCAGACGGTGAGGATGTCGAACATCGGGCCCTTCGAAGTCGGGGCTAACGTGGACGGGTGGCTGACCACTCTAGCTATCAGGCCGTATCCGACGACGCCGGGCCGGTGAGCCCGCCGATGGCTCGCCCGCCACGAACGCCCCGAACCGACTGGCGGCTCGGCGGTCGCACGGTGCGGCACTGGCGGGAACCTCTGCTGGCCATCGCGCTGGGCGGGCTCGCGCTGTCGCTGCTGGCAGCTGCCGCCGTCACGCAGGTCTGGCCGGCGATGGCGGTGCTCTCGATGGTCGTGCTCTGGGTGGGGATGGCGGCCGTGTGCGTGTACGCGCTGTCGCTGTCGCGCCCGGTCGGTCTCTTCCGATTCCGCCCGGTCGACGTCATCTACGGCGTGGTGATCGCCGGGATGCTGCGCATCGTCCAGGGCTGGGTCGAGATCGCTCTGACCGGGCGGGCGCCGTTTCCCTCCTACCCGCTGATCGAGGGTCGGCTGGGCGTCGGGACCTGGCTCGTCGAGGGGGGAGGGGCCGTGCTCGTCGGACCCGTCGTCGAAGAGTTCTTCTTCCGCGTCGTGATCCTGGTGGCGGTCTACACCGTGCTGCGGCGGCCCTTCGGTCACCGTGCGGCCGGTGTGATCTCGGTGCTCGCGAGTGCGGGGGTGTTCGTTCTCGCCCACGCCGTTACGGCAGGTGGTGACCCCAGCGGAATCTTGGCTGTCGCCGGTCTGGGACTGGTCTGTGGTCTGCTCGTGGTGCTCACCGGTCGTGTCTGGGCGGCGGTGCTCACCCACGCCTGCTTCAACGCGTCGTACGTCGTGCTGGCCGCTGTCGGCACCGCCTGGGGCTGAGTGGTCAGACAGTATCCGCACGAGATTGACGTGAATTCTGGGGCCTTGGGGAGCCCCGTCGCGAATCCGAAACCTGTCCACCGTACGGTGGACATTATCCGAACTATTTGTCCCCCAAAGGGAGGACAAATAGTTCGGTCCTGTCCGTCGGATGGGGGACATTAGCGGAATCTTAATCCGCGATGTTCGGTGAGGGTGTTTTTCCGGAGCAGGGAATCTCCCCGGATACGGTAGGCGCAACTCGCATGGAGCGGACCCGGGCGATTTACGTAGCATCGGATAAACGAGAAATTCACCGGCGTTGGCGCGCTACCTCAGAATTTACGACTTACATCCGAGGGACAAGACACATGCTGAAGAAAACACTCGCCGCCGTCGGCCTCGCCGGCGCACTGCTCATCGGGACCGCTTCGGCGGCCGTTGCCGACGGCTATCCGCCCGCAGCCGTCATCACCGTTCCCACACCGACCATCGTGCCCGGCCAGTCCACGATCATCACGGCCACCGGCCTCGGCGACCGCTTCCAGGTCACGTTCGCCGTCGCCGGCAGCAGGGGTGCAACGCTCAGCTCGATCGTCATGGCAGCGAGCGCACCCTACGCGAGCGTCGTCAAGCCCGTCACCGACGGCACGGCCTCAGCCACTTTCACCGCCTCCACCCCGGGAAGCTTCACGATCACGGTCCGCGACGGTGACACGATCCTGAGCACGACCGTCATCTCGGTCGTCGATCCCGCCAGCGCCGGCGGCGTCGGCACGGGAGGCGGCCTTCCCCCGACCGGTGGCACGGTCCCCGCGACCGTCATCTGGGCCGGCGTCGGAGCGATCGGCCTCGGCGGCGTCGCCGTCGCCGCCGTCGCGGCGCGTCGCCGGACACAGATCAACTGAACGACCCGCACGCGACGCTGACCCCGGGGAAGCCCTCGGGGTCAGCGTCGTTGTATCGCCGGCCCATCCCGGCGCTGCTGGTTGCCTGTGCGGGCGTCGCGATGACGACTGTCGTCATCGTCCTCTTCCGTGGTGTCTCGCTGCCTGAATGGTGGGGTCAGCTCGTTCAGCTGGTGGCCGTCTCGACCCCGCCGCTGGTGGCATCCGTCGTGGCGATCCGCTGGTGTGCCCGCCGAGGGGCGCTGCGTCGCCTGCTTCAATGGCGCTGGCGTGACGTCGGGGTCGGGCTCGCCGTCGCACTCGTGCTGCGCGCTCTGCAGGAGGTCATCGCACCGACGACCGGCTCGCTGCTCGTCGGGTTCGGCGCAGCATCCGTTCCCACACTCATCGTGGTCGTGGTCGGGGCGGTCGCGATCACGCCCGTCGTCGAAGAGCTGTTCTTCCGTGGCGTTCTCCTCGCTGCTCTCTGGGATGCACCCCCGCATCGGCGGCGGGGACTGGCTTCTGGTGTCGCGGTCGTCGTGTCCACCCTCGTGTTCGCGGGTTTGCACGTCCTTCCGGTCGGGGTTCCGGGTGCCGGTCTCTGGCCGGGGGCGCTCGCACCGATCCTGGTCGGGCTGGCGTGCGGCGTGCTCTTCGTGCTCACACGCCGCCTCGCCCCGGGGATCGTGGTCCACGTCGTGTTCAACGCCTCCGGTGTGCTGCTCCTCTTTATATAGGCAGCGCTGCACCGCTATATACGACGTGCCGCGTGGTCCAGGCTCGACGTTTGAGTGTGGCTCCTGGATGCCGTAGAGTAGATCCTTGGTGTCGGCTCAGCTGACCTGACATCACGAACGTGAGCCCTCCACTGGCCCTTCGGCGCGATCAGGGTCCGGACCTTCACAGGACCGGACTGACGTCGAAGCACCCCGGAGTGGGATTCACGAACATCTCCGTTCGAATAAGAAAGCAGTACTACTGTGACGCGCACTTACACCCCCAAGGCTGGCGAAGCTCAGCGCGAGTGGCTTGTCATCGACGCCACCGACGTCGTTCTCGGCCGCCTCGCCTCGCACGCCGCCGCGCTTCTGCGTGGCAAGCACAAGGCCACCTTCGCCAACCACATGGACATGGGCGACTTCGTGATCATCATCAACGCCGACAAGGTGGCGCTGACGGGTCAGAAGCTCCAGAAGAAGAAGGCTTACCGTCACTCGGGCTACCCGGGCGGCCTCAAGTCGGTCACCTACGAAGAGCTGCTCACCAAGAACCCCGAGCGCGCTGTCGAGAAGGCCGTCCGCGGCATGCTGCCCAAGAACAGCCTCGGCGCGCAGCAGCTCTCCAAGCTCAAGGTCTACCGCGGCGCCGAGCACCCCCACAGTGCCCAGCAGCCCAAGACCTTCACCCTCGACCAGGTCGCCCAGTAAGCGCCGCTTCCAGATTTAAGGACATACTCGTGGCGAACATCGAAGAGACCACCACCAACTACTCCACCGAGACCCCGGTCGACGAGACCGTCGTCGCCGCCGAGCGCCCCGTGCTCTCGGTGTCGGGCGCAGCCGTCGGCCGTCGCAAGCAGGCCATCGCGCGCGTTCGCGTGATCCCCGGCTCGGGCACCATCACGGTCAACGGCCGTGCACTCGAGGAGTACTTCCCGAACAAGCTGCACCAGCAGCTGATCACCGACCCGTTCACGGTGCTCAACCTCACCGGCGCATACGACGTCATCGCCCGCATCTCGGGCGGCGGCGACTCGGGCCAGGCCGGCGCGCTGCGCCTGGGCATCGCCCGTGCGCTCAACGAGATCGACGTTGAGAACAACCGCCCCGTGCTCAAGAAGGCCGGCTTCCTCTCGCGCGACGCCCGCGTCATCGAGCGCAAGAAGGCGGGCCTCAAGAAGGCCCGCAAGGCGCCTCAGTACTCGAAGCGCTGATCGGCACCGCTCCGATGCCGCTGTTCGGCACGGACGGTGTGCGAGGACTGGCCAACGGCCCCGTCCTCACCGCCGACCTCGCTCTCACCCTGGCCCAGGCGACTGCTGTCGTCCTGGGCCAGGGCCGCACCGCAGAAGCGCGGCGTGCCGCCGGCAAGCGGCTCACAGCCGTCGTCGCGCGTGACCCCCGCGTCTCGGGGCACTTCCTCTCGGCCGCCGTTGAAGCGGGTCTCGCTTCGTCGGGCGTCGATGTGCTCGATGCCGGTGTCCTCCCGACCCCGGCCGCGGCGTTCCTCGTCGCCGACCGTGACGCCGACTTCGGCGTCATGATCTCGGCGTCGCACAACGAGGCGCCCGACAACGGCATCAAGATCTTCGCCCGGGGTGGCGTCAAGCTGCCCGACGTCGTCGAAGCGCGCATCGAAACAGCCATGCAGGGAACGAAGCTGCAGCCCACGGGTGCGCAGGTCGGACGCATCAGCCGGTTCTCGGATGCCGAGGACCGCTACGTCATCCACTTGCTCGCCTCGCTCCCGCACCGCCTGGACGGGCTCCATGTCGTGCTGGACTGCGCGCACGGTGCCGCATCCGGCGTTTCGCCGGAGACCTTCCGCGACGCAGGCGCGCGCGTCACCGTCATCGGCGCCGACCCCGACGGGCTCAACATCAACGACGGCGTCGGATCGACGCACCTCGACCAGCTGTCCGAGGCCGTCCTCGCGCACGGGGCCGACGTCGGCATCGCCCACGACGGCGACGCCGACCGCTGCCTCGCCGTGGACGCAGCAGGGCGGATCGTCGACGGTGACCAGATCATGGCGATCCTCGCGGTCGCGATGAAGCAGCGCGGCCGACTCAAAGACGACACTCTCGTGGCGACTGTCATGAGCAACCTCGGTCTGCATCGGGCGATGGCCGATCACGGCATCACCGTCGAGCAGACCCGGGTCGGCGACCGCTACGTGCTCGAGCGCATGACCGAAGGTGGCTACTCGCTCGGCGGCGAGCAGTCCGGCCACGTCATCATGAGCGACTACGCGACCACCGGCGACGGGCTGCTCACGGGGCTTCACCTCGTGGCCGAGATGGCGCGTCAGGGCAAGTCGATGTCCGAACTGGCATCGATCATGACGGTGTACCCGCAGGTTCTCGTCAACGTCAAGGGCGTCGATCGCACGCGCGTTGCCGATCCCGGTGTGGCCGAGGCTGTCGCCGAGGCCGAAGCGGAACTCGGCGACTCAGGACGCGTGCTGCTGCGCGCGTCGGGCACCGAACCTCTCGTGCGCGTCATGGTCGAGGCATCCGAAGCCCCTGTCGCACAGGAGATCGCCGACCGCCTCGCCGAGATCGTGCGGGAGCGCCTCGCGCTCTGATTTCGTGTCAGAGTCCGGGCGGCGTCCAGGACAGCGACTCGATGTAACGCAGCAGCACGCCTTCGCGCAGTGCCCACGGCGAGACCTCGAGCGAGTCGACGTCGAGCATCGTCATCGCGGTGTGCAGCACGACCGCAGCCGCGACGATCTGGTAGGTGCGGTCGGGGGTGATTCCGGGCAGCTCCTGGCGGGCGGCTGCGGGGATCCGGGCGAGCCGCGGAATCCACGACCCGAGCGCATCACGGGGGAGGAGCAGTCGTTCGTTGCCCGGCCATGCTGGCATGGGGCTGCCGACGAGCTTCGCGAGCGAGCGGATCGCCTTGGACGATCCGACGATGTGATCCGGGGTGGGCATCGTGCTGAGCGCCGTCGCGGCCGGCGCCAGAACCTTGCGCGCGTGCTCCCGCAGCCGTTCGACGGCTTCGTCGCCGGGCGGGTCGTCGGGGAAGAACTGCACCGTCATGCGCCCCGCGCCCAGAGGCACCGATGCGGCGGCCTCGGGCAGTTCGTCGGCCCCGGCTGCGAGTTCGAGCGAGCCGCCGCCGATGTCGAAGAGCAGGATCTGGCCCGCGGACCAGCCGAACCAGCGCCGCACGGCGAGGAAGGTGAAGCGCGCCTCGGTCTCGCCGCCCAGCACCTGCAGGTCCTGGCCGAGCGCCGCTTCGATGCGAGCGATGACGGACTTGCCGTTCGTGGCATCGCGCACCGCGCTCGTGGCGGTGGCGAGCAACTCGACGACGTTCTCGCCGGCGGCGATCTCGCGCGCCTGAGCGACGGCGGCGACGAGGGCTTCGACGCCCTCCTCGCTGATCGAACCGTCGGGCTCGAGGTAGCGCATGAGGCGCAGGATGGTCCGCTGGCTCGTCGTCGCGAGCGGTCGGCCGCCGGGGATGACGTCGGCCACGAGCAGATGGACGGTGTTCGAGCCGATGTCGAGGACTCCCAGGCGCACCTGTTCAGGTTAGTCGGCTCACGGCGGTGCTGCAGATCCGCGGCGGGTCATGCGGCGCCGGGTGGGTCTCAACAGGCACTAGCATGGGCGCGATGCAAGCCGAGGATGCCGTGACGACGACGCTCGCCGACTCGCTCTACCGTGAGATCGGGCGGGCCGAATGGTCGCGTCTTGCGGCGGGTGTCGAGCAGCCGCTGTCCGAGACCGAGGTCGTGCAGATCCGGGGCCTGGGCGACCGGCTCGATCTGACCGAGGTGCGCGAGGTGTACCTGCCGCTCAGTCGACTGCTGTCGCTCTACGCGTCATCGACGAAGCACCTCGGTGTCGACACGAGCACGTTCCTCGGCGAACCCGATGTCACGACACCCTTCGTCGTCGGTGTGGCAGGCTCGGTGGCCGTCGGGAAGTCGACGATCGCCCGGTTGCTGCGCGAGCTCATGAGTCGGTGGCCGAGCACGCCGCGGGTCGAACTCGTCACGACCGACGGATTCCTCTACCCCAACGCCGAGCTCGAGCGCCGGGGGCTCATGCAGCGCAAGGGCTTTCCCGAGTCGTACGATCGGCGCGCGCTGGTCGAGTTCCTCAGCGACGTCAAGAGCGGAGCGCCCGAAGCGCGCGCGCCGTTCTACTCGCATCTGCGCTACGACATCGTGCCGGACGCCCACGTCACCGTGCGCCGACCCGACGTCGTCATCGTCGAGGGGCTCAATGTGCTGCAGCCTCCGCCCGCGCCCAACGATGTCGCCGTGAGCGACCTGTTCGACTTCTCGATCTATGTCGACGCCGACTCCGAGCACATCACCGAATGGTTCTTGAACCGATTCCTCGCCCTCAAGCGCGGAGCGTTCGCCAACCCGAGTTCGTACTTCAACAACTTCGCCCACCTCAGCGACGACGAGGCCGTGGAGTACGCGCGCGGCGTCTGGGGGGCGATCAACCTGCCCAACCTCGAGGAGAACGTGCTGCCGACCAAGCACCGCGCGACGCTCGTGCTGCAGAAGGCGGCCAACCACGCCGTGGAGCGCGTGCTGCTGCGCAAGCTCTGACGAGCCGTTCCCGCCTTCTCAGCGGGTTCGCACCCTCGCAAGCCTTACGATTGAGTCCATGTGTGGAATCGTCGGATACGTGGGCCCGCGGCAGAGCCAGGCCATCCTCATCGCCGGTCTGTCGCGACTGGAGTACCGCGGGTACGACTCCGCCGGGATCGCCGTCATCGACGGTGCGGGCGACCTCGACATGCGCAAGCGTGCGGGCAAGCTGCAGGTGCTGCGCGATGACCTCGCCGCGCACCCGCTTCCTGACGGGACGACCGGCATCGGACACACCCGCTGGGCGACCCATGGTGCGCCGACCGACGAGAACGCGCACCCGCACCTCGCCGACGACGACAAGCTCGCGGTCATCCACAACGGGATCATCGAGAACTTCTCCGAGTTGAAGGAGGAGCTGCTCGCTGACGGCTTCACCTTCCGCAGCGAGACCGACACCGAAGTCGCCGCCGCGATGCTCGGTCGCGAGTACCAGCGCACGGGAGACCTCTCGGCGGCGTTCCGCCACGTCGTGGCGCGCCTGGAAGGCGCCTTCACGCTCCTGGCGATGCACGAGGATCAGCCGGGCCTCGTCGTCGGCGCGCGCCGAAACTCGCCCCTGGTCATCGGCATCGGCGAGGGCGAGAACTTCCTCGGTTCCGACGTCGCGGCCTTCGTCGAGTACACCCGCAACGCCCTTGCCATCGGGCAGGACCAGATCGTCGCGATCACGCCCGGCGGAGTCACGGTGACCGACTTCGACGGCCAGCCGGTCGAGGTCGAGCCGTTCGAGGTGACGTGGGATGCCGCGGCCGCCGAAAAGGGCGGCTGGTCGTCGTTCATGGCGAAGGAGGTGTCGGAAGAGCCCGACGCCGTCGCCAACACGCTGCGCGGACGCATCCACGACGGCCAGGTCGCGATCCCCGAGCTCGACGGGCTCGACGATCTCTTCGCCGGCATCTCGCGCATCATCATCGTCGCGTGCGGCACGGCCGCTTACGCCGGCCAGGTCGGCAAGTACGCGATCGAGGAGTGGACCCGGATCCCCGTCGACGTCGAGCTGGCGCACGAGTTCCGCTACCGCAACCCCGTCATCGGCCCCGACACGCTCGTCGTCTCGATCAGCCAGTCCGGCGAGACCATGGACACGCTCATGGCCGTCAAGTACGCGCGCGAGCACGGCGCCAAGACGCTGTCGATCTGCAACACGCAGGGAGCGACGATCCCGCGCGAATCGGATGCGATCGTCTACACGCACGCCGGCCCCGAGGTCGCCGTCGCCTCGACGAAGGCGTTCGTCGCGCAGATCACCGCGCTGTATCTCATGGGCCTGCACATCGGTCGCATCCGCGGCGTGCTGGCACCCGCAGACGCCGCCGACCACGTGCGCGAGCTCGAGGCGATCCCCGGCAAGATCGCGCAGATCCTGGAACGCGAGCAGCCGCGCATCGAGCAGTTCGCGCACTGGATGGCAGACACGCGCTCCGTGCTGTTCCTCGGCCGTCACGTCGGCTACCCCATCGCCCTCGAGGGTGCGCTCAAGCTGAAGGAACTCGCCTACATCCACGCCGAGGGCTTCGCCGCCGGCGAGCTCAAGCACGGACCCATCGCGCTCATCGAACCCGGCCAGCCCGTCTTCGTGATCGTCCCGTCGCCTCGCGATTCGGCCGAGATGCACAAGAAGGTCGTCTCGGGCATCGAGGAGATCCGAGCGCGCGGCGCCCGCGTCATCGCGATCGCCGAAGAGGGCGACGTGGCCGTGCTGCCCAAGGCGGACGAGGTGCTGCGCATTCCGCTCGCCGGGCCGCTGTTCGAGCCGCTGCTCTCGGTCGTGCCGCTGCACATCTTCGCGATGGGCCTGGCCACGGCGAAGGGCCTCGACGTCGACCAGCCGCGCAACCTCGCGAAGTCCGTCACGGTCGAGTAGACGGCTCGCGCATGATCGTGGGGATCGGCGTCGACCTCGTCGACATCGAACGGTTCGAACGCTCGATCTCGCGCACGCCGCGCCTGCTCACGCGCCTGTTCGCCCCCGCCGAGCGGCCGCTCGCGGCCCGCTCGCTCGCGGCGCGCTACGCCGCGAAAGAAGCGCTCATCAAAGCGCTCGGCGGATCCGACGGGGTCTACTGGACCGAGATCGCGATAGAGCCCGAGCCGTCGGGGCGCCCGAGGTTCGCGCTGAGCGGGTCGACCGCCGAGACGGTCGCCGAGCGCGGGATCACGGCACTTCACCTGTCGATGTCGCACGACGCCGGGCTCGCGACCGCGTATGTCATCGCCGAGGCGACGCCCGGCGCGGGAGACGTCGCATGAGCGCCCTGCCCGCGGGCGTCGCCCGCGAAGCCACGATCGACGTCGGTGCGATCACGGCGAACGTGCGCCACCTGCGTCGCCTCACCGAAACCGCGGTGATCGCGGTCGTGAAGGCCGACGGCTACGGGCACGGCGCCGTGCGCTCGGCGGTCGCTGCCCTCGAGGGCGGGGCCGCCAGACTCGGCGTCGCCGAGATCGCCGAAGCGCTCGCCCTGCGGCGTGGGGGGATCACGGCCCCGATCATCGCCTGGCTCCACGCGCCGGGGGCCGACTTCCGCGAGGCTGCCGAGGCGGGGATCGAGCTCGGGATCTCGTCGTACGACCAGCTCGTACGGGCTGAGGCCGCCGCGACCGGTCCGCATCCGGTTCGCGTGCACCTCAAACTCGACACGGGCCTCTCCCGCAACGGCATCGCCCCCGCCGACTACGGGGTCGTGTTCGCCGAAGCAGCCCGTCTCGAGCGCATCGGTCGGCTCCGGGTCGAGGGAGTGTTCAGCCACCTCTCGAACGCATCCGACGATGAGGACCGCGCCGCCCTGCGTGTCTTCCTCGACGGCATCGCGGCGGCGGCCGCTCTGGGCCTGCGCCCCGCCGTCCGCCACCTCGCCGCGACGTACGCCGCCATCGCACTGCCCGAGACCCGACTGGACTGCGTGCGCATCGGGATCGGCATGTACGGACTCTCGCCGTTCGCCGACCGGACATCGGCCGAGCTCGGCCTGCAGCCCGCCATGACCCTGCGCGGTGCCGTCACGGCCGTTCGGCGCGTCCCGGCAGGCACGGGCGTGTCCTACGACTACGCCTACCGCACCGAGCGTGAGACGACGCTCGTGCTCGTGCCGCTCGGCTATGCGGACGGCGTCCCCCGCCAGGCATCCGAACGCGGCCCCGTCGTGATCGGCGGTCGCCAGTTCCGTGTCTCGGGCCGCATCGCGATGGACCAGTTCGTCGTCGACGTCGGCGACCACCCCGTCTCGCTCGGCGACGAGGTCGTGCTCTTCGGCGATCCCACGCTCGGCCAGCCCGCGGCATCGGACTGGAGCGACGCGGCGGGGACGATCAACTATGAGGTCGTCACGCGGATCGGGGCGCGCGTGCCGCGCCGGCAGGTCGCGTCGTGACGGGCTTGGATCCGCTCGTCGGCGTGCACGAGATCCTCGCGCCGGCGGACATGGAAGACCTCGGCGAACGCATGGGGCGGATGCTGCGCCCCGGCCAACTCGTCGTTCTGACGGGTCCGCTCGGTGCCGGCAAGACGACCCTGACCCGCGGCATCGCGGCGGGCCTGGGTGTGCGCGGCCCGATCCAGAGCCCGACGTTCGTGATCGCCCGGACGCACCCATCGCTCAGCGGCGGTGCCCCGCTCGTGCACGTCGATGCGTACCGCCTCGGCTCGGCGCCCGAGCTCGACGACCTCGACATCGACTACGAGGGGTCGGTCGTCGTGGCCGAGTGGGCCGCGCCGTTCGCGGCGTCGATCGCGGACCGGTGGTGGGAGGTCGAGCTCGACCGCGAGGCGGCCACGCAGCTCGAGGCTCCGCGCAACGCGTCCGTGGCCGGGGTCGCAGAGGACGTTCTCGACGATGACAGCCCGCGCCGCGTGACGATCTTCCGGCGCCCCTGACCCGGGTGGCCGGGGCGGTCTCTAAGGCTCCCCGCCGCGCGGCATCCCCGTGACCCGGCGGCAACGCCACCCTCGCTGTGGGTTCAGCCGCGGGCTCGGCGCGCGGTCGCCGTCTCGCGGTTTACCCTGGATGCGTGATCCTCGGCATCGACACCTCGCTCGGCACCGCCGTCGCCGTCGTCGAATCCGACGGCGTCGTCTGCGCGGATCTGGCCAGCCCGAATCCCCTCGGCCACGCCGAGGTGATCGGAGACCTGCTCGTCGCCGCGCTCGCCGCGGCCGAGCGCGGCCCCCTCGGCCAGACCGGGGCTGCCGCGTCCGTCGAGATCAGCCACGTCGCCGTGGGCATGGGGCCGGGGCCCTTCACGGGGCTGCGCGTCGGTATCGCCGCGGCACGGGCCTTCGCGCAGGGTCGGGGCGTGCCGGTCGTTCCCGTCGTGAGTCATGACGCCGCGGCGCTGGCGATCCTCCTCGCCGATCCGTTCGCCGCGCTTCCGCGCTTCGCCGTCGTGACCGACGCGCGGCGCCGCGAGTTCGCGTACACCGTGTACGACGGGCTCGACGACGACGGCCTGCCCATCCGAGTGACCGAGCCCGCTCTGACCCCGCGCGACGCGATCGACGCCGTGCTCGCCGAAATGGGGGCCGAGCGCCGCGACGTCGCTGCCGTCTCGGGGGCGATGGTCGGTCTCGCTGCGGCGCGCGCGCTCACCGCCGGCCGCACGATCGGGCCCGACGATGCGCTGTACCTGCGCGCGCCCGATGTGACCCCGCCCGCCGCCCGCAAGCGGGTGGGCGCATGAGTCTGCGACGCGCGACGGCCGGCGACCTCACTGCCATCATGGCGCTCGAGCGTGCCTCGTTCCCGTCGGATGCCTGGAGCGAAGGCATGATGAAGGAGGAACTCGCCTCGCCGCACGGCTATTACGTCGTCGACGAGACCGCGGGACATGTCTCGGGGTATGCCGGGCTGCGGGCGATCGCCGGGGCCAGGGATGCCGACGTGCAGACGATCACGATCGCGCAGGAGGCCCGGGGTCGTGGCCGCGGCCGCGCGCTGCTGCGCGCGCTGCTCGACGAAGCCGTGCGACGCGGCGTCCGCGACGTCTTCCTCGAGGTGCGCGCCGACAACCCGGTCGCGCAGGCTCTGTATGTCTCAGAAGGGTTCCTCGAGATGGGGCGACGTGCGCGCTACTACCAGCCCGACGACGTCGACGCCGTCGTGATGCGACTCGCCCTCGCCGGCTGGCAGGCCGCGCACGGAGCGGCACCCGCCGATGCGGGAGCACACGCGTGAACCGCCGCGAACCCCTCGTGCTGGGCATCGAGACGAGCTGCGACGAGACCGGAATCGGCATCGTGCGCGGCCGCACCCTGCTCAGCAACACGATCGCGAGTTCGATGGACGAGCACGCCCGCTTCGGCGGCGTGGTGCCCGAAGTGGCCGCTCGGGCGCACCTCGAAGCCCTGCAGCCCTCGATCGAGGCGGCCCTTGCCGACGCACACGTCTCTCTGGACGAGATCGACGCCGTCGCCGTCACGAGCGGGCCCGGGCTCGCGGGCGCGCTCATGGTCGGCGTCGGGGCAGCGAAGGCTCTCGCCGTCTCGCTCGGCACGCCTCTCTACGCCGTCAATCACCTCGTCGGGCACATCGCCGCCGACATTCTGACGGGTGACGAGGTCGAGTACCCGACCGTCGCCCTGCTCGTCAGCGGCGGACACACCTCGCTTCTGCTGGTGCGCGATCTCACGAGCGACGTCGAGCTCCTCGGCGAGACCATGGACGACGCCGCGGGCGAGGCCTTCGACAAGATCGCCCGCATTCTCGGGCTGCCCTACCCCGGTGGGCCCGAGATCGACCGTGCCGCCGCCGAGGGCGACCCCACCGCGATCCGGTTCCCGCGCGGGCTGTCGCGCGCCTCGGACATGGCGCGCCACCGCTACGACTTCTCGTTCTCGGGGCTGAAGACCGCGGTCGCACGCTGGATCGAACAGCGCGAGGCGGCGGGGGAGCCCATTCCGGTCGCCGATGTCGCGGCATCCTTCCGCGAAGCGGTCGTCGACGTGCTGGTCACCAAGGCTCTCGCGGCATGCGCCGATCACGGCGTGCCGCGGCTTCTGCTGGGCGGGGGAGTCATCGCCAATCGCCGACTGCGCGACGTCGCGATCGAGAGGGCGGATGCCGCGGGTGTGCAGGTGCGCATTCCACCGCTGTCGCTGTGCACTGATAATGGCGCCATGATCGCCGCCCTCGCTTCCGAGCTCATCATGTCGGGTCGCCCGCCGTCGACGCTCTCCTTCGGTGCGGATTCGACCCTGCCCGTCACCGAGATCCAGGTTGCCGAGGAGGACGCGTGACCGACGCCGATGCCCGCCGGCCCGTTCCGGTCACGCCCGCCGTGGGGCCGGCGTCACCCGACGTCGACCTCGCCGTCGACGCCGTGCCCCTGCCCGGTGCTCACCGCGGCGGGTTCTCGCGGCTGCCGACCGCTCCCGTCGACGTGACGACCGAGCTGCATCCGGCCGAGCCGGGCAGCGAGGACTACGCCGCAGCGACGGTGGAATGGCTCATGCCGCCGCCCGCATCGCGCGGGCTTGCGGGCTGGGCGCTCGGGTTCGCGATCGTGGGACTCATCGGCTCACTCCTGGTGGGCTGGGCTTTCCCCGTCGGGCTCGTCGGCGTCATCCTCGGCATCGTCGCGCTGCGCAACCCCGTCGAGAGTCGTGCCACGGCGGTCTGGGCGATCGTCCTGGGCTCGGTCTCGATCGTGTACAGCGCCGGGTGGCTGCTGTGGGCGGCCGGACAGCTGAACCTCTTCGCCTGACCGCGCCTGCGTGACCTCCGTCACGGGCCGCGCCGGGGTGTCGGGCACAGACCCGGCTGCTGCGCAGTGCTCAGAGCCGGTCGGCGAGGAGGGCGACGCGGCGGGTGCCGATGCGTGTGAGGAACAGCGTTGCGGCGGCGTCACCGCGCAGCTTGAGCGACCGACGCAGCACGGCCGGGTCGACGTCGACGCCGCGCTTCTTGATCTCGAGCCGGCCGATGCCGCGTTCACGCAGCGCCGCGCCGAGCTTGCGCACATCGGCGGGCAGCTCTTCGCGCACCCGGAACGTCGAGACGAAGGGCGAGGTGAGTGGTGAATCCGAGGTGAGATACGCGATGTGCTCGTCGAGCATGCCGGCATCCAGCGAACGGGCGACGTCGCCGATCAGGCGCGCGCGGATGACCGCTCCGTCGGGCTCGTGCAGGTACTCCCCGAGCGGCCGCGCCGGCTCATCGGCGGCATCGGCCCCGGCCGTCAGCTCATGCGCCGCGTCGCCGCGCATCACGAGCGCGGAGCGACGGATGCCGGGGCGCGCGAGCGCCCCCGACCACAGCACCAGCTCGATCGTCGATCCGTCGGCGCTGACCCACTGAGCCTCGACACCGGCAGGGATCATGTCGCGGTCGAGCCCCGGTCCGAGCTTGACCCCGGCGGGCATTCGCTCGGCCAGCGCGAAGACCCACTCGAGAGACGGCGACCAGTCCTCGGGCCGAGTGCGGGTCGTCTCGGTGCGGCCGGCTGTCCGGCGCGCGGGGTCGAGCCACACGGCATCCGTCGTGGCGAGATCGAACGTCTCGGCGGTGCCGTGTGCGACCGTCACGTCGTCGCCGAACGGTGCGAGGTTGTATGCGGCGATCGCGGCGGTGATCTCATCCGCGTCGACCGCCGACACCCGCAGCCCCAGGCCCGCGAATCCGAGCGCGTCCCCGCCGATGCCGCAGCCGAGATCGGCGACCCGCGTCAGACCCGCCTCGCGGAACCGAGCGGCATGGCGCACCGCGACGGGCAGTCGCGTCGCCTGCTCGAGGCCCGCCCGCGTGAACAGCATCCGCTCAGCGAGATCACCGAACTTGGCGCGCGCTCGCTCGCGCAGGCGCGCCTGCGAGACGACGGCCGAGACGAGGTCGGGGGCGTGCCCGGCACGGCGCAGGCGCGTGACGGTGCGGGCGACGTCATCGGTCGAGTGCGCGGCGGGCAGCTCGTCGAGCAGCCGCATCCCCTCGGGGGTGAGCAGCGCGGTGAGCTCAGCCGTGTTCACCCCGCCAGCCTAGGCTGAGACATCGAGCTGGCACTCACGTTGCGCGAGTGCTAGCGCTTTGCCTAGACTTGCGTTAGCACTCTCGCTGTGCGGGTGCTAACGAGTCTTCAGTCTCAAGGAAAGAAGAGGTAGACCGTGTCGGTTTCCATCAAGCCGCTCGAGGACCGCATCGTCATCAAGCAGGTCGAGGCCGAGCAGACCACGTCCAGCGGTCTGGTCATCCCTGACACCGCCAAGGAGAAGCCCCAGGAGGGCGAGGTCGTGGCGGTCGGCCCCGGCCGTATCGACGACAACGGCAACCGTATTCCGCTCGACGTCGCTGTCGGCGACCGTGTGATCTACAGCAAGTACGGCGGCACCGAGGTCAAGTTCGGCGGGGACGACCTGCTCGTTCTGTCGGCGCGCGACGTCCTCGCGGTCGTCGTCCGCTGAGAACCCCGCCTCACTGAGGCGATACGAAGGACTCGGATGCTCCGGCATCCGAGTCCTTCGTCGTTTTCCGGACGGTGCCGAGCCGGGGCTGTGGGCCGCGCTCACACACCGGCCGTCGCGGTGTTCCGCCGGCCCTAGGGTGGACTGGTGACCCGAGACCTGCCCGCCGCCGAGCCCGCTGACGTGACGGGCGGTGACCTCGGTGAAGCCGCCGTCATCACGGGCGGCGTACCGATCCCGGTCCGACGCAGTGCGGCCGAGCGTGAACGCCTTCTCGGTGGGATCTACGGCTTCGCGGCGTACCTGTGGTGGGGCTTTCTGCCGCTGTACTTCGTCTTGCTCGTTCCGACCGGTCCCTGGGAGATCGTCGCCTGGCGCATCGTGCTGTCGCTGATCTTCTGCGTGCTGCTGCTGTCGGTGACGCGCACATGGGGGCGGTTGGCGCGACTGTTCCGCCAGCCCAAGGTGCTCGGGCTCACCGCCCTCGCAGCCGTGTTCATCTACGTCAACTGGCAGGTCTTCATCATCGGGGCGCTGTCGGGCCACGTGATCGAGACGAGCCTCGGCTACTTCATCAACCCGATCGCCACCGTCCTGCTCGGGGTGCTCGTGCTGCACGAGAGGCTGCGCATCACGCAGTGGGTCGCGATCGGAATCGCCGGGGCGGCAGTCGTCGTCATCATCGTGGGATACGGTTCCGTGCCGTGGATCGCGCTGACGCTCGCGGCATCGTTCAGCCTCTACGGCCTGGTGAAGAAGAAGGTCGGTCCGGCGGTCGACGCCGTCAGCGGACTGACGCTCGAGACCTTGTGGCTCATGCCGATCGCGACGGTCATCTTGATCGTGGTCGCGACGACGACCGGTCTCACCTACGGCGCGAACGGCGCCGGACACACCGTGCTTCTGAGTCTTGCGGGGATCGTCACGGCCGTGCCGCTGCTGCTCTTCGCCGCAGGAACGCGCCGCACGTCTCTCACGGTGATCGGACTGCTGCAGTTCATCACCCCCTTCCTGCAGTTCATCTCGGGGGCGTGGATCCTCGGTGAGCCGATGCCTCTCGAACGATGGATCGGTTTCGCGCTCGTGTGGGTGGCGCTCGCCGTGCTCATGGCGGATTCGGTCCTGCACGTGCGCCGATCGCGGCGCCAGCGCGTGCGCTGACCGGGGCAGCACCCCGCGACGCGAGGCGGAATCCGCGGAATACCGGGGCCTGCGGCAGCCGATCGCGCTTCCGTTATAGATCGTTAACGAATGGCAACACTGCGGCGCCCATTGCGCCGTTAGGTTATGACCATTGGGACGGCACCCGAGCCGAGCCCCGTCACCCACAACAAGGAGAAACATGAGCGTCTTCACCCGCTCGCGCAAGTCCGCCATTCTCGGCGGCATCGCGCTCGCCGGTGCCAGTGCACTCGTTCTCGCCGGCTGCGCCGGCGGAGGAACGGGTGGCGACAGCACCGAATCACCCAACACGTCGGAAGAGCGTGACCTCACGCTCAGCATCGGAACCGTGCTGCCCCAGACCGGTGCGCTCGCGTTCCTCGGCCCGCCGGAAGAGGCCGGCGTCGGCCTCGCCGTCGCAGAGATCAACGAAGCAGCCAAGGGCATCACTGTCGATGTCGAGTACGGCGACTCGGGCGACCCCGACAACAAGGCCTACGAGACCACCGTCCCGCGCCTCCTCGGCAACGGCGTTCAGGCGATCATCGGTGCTGCGGCATCGGGCGTCACCAAGCTCTTCCTCGACCAGGCAGTCGGTGCCGGCGTCATCACGTTCTCGCCCGCCAACACGTCGCCCGACTTCACGACGTGGGACGACAACGGCCTCTACTTCCGCACCGCTCCCAGCGACCTGCTGCAGGGCGAGGTGCTGGGCAACCTGATCGCCGAAGACGGCGCATCGACGCTCGGCATCATCTACCTCAACGACGCGTACGGCACGGGCCTCGAGGCCGCGCTGACCGAGACGTTCGAGGCCACGGGTGGCCAGGTTGTGGCATCCGAGTCCTACAACGCCGGTGACACGAACTTCTCGGCTCAGGTGTCGTCGATCCTCGCGCAGAACCCGGAGGCCATCGCGGTCATCGGCTTCGAAGAGACCGCGACGATCGCTCCGTCGTTCGTCAACAGCGGCTTCGACGGCTCGAAGTTCTACTTCGTCGACGGCAACACCTCGCAGTGGGGTGCTGACATGCCCGTGGACATCACCGGCTCGAAGGGCACGCAGCCCGGCCCGGTGCTCTCGGACGACTTCCAGGACCGCCTCATGGCGCAGTGGCAGGAGCAGGCCGGCGAGGAACTCGTCGACTTCAACTACGCCGGTGAGTCCTACGACGCCGTCGTGCTCCTGGCGCTCGCTGCTCTGGCCGCGAACTCGACGGACGCCGCTGAGATCGCTGCGAAGCTGCAGGAGGTCTCGGGTGGTTCGGGTGACGGCGAGAAGTGCGACACCTTCGCCGCATGCGCCGACATCATCCTCGCGGGTGGCGTCGCCGACTACGACGGCTACTCCGGTGGCGTCGCGTTCGACGAGGCCGGCGACCCGACCGAGGCATCGATCGGTGTCTTCGAATACCAGGAGGGCAACGAGCACGTTCGCATCAACTAATTGATGCGCTGAGCTCTTCAGCCACTCAGGGCCCCGGTTCCTCACGGAACCGGGGCCCTTCTCGTTGTGTGCCGGCTGCGAGGGGCGCTGCGGCCCCGCAGGATCCGCAGGTCTGGGCCAGCGGATCCCGCGCATGCTCAGGGATACGCGCCCGCAGGAGGGTGTCTGCAGCCCGGGGGAGTATGCCGAGGGTGCACGAGCGGTGTCGCATCGAGCTCAGAGGCACGCGCCCAGGAGAAGACGCACGCGCCCAGGAGAGTGCTCCGGGTTCGGCAGGGGGCACGGGGGCGGGGAAGCGCTGGGGCCAGGGAGAGGGACGCAGGCGCGCAGGGAAGAAGCCCGTGCTCGGGGGAGATGCCCGTACACGAGAAGCCCGTACACAAGAGAAGAGGGGTGGATGCCGCGGCATCCACCCCTCTTCTCTTTACGGCGAGATCAGTCCTGCCCGAGCGAACCCAGGTACAGGCCGATGACCTTCGGGTCATTCAGCAGCTCGCGGCCCGTGCCGTGATACGCATCGCGGCCCTGGTCCAGGACGTAGCCGCGGTCACAGATCTGCAGGCACCGACGGGCGTTCTGCTCGACCATGATCGTCGTCACACCCGCCTTGTTGATGTCCGAGACGCGGATGAACGCGTCGTCCTGGCGCACGGGTGACAGACCAGCCGACGGCTCATCGAGCAGCAGCACGGCGGGGTCCATCATGAGTGCGCGCGACATCGCGACCATCTGGCGCTCACCGCCCGAGAGCGAGCCCGCGCGCTGCTTGAGGCGCTTGCCCAGCTCCGCGAAGATCCCGGTCACGAACTCGAGCCGCTCGGCGTATGCCTTGGGGTTCTGGTAGAGCCCCATCTGCAGGTTCTCCTCGATGGACAGCGAGGGGAACACGTTGTTCGTCTGCGGCACGAAGCCCACACCACGCGACACGAGCTTGTCGGAGTTGAGCCCGATGATGCTCTCGCCGTTGACCGTGATCTCGCCAGCGCGAACCTTGACCATGCCGAAGATCGACTTCAGCAACGTCGACTTTCCGGCACCGTTGGGTCCGATGATGCCGATCAGCTCACCCTTGCGGGCGATCAGGTTGGCACCGTTGATGATGTTGATGCCGGGGAGGTAACCCGCGTCGAGATCCTTGACCTCCACGACGATGCGGTCGCTCTTGGCAGCCTCGCCCGCGGGGGCTCCGGCCGTCGTCATCTTGGTCACTTGTTCTCCTCCTCGGCTTCGGCGATCGACTCGGCCTCGGCCTGCTCGATGTCCTCGAGCATCTCGATTGCGGAGGTGTTCAGTTCACCTTCGATGCGCCCGGTCACGATGCCGAGGTCGACGTCCTGGTGGGCGCCGAGGTACGCGTCGATGACCGCCTTGTTCTGCATCACGCTGTCCGGCGGCCCCTCGGCCACGACACGGCCTTCGGCCATGACGACGACCCAGTCGGCGATGTGCCGCACCATGTGCATATCGTGCTCGACGAAGAGCACGGTCATCCCGAGCTCCTTGAGGTCGAGGATGTGCTCAAGCAGCGACTCGGTCAACGCGGGGTTCACACCGGCCATCGGCTCGTCGAGCATGACGAGCGTCGGGTCGTTCATGAGGGCCCGCGCCATTTCGAGCAGCTTGCGCTGACCGCCCGACAGCGACGCCGCGTAGTCCGAGGACTTCGCGTCGAGCTTGAAGCGCTTGAGCAGGCTCCGCGCCTTGCCCTCGATCTCGGTCTCCTGCTTGCGCCAGACCGCCGGGATCATGCTCGTCCAGAAGCGCTCGCCCTTCTGCTTCGAGGCGCCGAGCTTCATGTTCTCGAGCACCGTCAGCAGCGACAGCGCCTTGGTGAGCTGGAACGTGCGCACCTGACCCAAGCGTGCGACCTTGAACGACGGCACACCGGCCAGCTGAGTCCCGTCGAAGCTCCACGTGCCCGAGTTGGGCTTGTCGAACCCGCACAGCAGGTTGAACAGCGTCGTCTTGCCGGCACCGTTGGGTCCGATGAGCGCCGTGATGGCGTTCCGCGGAACCTCGAGGTGCTGCACGTCGACAGCCGTGAGGCCACCGAAACGGCGGGTCACATTGTCGATGATGAGGATCGGGTCGGTCTTGGCGACGCCGGGGACGGCCTCGCCCTTTGCGAGCCCGGTCGCCTTGGGACGACGGATGTTGCCCGTTGTGGGGGCGACACCGCCCTCGGGAGTGATGTTATTTGACAAAGGTCAACTCCCTCTTGTTGCCGAGGATGCCCTGCGGGCGGAATATGACGAGCAGCATCAGCGCGATGCCCACGAGGACGAAGCGCAGCGTGCCCGCTTGGATCGGCGAGATCGGCAGGATCCCGATCGACGCGAGCGCCGGAAGGACCCCATCGAGGAACGCCATGATCACCCAGAAGACGACGGCACCCAGCGCCGGCCCGAAGACCGTCGCCGCACCGCCGAGCAGCAGGATCGTCCAGATGAAGAACGTCAGGCTCGTCGTGTAGGTGGCGGGAACGACCGCCGACGGAAGCGCGAAGACCACGCCGCCGAGCGCACCGAAGATGCCACCGAGCACGAGCGCCTGCATCTTGTAGGCGAAGACGTTCTTACCGAGCGAGCGCACGGCGTCTTCGTCTTCACGGATCCCCTTGAGGACGCGACCCCACGGGCTGCGCATGACCGCCCACACGATGTAGACCGCGATCGCCAGCAGGATGACGCCGAACACGCGCACCCACAGGGCGTCAGCCGTGTAGGTCCACGGACCGAAGCCGTACGTTCCGGGCGGGAACGGGTTCGCCGCGCGGAAGCCCGCGTGGTACCCGCCGAGGCCGTCGGCCGAGTTGGTGACCGCGTCGAACGCCGTCGTCGTGAACAGCAGTCGCACGATCTCGGCTGCCGCGATCGTCACGATGGCGAGATAGTCCGCTCGCAGTCGCAGCGTCGGGATACCCAGGATGAAGGCGAACACGGTCGCCGCCACCATCCCGATCAGGATGCCGACCCACCACGGGAGTCCGAACGACAGGATCGAGATCGCGTAGCTGTACGCGCCGATCGCCATGAAGCCCGCCATACCGAAGTTCAGCAGGCCGGCATAGCCGAAGTGGACAGCGAGGCCCGTCGCAGCGAGTGCGTAGGCGATCGTCGTCGGGCTGAACAGCCAACCCGCGGTGTTATTGAGAATTCCTCCCCAGTCCATGGTCGCCTCCTATCCGAGTCTCTCTTTACGGCCCAGGATGCCCTGTGGCCTGACCAGCAGAATCAAGATGAGCACGACGAGCGCACCCACGTACTTCAGGTCGGACGGCAGCCAGAGGGTCGAGACCTCCACGAGCAGACCGACGATGATCGCGCCGATGAGGGCGCCGAACGCCGTCCCCAGCCCGCCGAGTGTCACGGCAGCGAAGATGAGCAGCAGGATGTGCACACCCATGTCCCACCGCACGCCGGGGCGGAAGTAGCCCCAGAGGATGCCGCCGAGGGCCGCGAGTGCCGCCGACAGGACCCAGACGATCCGGATGACGCGATCGACGTTGATTCCGGATGCCGCGGCCAGGCCGGGGTTGTCCGAAATCGCCCGCGTCGCCTTGCCCACGCGGGTGCGCAGCAGCCAGAAGGCCACCAGGACGAGCACGACGATGCTGATGCCCATCGACATCAGGGCGACGGGCGACAGAGCGATCGCACCGAAGAGCTGAATCTTCGTCGATCCTGCGCCCGGCAGCTGCGACGTCGATCCACCCAGGAAGAACTGGTAGATGTAGCGCACCGCGAGCGACAGGCCGATGCTGACGATCATCAGCGGGACGAGCCCGATTCCCTTTCGGCGCAATGGCTTCCACAGCCCCGCATCCAATGTGTAGCCGAACAACCCGCCCGCGATGATCGTGAGGGGGATCGTCAGCCACATCGGGATCTGCAGGCCGACGCCCAGCGCGACCGCGATGACGGCACCGAAGGTGACGAGCTCGGCGTGCGCGAAGTTGGTCAGGCCCGTCGTTCCGAAGATGAGCGAGACACCGATCGCTGCAAGCGCGAGCAGCAGACCGAAGTTCAGTCCGTTGATGATGCGCTCGACCAGCTGGTCCACGAACGACGTCGTGACCCGCTCGCCCTCACCGAGGAAGAGGTTGATGATCTTCGACCCGGTAAGGCCGAATTCCACATCGAACGAACCCGAGGAGCCTTCCTTGAGAGCGATGCCGTCGCCCAGCTGTGCCGGGTCGACGATGACACCGTCGGGCAGCGAGGATTCGTCGACCGTGAGGACGTACGAGTCCTTCTCTGGAACGTACAGACGCCACTTGCCCTCGGTGTCGGTCACGGTTTCAGCGTCGAACCCGTTGCCTTCGATCGTCATGGTCACATCGGAAACAGGTTCGCCCTCGAACGTGATGATTCCACCGAAGTAGTAGTCGGTTACCTCTTGCTCCTCGGGTGGATCACCCGTATCGGCCCAGGCGCCTTGCGGCGTGTTGAAAACGAACAGCATGGCGGCGAACACCGCCGCGATAACTGTCAATAGCCCGCGCCGCGATCGTGTCGCGGCCACAATCGTAGAACCCACAGAACCTCCAGTAAGGCACCACGGACACCGAAGGCTCGGGTCGCAATCGGCCGTGATGAACGACGGTTCGACCTTATTGCGTCGTCGGCGATTCGTACACAGCGCATTTTTGGACGTAATCGAATCGGAACACGGAAGGGTTGCTAAGAGCCGCAAAAGGCGGAACAAACCCGCCAGCCCGACACTTAGACTCGGTACGGCAGGTTCCGCGTGTGCACCGGCCGTCGCCGTTCACCCCCGAGCACTACGCGCCGTGCAAGACCTGCACCGCGCAGGAGACCCCATGGAGCACAACGATCCCTTCGGCTTCGTCGGACTGACCTATGACGACGTCCTGCTGCTGCCCGGCCACACCGACGTCATCCCCAGCGAGGCCGACACCTCCTCACGGGTGACGCGCCGCATCACCGTCGCGACACCGCTGCTGTCCAGCGCCATGGACACGGTGACCGAGTCGCGGATGGCGATCGCCATCGCTCGCGAGGGCGGGCTCGGCATCATCCACCGCAATATGTCCATCGACGAGCAGGCCGCGATGGTCGACCGGGTCAAGCGCAGCGAATCGGGCATGATCACCGACCCGATCACGACGACCCCCGACGCCACGATCGAAGAGGTCGACGCTCTGTGCTCGCAGTATCGGATCTCGGGGCTCCCCGTGATCGATGAAGAGGGGCGCCTGCTCGGCATCATCACCAATCGAGACATGCGGTTCGTCTCGGGCTTCGAACGGCAGACGACCCTTGTCAAGGACGTCATGACCAGTGAAGGGCTGGTGACCGGCAAGGTCGGCATCGGCGCGAACGACGTCATCGCGCTGTTCGCGCATCACCGCGTCGAGAAGCTGCCGCTCATCGACGACGACGGCAAGCTCGCCGGTCTCATCACGATCAAGGACTTCGACAAGAGCGAGAAGTACCCGCTCGCCACGAAGGACGAGCACGGGCGACTGCGCGTGGGCGCGGCGATCGGCTTCTTCGGCGATGCATGGCAGCGTGCCGAGGCCCTGCGCGACGCGGGTGTCGACGTCCTCGTCGTCGACACGGCCAATGGACAGTCGGCGGGCGTCATCGACATCGTGAAGCGCATCAAGGCTGACGCATCCTTCGATCACGTCGACGTCATCGGCGGCAACGTCGCGACGCGCGAGGGTGCGCAGGCGCTCATCGACGCGGGTGTCGACGCGGTGAAGGTGGGCGTCGGACCGGGTTCGATCTGCACGACACGCGTCGTCGCCGGCGTCGGCGTGCCGCAGGTGACGGCGATCTACGAGGCGTTCCTCGCGGCGCGCGAATCCGGCGTGCCGGTCATCGCCGACGGCGGGCTGCAGTACTCGGGCGACATCGCGAAGGCACTCGTCGCGGGCGCCGACACGGTCATGCTCGGGTCGCTCCTCGCGGGCACCGACGAGTCGCCCGGCGAGATCGTCTTCCAGGGCGGCAAGCAGTTCAAGCTGTACCGCGGCATGGGCTCGCTCGGAGCGCTGCAGACCCGCGGCAAGAAGACTTCGTACTCGAAGGACCGGTACTTCCAGGCCGACGTTCCCAGCGACGACAAGCTGATCCCCGAAGGCATCGAGGGCCAGGTCGCCTACCGCGGGCCGGTGTCGGCCGTCGCCTACCAGCTCATCGGAGGCCTGCGGCAGTCGATGTTCTACGTCGGCGCTCGCACGATCGACGAACTCAAGTCCAAGGGCAAGTTCGTGCGCATCACGGCGGCGGGTCTCAAGGAGTCCCACCCGCACGACGTGCAGATCGTCGTCGAGGCGCCCAACTACAAGAGGTGACCGGGCGGCGTCCGTCTCACGACGGGTGAGGGGTGACGGATGCCGCGCCCCGGCGTATCGTCGGCGGCATGTGCCGCAGCATCCACACGCTTCACAATTTCGAGCCCGCCGCCAGCACGGAGGAAGTGCATGCGGCGGCGCTGCAGTACGTCCGCAAGATCGCCGGGACGACGAAGCCGTCGCGGGCCAATCAGGACGCCTTCGCTCGGGCCGTGCACGCGATCGAGCATGCGACGCAGCACCTGCTCGATGAGCTCGTGACGGCGGCGCCGCCGAAGAACCGTGACGAAGAGGCCGCGAAGGCGCGGGCGCGCGCCGAGAGTTCGGGCCGCTACTCGGCCGCCTGAACGCCCGCAGCGGTGTCAGCCGTGGCGGGTAGGCTGGGGGCGTGAGCATGGACATCGAACTCGGTCGGGCCAAGCGCGCGCGTCGCGCGTATTCGTTCGACGACATCGCGGTCGTCCCCTCGCGGCGCACGCGAAATCCCGAAGACGTCTCGACGGCGTGGACGATCGACGCCTTCAGCTTCGACATCCCCGTCCTCGGCGCGCCGATGGACTCCGTGGTCAGCCCGCAGACGGCGATCATGCTCGGTCAGCTCGGCGGGCTCGGCGTGCTCGACCTCGAGGGCCTGTGGACCCGATACGACGACCCGGAGCCCCTGCTCGCCGAGATCGCGGGGCTCGAGAAGGCCGCCGCGACGCAGCGCATGCAAGAGCTCTACGACGAGCCGATCAAGCCCGAGCTGGTGCGTGATCGTCTCGCCGAGATCCGCGAGGCCGGTGTCACCGTGGCCGGCGCCCTCACGCCGCAGCGCACGCAAGATCTCTACGAGACCGTCGTCGCGGCCGGCGTCGACCTCTTCGTCATCCGCGGCACGACCGTCTCCGCCGAGCACGTCTCGAGCGTCGACGAGCCCCTCAACCTGAAGAAGTTCATCTACGACCTCGACGTGCCCGTCATCGTCGGCGGAGCGGCCACCTACACGGCGGCCCTGCACCTCATGCGCACGGGCGCCGCGGGCGTGCTCGTCGGCTTCGGCGGCGGAGCCGCCTCGACGACGCGCGCGACGCTCGGTCTGCACGCGCCGATGGCGACGGCTGTGGCCGATGTGGCCGGCGCTCGCCGCGACTACCTCGATGAGTCGGGCGGGCGATACGTGCACGTCATCGCCGACGGCGGAGTCGGCACGTCCGGCGACATCGTCAAGGCTCTCGCGATGGGCGCCGACGCCGTCATGCTCGGTGTCGCGCTCGCGCGCGCGACGGATGCGCCGGGGCGCGGCTACCACTGGGGCCCCGAAGCGCACCACTCCAAGCTTCCGCGCGGCCGCCGGGTGCGGGTGGACCAGGTCGCGAGCCTCGAAGAGATCCTTTACGGGCCCGCGCCCGTCGCCGACGGCACCGCCAACCTCATCGGCGCGCTGCGCAAGTCGATGGCCACGACCGGGTACTCCGACCTGAAGGAGTTCCAGCGCGTCGAGGTCGTCGTCGCGCCCTACACGGGCGGATGATGAGTCCGGCGGGGGGCGACCCCTCGGCGCGCTCAGGAACCGACGGCCGGGGTGCGGAGCCGGTGCCTGAGATCTTTCCGCCGACGCTTCGTGAGGTCATGCTGCGGCCGCGGTGGATCGGCATGCTGCTGCTGTGCCTCGTCGTGGCCGGTGTCTTCGCCTGGCTCGGCCAGTGGCAGCTGTCCAACGCGATCGACACCGATCCTCCGCCGCCGGGTGCGACCGAGGTGCAGCGCCCACTCGCCGACGTCGCCGCGCCGGGGGAGTACGTGCCCGAGCCGCTCGTCGGACAGCGCGTCGAGGTTGAGGGCGCCTGGGTCCCCGGCGACTTCCTGATCGTCGCTTCGCGGTTCAACGGCGGCGAAGAAGGCTTCTGGGTGACGGGCCAGCTGCGCATCGACGGCATCCTCGAGCCGACCTCGATCGCCGTCGCCGTGGGGTGGGCCCCGACCCTCGAGCAGGCGGAGTCCGCGGCCGCACAACTCGATGCCGAGGCCGCCGGCGGTGCGACGGTGACGGTTCAGGGCCGGCTGATCTCGGACGAAGGACCCACCTCACCGCGCAGCGAAGCCGACCCGTTGACGTTGACCCGCATGGCGAGTCCGGCGTTGCTGAGCCGCTGGCACGACACGGAGGGTCTCGACGTGTACCGGGGGTACATCGCCTCACCCGATGCTCCCGCGGGTCTTGTCGACATCGATTCGCCGCCGCCGGCCGAGCGCTCGCCCGTCAACTGGCTGAACATCTTCTACGCCGCTGAGTGGGTCATCTTCGCCGGCTTCGCGTTCTATCTCTGGTATCGCCTCGCGAAGGACGCGTGGGAGAAAGAGACCGAAGACCTCGAGGATGCGGCTGCCGAGGGGGAAAGAAGCCCTGCGTAGCCCGGGTAAACTGGACTCCATGCCCCGCCCCCCCAAACTCGCCAGTTTCCCGGCGATCCGCGGAGCCCTGAAGTTCTATGAGATCTGCTCGGTCATCACCGGCGTCGGCCTGCTGCTGCTGGTTGCCGAGATGATCCTCAAGTACACGCCGCTGCACCTCGAGCTGTTCGTGGGCGGATCCGGTGGCTTCCTTTGGCTCGCGCCCGTCATCGTCGGCCCCGGCTGTGAGTGGTGGTCGCTGTTCCTGCCGATGACCAACTCCTGCGAGATGATCTCGGTCGGCGACGGCTTCAACGTCTCGCTGGCGATCCTCGTCGTGCACGGCTGGTTCTATGTCGTGTACCTGTTCTCGTGCTTCCGCATCTGGAGCCTCATGCGCTGGCCTTTCCTGCGCTTCATCGTCCTCGCGCTCGGCGGCATCGTGCCGCTGCTGTCGTTCTTCATGGAGGCGCGTGTGTCTCGCGAAGTGCGCCAGTACCTCGCGGCGCGCGAAGCGGCCGAGGCTTCTCCCCCCACCATCCCCGCAACGGAAGGGTCACGTTGACCGAGCAGACCGAAACCTCGCAGCGACCCGTTCTGGTGGTCGACTTCGGGGCGCAGTACGCGCAGCTGATCGCCCGCCGCGTGCGCGAAGCCGGCGTCTACAGCGAGATCGTGCCGCACACCGTGACCGCTGCTGAGATCGCGGCGAAGAACCCCGTCGGCATCATCCTCTCGGGCGGCCCGTCGTCGGTGTACGCCGAGGGAGCGCCCGCGCTGGACGCCGACGTGTTCACGCTCGGCGTGCCGACGCTCGGCATCTGCTACGGCTTCCAAGTCATGGCCAAGACTCTCGGCGGCGAGGTCGAGAACACGGGCTTGCGCGAGTACGGTGCGACGGATGCGGCGATCGCGAACGACGGCGGCGTGCTGCTGGGTGGCCAGCCCGCGCAGCAGAACGTCTGGATGAGTCACGGTGACCAGGTCTCGCGCGCGCCCGAGGGCTTCGACGTGCTCGCCTCGACCGCCGTGACCCCGGTCGCCGCGTTCGGCAACGACGACAAGCGGCTCTACGGCGTGCAGTGGCACCCCGAGGTCAAGCACTCCGACCACGGGCAGCGGGTCATCGAGAACTTCCTGCACCGGGCGGCCGGGCTGCCCGCCGATTGGAACAGCGGCAACGTCATCGCCGAGCAGATCGAACGGATCCGCGCGCAGGTCGGCACGGGTCGCGTGCTGTCGGCGCTGTCCGGCGGGGTCGACTCGGCCGTCTCGACGGCGCTCGTGCACGAGGCCGTGGGCGACCAGCTCGTCGCGGTCTTCGTCGACCACGGCCTGCTGCGCAAGGGAGAGCGCGAGCAGGTCGAGAACGACTACGTCGCATCGACGGGCGTGCGTCTGGTGACCGTCGACGCGCGCGAGCAGTTCCTCTCGGCGCTGGCCGGTGTCAGCGACCCCGAGCAGAAGCGCAAGATCATCGGCCGCGAGTTCATCCGCTCCTTCGAGAAGGTGCAGGACGACCTCATCGCCGAAGCCGCCGCCGAAGGCGAGCCCATCCGGTTCCTCGTGCAGGGCACGCTCTACCCTGATGTCGTCGAGTCGGGCGGAGGCAGCGGCACGGCGAACATCAAGAGCCACCACAACGTGGGGGGCCTGCCCGAAGACCTGCAGTTCGAGCTCGTCGAGCCGCTGCGCACTCTGTTCAAGGACGAAGTGCGCGCGATCGGCCGCGAGCTCGGGCTGCCCGAAGCGATCGTGGGGCGCCAGCCGTTCCCCGGCCCCGGGCTCGGCATCCGCATCGTCGGCGAAGTGACCGCCGACCGACTCGAGATCCTGCGCGACGCCGACGCGATCGCGCGCGAAGAGCTCACGAACGCGGGCCTGGACGGCGAGATCTGGCAGTGCCCTGTCGTGCTCCTCGCCGACGTCCGCTCCGTGGGGGTGCAGGGCGATGGCCGCACCTACGGCCACCCCATCGTGCTGCGCCCCGTCTCGTCGGAAGACGCCATGACGGCGGACTGGACGCGGCTGCCGTACGACGTGCTCTCACGCATCTCGAACCGGATCACGAACGAGGTGCGCGACGTCAACCGCGTCGTCCTCGACGTCACGTCCAAGCCGCCCGGCACGATCGAATGGGAGTGATCCACGCGGCGCCCGAGCGCGCCACGTGCGACACTGGACGCCACCGGGCGTTCGCGCCCCGCCTCCTGTGAGGAGACCGATGTCAGCATCGGAGTTCGGCATCACGCCGCTGGAGATGCCACGCAGCATCCGCGAGTCGGTTGAGCGCGCCCTCGCCGCGGGCATCGTCTCGGGCGAGCTCGCCGAGGGAACGCTTGTCTCTGTGCCCACCCTGGCGGCGAAGTTCGACGTCTCGGCGACCCCCGTGCGAGAGGCGATGCTCGAGCTCGAGCGGCGCGGCTTCGTCGAAGCGGTCAAGAACAAGGGCTTCCGCGTCACCGAGGTCAGCCGAGACGGACTGAGGCAGATCGTCGAAGTGCGACAGCTGCTCGAGCCACCCGCGATGGAACAACTCGCGCGGCGTTTTCCCCGTGAGCGGATGCCGGAGTTCCAAGAGCTCGCCGGCGCCATCATCGCCGGGGCCGAAGCGGGCGACCTGCGCGCCTACCTCGAAGCCGACCGCGCCTTCCACCTCGAGCTGACCGCGATCCTCGGGAACGATCTGCTCGTGGACACCGTCGCCGAGTTGCGTTCTCGCACGCGGCTCGTGGGGTTGTCCGCACTGCTGGAATCGCGGCAGCTCGAAGAGTCCGCCGCCGAGCACCTCGAGCTGCTGAGCCTGCTCGACGCGGGAGACGCCAAGGGTGCGCGAGTGCTCATGCAGCGCCACATCTACCACACGCTGGGCTGGTGGTCGGGGCGCCCCGAGTGACCCGGTCAGTCGCCTGACGGCATCCGGTCGACGAGGATCGCGTCGACGGCGTCGTCGAGGTCGTTGATGACGCCGCGCCAGCCGCGCAGAAGCGTACCCCCGGCGCCGATGACGGCGAGGAACGGCGGCTCGGTCACGGCATAGGCCTGCCACGCCGCGCCGGCGGGATCACGGGCGATGAGGTGTTCCACGTCGTTGTCACGCGCATACGTCGTCATCTGCTCGACGTCGCTGCGTTCGGAGACGGCGATGACGGTCACGGCATCACCGTACGTCTCGACGACGTCGTTGAGCTCTGCCTGCGCATCGGCGCACAAGTCGCACCACGTCTCGGTGAACGCCAGCAGAACGGGGCGGTCGCTCCACAGGTCCGAGAGCGAGATGACCGTGCCGTCCAGGAGCGTCACCTCGGCATCGGGTGCCTGTGGCGCGGCATCCGTGTCGATCGCGCGGTATTGGACACCCGACGGCACGGGACCGGGCAGGGTCGACCCGGGTGAGGTCGCCGATGTGCAGGCGCTGAGTGCGAGCACGCAGACGAGAGCGGGGGCGGCGAGGAGGCGTCTCACGGGAGGATCGCCTCCCACACGCCGTCTTCGCGATGAGGCATCATGACGATGTCCGTTCTGTCACCCGTATCGAGGTAGGCGACCTCGATTCCCTCGGGGAGGGCGGCGTCGAGGAGGAAGACGCACGCGGTCGGTTCGGCGAGACCGTCGAAATCGACGTCGATCATCTTCTCGGCGGTTCCCTGGGGGATCGTGCCCTCGGCGATGACGTCGCCGTCATCGTCACGGACCGTGAAGGATGCCGTCGCGTGCACGTCGCGATACGGTCCCGACCCGTTGCACGGCTCACCCGCGACACGCTTCTCGCCGTCCTTGAGCAGCAGACGGGCGGTGGGGGCACCGCCCGGGGTGCCGGCGCAGCCGGAAAACACCACGACCGCCGCGGCGAGCGTCGTGGCAAGCGCGAGGCGTGCTCGGCTCATGAGTGCTCCTTCGGGAGCGAGGACGGCGGAGCGGCCCGCGGGAACACGGGCCGCTCCGTCGCGTCAATCGCAGGCGAACGCGGGATAGGTGACGGTCGAGCCGTGATCGGATCGCCCGTCGGCCGCGCCGCTGATCTGCACATCACCGGCGGACAACGTCGCCGTGCGCGTGTTGATCGAGACACTGGCCGTCGCTCCGGGCTGCACCGAGGCGAACGTCTTGTCGCCGTACGCGCTTCGGACGGTGACCGCGGAGGGAACGGTGTCTTCGTTCCGCACCGTGACCGAGGCGTACACCTTGCCGCCGAGGCAGCGAGGCGTCACCTGGGCGTCGAGTGCGACCTCGGGGTCGCTCTCGAGGAGCGCCGTGTCGACCGTGCACTCCGCCGTCGCCGTCTTCGACGGGTCGGACTCGCTCGTCGCGGTGAGCGTCACGACGGTCGAGTCGGCCGCGTCGCCCGTGGGATAGACGTAGACCGGCACCGATGCGGACTGGCCCGTGCGGGCCGCCGTGAGGGTGTTGGCCAGCTCGGCGTTCCAGCCCGCGCCATCGGCCGTGGCGGACAGGCGGTAGACGTCTCCGTCGACCTTCGCCGACACATCGCTGGGGTGAAGCGCCGCGTCGATCCCCGCGGTGCTGCCGGTGTTGGTCACGGGGAACGTGCACGTGGCGGCCTGGCGAGGCTCGTACAGCTTCGCCCGGACATCGGTCGTGCTCACGCCGCGGGTGTGCGGTCCCGCGCCGTCGAGGGAACGGACGGCGAGGGTGTAGCTGAGCACGCCCTCGTCATCGCGCTGCGTGTCGACGACGTAGAAGTGCAGCCGGTTGGCTTCGTCGATCCATTCCTTCTGCGAGCCGGACTTCTCGCCGGCCTTGAAGAGGGCGTCGTTGAGCTGGCGGTGATCGGCGATCGTCGCCATGACCGGTTCGCCGCCCGTGGCCCACTCGCCCGGGACGGTCGGCTTGTAGTAGTCGACCATCTGGATGTCCTCGGGGTTGGCGTCGATGACCCAGTTGAGGCAGTTGTGGCCGCACAGGGAGTCTTCGCCGTTGCGGTAGCCGAGGTGGCCACCACCGGCGGGATCCTGCGCATTGCCCCACTTGTTCTTCGCGATGAGCACGCCGCTGTCGGGGTTGAACGAGTCGAAGCCCATCCGGTCGATCACCTCGAGGGTGTAGTTGTCCCACGAGCCGCCGTCACACATCGGGTCGGTGCTGATGTCGCACGCGGGGGTCTTGTCGTCGGCGTGCGGCCACTCGATCCACAGTCCCGATGTTCCCTCGACACCCGGGTCGACGGCGCGAGCGGTGACGGTGTCGAGGATCAGGCCGGTGTCGTCGAGTCCGTCGCGCGTGACCCGCACGAGGTTCTCTTCGGGGAGCAGGCCCATGTGCCGCTTGTTGCGCACCATGAGGCCCGACGGGCTCCAGCCGCCCTGGTTCGCCGGGACGACCCATCGCATGTGGTGGCCACCGGGACCGTTGAACGAACCGCGATCCATCATGTCCCACGGCGCCGAACCCACGCGGCGCAGCGGCGCGGGCGGGTTCTGCAGGTGCGAGAACGGGTTGTTGTTGTTGTCGCCGACTTGGAAGAAGAAGTGCCCGATCTCGTGCGTGATCGTGCCCGAGCTCTCGGCCTGGCGGATCGAGGAGAGGCCCCACTGCTGGGCGGCGGCGCGCCATGACGTCCACTCGACGTAGCGCGTGGGCGCCCAGTTGGGCATCGTGTTCTCGGGGTCGAACTCGGCGGGCGGGCCCCACGCGTCGGGCACCGACTCCTTGGTCGGGAACATCATCTGGCCGAACTCCTGCCAGATCGATGTCTCGTCATAGCCGGCGTAGATGCGCAGCAGCACGTCGTAGCCGCAGTTGCGCGCGTTGCCGCCGAGCTCGGCGGTCTTCGCGGCGCACCACGCGGCGGGCGTCATGCCGGCCTCGGCGGCCATCCCGGCTTGCCACTGCGTGACGACGTCGTTGTCCATCCGGCCGTTGCAGGTCTCGCCTGGGGGGCAGGAGTCGTTTTGACCCCACTCGTTGAGGCCGTACTCGAAGAGGTTGCGGGGCAGTTCGTACGGCCCGTACGCATCCATGAAGTCGATGCCGTAGGTCCCACGGCTCTGCTCCATCCAGTACTCATGGATCGTACGGCCCTTGTTGATCTCGTTCGGCTCCATGTAGTGCGAACGGTAGAACTCGGGAACGTCGTCACGCGGGATCGGGTCGATCTGCGGGTTGCCGAACGGATCGGAGCCCTTCGGCAGCGTCATCACGAAGGGCTGATCGGGGAAGTCCACCGCGATGAGTGCGACGCTGAGGCCGCCTTCGGACGGAGCGACGTCAGGGTCGTTCCACTGAGTGTCGGGGATATCGGTCCAGTCGTCCCATGTCATGTCGTACTGGTTCTGCCAGTCCTGCGCGTCCAGTGGTTCCACGACGAACGGGTCGGTGTTGGGCTGCTCGGAGGCCATGACGGCCGAATCGGTCACGGCCAGGCCCGCGACCAGCAATCCCGAGACTGCGACAATGGACCATTGACGACCCCTGCGCCGCGGCGCGAACCCATGATGCGTCATTGCGTACCTTCACTTCTTTGTGGGGGAGAGCGTCATACGGAGTTGGGGGAACCGCGATGACGCCTGTCTGCAATCTGTAACATATTACTGTGCCGGGCCGCCACTGCCGCCGAAACTCGCTGACGACTGAAATGACAGAGAAAGGCCCGGTCATGAGCGCTTCTGAGTACGCCGTACGTAATCTTCACATTCGCGACCACACCGTCGCCGTGCCGCTGGACTGGGCTGTCCCCGGCGGCCGCACGATCGACGTGTTCGCTCGCGAAGTCATCCGCCCCGGCGGCGAAGACCTGCCGGTCCTCGTCTTCCTGCAGGGTGGCCCCGGGGGCGCATCCCCCCGCCCCATGCCGCACGACACCGACTGGATCGCCGAGGCGCTCAAGACCCACCGCGTGCTGCTGCACGATCAGCGAGGCACGGGCCGGTCCACCCGCGTCGAGGCGGCGACGATCGCGGCGATGACCGACGAAGACGCCGCCGCGTACCTGCTCTGCTTTCGCGCCGACTCGATCGTCGCCGATCTCGAGCACATCCGCGAACATGTCTTCGGCGGCATGCGATGGGAGACGCTGGGACAGAGCTTCGGCGGGTTCATCACGCTGAGCTACCTTTCGACCCATCCCGAGGCGCTACGCGCGTGCTACGTCACGGGGGGGGCTCACCTCGACGCGACCCGATGCCGTCGAGGTCTACCGCCGAACCTTCCCCCGCGTCGCCGGCAAGACGGCGCAGTTCTACCGCAGGTATCCCGCCGACGCCGCGATCACGGCCAGGATCGCGGACCTCCTCGACGCAGAGGACGTGCGCCTTCCCGGAGGCGACCGGCTCACGACGCGGCGCCTGCAGACGATCGGCATCGATCTGGGGACGGGCACCGGTGCCGAGCGGATGCACTGGCTGTTCGACGAGGCCTTCTCGGCGCCGGAGCGGCTGTCCGAGGCATTTCTGCGCCGCATCGAAGCGCTCACTCAGTACGTCGACAATCCGCTGTTCGCCGTGCTCCAGGAATCGATCTACGCCGACGGCAGCGGTGCGACGAACTGGGCGGCGCAGCGCGTGCGCGACGGACTGCCCGCGTTCGACCCGAGTGTGCGGCCGCTGCCCTTCACGGGCGAGATGTTCTTTCCGTGGATGTTCGACGAGATCGCATCGCTGCGTCCGTTCCGCGGTGCGGCCGAGGTCATTGCGCGGAAGGAAGAGCACACGCGGCTGTACGACCGCGATGTGCTCGCCGCCAACGAGGTGCCCGTGGCGGCTGCCGTCTACTACGACGACATGTACGTCGACCTCTCGTTCTCGCAGGAGACGGCGGAGTTCCTTCCGAACTGCCACCTCTGGGTCACGAACGAGTTCGAGCACGACGGCATCCGTCAGGATGGCGGCATCCTGCGCCGGCTGATCGACCGCGTCGCCGACGAGGGTGGCGTGCGCTGACCCGCTGACGTGGGCGCGAGGCTGCGAGAGGATGAGGGGGTGACCGAGTTCCCCGATGCCGAGTACGTCATCCTCTCCAGCCGGCTCATTCCGGACCTGGACGGCGGCTACACGCTCGCGACCCTCGCCCGCGCGCGCCAGATGGCGGCCGCGGGGGTGCACGGCGGACGTGGACCGCTGCTGCTGACGGTCGACCCCGGGTCACCGAGCGAGCACGCACGACACCGCGCGACGTTCGCCGGGCGCGACCTCGTCGTCGCGCCCGATCGCATGCGCAACCTGTTCGACGAGGCGGCCGACCCCCGCGGGGGTGCGGCGGCGTGGCTGCGTCGCGCCGCGCGCACGGGTGAGCGTGACCCCGCTCTGCGCTACCGCCTCGTGGCAGACGAGGAGGGGCGGCCCGTGGTGAGCCTTCCGGTCATCGCGGGCGACCCGGATTGGCACATCAGCGATGCGCCGGTCGTCGTGCATGATGCCGCCGGCGCTGACATCGGCGTGCTCGACGGCTTCGGCGCCCTCTATCGCGCGTGGCTCGCCGAGGTCGTCGCGCAGCTGCGCACCGATGACCCCGCGCGCGGCGTCGTCGTCATCTGCGAGTCGCGCCAGCTCGGCGAACTGCTCGCGGGGTGGGACGACCCCGCGGTGCGCCTGCTGCACACGATCCACACGGTGCACCTCGAGCCCCCGTACACGGCGGATGCCCCCGTCAACGCGCTGTGGGAGCGGTGGTTCACCCTCGCCGAGCGGTTCGACGCCGTGCTGTGGCCCACTCACGCGCAGCGCGCCGACGTCGCCGAGCGTTTCGGCGACGCGGGCGTGCACGTCGTCGTTCCGCATGGGGTGCCCGCGGTGGCGTCCGTTGCGCCGGACAGCGAGCGCGTGCCCGGCCGGGTCATCATGCTCAACCGGCTGGCCCCGGGAAAGCGCGTCGACCATGCCGTGCGGGCTTTCGCCCGTGTCGTCGAACGCGTGCCGGAGGCCCAGCTCGACATCTACGGGGACGGCACCGAGCACGAGCGTCTTCAGGCTCTCATAGACGAGCTCGGCCTCGTCGCGAACGTCGTCCTGCGGGGGACGACATACGACCCGGAGCGCGCCCTGCGCGCCGCGTCGGCGTACCTGTCGACGTCGGCGTACGAGGGTCAGGGCCTGTCGATCGTCGAGGCGCTCGCCGACGGCTGTCCCGTCGTCTCGTACGACGCGCCCTACGGTCCGCGTGAGCTGCTCGGACGGGGAGGGGGAGTGCTCGTGCCCGACGGGGACGTCGATGCGCTCGCCGAGGCTCTGACCCAGGTGCTGACCGACCCCGAGCTGCACCACCGCCTCGCCGTCGAAGGCACGCAGTCCGCCCGCGCGGTCGACCCCGAGCACGCCATGGCCGCGCTCGCCCAGGCGGCTCGCGACGTCCTCTCCCGCCCGAGCCGACGAATCCGGCATGCAGAGGAGAACCCCGGCTCAGTCTGACGGCCGCCCGACGCCAGGACCGCGGCCCGCCCACGGATCGTAATCGGCGATGAGCTGTTCCTGCGGCGGACGCTCGGGCTCGGGAACGTGCTGCAGGTTGATGCGCACGCGGTACCACAGCGAGCTCGATCCGCGCATGCCGTCGATGAGCACGTCGGCGGGGTGCAGCGCCTCAGCGACCTCGGGGTGTCGCCGTCTCCACTCGTCGAGGGCTTCCAGCGACTCGGGCTTCGTCTTCGTCCTGGCCACCTCGATGAGGGGCATGATCGAGCGGCGCCGGCCGTCGTCGCTGTCGCGCTTCGGAGGCTTCTCGGTGGGGCCGAGCTCGTCGGCCAGCCTCAGCAGAGCATCGAGCGAACCGATGGCGTCATCGATCCCGTTGTGCGGGTCACCGTGCTCGGCCACGTGCCGAGGCACCGTGAGCACGGTGAAATCCTCGGGCCAGCAGTCGCGCAGCTGATCCCACGTGAGCGGTGTCGACACCCGCGCATCGGGCACGGGGCGCACCGAGTACGCCGACGCGACGGTGCGGTCCTTCGCGTTCTGGTTGAAGTCGACGAAAACCCTCTCGCCGCGCTCCTCCTTCCACCACCGCGCCGTCGCGAGCCCGGGCGCGCGGTTCTCGACTTCGCGCGCCAGGGTCTCGGCCGCGCGCCGCACGCGTGCGTAGTCCCATTCCGGTGCGATGCGCACGAGGATGTGCAGACCGCGCGACCCGCTCGTCTTGGGCCAGCCGACCAGCCCCACGGCATCGAGCACATCGCGCGCCACGAAGGCCGTGTCGACGATCTGCGACCATCCGACGCCGCGGTCGGGCCCCTCTGCCGAGTACGACGAGGGAGGGTCGAGATCGATGCGCAGCTCATCGGGCCGGTCGAGATCGTCGGCTCGCACAGGGTGGGGATTGAGGTCGATGCATCCGAGGTTGACGATCCACGCCAGGCCCGCCGCATCGCGGATCACTGCTTCTTCGGCCGATCTTCCCGATGCGTACTGCAGGACGGCGGTGTCGATGAAGTCCGGGTGGTTCTCGGGCACGCGCTTCTGGAAGAACGGCTCGTGGGTGATGCCTTTCGGAAAGCGCTTGAGCACCATGGGGCGTCCGCCGGCGCCGCGCAGGGCTCCGTCGGCGACGGAGAGGTAGTAGCGCACGAGATCGAGTTTGGTGAGGCCGACGTCGGGGAAGATGACCTTCTCGGGGCTCGAGATGCGCACGTCATGACCGGCGATCTCGAGCGTCTCGGCGGTGGAGGCGGAGGGCGTCATGCGCGTCACGGTAGCGACGGCGGATGCGGGCGACCAGGGGGTTGCGCAGGCGCCCCATCAGATCAGGAGCAGCCCGCGCACGATGAGCCATGCCGTGAAGCCGAGTGAGGCGGCGGCCGCCAACGACAGGGCGACGCGGTGTCCGGTCGATCCGTCACCCGCGTGCCACGCGCGCGCGAGCACGACCACGAGCAGAACCGCCGCGGCGATCCCGACCATCGGCAGGATCACGAGCGGCCACAGTGCCCCGGGCGCACCCCGCTCGATCGACAGTGGATCGACGCGGGAGAACAGCACGAGGATCGCCGCAGCGTAGGCGACGTTCGCGGCGGCGGAGAGGGTCGCCGCGAGCACAGCGCCCTCGGGCGCGCGCCCGCGACGACGGGCGAGCCAGCTCAGGCCGTAGACGACGCCGTAGCCGACGGTCGCGAGCAGCCCCGCCAGCAGCAGGCCTCCGAGCGCGAGCCGCACCGGTGCATCCCGCAGCTCGCTTGCGAGACGCTCGGCGGGTGCGACCACGGCACCGCTCGCCGCTTCGTACGACGCGGCGAAGGCTGTCGCGACGTCCGGTGCGCGTTCGACGACAGGGGACAGGAGCGCCGGCGCGAGTGCGATCGCCGCGGCCAGAAGCAGGCCGCACACCGCGCGCATCCGACGGGACGGATGCTGCAGCGCACTCATGCCGTCACTATAGGCCGATCGGCGCCAGGAACGACGAAGGGGCCGCCCAGTGGGCGACCCCTTCGATGATGCAGATGATGCGTGCTAGTTGCTGCCGCGGATGATCGCGATGATGCGCAGGATCTCGACGTAGAGCCACACGACGGTGACCATGATTCCGAAGGCGCCGAGCCAGCCGTACTTGCGGGGCGCGCCGTTGCGGACGCCGCGCTGGATCGAATCGAAGTCGAGCACGAGCGAGTACGCCGCCATGATGACGACGAAGACGCCGATGATGACACCCCACGGAATGCCCAGCGGGCCTTCCAGGCTGCGCAGGCCGAAGGCTCCGCCGGCGATCGGGGCGTTGAAGACCATGAGACCGAGGTTCAGGAGCGAGAAGACGAGGTAGCCGAGCATCGCGATCATGAAGATCTTCGTCGCGCGCTTGGAGGCACGGATCTTGCCGCTCGCGAAGAGCGCCAACGTGACGCCGACGACCGACAGGGTGGCCAGCGTCGCCTGCAGCACGATGCCTTCGAACATCATCTCGAAGTAGGCCGAGATGCCTCCGACGAACAGACCCTGGAACGCCGCGTAGGCAGCGATGAGCGGCGGGCGGATCGTCTTGCGCGACGTGAAGATGACGACCATCGCGAGAACGAAGCCGCCCAGTGCGCCGACGATCCACGGAACGATCGTGGGCGACGGGTTGGCGACCGTCACGGGCGCCAACGTCCAGACCCAGCCGACGACGGCGGTGACAAGCAGGATCCCGAAGAGGCCGACCGTCTTCCAGATGGTGTCTTCGTACGACATCCGGTCGGTTTCGAGGGCTCCCGCGGCGGGGGCGGCATACATGCCCTCGAGCTGAGCCTGGTTCGCGGCGTTCACGCCCGCCTGCTGGGCGGAAGAGAGGGTCGCGGCCTGCTGCCCGCCGGGATAGGTGCGCACAGCGCGCTCATCCTGGAAGGCCGGATTATTGAAGGCGGGATTGTTGAGGGCCATTGCTCTCACACTCCAAAGTCATGGGTGGCATCATCGTGCTGTCGATCCACGATATCGGACGTATGCCGGGCACTGACCGTTGCACGCTGTGAGACGGCTACGAGCCCGGGGCTAGCCTGGAATCGTGTCGCGCCCTCTTCCGCTCGTCATCGGGCACCGCGGGGCGCCCGGGTATCGCCCCGAGCACTCCCGCTCGTCGTACGACCTCGCGCTCGCGATGGGAGTCGACGCCGTCGAGCCCGACATCGTCGTGTCGCGCGACGGCGTGCTCGTCGTGCGACACGAGAACGAGATCTCGACGACGACCGACGTCGCCGACCGGCCGGAGTTCGCCGATCGGCATACGTCGAAAACGGTCGACGGCGTCGAGCTCTCGGGATGGTTCACCGAGGACTTCACCGCCGAGGAGATATCGACGCTGCGATGCCGCGAGCGGCTGCCCGACCTGCGCCCCGCCAGCGCGACGTTCGATGACGAGCAGGCCGTGCTGCGGCTGCGTGACGTGCTCGATCTCGTTCGCGCCCGCTCGCTCGAGCAGGGGCGAGAGATAAGAGTGGTGCTCGAGATCAAGCACCCCACCTACTTCGGCTCACTCGGCTGGGATGTCGCGGAGCTCGTCGCGACGGAGCTCCGCGAAGCCGGGTGGGCCGGCGGTGAGCTGCCGCTCACGATCGAGTCGTTCGAGTCCACCGTGCTCGTGCGACTGCGCGAGTGGGGCATCCCGGCGACCTACATCTATCTTCTCGAGGCGACGGGCCGGCCCGTCGACCTCGTCGTCGCGGAGGGTGTGGACGCACCGACGTATCGGCAGACAGCCGCCCCCGACGGACTCGACCGGCTCGTCGGCGTCGTCGACGGCATCAGCGTGCACAAGCGCATGATCCTCGCGCCGGACAAGCTCGGGCGGCTGACAGGCCCCTCTCGCATCGTCTCGGATGCGCACGATCGCGGTCTGCGCGTCTATACGTGGACGTGCCGTCCCGAGAACGCCTTTCTCATCGGTCAGTTCAGGTCCGGTCCTCTGCGGTCCGCCTTCGGCGACTGGAGGGGGGAGTGGGCGGTGATCCGCGACGCCGGTGTCGACGGCGTCTTCGTGGACCACGCCGATCTCGGTGTCGACTTCTTCCGTGGCGGCGTGTCGACGGGTGGGCCGGGTGACTGATGGCGAGCGCAGGACCGCGCGGCCCCCGTTCGCACGGCCGCGGCTGATCCTGCTCGTCTTCGCCGGCGGCGTCATCGGCACGGCCGCGCGCGAAGCGATCGTCCTCGCGTTCCCGAGCGGGGGAGTGACGTGGGGTGTCCTGACCGTGAACCTGGTCGGGTCCTTCGCGCTCGGCTTCCTCGTGGCGTCGCTGGGTGCAGAAGAGACCGCGGCGCGGCGTGATGTGCGACTGTTCGTCGGCACCGGCGCGATCGGTGGTTTCACGACGTACAGCGCGCTCGCGACCGATGCCGTGCTGCTTGTGGAGACGCAGCCGCTCGTGGCGCTCGCGTACGCGCTCGGCAGCGTCGCGGCGGGTCTGGCGTGTGCTGCCGCGGGTCTCATGATCGCGGGGCGCATCTTCCGGGGGCGTCGGGCGTCGAACGAGGCGGCCGCATGACACCCGGACTGTTCCTGCTCGTGGCGGTCGGCGGAGGGCTCGGCGCGGCGTTGCGGTTCGTCGTCGACGGCCTCGTCATGCGTCGAGCGAGCGGACGGTTTCCCTGGGGCATCCTCGTCGTCAACTCCAGCGGATCACTGCTTCTGGGCCTTGCCACCGGGCTCGCAGATTCGGCGGTCCTTTCGACGCCGTGGCTGTTCATCCTGGGCGTGGGCGTGCTCGGGGGCTACACGACGTTCAGCACGGCGATGCTCGACACGGTGGCCCTGCTGCGACGGCGTGCCGCGTGGGGCGCCCTGCTCAACGCCGTCGGGATGCTCGCGATCACCGGGACGTTCGCCCTTGCGGGGCTCGTCCTCGGACGGGCCGTCTGACGGGCATCCCTTTCGAAGCAGCGCGATCAGGCGACGACCGCGGCGGACAGGGGGGTGGATGCCGGCAGTCTGACGAGCTCGGATCGGTACAGGTCGGCAAGCGCTGCGGGACCTGCCGCGAGCGCGTGCCGCTGCAGGTCGGCGCCCGTGCGGCCGGACGTGGCGTGGATGAGCAGGTCCTCGACGCTCGCGCGATCGAGCGGATCGTCGATGTGGGGGAGCACCAGGCGGTACAGCCCGCGCACCACCTGGGGTGCGGGGGCGGGGCGCCCCGTCGCGGGATCGACCAGCGTGGCACTCGTGCCGTACCGCGACGCATGCCACAGCGCGGCATCGAGCGAGACGGCTTCGTTGTCGTGCAGCTCATGTGTCGCCGCGAGTTCGGTCAGCGCGCGCACGAGCA
This sequence comes from Microbacterium sp. Y832, assembly GCF_057669765.1. Lineage (NCBI taxonomy): Bacteria > Bacillati > Actinomycetota > Actinomycetes > Micrococcales > Microbacteriaceae > Microbacterium > Microbacterium sp. Y832. Next base: position 383,011 of record NZ_JBYHFM010000002.1, on the reverse strand, counting down.
CGGCGAGTCCGATCGTCGACCATGCGTCGAGCTGCCCGTCGCACACGCGCACTTCGACCGTGGGATAACCCGGTGACAGGCGCGCGTTCCAGTTGATCGTTGCAGGGTCGCTCGTGGCGCCGATGCCCTGCAGAGCCGCGACCGTGTCGTCGTGGTGCGCGGCGTCGCGGAAGCGCGGCGGGATGCCGTACGTCGTCCAGCGTCGGCTGTGCACAGCGCGCCAGCTCGCGAAGCCCGTGTCGAGGCCCCGCCAGAACGGAGAGTTCGCCGACAGAGCGAGCAGAACAGGAAGCCAGGGGCGCAGCGCGTTGGATACGCGCACGCGCTCCTCGCGGTCCGCGATGCCGACGTGCACGTGCAGACCGTTGATCTGGTGATCGGTCGTGAGTCCGCCGATGTCTTCGCCGATACGCACGTAGCGCTCGTCGGCGGTGGGGGGTGTGTCGGCGGCGACGTCGAACGGTGTGCCGGTCGCGGCGGCGAGCACGCCGGCATCCCTCGCCCACTCGCCGAGCCGGCGGCGGAATCCACCGATCGCCTCGAGCGCATCAGCCGATGTGCGGCAGATCGGACTCGAGTACTCGAGCTGCGACGAGGAGAACTCCCTGTGGACGGCGCCGCCCACGGTGGCGGGCGCGAGGTCTCGGACCGCATCGGCGCCCAGGGGGACAGGGCGCAGGGTCTTCGGATCCAGCAGGACGTATTCCTCTTCGACACCGAGCGTCGCGGGCACACGGGCTCCTCTCGTCGGGGTCGTGGTGTGAACAGCCAACACCACGGGTGTTGCCGGAACAGGAGGCTTGACAGGAGCGAGATGTTCGGACAAGCGCCGGCTCAGCTGGGATCGGGGCGGCATCCCGGGCAGACTGGAGGACGGCCATCGCAGTTCACCCGGGAGTCGTCCATGTTCAGAAGAGTCACGTCCGTCCTTGCTGTTGCGGCGCTCGCAGCCCTTGCGGCGTTCACGCCCGTCAGTGCGGCGGCGACGATCCTCGTCGACGTGACGGCGAGCCCCGAGACGATCACGGTCGGGCAGACCTCGACGATCACGGCCACGGACCTCGGTCGCCCGGACTCGGTCTCGTTCGAGCTCGGCACCCCGACGGGTGGCCTGCTGGCGGCGGGCGGTGCATCGGGTGTGTCGATCGAGGTCGCCGCGAGCGGGGGCACCGCGCAAGCGGAGTTCACCGCGACCGAGGCGGGGACGTTCGAGATCCTGGTGATCGAGGGCGGCACGACTCTGGCCGCGACGTCGGTCGTCGTGACGGCACCGATCGAGACCGGACCGGGTGCCGCGACGATCGTCGCATCGCCCGAGACGATCGGGGTGGGCGAACGTGCGACCGTGGCCGCCGAGGGGCTGGGCGCGCTCGCCGAGGCGACGTTCGGTCTCGACGGGACGCCGGGCGGGCTGCTGTCGTACGAGTCGACGAGCGCCACGATCGTCGCGGTGCCCGTGGCAGGGGGCGGAGCGGCCGCCGAATTCACCGCGACCGAGCCCGGTGTCTTCACGATCACGGTGGGCGACGGCGAGACGGTGCTCGCGATGACCACCGTGACCGTCGACGAAACGCGTGCGACGCCGTCGTCGACGCCGAGCGCGACGCCCGCGACGGACGACGCCGAAACGGGTGCGGACAGCGGGTTTCCGTGGATCATCGTCGTGATCGTCGGCGCGCTCGTTGCGATCGGTGCTGTGGTGGCGTTCATGCTGGCGCGGCGCCGAAAGAGGACGTGACCGGCCTTTACACGCCAGATCGCGACGTGTCGACCCCTGGAACAGGGGTCGGGGATGTGCATATCGTTTCCTGTGTACCGGCCCGCGACGTCAGGGGCCGCCGGGTGTCCCCAGCACCGATGCCCGCCCCCAGCGGGCGCGCGGCGACTCCGGGCCGGCACCGGTCGTCCCGGACGGTCAGCGCCAACTGACTCGTCCGGGACGTCCGCCGTTAGGCGAGAAGTTCAGTGACCCCCAGTCCCCAGGACTCCCCATGCGACGGGGTGAAGAACAGATCCGCCAAGATCCCCCAGTGCCTTCAACCTCGTCTGGGAATGACGCTAACCTGCCCGCCAGTTTGGGGACAAGACGATTCGCGCAGTCCTTGGCAATTCCTGAGGTTTGACTTTTTCTGATGCCGATGCCCCGCTGTTGCGCGGGATTTCGGGCTCTCGGCTCGTGTTCTGTGCCGCGGTCCGCCCTGCGGCAGACCGCGGCACAGTGCGCTCAGCGGGTGAGGATGAGGGCGTCGCCCTGACCGCCACCGCCGCAGAGCGCGACCGCGGCGGTGCCGCCGCCGCGGCGGATGAGGTCGTGCACCGCGTGTACGACGAGCCGGTTGCCCGACGCGCCGATCGGGTGGCCGATCGCGATGCCGCCGCCGTGCGGGTTGACGATGTCGTCGGGCAGACCGAGTTCGGTCTGCGAGCGGGCGACGACCGCGCCGAAGGCCTCGTTGATCTCGACGAGGTCGAGATCGGACGCCTCGATGCCCTGCTTGGCCAGGGCCTTCTCGATCGCCCGCGCGGGCTGAGCGTGCAGCGAGTTGTCGGGCCCGGCGACCTGGCCGGAGGCGCCGACGACGGCGAGCACGTCCCATCCGTTCGCATCGGCGTGCGAGCGGGTCGTGAGCACGACGGCGGATGCACCGTCCGAGATCTGCGATGCGTTCCCGGCCGTGATCGACCCGTCCTTGGCGAAGGCGGGGCGCAGACCCGCGAGCGATTCGACGGTCGTGTCGGGTCGGATGCCCTCGTCCTTCGTCACGACGATGGGCTCTCCGCGGCGCTGGGGGATTTCGACCGGAACGATTTCGGCCTCGAAGATCCCCTCGTCGTACGCGGCGGCGGCGCGCTGGTGCGAGCGCGCTGCGACGGTGTCCTGCGCTTCGCGCGTGACGTCGAAGCGCTCGTTGTGGCGCTCGGTCGACGTGCCCATGCTCTCGTTGTCGTACGCGTCGGTGAGGCCGTCGTGCGCCATGTGGTCGAGCACCTCGACCGAGCCGTAGGTCCATCCGTCGCGCGAGCCCATGAGCAGGTGCGGCGAGCGGGTCATCGACTCCATCCCGGCTGCGACGGCGACCGTCGCGTCGCCGACGCGCAGCATCCGCGCGGCGTCGATGACGGCCGTGAGTCCCGAAAGGCACACCTTGTTGACGCTGCCGGCGTGGGCGTCCCAGCCGATGCCGGCGCCGACGGCGGCCTGTCGGGCGGCATTCTGACCGGACCCGGCGGGCAGCACCTGCCCGACGAGGACGGCATCGACGGCCGTGGCGGGGATGCCGCTCTTCTCGAGTGCGCCCTTGATCGCAAGCGATCCGAGCTGCGGGGCCGTGAGCGACGCGAGCTGGCCCTTGAGGCGGCCCTGCGGCGTGCGTGCGGCGGCGACGATGACGATGTCGTCGGTGTTCATGCGGGTGTCCCTTCGATCGCGATGGTGAGCTCGGGCTCGGTTGCAGCGACGACCTCGTCGACCGTGACGCCGGGGGCGGTCTCGATGAGCACGAGGCCGTCATCGGTCACATCGATGACGGCGAGGTCGGTGATGATGCGGTCGACGACGCCGCGACCGGTGAGGGGCAGCGAGCACTCCTCGACGATCTTGGCTGAGCCGTCGCGGGCGACGTGCTCCATGAGCACGATGACCTTACCCGCGCCGTGCACGAGATCCATCGCGCCGCCCGGGCCCTTCACCATCTTGCCGGGGATCATCCAGTTGGCGAGGTCTCCGCCGGCGGAGACCTGCATGGCGCCGAGGATGGCGGCGTCGATCTTGCCGCCGCGGATCATGCCGAAGCTCATCGCCGAGTCGAAGAACGCCGTGCCGGGAAGCGTCGTGACGGTCTCCTTGCCGGCGTTGATCAGGTCAGGGTCGACCTTGTCCTCCGTCGGGTAGGGGCCGACGCCGAGAATGCCGTTCTCGGACTGCAGGACGACCGTGATTCCCTCAGGGACGTAGTTCGGAACGAGCGTCGGAAGTCCGATCCCGAGGTTGACGTAGGCGCCGTCGGCGAGTTCGCGTGCCGCGCGGGCGGCCATTTCTTGACGAGTCAGTGCCATGTCAGTTTCCTTCGCTCACGGTCCGGCGCTCGATGCGCTTCTCGATGTCGGTGCCCACCTCGATGATGCGATGCACGTAGATGCCGGGGAGGTGGATGCTGTCGGGGTCGAGCTCGCCGGGCTCGACGAGCTCTTCGACCTGGGCGATGCAGACGCGACCGGCCATCGCGGCGAGCGGGTTGAAGTTGCGTGCCGCCTTGTTGAAGACGAGGTTGCCGTGCCGGTCGCCCTTGAGCGCGTGGACGAGCGAGTAGTCGGTCACGATCGCTTCTTCGAGCACGTACTCGCGCGGCTCGCCCGAGGTCTCGAACGTGCGGACATCCTTCGCGGGGGATGCCACGGCGATGCCGCCGTCGCCGTCGTACCGGCGGGGGAGCCCGCCCTTGGCGACCTGGGTGCCGACGCCCGTCTGTGTGTAGAACGCCGCGATGCCGGAGCCTCCGGCGCGGAGCTTCTCGGCGAGCGTTCCCTGCGGCGTGAGTTCGAGTTCGAGCTCACCCGAGAGGAACTGCCGCTCGAACTCCTTGTTCTCGCCGACGTACGACGAGGTCATCTTGCGGATGCGCTTGGCGTTCAGCAGCACGCCGAGCCCCCAGTCGTCGACGCCGCAGTTGTTGCTCACGATGCTGAGGTCGCCCGTGCCCTGCGCGAGCAGGGCCTCGATGAGGGCGATCGGGTTGCCCGAGAGGCCGAACCCGCCGACGGCGAGTGAGGCGCCGTCCGGGATGTCTGCGACCGCGGCTGCGGCCGATTCCCACGTCTTGTCGATCACGCGTGCTCCTTCGCTGTTGCCGTGCGTCCTTCCATCGTGCGTGCGCCCGCCCCGCTCCGTCGTGCCGTCGATTGTCATGTGGACCGTCGGCGGCGTATCGTCCATATCGTGGACATCGCGTCGAAGGCGTCGGTCCCGGGCGCGCAGTCCGTGGCTCGGGCAGCTCGCCTTCTGCGGCTCGTGACGCAGGCGGCGGACGACGGGATGCCGGTGGCCGAGCTGGCGAGACGCGCAGACCTCACGCGTCCGACGACGCATCGGCTGCTCGTCGCCCTGAAGCAGGAAGGGCTCGTCGACCAGGACGAGCAGACGGGGCGGTGGACGCCGGGACCGGAGCTCTATCTCATGGGGCAGGCCGCGGCATCCCGATACGACATCACATCGATCGCGCGCGACATCGTCCGGTCGCTCGCCGTGCGCACCGAGGAGAGCGCCTTTCTCTCCGTGCGCCACGGTGATGAGACGGTGTGCCTGCTGCGCGAAGAGGGCAGCTTTCCGATCCGCTCCTTCGTGCTCTCCGAGGGCGTGCGGTTCCCGCTCGGGGTCGCGTCGGCGGGGCTGGCGATCCTGTCGTTCCTTCCGCCTCACGATGTGGACGCGTATCTCGAGCGCCACCCCGAGATCGGCGAGCAGTGGGGCGCCGCGCACGGCGAGCCGCGCATGCGCGCGCGGCTGCGAGAGACGCAGGAGCGCGGGTACGCAGTCAATCCGGGACTCATCGTCGAGGGCAGCTACGGCATGGGGGCCGCGGTCTTCGCGCGCGACGGCCAGCCGCAGTGGGCGCTGAGCCTGACCGGTGTGCAGTTCCGCTTCGGCCCCGATCGTCTCGCAACGCTCGGTCGCACCCTGCTCGCGCACGCTCATCAGCTCACGTCGCGCCTCGTCGCATCGGGTCGGTGATTCCGTCCGCCGGGGTGTTATGCCCCGCGCGCCGTCAGCCCTCGCCCCGCTCGTGCCGCGCGCGCGGTTCTCCGGGCGTCACCGGCTCGGTCCTAGCGAGGCGGCGCAGGCGCTCGCGGGCGAAGTCCTGCGCGCGCGGCCCCGACCCCAGCGCGCGGGCCGAGACCGCGAGCACGACGCGCGTGAGCGTGATGACGGGAAACGGCGAACGGCGCAGGCCCAGAAGCTTTCGGTAGCGGCGGGGCAGGCTCGCGACGGCGGCGGCGAACAGCACCCGGTAGGCGATGCGCATCGACCCGGGAAAGGGGATGTTGCGCAGGAACCGCACGACGTCGTCGACGCGTTCGTCGCGGCGCAGCTCTTGGCGGTCCAGGTATCCGTCCATGCGTCGGCGCAGCTCGGCCTCGGTCTCGGGCGGGTCGGCGACGTGCATGAGACGGCCGGCCGTCGCCCATTCGCGGACGTAGGCGTCGGGACCGCCCGGGATGGGGCCGCCCCACCGCTCGTGAGCGCCGAGGAACGCCTCGGTGAAAGCGAGGTGCACCCACTCGACGAGATCGGCGTCGGACGCAGCGTAGGCGCGCGGTCCCGTCGTCGTCTCGTACGCGCCGCTCACGCGCTCGTGCATGCGCCCGACTCGGGCTGTCTCGCGCTGTGCCTGCTCGGTCGAGCCGTAGGTGACGCAGATGATCCAGCGCACGGTGCCCGCGAGACGGCCGATCGGGTCTTCGCGATACCGCGAGTAGTCGTGCACCCCGGCCATCGCGCCGGGGTGGAGGGCCTGGATGAGCAGCGCGCGGATGCCGGCGACGAAGGTGCCCAGTCCCTCGTGCACCGTCCAGACCGCACCGCCGTCGGAGAAGTATCCCGCGTCGTCGCCGTCAGCCAGGGCCCGCACCCACCCGGGTGTCCCCTGGGGGTGGCCCGACAAGGCGGTGAGCAACCGGGCGCGCAGGGGGGAGTGCGGCGGAGAGTCGTTTCGCCTGCGCATGTTTTCAGCGTGCCACGGCTGCATTGGACGTTGCCTGATCGACGCACTAGCATTGCAATTGTACCTAGCGGAAAAGGAACGCACATGACCGAACGCAAGCCGTGGCACGGTGTCAACCTCGCCACCACGCTCCCCTTCAACTCCGACTTCTCGGTGGACCACGATGCCTATGCGGAGCTCATCCGCTTCACGACCGACAACGGCGTCACCGGCATCATTCCGAACGGGTCGCTCGGCGAGTACCAGACGCTCACTGAAGAGGAACGTCGCCAGGTCTTCCTGACCGCCGTGGAGGCCGCCCCCGAGGGCGTCGTCGTCATCCCCGGCGTCGGTGCGTACGGTGCCCTGGAGAGCGTGCGTCTTGCTGAGCACGCCGCCGAGCACGGTGCTCCCGCCGTCATGCTGCTGCCGCCCAACGCGTACCGCGCGAGCGACGAAGAGGTCATGGACCACTTCCGTCGCGTCGGTGCCGTGGGCCTGCCGATCCTCGCCTACAACAACCCGCTCGACACCAAGGTCGACCTGCGCCCCGACCTGCTCGCACGCCTCTACGACGAGAACCTCATCGTCTCGGTCAAGGAGTTCTCGGGCGACGTGCGCAACGCGTACGCGATCCGCGAGCTCGCGCCGGGGCTCGACATCTCGATCGGCACCGACGATGTCGTCTTCGAGCTCGGCATCAACGGCGCCCGCGGCTGGGTCGCCGGCTACCCCAACGCCATCCCCCAGGCGACCGTCGAGCTCTACAACCTGTCCACCTCGGACGACCCGCAGGACTGGGTCAAGGCGCGGGAGATCTACCGCGATCTGCACCCGCTGCTGCGCTGGGACTCGAAGCCGCTGTTCGTGCAGGCCATCAAGCTGTCGCAGCAGGTCGCCGGCGTGCTGTCGAACACCACGACCCGCCCGCCCCGTCTGGCGCTGCCCGAAGAGATCCGCCTGCAGATCATCGCCGACACCGAGGCCGTTCTGGCCAAGGGCTACCGTTGATCCGACTCTGATCCCGAAGGACCATCATGCGCACGCAGCGTGTCTTCCACGCCGTCGACTCGCACACCGAGGGCATGCCCACCCGCGTCATCGTCGGCGGGGTGGGCGTGCTCCCCGGAGCGACGATGGAGGAGCGCCGACAGCGCTTCATGGCCGATAACGACGACATCCGCACGTTCCTCATGAACGAGCCGAGGGGTCACTCGGCGATGAGCGGGGCGATCCTGCAGCCGCCGACGCGTCCTGACGCGGACTGGGGCGTGCTCTACATCGAGGTCTCCGGGTGCCTGCCGATGTGCGGGCACGGCACGATCGGCGTCGCGACGGTGCTCGTCGAGACGGGCATGGTCCCGGTGACAGAGCCCGTCACGACGATCCGGCTCGACACCCCCGCGGGGCTCGTCATCGCCGATGTCGCCGTGACCGACGGCCACGCCGAGCGCGTGACGATCCGAAACGTCCCGTCGTTCGTCGTGGGTCTGGACTTGTCGGTCGACGTGCCCGGACTCGGCACCGTGAGCTACGACCTCGCGTTCGGCGGCAACTTCTACGCCATCGTCAACCTCGACAGCATCGGCCTGCCTTTCGACCGCGCGCACAAGGATGACCTGCTGCGCGCCGGGTTGGCGATCATGGCCGCCGTCGACGAGGTGAACATGCCGGTGCATCCGGTCGATCCGACGATCCGCGGATGCCACCATGTCTATCTCGAGGCGCCGGGTTCGACGGCGCAGCACTCGCGCCACGCGATGGCGATCTACCCCGGGTGGTTCGATCGGTCGCCGTGCGGCACCGGCACGAGCGCGCGCATGGCGCAGTTGCACGCCCGAGGGCTGCTGCCGCTTCACACCGACTTCGTCAACGAGTCGTTCATCGGCACGTCGTTCACCGGTCGCCTCGTCGAGGAGACATCGGTCGCGGGCATCCCGGCCGTGATCCCGACGATCACGGGTCGTGCGTGGGTGACCGGCACGGCGCAGTACATGCTCGACCCGTCGGATCCCTTCCCGAGGGGATTCCAGCTGTGAGGCTCATCGACGCCGCCACGATCGACCGCACGCTCACCCGGCGTGACGCCGTCGCCGCGATCGAAGACGCCCTGCGCTCGGGTTGGGGCATCGAGAACGACCACGAGCGGCTCTTCGCCCCCCTGGCGAAGGGCGAGTTCCTGCTCATGCCGTCGCAGTCCACGACGACGGCAGGCGTCAAGGTCGCCACGATCGCCCCCGACAACACCTCACTCGGCCTTCCGAAGATCCACGCGTGGTACCTGCTGTTCGATCGCGAGACGCTGCAGCCCATCGCCGTGCTCGACGGCACGCGTCTGACGACACTGCGCACCCCCGCCGCCACGGCGGTGGCGATCGCCCATCTGCTCGCCGCCGCACCCGGGGGCGCGCAGACCGGTCCCCTCCATCTCGCCGTCGTCGGGTCGGGACCACAGGCGATCGAGCACGTGCGGACGATCGCCGACACCGTCCCCGTCGGCCGCGTCTCGATCATCGGCCGCACGCCCGACCGCGTCGCCGCCGCCGTCGCCGACCTGCGCGCCGACGGTCTGATCGCGGATGCCGCCGAGCGCGGTGCGCTCCGCACCGCCGACGTCGTCGTGACCGCGACCTCGGCGACGAGCCCCGTCGTCGATCTCGCCGACGTGCGCGAGGAGGCCGTCGTCGCTGCGATCGGCTCGCATGGCACCGAGAACCGTGAGCTCGGCGCCGACCTCGTGCGCGCTGCCGACCTCGTCGTCGAAGCGCGCGGCTCGGCCTTCCGTGAGAACGGCAACCTCGCCGCTGCGCGCAGCGCCGCGGAGTGGGCCGCGGGGGAGCAGCCGGTCGCGAACCTCGCCGAGCTCGTGCGCGGCCAGGTCCGCCGCCGCGCCGGAGCACCCGCCGTCTACACCGGCGTCGGCATGGCGTGGGAAGACCTCGCCGTCGTGGAGAAGATCATGGAGGCCGTCGGCGGGCGTGAGCAGGGGTCGGAGGAGACCTGACATGAGCCTTCCCGAGAACCGGAATGTCGTCCGACTGAACAAGCAGCCGAGCATCCGCGACACGGTCACCCGTGCCCTGCGCTCGGCGATCATCAGCGGCGAGATGCAGCCCGGCCGGGTGTACTCCGCCCCCAGCCTCGGCGACGAGTTCGGCGTCTCGGCGACCCCGATCCGTGAGGCGATGCTCGACCTCGCCCGTGAAGGGCTCGTCGTGGCGCTGCCCAATCGCGGGTTCCAGGTGACCGAGGTCTCATCGCGCGATCTGCACGAAGTCACCGAGCTGCGACTGCTGCTCGAGCCGCCGGCGATCGAGCGTGCGACGCCGTTCGTGCCCGAATCGGCTTTCCCCGAGCTGCGCGCGCAGTCCGCTGCGATCATCCGCGGAGCCGAGTCGGGGGATCTGATCGACTACCTCACGGCCGACAGCGACTTCCATCTCGCGCTGCTGCAGTATGCCGGCAACACCCGACTCACCGAACTCGTCGCCTCGCTGCGTTCGCAGACGCGCCTGTTCGGTCTCTCTGGTCTGCGGGAGCAGGGCCGACTCGTCGCCTCGGCCCGCGAGCACGACGCGATGCTCGACGCCATCGAGGCACGCGATGCCGTCCGCGCGCGAGAGCTCGTGCACGCCCATATCGAGCATGTTCTGACCGACTGGTCCGGTGACGGAACCGGTCCGGACCAGGGCGCCGCGGTGTCGGCTTCATGACCGCGCCCGCCGAACGGGCTGACGTCCTCATCATCGGAGCGGGGATCATCGGCGCCGCTGTCGCCTATTTCGCGGCATCCGCGGGCCTGTCCGTCACGGTCATCGAGCGCGGTTCGATCGCGTCGGGCACGACGAGCCGGTGCGAAGGCAACCTGCTCGTCTCTGACAAAGAGGTCGGCCCCGAGCTCGAGCTGTCGCTCTATTCGCAGACGCTGTGGCGCGGCGAGCTGGCCGCGCACGCCGCCGACTGGGAGTTCGAGTCGAAGGGCGGGCTCGTCGTCTCGTCGAGCGCACGGGGCAAGACCGCGCTCGACGCCCTGTGCGTGCATCAGCGCAGTCTGGGTATCCGCGTCGACGACGTGCCCGACATCGCCGGGCTGCACGGCATCGAGCCGTACCTCAACCCCGAGATGGTCGGCGGTGCGTTCTACCCCGACGACGCGCAGGTGCAGCCCATCCTCGCGGCGCATCACCTGCTGCGGCTCGCGCGCGATCGGGGGGCGCAGCTGCTGACCCACACCGAGGTCACCGGCATCCGTGTCGTGAAGGGCCGGGCGGTCGGCGTCGAGACCCCCGCGGGGCGGATCGACGGCGGTGCCGTCATCGTCTGCGCGGGACCCTGGAGCGGCGAGGTCGCTGCCCTCGCGGGCGTGCGGGTGCCGGTCCTGCCGCGTCGCGGGTTCGTGCTCGTGACCGAGCCGGTGCCCGTCACGGTGAACCACAAGGTCTATTCGGCGTCGTACGTCGAGAACGTCGCGAGCTCGGATGCGGGGCTGCAGGTCTCGTCGGTCGTCGAAGGCACGCCGAGCGGCACGATCCTGATGGGAGCAAGCCGCGAGCGGGTCGGGTTCGACACGTCGTTCTCGGCTGAGGCCGTCGGTCGCGTCGCCCGCGCGGGAACCGAGCTGTTCCCCGTGCTCGCCGACGTGCAGATCATGCGCACCTACTCTGGCTTTCGCCCGTACTGCCCCGACCACCTGCCGATCATCGGAGAGGACGCGCGGATGCCGGGACTGTGGCACGCCGCGGGCCACGAAGGCGCCGGGATCGGTCTCTCGGTGGGGACGGCGAAGCTGCTCGTGCAGTCGCTGTGCGGTGAGACGACCGACATGTCGCTCGAGCCCTTCCGCCCGCACCGCTTCGACGAGAGGAGCGCGGCATGACCGGGCCCGAGCTGACGTTCGACGGCGCACCCGTGCCCTTTCGGGAGGGACAGACGGTCGGCGCTGCTCTGACAGCTGCGGGCATCTCGTCGTGGCGGGCGACCCGCGGTCGCGGAGAGCCGCGCGGGCTCTTCTGCGGCATCGGCGTGTGCTTCGACTGCCTGCTCACGGTCGACGAACGCCGTGCGCAGCGCGCCTGCGTCACGCCCGCCCGCGACGGACAGATCGTGCGCAGCGATGACCCGGCCCGGCCGCTTCCGGGAGCGAACCATGACTGACGCGATCTTCGATCTCGCCGTCATCGGGGCGGGGCCGGCGGGGCTGTCGGCCGCCGTCGCGGCCGCCGAGCGGGGTCTGCGCGTCGCCCTCATCGACGCGGGGGAGCAGACGGGCGGGCAGTACTGGCGCCACCCCGATGAGCGGCATCCGGAATCGTTCGCCCTTCCCGAATCGACCGGACACCACCACTGGGGTCACTACACCGACCTGCGTGCGCGGCTGGGACGCGCCGTCGCTGATGGCCGCATCGTCCACGTCGCGGGACGCCAGGTGTGGCGCGTCGATCGAGACGCGAGCTTCGTGCTGCGAACGACGCCCGTAGCGGGCGCAGACACCGTGCCGCCCGCCGAGCGCGAGGTGCGCGCACAGCGGATCGTGCTGGCGACGGGCGCCTACGACCGGCAGGTGCCGATTCCCGGCTGGACCCTGCCGGGAGTCATGGCCGCCGGCGGCGTGCAGGCTCTCGTGAAGGCGAACCAGGTCGTCGCGGGGCGTCGCGCCGTCGTCGCCGGTACGGGGCCTTTCCTGCTCTCCGTCGCGGCCGGCCTCGCCGAGGCCGGGGTCGAGGTCGTCGCGGTGTGCGACGCGAATGCCCTCTCGCGCTGGGCTCGCACGCCGTTGCGAGCGATGCAGGAGCCCGGCAAGCTGCTCGAGGGCGTCGCCTATGCGGCGACGTTCGTGCGCAACCGGATCCCCCTGCGCACCCGCACAGTCGTCACCGCCGTCCGCGGCGAAGGGCGCGCGCGCGAGGCGGTCCTCGCCCGCGTCGATGCGCGGGGACGGGTGCGTCCCGGCACGGAGCGCACGGTTGCCGCCGATCTCATCGCGGTCGGCTGGGGCTTCACGCCGCAGCTCGAACTCGCGGTCGGGCTGGGGCTCGCAACGCGCGTCGACGTCGATGCGTCGCTCGTGGCCGAAGCCGACGCAGACCAGCGTTCGAGCGTCGCCGGTGTCTACGTCGCCGGTGAGGTCACCGGCATCGGCGGCGCCGTGCAGTCGTGCGCCGAGGGTGAACTCGCCGCGCTCACGGCCGCGTGCGACGCGGGCCGCCCCGACGATTCCCGTGCGCGTCGCCGACTGCGCCGCCGCATCGCGCGCGGGCGCCGTTTCGCCGCGGGGATGCACCAGGCTTCGCCCGTGCCCGCCGACTGGGCGACGTGGCTCGCCGATGACACCCTCGTGTGCCGCTGCGAAGAGGTCGACGCCGCCGCAGTGCGCGCGACGGTGCACTCGCTCGGCGCCGACGATCCGCGCGACGTGCGGGTGACCGCTCGACCCGGCATGGGCATGTGTCAGGGTCGGGTGTGCGGCTTCGCGCTCTCGTGCCTCGTCGGTGCCGAGTCGGGCCGCACCCCGGCCGCCGCCGACCTCGAACATCTCGCCAAGCGCCCCGTGGGGATTCCCCTGCGGGTCGCCGACCTCGCCGAAATCGCCGACGCAAAGGACTCACACCCATGACCGTTCCCGTCACCGCCCCCGCCGACGTCGACTCCATCGTCGAGCGTGCCGCCGCGGCATCCGCCCTGTGGAAGAACTCGACGGTCGCCGAGCGCGTGCGCGCCCTGAACGCCGTCGCCGATGCCCTCGACGCGCACGCCGACGAGCTCGTGCCGATCGCGCAGAGCGAGACGAACCTCGCCGAGGCGCGTCTGCGCGGCGAGCTCAAGCGCACGACGTTCCAGCTGCGCCTGTTCGGCGAGGTGCTCGAAGAGGGCACGTGGCGGGATGCGCGCATCGACCACGCCGACGCCGACTGGCCCATGGGGGCTCCGCGCCCCGACCTGCGCCGCCAGCTCGAGGCCATCGGCCCCGTCGTGATGTTCGCGGCGAGCAACTTCCCCTTCGCGTTCTCGGTCGCCGGGGGTGACACCGCGAGCGCGCTCGCAGCGGGCAACGCGGTTGTCGTCAAGGCTCACCGCGGTCACCCGGCACTGTCGGTCGCGACGACGCGCGTCGTCCGTGACGCCCTCGCCTCCGTCGACGCCCCCGAGGGCCTGTTCGACACCGTCTACGGCACCGAAGCGGGTGTGCGGGCGCTCAAGGCGCCGCAGATCCAGGCGGCCGCATTCACCGGATCGATCGCGGGCGGGCGCACGCTGTTCGACATCGCGGCGGGGCGTGAGCAGCCGATCCCGTTCTTCGGTGAGCTCGGCAGCGTCAACCCGGCCTTCGTGACGCGGTCCGCCGCGCGCGACCGCGCCGAATCCATCGCGACGGAGTTCCTCGCCTCGGTCACCGGGAGCGCGGGTCAGCTGTGCACGAAGCCCGGCGTGCTGCTCGTGCCGGCAGACTCCGACCTCGAGTCGCTCTTCGCCGGCGCGTCGCTCCCTGCCCCCGCGGCCCTGCTGAACCCCGGCATCGCCGACGGCTTCCGCGCCGCCGTCGACCAGGCGGTCGGGCGCGACGACGTCTCGGTGCTCGTGGGCACGCCCTCCGCCGAGGGGGACCCGGCACCGGTGCTCCTCAAGACGACGGCAGCCGCCCTGCGCTCGGACCCCGAGGGACTCATCTCCGAGATGTTCGGCCCCGCCGCGCTCGTGGCAACGTACGACGACGAGTCCGAGCTCGTCGAGGTGGCTGCCGTGCTCGACGGTCAGCTGACGGCGACCATCATCGGCGAGCCCGACGACGCCGTCGCGGGCGAGCTCATCCCGATCCTCGCGACCAAGGCCGGACGCGTGCTGTGGAACCAGTGGCCGACCGGCGTCTCGGTGACGTGGGCGCAGCAGCACGGCGGTCCGTACCCCGCCACGACGGCCGTGGGCACGACCTCGGTCGGCGCCGCGGCGATCACGCGATTCCTGCGCCCCGTGTCGTACCAGAACGTGCCCGACGCGCTTCTGCCCGCCGCTCTGCAGGAGGCCAACCCCCTCGGCATCCCGCGTCGCGTCGACGGAGTGTTCACGCCCGCGTCCTGACGCGGGCTGCGGGGGGTTGCGTCGCGGCGTTGGGGTCCGTGGCATCCGCTTCCTTTGCCTCCAACCGCTCGCCCGAGGCGCGTGGCGAGCAGTTCGGGGCAAGCGGGTGTCGGGCCCCGCGCCCGCGAGTAGGGTGAGCGCGATGGGTGAGAACGGATCCGACGCGTCTCGGCGCGGCCGCGTCGGCGTACGCGACGTCGCCCGGGTGGCAGGCGTATCGGCGCAGACGGTGTCGCGGGTGCTCAATGACCACGACCGGATCCGGCCCGAGACGCGCGAGCGCGTGCTCGCGGCGATGGCTGACCTCGGGTATCGCGTCAACAACGCCGCCCGCGCGCTCGGCACCCGCGAGACCCGCACGCTGGGGGTCATCGCGTCGGACGCGACGCTGTACGGGCCCTCGGTCGGCATCGCCGAACTCGAGGCCGCGGCCCGTGAAGCGGGCCGATGGATCGCGACGGCCTATGCGGATGCCGCCGACCCCGACTCCGTCGTCGCGGCAGCCGAACGCCTGCTGGCGCAGGGCGTCGACGGGCTCATCGCGCTGGCGCCGCACGCCGTGAGCCTGGCGGTGCTCGAGCGGGCGGTCGCCGGAACTCCGCTCACGGCCTTGCACTCCGGCCCGGGGGCCGAGCGGCAGGCCCAGGGGATGGCGCTCGCCGTCCACCACCTCGTCGAGCTCGGACATCGACGCATCGCCCGCCTCGCCGGGCCCCCCGCATGGCTCGAAGCCGCCGCACGAGACGACGGGATCGATCGTGCTCTCGCCGCCGCCGGCCTCTCTGCGGGTCCCCGCTGGAGCGGCGACTGGAGTGCGGCGTCGGGGGCTGTGCTGGCGGGAGAGATCGCGGGGATCGTGCGGGCCGGGGAGGGCCCGACGGCCGTTGCCGTCGCCAACGATCAGATGGCGCTCGGCCTCGTCGCGGGTCTGCGGCGCGCGGGAATCGAGGTGCCACGCGATGTCAGCGTGACGGGCTTCGACGACAACCCCGACGCCGCCTTCTACGCCCCCGCCCTCACGACCGTGCGACTGGACCTGCCGGGCGAAGCCCGGCGCGCGGTCGCCGTCGTGCGCGGTTGCGCCGAGCCCGAGGTGGCCGCCCCCGCGCTCGTCGCCCGGGCCTCGACCGCACCTCCCCGGTATCCGCTGTCCTGATCGCTCCTCCGCGGCATCCTCCGTCGGGCCCGCGCGACACGTCCCCGGCTGCGGGAGGGGTTGTTCGCGGCCGGATGTTACCGGTACCATCCCGAGCAGAAGCGGCGCCGGTTCGCCACCGCACCCCGAACCGGCCCGCAGCCAGAAACCGCACAGGTCCAATGGAGGACATCGTGACGACGCCCGACGCGCCGACCCCTGGTCGTAACCGGCCACCTGACGTCGAAGCCGCGGTCTCTGAGGCCCGCGCCGAGGTCGCGCGTCTGCACGGCGAGCTCGTGCGCTACGGCCTCGTCGTCTGGACGGGCGGCAACGTCTCGGGGCGCGTGCCGGGCGCCGATCTGTTCGTGATCAAGCCGTCCGGTGTCTCGTACGACGAGCTCACCGCCGACGACATGATCCTGTGCGACCTCGACGGCGTGGTCGTCCCCGGTTCACGCGGCAGTCATCGCAGTCCGTCGAGCGACACCGCCGCACACGCCTACGTCTACCGCGCCATGCCCGAGGTCGGGGGAGTCGTCCACACGCACTCCACCTACGCCGTCGCCTGGGCCGCCCGCGGCGAGGAGATCCCGTGCGTCATCACGGGGATGGCCGACGAGTTCGGCGGACCGATTCCCGTCGGCCCGTTCGCGGTCATCGGCGACGACTCGATCGGCCGCGGAATCGTCGAGACGCTGACCGGCCACCGCAGCCAGGCGGTGCTCATGCAGAACCACGGCCCGTTCACGATCGGGGTCACCGCGCGGGACGCCGTCAAAGCCGCCGTCATGTGCGAAGACGCCGCGCGAACCGTGCACCTGGCGCGCGAAGCAGGCCCGCTCATCCCGATCCCGCAAGAGACGATCGACCGCCTCTTCGAGCGCTATCAGCGCGTGTACGGCCAGAGCGGAGACGACCGTCGATGAGCGCCATCGCCGAAGGCCGCACGACGCTCGGCATCGAGCTCGGTTCGACCCGGATCAAGGCCTGCCTCGTCGACGCCGACGACCCGTCGCTCGTGCTCGCGACCGGTTCCCACGACTGGGAGAACCGGTTCGAGGACCGTATCTGGACGTATTCGCTCGATGACATCTGCGGTGGGATCCAGGCCTCCTACGCCGCGCTGACCGCCGACGTCCGCCAACGACACGGCGTCGCTCTCGAACGGGTCGGCGCGATCGGCGTCTCGGCGATGATGCACGGCTACCTCGCCTTCGACGACGCGGGTGAGCTCCTCGTGCCGTTCCGCACGTGGCGCAACACCACGACGGGCCCGGCCGCAGCCGAACTGACCGACCTGCTCGGGGTCAACATCCCCCTGCGCTGGTCGATCGCACACCTGCGACAGGCGGTGCTCGATGCCGAGCCGCACGTTGCGCGCATCCGATTTCTGACGACGCTCGCGGGCTACGTGCATTGGCGCTTGACCGGCCGCGCCGTGCTCGGCGTCGGCGACGCGTCGGGGATGTTCCCGATCGACGCGGCGACAGGCACGTACGACGCGGCCCTCACCGCCCGCTACGACGCGCTCGGGGGCGCAGTCCCGATCACCGCCCTGCTTCCCGAGGTGCTGACGGCGGGCGATCCGGCCGGGTGGCTCACCCTCGAGGGCGCGGCCCTGCTCGACCCGTCAGGCGCACTCGAACCCGGCGCCCTGTTCTGCGCGCCCGAGGGCGACGCGGGCACCGGGATGGTCGCGACCAACGCCGTGGCCCCGCGCACGGGCAACGTGAGCGCGGGCACCAGCATCTTCGCGATGGTCGTGCTCGAGCGCCCGCTCGCGAGCCTGCACCGTGAGCTCGATGTCGTCACGACTCCCGCCGGTGATCCGGTCGCGATGGTGCACTGCAACAACGGCGCGAGTGAGCTCGCGGCGTGGGTGGGGCTCTTCGCGAGGTTCGCCGAAGCCGCAGGCTCGTCGCTCGCCGCCGACACCGTGTTCGATGTGCTCTTCCGCGAAGCACTCGACGGCGCACCGGATGCGGGCGGAATCCTCGCCTACAACCATCTCGCCGGCGAGCCGATCGCCGGTCTGGCCGAGGGCCGGCCGCTCGTCGTCCGAACACCCGACAGTTCGCTCACCCTCGCCGACTTCATGCGGGCCCAGCTCTACGGCGTCTTCGGCACACTGGCGCTCGGCATGCGGCTGCTCACCGACGAAGGCGTCGCCCTCGACCGGATGTTCGCACACGGCGGCATGTTCCGCACGGCAGGTGTCGCGCAGCGCTTCCTCGCCGGCGCGTTGCACACCCCCGTCTCGGTGCGCAGCACCGCGTCAGAGGGAGGCGCGTGGGGTATCGCTGTGCTCGCCGCCTATGCCCGCACGACCGCACTGACGGATACCACGGCCCAGACCGCACCGTCGATTTCGTCCGGCCGCACTCGCGCGGGATCCTCCCTGTCGGCCTACCTCGATGACCGCGTCTTCGCCGATGCCGTCGTCGTGGCCGCCGACCCCGACCCGGCCGACACCGCCGGTTTCGACGCGTACCTCGGGCGCTACCGCGCCGGGCTCGCTGTCGAAGCCGCCGCCGTCGCGGCCCTCTGACCCGGTTCCGCCCGTCATGTCGCACGCGGCTTGGCTTCCGGCATCCGACCTCACCCTCACTCATGCCCCTCGAAGGACACGCTCATGACCCGCACACCCCTTTCCACCACCCTCGACGGCTACGAAGTCTGGTTCGTCACGGGCAGCCAGGGTCTCTACGGCGACGAGACGCTGCGCCAGGTCGCGGCGCAGTCGCGGGCCGTCGTCGAGGGCCTGTTGGATCTTCCCGTCACGGTCGTGTGGCAGCCCGTGCTGACGGACGCCGACAGCATCCGCCGCCTCGCGCTGGAGGCCAACGCGCGCGACGACGTCGTCGGCATCATCGCCTGGATGCACACGTTCAGCCCCGCAAAAATGTGGATCGCGGGCCTCGACTCGCTGCAGAAGCCGCTTCTGCACCTGCACACGCAGGCGAACGTCGAGCTGCCATGGGCCGACATCGACTTCGATTTCATGAACCTCAATCAGGCGGCGCACGGCGACCGCGAGTTCGGGTACATCCAGACGCGCCTGGGCGTGGCACGCAAGACGGTCGTCGGGCACGTGTCGAACTCCGCCGTGCGTCAGCAGATCGAGGATTGGCAGCGTGCCGCCGCCGGGTGGGCGGCATCCCGGACACTCAAGCTCGCTCGATTCGGCGACAACATGCGCTACGTCGCCGTCACCGAAGGTGACAAGACCGAGGCCGAGCTGCGCTTCGGTGTGCAGGTCAACACGTGGGGCGTCAACGAGCTCGTCGAGGCAGTCGAGCAGGTGACGGATGCCGCTATCGACGACCTCGTCGCGGTCTACTGCGACGAGTACGACGTCGCGGACGAGCTGCTGCCCGGCGCCGAGCGCCACTCGTCGCTCCGCGACGGCGCGGCGATCGAGCTCGGCCTGCGCTCTTTCCTCGAGGAGGGCGGCTTCGGTGCCTTCACGACGTCGTTCGAAGATCTCGGCGCCCTGAAGCAGCTGCCGGGTCTGGCGGTTCAGCGGCTCATGGCCGGAGGTTATGGCTTCGGCGCGGAGGGAGACTGGAAGACGGCGATCCTCGTGCGCGTCGCCAACGTCATGGGTGCGGGCCTGCCGGGCGGGGCCAGCCTGATGGAGGACTACACGTACGACCTCGTCGCCGGCGATGAGAAGATCCTGGGCGCGCACATGCTCGAGGTGTCGCCCTCGCTCACGAGCGCTCGGCCGCGTCTCGAGGTGCATCCGCTCGGCATCGGCGGCAAGCACGACCCCGTCCGGCTCGTGTTCACCGCTGACCCCGGTGACGCGCTCGTGGTCGCGATGAGCGACATGCGCGACCGTTTCCGCCTCGTCGCCAACGTCGTCGAGAACATCGAAGCGCCCGACCTGCCGAAGCTCCCCGTCGGCCGCGCCGTGTGGAAGCCGGCCCCCGACTTCGCGACATCGGCGACCTGTTGGCTGATCGCGGGTGCGGCGCACCATACTGTGATGACGACCGCTGTCGGCGTGGAGGTTTTCCGCGACTTCGCCGAGATCGCGGCAACCGAGCTCGTCGTCATCGACGAGGACACGACCGTCCGGGGTTTCCAGCGCGAACTGCGATGGAACCAGGCGTATTACCGACTCGCTCAGGGAATCTGAATCCATGGCACGCACACCGACCTCGGGAACCCCGCACGTGCTCCGCGCGGGCGACTATGAGGCGCTCATCGCGAGCGTCGGCGCGACGCTGCGGTCGCTCACCCACCGCGGGCGCGACCTCGTCGTGCCGTTCGACGCCGACGAGGTGCGTCCCTCGTACCGGGGGGCCACGCTCGCCCCGTGGCCGAACCGCGTCGTCGACGGCACCTACTCCTTCGGGGGGCGGGACTTCCACCTGGCGCTCACCGAGCCCGCACGCGGCCATGCCCTGCACGGCCTGGCCGCGTGGCTCGACTTCGAGGCGATCGACAAGGGCCCCGACCACGTGACGCTCGCCGCCGCGATCCAGCCGCAGACCGCCTATCCGTGGCGCATCATCGTCTTCACGACGTATTCGCTCGGGCCCGACGGGCTGACCCAGACCGTGACGGCACGCAACGAATCGACCGAGCCCGCGCCGTGGGGCGTCGGGCCGCATCCCTATCTCGTGGCGGGCGGGGGTGCCGTCGACGACTGGACTCTCGAACTCCCCGCTGCCCAGGTGCTCACCGTGACAGACGACCGGCTCGTGCCCACCGGGCTCGTCGCGGTCGACGCCGACGACCCCGGCCGCTTCGACTTCCGCACGGCGCGTCGCATCGGCGACGTCGAGCTCGACCACGCCTACACGGACCTCGCCCGCGACAGCGACGGCGAGGTGACGGTCCGCGTGACGGATGCCGCCGGCTCCGGGGTCGCGATGACGTGGGGCGCCGCGTGCCCCTGGGTGCAGATCCACACGGCGGACAAGCCCGATCCGGCACTGAGTCGCCTGGGTCTCGCCGTCGAGCCGATGACGTGCGCACCGGACGCCTTCAACGCCGATCGCTATCCCTACGACGCCGGGCTGATCACGCTCGCGCCGGGAGAGACGACCGGAGCCGGCTGGCGTATCTCGGCGATCGACTGACGCGCTTCGAACGAAGATGCCCGTCGGGATGCATGGCATCCCGACGGGCGTCTTGCGCACTCATTCACCGGATGCCACAAGCCCCCCGAGTACTCTCCAAAGGCCTGCGCATGCTCGGCGACGGCGCAGTTCGTTCAGGGACTCAAGCCCTGAAGTTCTCTTCGAACTCGTCGCGAGCGGATCCCCCGATACCGCTCCGCGTGGCCGTTACACACATCGGCCTTCATCTCATTGATCTGGTCTTACCCCGTGACAAAAACACTACGTCGCGCGCCGAAAAGGCCGATGGGGGTTGTGCTCGAGCGCGTGAATTGCTACGCGCGCGTGCGTATGCCGGGTCAGCAGCCTGTCGCATGTCGGCCCGGACGATAACCTCGGTGGGGGAGGTGCTGTGAGTAAAACCACGGATGCGATCGCCGAGGGCGTGTCCATCGCGTTCGCCGCAGCCAGGCTGGTGGTGCGCAACCACATCCTCGTCGAGACGATCGCACGCGGCGCCCCGTTCGACGTCGATCGGATCGCCCCCGTCGCCCGCGAGGCCTTGCTGTCGCTCGCTGCCGAGCAGGAGGCCGCCGCCGATCGCGCGAAGCAGCAGCGCCGGCGCGCGTGGGGCAAGTTCACCGATCCCGACGGCACCCATGACTACCGGGACCGCGACACCCGAAACCTCCGCAAGCGCGGCAAGCAATACATCGGAGTCGCGAAGGAGCTGCGCCGGCAGGCCGATGACCCCGAGGCCGTCCGTGCACTCGTCGAGGCATCGAGGGATGCCGCGTGGGGTGACGTCGAGGCGAACCTGCACCGCCGTCTCACGGTCGAGGGCATGCGCCCCGACCTCGACCCCGATTACGAGCGCATGCGCGCCGCGCGGATGCAGTCACTGCGCCTCATCGACCTGCCTCGTCTCGCGGCGAATCGGCGTCGTTCGGGCGTTCCGCAGGCCCACGAACCGGCAGAGTGACCTCGATTCGCGGCGACGCCCGGCGTGGGGTAATCTAGACGCTGGCCCGAGCGCAAGCGCGGGCCATGCGCCCGTAGCTCAATGGATAGAGCATCTGACTACGGATCAGAAGGTTAGGGGTTCGAGTCCCTTCGGGCGCACACTGTGTTGAGACAGTGAAACACCAAAAGACCCGCGGATTCCGCGGGTCTTTTGTGTTTCCGGCTGAGGCCCCACCGCTCACCGCCGCGCGTGAACGGCGGCGCGTCAGAAGACCGGCAGCCCGCCCGTCACGCCGACGACCGTGCCGCTGACGTAGCTCGCTTCGTCGGGCGACGCGAGGAAGACATAGGCGCCGGCCAGTTCGGCGGGTTGGCCGATGCGGCCCAGCGGCGTGTCCTTGCCCATGTTCGCGACGGCTTCGGGTTCTTTCGTGGCCGGCTGCAGGGGCGTCCACACGGGTCCCGGAGCGACGGCGTTTACGCGGATGCCGTCCGGTCCGAGTTCGCGCGCGAGATTCACCGTGAGGTTGTTGATGGCCGCTTTCGTGGCGGCGTAGTCGACCATCGTGACCGAGGGATCGTAGGCCTGCACGGAACTCGTGTTGATGATGCTGTCGCCCCGGCCGAGATGCTCCAGCGCCGCCTGGCTGATCCAGAGGGTCGCGTACAGGTTCGTCTCGACGGCGCGGCGCAGGTCTTCGGCCGCGAGTCCCTTGAGGCCCTCTTGGCCGCGCGCCCAGTGGAAGCCGGCGTTGTTGACGACGATGTTCAGCCCGCCGAGCTCCTCCGCGGCACGCGCGACGACGTCGCGGCAGGTCTGCTCTTCGCGAAGGTCGCCGGGCACGAGCACCGCCGTACGGCCGGCCTTCTCGATCCAGTCCGCCACTTCGCGTGCATCCTCTTCTTCTTCGGCCAGGTAGTTGATCGCGACATCGGCGCCCTCCCGGGCGAACGCGATCGCGATGGCTCGACCGATTCCCGAGTCGCCGCCCGTGATGAAGGCCTTCAGCCCTTCGAGGCGCCCGCGGCCCTGCCAGGACTCCTCTCCGTGGTCCGGACGGGGATGCATCGGCCCGGTCAGCCCGGGAGGGGTCTGCTGCTGCTCGGGCATGCCCCCTTCGTCATCGGCGAGCGACTGGGCGTGCTTCGCGACGGGTGCTTCAGGCATGGTGTGCTCCTTCACTCGCGGGATTCGACCCTCAGAGTAAGGAGCGCGGCGTGGCGCTGTCTGCCCCCTTTCGACCCGGGGGTGAGGGATGCTACGCGCGGGCGGCGCGGCTCAGGTCAGAGGCTCGGGAGCGGGTGCCGGCGGCGAGAAGTCGCCGGCTTCGAGTCGGAGCTTCGCGATCGACTGCGTCAGAGGCGGGATCACTTCTTCGCGGACCCGCGCGAAGACCTGCTCGTTGAGAGCGGCCGTGGCCGCCTCGGTGATCTCGTGTCCGGCGGGCGTGATGGTCAGCAGTGCGGCTCGGCCGTCGCGGGGGTGCGGGTCGCGACGCACGAGTCCGTCGCGTTCCAGGCGGGCGACCGTGTTGGTCACACTCGCGGGGTGCACCTGAAGCCGCGCCGTGGCGCTGGCCATCGGCATCGTGCCCTCTTTGCTGAACGCCAGCAGGCGCAGCATCTCGAACCGCGCGAACGACAGCGAGAACGGCCGCAGGGTCTTCTCGACCTCGGCGAGCATCAGCTGGTGCGCGCGCATGACCGATGTCACGGCCGCCATGCCGTCCGCCGCCTCGCCCCAGCCGTGCGCGATCCACTGGCGGCGCGCTTCGGCGATGGGGTCGACGTGCAACGGCTTCGGGGTCACGGGCGGGGCTCCTCTCTGGCACCTCACCGTACCGATCTTTTGATTGCAGATCAGATAGTTGAATGTCATAGTACTTTCATGACGCGAGAACTCACCCACTTCATCGGCGGCGCCCACGTCGCCGGCACCTCCGGCCGCTTCGGCGACGTGTTCGATCCGAGCACGGGTGAGGTGCAGGCTCGGGTGCCGCTAGCGACGACGGCAGAGGTGCAGGCGGCGATCGGCAACGCCGAGGCGGCGCAGGTCGAGTGGGCGGCGCAGAATCCGCAGAAGCGGGCGCGCGTCCTGCTGAAGTTCCTCGACCTCGTCGCGAAGGACACCCCATCCCTCGCGCGGTTGCTGTCGAGCGAGCACGGCAAGACCGTCCCCGATGCGATCGGAGACATCCAGCGCGGCGTCGAGGTCATCGAGTTCGCCGCGGGTGCACCCCACCTGCTGAAGGGCGAGTACTCCAGCGGCGCCGGCACGGGAATCGACGTGTACTCGATGCGTCAGCCGCTCGGCGTCGTCGCGGGGATCACACCGTTCAACTTCCCCGCCATGATCCCGCTGTGGAAGGCCGGCCCGGCTCTGGCTGCCGGTAACGCGTTCATCCTCAAGCCCAGCGAGCGCGACCCCTCGGTTCCGCTGCGGTTGGCCGAGCTCTTCCTCGAGGCGGGTCTGCCCGAGGGCGTGCTCAACGTCGTCAACGGCGACAAGGAGGCCGTCGACGCGATCCTGCACGACGACCGCGTCAAGGCCGTCGGGTTCGTGGGATCGACCCCGATCGCGCAGTACATCTACGAGACCGCCGCCGCCAACGGCAAGCGGGCGCAGTGCTTCGGCGGTGCGAAGAACCACATGATCGTCATGCCGGATGCCGACCTCGACCAGGTCGCCGATGCGCTCATCGGCGCCGGCTACGGGTCGGCAGGCGAACGCTGCATGGCGATCTCGGTCGCCGTGCCGGTCGGCAAGGCAACCGGCGACGCGCTCGCGGCGAAGCTCGCCGAGCGGGTGAAGACCCTGAAGGTCGGCCCCGCCCTCGACGAGAGCAACGACTACGGACCTCTCGTGACCGCCGAGGCGAAAAAGCGCGTCGAGCACTACATCCAGGTGGGTGTCGATGAGGGTGCGACCCTGCTCGCCGACGGGCGCGGCTACGAGGTTCCCGGCTACGAGAACGGCTTCTACCTCGGCCCGACACTGTTCGATCACGTGACGCCCGAGCACACGATCTACCGCGAGGAGATCTTCGGGCCCGTGCTGATCATCGTGCGCGCCGACGACTACGAAGAGGCACTGCGCCTTCCGTCGGAGCACGAATACGGCAACGGAGTGTCGATCTTCACGCGCGACGGCGACGCGGCCCGCGACTTCGCCGCTCGCGTCAACACCGGCATGGTGGGCGTCAACGTGCCGATTCCCGTTCCGATCGCGTACCACACGTTCGGCGGCTGGAAGAAGTCCGGGTTCGGCGACCTCAATCAGCACGGACCCGACGCGTTCCGCTTCTACACGAAGACGAAGACCGTGACGAGCCGCTGGCTGTCACACGATCTCAAGGAAGGCGCGAGCTTCGTCATCCCGACGATGCACTGATCATGAGCATGGCAATGACAGAGGAGCGCGCCGCCCTCGTCGAGGCGGTCCGCGATTTCGCCGAGGCAGCACTCGCCCCGCACGCGGGCACGTGGGATGCGGACAAGCATTTCCCGGTCGACACGCTGCGCCAAGCCGGGCAGATGGGCCTGGGCGGCATCTACGCCAGCGAGGAGTTCGGCGGGTCGGGCCTGTCCCGGCAGGACGCCTTGGCGATCTTCGAAGAGCTCGCCAAGGGCGACACGACGATCGCCGCCTACATCTCGATCCACAACATGGTGGTGTGGATGATCGACACGTTCGGCACCCCCGAGCAGCGTGCGCGGTGGGTCCCCGGGCTCTCGACGATGGACGACCTCGGCAGCTACTGCCTCACCGAACCGGGTGCCGGATCGGATGCGGCCGCCATCACGACCAGCGCCCGGCGCGAGGGCGACGAGTACGTCCTCAACGGGGTGAAGCAGTTCATCTCGGGTGCCGGCTCATCGGCCGTCTACCTCGTGATGGCTCGCACGAACGGGCCCGGATCCCGGGGCATCAGCGCCATCGTCGTTCCCGCCGATACGCCCGGTCTGTCGTTCGGTCCGAATGAGAAGAAGATGGGCTGGAACGCCCAGCCGACCCGCCAGGTGATCCTCGAGGACGTGCGCGTGCCGGTCGCGAACCGACTCGGCGAAGAGGGCGACGGGTTCGGCATCGCCATGAAGGGCCTCAACGGCGGTCGCGTCAATATCGGCGCATGCTCGCTCGGCGGTGCCCAGTGGGCGCTGGACCGCGCCGTCGCATACGTGCACGACCGGCACGTGTTCGGGATGCCTCTCACGGCGAACCAGTCCGTCGTCTTCCGGCTCGCCCAGATGGAGACGGATCTGCAGGCCGCTCGGGCACTGCTCGAGCGGGCCGCCGAGAAGATGGACGCCGCCGCACCCGACGTCGCCGTCGCGTGCGCGCTCGCGAAGCGCTTCGCGACGGATGCCGCCTTCGACGTCGCCAACGCTGCGCTGCAGCTGCACGGCGGATACGGCTATCTGCACGAGTACGGCATCGAGCGGGTGGTGCGCGACCTGCGGGTGCATCAGATCCTCGAGGGAACGAATGAGATCATGCAGCTGATCGTCGGTCGAGCACTGATTGAGCAGGGCCGATGACCGTCGACGAAGGGAACCCCATGAGCACCATCGCATTCATCGGACTCGGCCATATGGGCGGTCCCATGGCCGCCAATCTCGTGACCGCAGGGCACCGTGTGCTCGGGTTCGACCTGGTGCCGGAGATCCGCGAGGCCGCCGCCGCCTCGGGCGTCGAACTCGTCGACGCGGGCACCGATGCCGCCGCAGCGGCGGACATCGTCATCACGATGCTTCCCGCCGGCCGGCACGTGCTCGCCGTCTACGGCACGCCTGACGCACCCGGGCTGCTCGCCGCCGCGCGCCCCGGCACGCTCTTCATCGACTCGTCGACGATCGCCGTCGACGAAGCGCGTCTCGCCGCCGACGCCGCGATCGCCGCGGGGCACCGTGCGCTCGACGCGCCCGTCTCGGGCGGCGTCGTCGGGGCAGAGAACGCGACGCTCGCGTTCATGGTCGGCGGCTCAGACGCCGACTTCGCCGAGGCGCTGCCCGTGCTCGAGGCGATGGGCAAGCGCATCGTGCACTGCGGAGGCTCCGGCCTCGGGCAGGCCGCCAAGGTGTGCAACAACATGATCCTCGGCATCTCGCAGATCGCCGTCGCCGAGGCCTTCGTCATCGGTGAGCGACTCGGGCTGTCGCATCAGGCGCTCTTCGACGTGTCATCCAACGCGTCGGGCCAGTGCTGGGCGCTGACGACGAACTGCCCCGTGCCCGGCCCTGTTCCGACCAGCCCGGCCAACCGCGACTACCAGCCGGGGTTCGCAGGCACCCTCATGGCGAAGGATCTTTCGCTCGCCGGTCAGGCGATCGACCTCACGGGGGTCGACGCGCGGCTCGGCACCCTCGCGCGCGACATCTACGTCGCGTTCGCCGAGGGTGACGGTGCGAACCAGGACTTCTCGGGGATCATCAACACGATCCGCCAGCACAGCGCGGCAGCACCCGTCGACGCGGACTGACGCCTACAGGCTCGGCCCCGCGCTCGCGCGCGGGGCCGGCCGAAATCACGCGTGGGGGACTGTCGCGATGATGGTCACCGTGATGTCCACGCCGTTCGGCGCGCGATAGGTGCGGCGGTCGCCGGGGTGCGAGCCGATGATCGCCTGACCCATCGGGGACTCCGGCGAGTACACGGCCATGTCGCCGACGGGACCCAGCAGAGCGCGGGCGCCGAGCAGGAAAGTCTCCTGCGATTCGTCGGATTCGAACTCGACCGTGACGCGCATGCCCGGTTCGACGAGTCCGTCGTCGGGCATCGATCCGACCTGCGCCCGGCGGATGAGGCCGCGCAGCTCGACGGCGCGAGCCGAAGAGAGGTCGTCGGCGATGGGGTTCTTGGTGAGTTCGTCCAGCTCCTGCTGCAACTGGTTCAGAGCATCCTGCGTCAGCCAGATCGGCTCTTCTGCAACAGACACGGCAACCTCCACGAGGGGAATGTATGAAGTTTCGAGCCTACCGTCGTCAGCGCGGAAACACCCCGTCGGTGATGCGACCACGTAGCCTGGTCACGTGAGCGCGTACGTCTCGGCGTTCGAGTTGTTCTCCATCGGAGTAGGACCCTCGAGTTCCCATACGGTCGGCCCCATGCGGGCGGCCCTCGATTTCGCGACCCGACTGCGTGTGCTCGGCCTGCTCGGCGATGTCGCGCGCATCACGTGCACGCTCTACGGATCGCTGGGAGCGACGGGCATCGGCCACGGCACGCCCGACGCGATCGTCGCGGGGCTGCAGGGCCTCGAGCCGGAGACGGCGGATCCGGATGCCGTGCGGTCGGCGTGGAGCGATTGGGCCGACGGCGTTCACCTCGTGCTCGCGGGCGAGCGCCCCGTGTCCTTCGCGAAGGGCGACGTCGTCTTCGCTCCGCGCACGCGTCTGCCCGGCCACCCCAACGGCATGACGCTCGAGGCGTGGTCCCGCACGACGGCGGGGCCGATCACGGCCGAGGGTGCGGTCTTCCGCGAGACGGGGGCGGCCATGCTGCCGGCCGCGCCGGTGTCGGATGAGGGGCTCGTGCTGCGCGAGACATACTACTCCATCGGGGGCGGGTTCATCCGCCGCGACGGTGAGCCGCCGCGCGTGCAGACACACGCGTATCCGCTGGACTTCTCGAGCGCCGACGAACTGCTCGCACTGTGTGACGAGCGCGGCATCACGATCGCCGAGGCGGCGCGCATCAACGAGCAGGCGCTGCGCAGCGACACCGAGGTCGCGGCGAAGCTCGATGCGATCTGGGACGCCATGGCCGGGTGCGTCGAGCAGGGACTGAGCGCCGAGGGCCTGCTGCCGGGCATCCTGAAGGTCAAGCGGCGTGCAGCGGTGATCCGGGCGCAGCTCGACGACGCGGAGTCCGCCGGCAACCGCGAACTGCCCGGTGAGTGGCTCGGGGCGTTCGCGCTGGCCGTCAACGAGGAGAACGCAGCGGGCGGCCGCGTCGTGACCGCACCGACGAACGGTGCGGCGGGGATCGTGCCGGCTGTCGCGATGTACTGGTGGCGCTTCCTCGCGGGGTCGGGCCTGGGCGCCGGCAACGCCGTCACCCCGTACGGCGAACTCGTCGGCAGCGCGCTGATGGGGTTCCATCCGCCCGTTCCCGAACTCGTCGAGGGGTCACCGGCCGCGCTCGCCGAGGCGAACAGACGCCGCGGCATCCGGCGCTATCTGCTCACCGCGACGGCCCTCGGGTCGCTGTTCAAGGCGAACGCGTCGATTTCGGGCGCCGAGGGCGGGTGCCAGGCCGAGGTCGGGTCGGCGTGCGCCATGGCCGCCGGTGGGCTGACCGCCGTGATGGGCGGCACGAACAGGCAGATCGAGAACGCCGCCGAGATCGCGATGGAGCACCACCTCGGTCTCACGTGCGACCCCGTCGGCGGGCTCGTGCAGATCCCGTGCATCGAGCGCAACGCGATCGCCGCGTCGACGGCTGTCACCGCGGCGCGACTCGCGCTGCGCGGCGATGGGTCGCACTTCGTGTCGCTCGACACCGTCGTCGAGACGATGCGGCAGACGGGAATCGACATGTCGACGAAGTACAAAGAGACGAGCGAGGGCGGTCTCGCCGTGAACGTCATCGAGTGCTGACGCGCTCGGGGGAATCCCACCCCTAGGATCAGACGCACTGCCGGAACGTGAGCAAGGATGCCGATGTCCCGAGATTCCCTTGCGCCCGCAGGCGCGCCCGCCCGGTCCCTCGCGCCGCTGTCCGGTCGCGTCTGGCTCACGATCGTCCTGCTGGGGCTCGTCGGGCAGCTCGCGTGGACCGTCGAGAACATGTACCTCAACGTGTTCGTGTACGACACGATCTCGACCGATCCGACCGTCATCGCGATCCTCGTCGCGGCGTCGGCGATCGCGGCGACCCTCGCCACGATGCTCGTGGGGGCGTGGTCGGACCGTGCGCGTACGCGTCGCCCGTTCATCGCGGTCGGCTACATCCTGTGGGGGCTCACGACGGCGACGTTCGGGTTCGTCCAGCCGGCGGCGGGAGCGGATGCCGCGCTCGTGGTCGGCGCGGCCGTCGTCGCCATCGTCGCGCTCGACTGCCTCATGTCGGTGTTCGGCTCGGGAGCCAACGACGCGGCCTTCAACGCCTGGGTGACCGAGTCGACCGAGCCCGGCAATCGCGGACGTGTCGACGGCGTCCTCGCGATCATGCCGCTGCTGGCGATGCTCCTCGTGTTCGGCGCGTTGGATGCACTGACCCAGGCGGGCGAGTGGCGCCTGTTCTTCGGGATCGTCGGCCTCGTGACGGCGGCCGTGGGCGCGCTCGCCTGGTTCCTCGTGCACGATCCGGCGCACATCGCACCCAGCGCCGACGGGTATCTGCGTTCGGTCGTCTACGGGCTGCGCCCCTCGTCGGTGCGGGCGAATCCGCGTCTGTATCTGCTGCTGCTCGCCTACGCGATCGTCGGCACGAGCACGCAGGTGTTCGTGCCCTACCTGATCATCTACATCCAGCGGTATCTGCGCATCGACGGCTACGCGATCGTGCTCGGCAGCGTGCTCATCATCGCCTCGATCGCGAGCGTCGTGGGCGGGCGCGTCATCGACCGGGTGGGCAAGGTCCGCGCCATCCTGCCCGCGACGGCGATCCTCGTGGCGGGTCTGATCGGGATGGTGTTCGCGCGCGACATGGTGAGTGTCATCGTCGTCGGGGCGGTCATGATGAGCGGCTTCATGCTGTCGGTCGCCGCCATCGCCGCGAGCGTGCGCGATGCGACCCCGCGTGACCGGGTCGGCGTCGTGCAGGGACTCCGCATGATCGCCGCGGTGCTCGTGCCGATGGTCATCGGTCCCTTCGTCGGTGCAGCCGTCATCATCGGTGCGAACGAGACCTACACGGATCTGGGCGTCGTCAAGCAAGTGCCCACGCCCTGGATCTTCGCAGCGGCCGCCATCGTCGCGGTGGTCGTCGTCGTTCCCGTGCTGCTGCTGCGACGCGTCCACACGGCGGATGCCGAGGTCGCGGGATGAGTCTGCGCACACCGTGGGCGGACGCCCTCGACCCCGATGCGCCGCTGCCCGAGTACCCTCGCCCGCAGCTGATCCGGGGCGACTGGCGCAACCTCAACGGGCGCTGGCAGTACGCGTTCACACCCTTCGCGGCATCCGACCCCCTGGCCGTGGCCGACCCTGCCGCGCCGCCCTCGGCGTGGCAGGGCGAGATCACCGTGCCGTTCTCACCCGAGACGGCGCTCTCCGGCGTGGGGCGGGTGCTCGCTGCAGACGAGACGCTCTGGTATCGGCGGACCTTCGCGCCGCCGCGCCCCCTCGCCGAGGGAGAGCGCGTGATCCTGCACTTCGGCGCCGTCGATCAGTCGTGTCGTGTCGCGGTCGACGGGGTCGAGGTCGGTGCCCACACGGGCGGGTATCTGCCGTTCGCGCTCGATGTGACCGATGCGCTCGCCGAAACGAGCGAGCACGAGCTCGTCGTCGCGGTGCGTGACGTGACGGATGCCGCCTGGTTGTCCCGCGGCAAGCAGTCCAGCCGCCCAGGCGGGATCTGGTACTCGCCACAGTCAGGGATCTGGCAGACCGTGTGGGCCGAGATCGTGCCGCGGGTCGCCGTCGACACGCTCGTCCTCACCCCCGATCTGGCCGCCGGTGACCTCATCGTGAGGGTCGGCAGCATGCACGCGGCAGCCGAGGATCGGGCCGTCGTCGAGGTCAGAGCGGCGGACGAGCTCGTGGCGACGGCATCCGTCCCGGTGGGCGAATCGGTCCGCATCGCTCTGGCGGGAAGCATCCGTGCCTGGAGTCCCGAGGATCCCTTCCTCTACGACGTGCGTGTCGTGCTGGGTCGAGACCGCGTTGAGTCCTACGTCGGGATGCGCTCGTTCGGCGTCGGTGCGGACGCCTTCGGCACGCGGCGGCTTCTGCTGAACGGCGAGCCGTACGTGCACGTCGGGCTGCTCGATCAGGGCTACTGGCCCGACGGCGGGTATACGGCGCCCGCCGACGCGGCGCTCGAATACGACATCCGGCTCGCGAAGCGCATGGGCTTCACGATGCTCCGCAAGCACATCAAGATCGAGCCGCTGCGCTGGTACCACCATTGCGACCGGCTCGGCATGCTCGTGTGGCAGGACGCCGTCAACGGCGGCGAGCGCTACAACCCCCTTGTCATCACGGCGCCCGTCTTCGGCGCCCCCGCGCTCGACGACCACCGATACGCGAGGTTCGGGCGAGCGGATGCCTCGGGTCGGGACCACTACGAGACCGAATTGCGCGACATGATCGAACACCTGCGCAGTGTGCCGTCCATCGCGCTGTGGGTGCCGTTCAACGAGGGCTGGGGACAGTTCGATGCCGCCCGGATCGCGCAGGACGTGCGACGACTGGACCCGACGCGCCCGATCGATCACGCGAGCGGATGGCACGACCAGGGAGCAGGCGACGTGCGGAGCCTCCACGTGTACTTCCGCCCCGTTCGGGCTCCTCGCCGGGCGGACTCGCGCGTTCTCGCCGTCACCGAGTACGGCGGCTACAGCCTCGCCGTCCCCGGGCACACGGCGAGCGACCGCGTGTTCGGATACCGCCGCTATCGTTCGCGCGATCGTTTCGTCACCGCTCTCGAGCGTCTGCACGTGCGCGAGATCGAACCCGCGATGGCACGCGGAGTCGCGGCGACGGTGTACACGCAGCTGTCCGACGTCGAGGACGAAGTCAACGGGCTCGTCACCTACGATCGGCGGTTCGTGAAAGTGCCTGAACACGCGATGCGCCGCATCAACCACGGGCTGCGCGTCGCTGCCCGGTCCCACGAGGTGGAGAAGCCATGATCACGATTCCGCTGCCGGAACTGACCGAGCGCGTGCCGCTCACGCTGCCCAACGGCCGCCTCAACCGCGCCGCTGTGGGGTGGGCGCGCCAGCCGGTCGTCGACACCGCCGGGATCGGCCCGGGGTTCTGGGGGCGCAACAAGCGGTGGGAGTACTGGGGCATCACGACGCCGACGCACCTGCTCGCCCTCACGGTGTCCTCGATCGACTACGCCGCCGTGCACGAGGTGTGGGTCTTCGACCGCGCGACCGAGCGCCAGTGGCGTCACGGAGCGACGGTGCTGCCCGCTCGCGGCTTCACGCTGCCGCCATCGCTCGGCGAGGGCTCGGCGCGGGCTCGCGCCAAGGGCCTCGAGATCGACATCGACCCCGCGGATGCCGGGGGCACGCGCCTGCGCGCAGGCATCGCCGGCGCGGGCTTCGACGTGACGGCCGCGCTGCCGCCGGGACATGAGCGCCTCGCGGTCGTGGTTCCGTGGAGCGACACCCGGTTCCAGTACACGGTGAAGGACGTCGCGCGCCCCGCATCGGGGTCGGTGACGATCGAAGGCGTCACGTACGACGTGCCCGCGGGGGAGTCGTGGGCCGTTCTCGATCACGGCCGTGGCCGGTGGCCGTACGACATCCGCTGGAACTGGGGCGCGGGGTCGGGATTTTCACACGGTCGCCTCATCGGCATCCAGGTCGGCGCGAAGTGGACGGCGGGGACGGGATCGACCGAGAACGCGATCGTCATCGACGGGCGGCTGCACAAGATCCACGACGAGCTCGTGTGGGACTACGACATCGCCGATTGGCGACGCCCTTGGCGAATCGTCGGCGGTGGGCTGGCGGCATCCTTCACCCCTTTCCACAACAAGGTGACGCGCACGAATCTCGGGGTCGTCGCGAGCGCGACCGACCAGTGCTTCGGGTACTGGGACGGTACGTTCCGTACGCAGGCCGGAGAGTCGATCCCATTCGCCGGGGTGCTCGGATGGGCCGAAGAGGTGCACAACCGCTGGTGAGTCGTGCGCCCGGCGGTCAGCGGCGAGGGCGCCTGCGGAGCTTGGTCGTGATGGCGCGCAGCTGAGTCAGCTCGTCGTCGCTGAGCACCGACATGCGCGTCGCGATGGCAGATCCGTGCGTCGTCGCGATCCGACGGAACGCCGCGGCACCCTCATCGGTCGCGCGCACGAGCGAGCCCCGTCCGTCTTCGGGATCGGGCGCCTTCGACAGGAGGCCTCGCGCGACCATGCGGTCGACGAGGCGGGACACGCTCGGCTGGCTGATGAGCATGTTCGCCGTGACGTCACGCAGGCGCGCCGTGCGGTCGTTGCCGCGGGTCACGGTGAGAAGCACGTCATACTCCGCTTGCGTGAGACCGGTGTCCTCGAAGTCGCTGCTGATCTCGTTGAAGATCTCGTGCTGTGCGCGGAACAGGCTTTCCCAGGCGGCGATGGCGAGCCGGCGATCTGTCATGGCGTCAAGAGTACGACCTGCGCCTGCGCGCATAGGCTGGTCGGCATGACGCGAGCCGTCGGCACCTCTCTTGCTCGAATCCTCCTCATCGTCTGCGCGATGCTCACGGCGGCGGTGGTGTTCTTCTCTGCGGCGCCCGCGGCGGCGGACGCCGACGTCGAGGACTTCTCGTTCGAGAGCCTCGACGTCGACTACGCGCTGTCACGTGCGGACGACGGAACAAGCCGTCTGCGGGTGACCGAGACGTTCGTCGCGCTGTTCCCCGAACGCGACCAGAACCGCGGCATGCGCCGCATCATCCCCGACGAGTATCTCGGGGCCCCGCTGCTGCCTCACCTCATCTCGATCACGGATGAAGAGGGAGCCCCGCGCGCCGAGGAGACCTCGTCGGAAGACGGGTGGTTCTCGATGACGTCGCGCGCCGACGACTACGTGCACGGTCGGCAGACGTACGTCTTCACGTACGAGCTCGAGAACGTCACGCGGTTCTTCGACGACACGGGTGTCGATGAGTTCTACTGGAACGTCAACGGCACGGAATGGGCGCAGCCCTTCGGGCGGGTCACCGCCCGGCTGAACCTCGACCCGTCGCTCTTCGCCGCGACGACCGGCAACGCGTCGTGCTACGTCGGTGGCGCGGGTTCGACCGACACCTGCCGCATCGAGACGGATGCCGCCGCCGACGCGATCGTCGCGACGGCGGGGCCCCTCGCCCCGCATGAGACGATGACGATCGCGGTCGCTTTCGAAGCGGGCACCTTCACGGCGTTCGACGGTTCGTATCTCGCCTCGTCGTGGGGATGGCTGCAAGCAGTGGCGGGGCTCGGTGTGCTCGGTTCACTCATCGGCGCTGCCGTCGTGCGGCGTCGGCGACTGCGCGATGACCCGGGGCGGCCCACGATCATCGCCGAGTACACGCCACCACCGGGGCTGGATGCACTCGAGAGCGCTGTGCTGCTGCAGCGCACGTCGAAGGCGATTCCGGCCGAAGTGCTCGAGCAGGCGGTGGTCGGCAGCATCCGGATCGTCGAAGGTGCACCGAAGCGGTTCTCTTCGAGTACACCGCTCACCGCCGAGCTCATCGACCCATCGCGCGCGGACGGCGACGGAATCATGCTGCTGCACGGGCTCTTTCCCGACGGGCAGCCGGGGGACACGTTCCAGTTCGGCAAGTCGGACACGCGGCTCTCGTCGACGGCGCAGAAGATCATCGCGGCCGCGACCGCGCAGCTGACTGCCCGGGGGATGTGGCGGCGCGTGTCGCCGTCTCGATACGTGCCCCTCTTCGTGGCCCTGGTCGCGACCGTGCTCGTGTTCGTCTTCGGCTTCATCGCGCTCGACAACGGGGTGAACGAGGGGGTGCCGATCACGCTGATCGTCATGGCGGGGGTGGCCGTGTTCGTCACGTTCGCCCTCGTCGCCCGCAAACCGTTGACCTCGCGCGGTGCCGAGGCGCGGGATCACCTGC
Organism: Microbacterium sp. Y832; assembly: GCF_057669765.1. Taxonomy (NCBI): domain Bacteria; kingdom Bacillati; phylum Actinomycetota; class Actinomycetes; order Micrococcales; family Microbacteriaceae; genus Microbacterium; species Microbacterium sp. Y832. The sequence continues at coordinate 347,339 of NZ_JBYHFM010000002.1, read as the reverse complement.
GAGGACTGCAGCAGTTCATCGAGTGGGCTGAGGCGGACCGGATCCGGATGCTGCAATCGCCCACCGGCGCCGAGCGGGTGGCCGTCGACACGAACGACCCCCGGCAGATGCTGAAGCTGTACGAGACGCTCCTGCCGTACGCCGTCGTGTTCGGGCAGGAGAAGGAGTGGGCGAAGCAGCTCGCCGTGCTCTACGGCGACGATCAATCGCCCGGCTGGTACTCGGGTCCAGCCGGATTCAACGCGGCCTCTTTCTCGGCGGGCATCTCGACTCTCTCGACGAGCGCCGTGTCGTCGTCGACGTCGGGCGGTTCGAGCGGCGGAGGCTCTGCCGGCGGGGGCGGCGGAGGAGGTGGCGGCGGGGGCGTGTGACGTGCTCATCCCGCCTGCTTTCGTCGCCGTTCGAACTCGACCGCGGCGGAGCGTCGCACGGGTCTCCGCCGCCGGAGCGGGTCGATATGGCGGGGCGCCTTCACCTCGGGTATTCCCCCGATCATCCGAACCTGCCAGCCGCTCGTCTCGATGGTGCGGTGGTGATGCCAGCAGAGCAGAACGCCGAAGTCGACGTGGGTCGGCCCGCCGCGTGCGTGCTCGATGACGTGATGCACTTCGCACCATGCGGCTGCGACGTGGCATCCGGGAATGACGCAGTTGCCGTCTCGCGCGGTGATCGCGCGGCGCTGATGCCCTGTGAACACCCGCTGCGGTGATCCCAGCTCGATGACGCGGCCATCGTCTGAGAGGACGACACGCTGGATGCCGTGGGAGCACGCGAGGCGGCGGGCGACGGTCGCCGGAAGGTGGTGATCCGTGCCGTCGACGAAGGCGAAGCCGTTCTCGGCCTCAGGCTCGGCGGCCGAGATCGCGACGAGCAATGCCGGGGACGCGCCGCCGGTCGACGGGCTCTCGGCCGACCGTGCGGCGACCCCGAGGATCGACGCGAGCGCGTCGTGCTGTTTCTGCGTGCGAGTGCGCATATCGACGTCGGCGACATCGTCAGGCTCACCGGAGTCGGCGAAACGAGGACCCGTGGCGGGACCGGGTGCTGCTGCGCCGTCGATCAGCGTGTGATGGGGATCAGTCCGTTGCGCGCCCGGCCCAGCGTCACGCCGCGCCGGCGCGCCGCGCGTTCGTCGTCGGGCAGCACTCGGTCGGAATCGAGGACGAGCGCCCAGACCTGCGCCTGACAGCGGACGGTGTGGGCGTCGCAGGGGACGGAGTCCGAAGGAGGCCCGGTCAGCGGCAGAAACCGTGAATAACTTCGATGTCATCACGCTGGGGAGGAGCGGGTGCGGCGGCGAGGCACAAGGGCAAGAGTAAGGGCCGGTCGGAGAGGCTCCCGACCGGCCCTTGTCCCTTGCACCAAGAGTGTCCTGCAATCACATGTCGGCAGCTGCCACAGCAAACAACTACCGCTGTCACTATATAACGACGAGGTAACGGAAGGGAAGAGTCGTCGTCGCTATCTGCTGCCGTGACCCCGTCGCGGCGTGGCGCGCTCGTCGAGTCGGCGCACCGAATCCCGCACCGCGCCGTGCAGGATGATCTCGAGATCGCCGACCACGCGGTAGGGGTGCTCGACCATGCCGTCCGCGACCCACCGCAGCACCACGGCGAGCACGGCCGACGTGTAGCAAGTCGACCACCAGGACGCGATCCTGCGCCTGCACCGGTCCGCCGCCCTCCTGCTCCATGACGTCCTCGGTCACGGGCCGCATCTGCTCGAACAGGAAGCGCTCCAGTCCGGACCGCCCCAGCCCGTCGAGCACCCCGAGCGTCGACGACCGGTTGTCGCGCATGTACCGCATCAGTCGGACGAGCCCGTCGGCCCAGCCCAGCTCGGCCGTGAACTCGCGCACCTGGCCGGCGATCTCGGTCTCGAACACCCAGACCGCGAGGTGCGGCACGTCGGGGAAGTGGTAGTAGAAGGCCTGCCGCGTCAGTCCGCAGTCCCGTGTGAGCTGCGTCACGGTGACCCTGTCGAGCGGCGCGGTCCGCAGTCTCGCCTTCAGTGCGGCCGCGAGGGCATCACGTGCGCCCGCCCGCCCCCGCGGATCAGCGCTTTCGGGGCAGCACCGTGCCCACACGCTGGCGCTGTGGATGATGTTCACGATGGCGGTCCCGACCTTCATCGCGTCGTCGCCGTTCGCCGTGCAGTCCGCGCTGTTCGTCGTGTCGGCCCTGTCGCTCGCGGCCAACATCGCCGTCGCGGCCTACCAGCTGTTCACGATCGTCACGCGGCACCGCAACCCGCTGCGCGACGAGCTCTACACCGACCTGCCGCAGTACCGCGAGGTGCGTGGAGCGAACCTCCCCGCCGTCGAGGCGCCTGTGGTCCCGCAGGCCACCCGATTTGGCGCGTCTTTGCTGCGACGTGGCCTACGTCGCAGCGTCGTCCGGGTTCGCCACGTCGCGTTCGTCACCGACGTCATCTCTCGTCGGACACAGCGCCGGGACCGACCCGTCATCGGTCAGATCCAGCCGCGTTCCTCTGCCATCAGGACGGCCTGCTGGCGGGTACGCACGGCGAGTTTCGCCAGGATCACCGAGACGTGGTTGCGCACGGTGCCCGGGGCGAGTGAGAGCGCGCGTGCGATCTGTCCCGTGGTCTCGCCCCGTCGCCCGGCCCGAAGAACATCGAGTTCGCGATCGGTCAGGGGGCTCCGCGCGTCGCTCAGTGCATCGGCGGCGACCTCGGGGTCGATGTATCGACCGCCAGCGGCCACCCGTCGGATGACGTCGGCCACCTCGCTCGCGCCGGAGGACTTCGGCAGGAATCCGGAGACGCCCGCCGCGAGGGCGCGCCGCAGCACGCCGGGTCGTGCGTGCCGCGTGACCACGACGCAGCGGGTCGGCAGCGTGCGAGTCACGCGCCCGGCCACCTCGACGCCGTCCAGGCCCGGCATCTCGAGGTCGAGCAGACACACATCGGGGCGTTCGCGTGCGGCTACCTCGACGGCTTCGAGTCCGTCGGCGCACTCCGCGACGACGTCGATGTCGGCTTCGAGTCGGAGCAATGCCGCCAGCGCGGATCGGATCATGACCTCGTCGTCGGCGATCAGCACGCGGATCATCGCTTGAGCCCCGTATTCGCCGGCACGGTCACGACGATCATGAACGAGCCGCGGTCCCGGCGCACCTCGACGGTGCCGCCTGCCTCCGCCGTTCGCCGACGGATGCCGTCCACGCCGGACCCGCCCGCTGACGGTGCGAGGTCGTCCCCGAGATCGTTCGTGAGCTCGAAGCGCCACGCGTCCGTGTCGGCCGCCAGGATCACCCGTGCCCACGTGCCTCCGCCGTGGCGCAGGACATTGGTCGTCGTCTCGCGCACGACCGGGGCCAGCACGTCGCCCGGGGCGGCGTCAGCATCTGCCGAGATCGAGGCTTCGACGTTCATGCCGGCCGCACGCAACAGATCGACGGCGTTGGCCAGCTCATCGTGCAGAGAGGCGGAGCGGAAGCGCAGAGCCAGATCTCGTGTGCCCTGCCGTGCGTCGTCGACGCTCGCGCGCGCCGCACGGACGTGTGCCAGCGCGGCATCCGGGTCCTGACCCATGAGCCGTTCGGCGAGTTCCAGCTGCAGGGCGATCACCTGCAGATGGTGACCCTGCAGATCATGCACGTCGGTCGCCATGCGCAGGCGTTCCTGCGTCGCGCCGAGCCTCGCCTCGGCGGCGCGCGACTGGTCGAGGGCGACCACGATGTCCCACCACCAGAGCGTAAGGACGGTCATCGCAGGCAGCACGGTGAACGCGAACCCCAGGAACCCCCAGCTGCCATCGTCGTCGGCAACGCTGAACTGGCCGTCGATGAACCACAGCGCCGCGAGCAGGAGCGTCACCGCGCACACGAGGCGCAGGCGGATGCCGGGCGGCCATTTGAGCAGCAGGAGGGTCTGGGTCACGGGCACCACCGCCACCATCCACACGCCCGACGTCAGACCGGCGAGAGCGCCGAACGCGATCGCCAGAGCGAGCGCCGGGATCGTACGGCGCCATCTCGTCGGGACAGCCGCCCCCGCGAGGCTCCGATAGTCCAGCAGCGCGGGGATGGTCGAGAGCACCCAAGCGGCACCGGCGAGCCAGACGGCGACCACGGCGGCGGGGCCCGCGAACGGGGTGATCAGCGTGGTCGCGAGCGGGAAGACGATGAGCGTTTCGAAGACCAGGACGCCCACGAACGTGTACCACCAGGTCGCCGTTATCCGCCGTGACATCTGCACCGACATGCGCGCATCCGCCGCCGGATCTGCCTGCATGAACGGGAGGGGATCAGTGATCACCCGTCCACTGTAGGCGGGTGACAAATGTCACGGATGCCGCGTGAGAAGTGTCCGGACATCGATGACAGCACGACACTTCTGGGGCGAGGGGAACCGCGGTGGACTTGATCCATACCGAATCCCCCGTGTCGGAAGGACACCATGACCGTCATCGAATTCTTCCAGGACCTCGTCTCGCGAGTGCCTGAGCTCCTCCAGCCGCTCATCGTCGCCGCCGCCGGCGCCATTCCGTTCATCGAGGGCGAAGGGGCAGCGGCGATCGGGATCGTCGGTGGCATCAACCCGGTCATCGCGGTGATCGCGGCGATCGTCGGCAACTTCGCGTGCGTGCTCGTCCTCGTGCTGCTCAGCTCCGGGGCGCACCGCGCGGTCTCGGGCCGAATCCAGGCGCGCAAGCGCGAGGCGGTGCTCAGCGGCAGCGGCACCACGTCAACCGTCGACCTCGCCGCCGTCACCATCGACGAGCCCGCGACGCCCCGGCATGAGAAGTTCCAGCGTGCCCTCGTGCGCTACGGCGTTCCCGGGGTCAGCCTGCTCGGTCCGCTGCTGCTGCCGACGCAGTTCACGGCGACGCTGCTCGCCGCGGCGGGTGTCGGCAAGGCTCGCATCCTGATCTGGCAGGGGCTCGCCATCATCCTGTGGACGACGGCCATCGCTCTCATCATCACCGGGGTGCTCTCCGCACTCTCCTGAGGGGCTCACCGGGCCCCGGGCGCCGGACACGCGAAAGGCCGGGACGAATCGTCCCGGCCTTTCGCGTGGGGTGGCTTACTTGAAGGCGTCCTTGACGTCTTCGCCGGCCTTCTTCAGGTTCGCTTTCGCCTGGTCCATGTGGCCTTCGGCCTCGAGGTCCTTGTTGTCGGTGGCCTTGCCGACGTTTTCCTTGGCCTTGCCCTTGATGTCTTCGGCCGCATTCGAGATCTTGTCGTCCAGACCCATGATGTCTCCTTCGTGTCGGACAGCGCGGGGATCTCCTCGCGTGTACTTCCATCGCACACCGTCACCGCGGGAGCAGCCAAGGGGTTGACGCTCCCGCACCCGTGTGCAAGCTCGCGCCGCGAGGGTGGGAGTGTAGTCCGGCCCGTCGCGGAGCGCGAGTGTCTGCCCTGCGTCACGGACGGTGCCTAACCTGACGGCATCCACCATCGGAAGGAGATCGGTCATGGCGCGATTCGATAACAAGGTGGCCCTCGTCACAGGCTCGGGTTCGGGTATCGGCAAGGCCGCCGTCGACCTGCTGCTCGCGGACGGGGCGAAAGTCGTCGGAGCCGACCTCCGACCGGGCGATGAGACTGAGAACTACGTTCCCGTCGTCTGCGACGTCACGAAAGAGGCTGACGTCGTGGCGGCGGTGGCGACGGCGGTCGACCGATTCGGACGCCTCGACGTCGCCTTCAATGTGGCCGGGGCGTCGCGCGCGGGGATGATCATCGACCAGTCCGAGGAGGACTGGGACTTCACCGTCGACCTCGTCCTCAAAGGGGTCTTCCTCTCTGTCAAGCACGAGGCGCGGGCGATGACGGGCGGCGGCGCGATCGTCAACGTCGCGAGTCTCAACTCCCACGTGCCGATGTGGTTCGGGGCGGCGTACTCATCGGGCAAGGCCGGAGCCGAGATGCTGACGAAGTCGGCGGCGCTCGAGCTCGCCGGGCGCGGCATCCGGGTCAATGCGGTGCTTCCCGGCCTCGTCGAAACCCCCCTCACGACGGCGCTGACCGAGAACCCCGGACTGATGGAGGACTTCCGCAACAGCATCGTGCTCGCCCGCGCCGCCGACCCGGTCGAGATCGCGAAGCCCATGCTCTTCCTCGCGAGCGACGATGCGTCGTACATCACGGGTACCTCGCTCGTCGTCGACGGCGGGTGGGAGATCACCGGTTACCCGAATCTCGCCAAGCACATGGGTTCCGCGCCCGGCGAGTGACCTGCGCTCGCCCCGCGAGACGGCAGCGGGCGATGCCGTCTCGGCGCAGTGAGCCGCGATCAGCTTGCATAGGCTTGCAGTGACAGAGCGAGAGAGAGGGGCGGACATGAAGCATCCGCAGACCGGTGAGGCCGTCGAAGACGGGGAGCGGCCGTGGCTGTCTGCCTACGCCGACGGGGTGCCCGCCGATATCGCCCCCGTCACCGAGACGCTCGTCGATCTGCTCGATGCATCGGTCGCGCGCTTCGGCAAGCGGGATGCCCTGGAGTACTTCGGTGCCCGGACGACATACGCCCAGCTCGGCGAGCAGGTCGAGCGGGCGGCATCCGGTCTTCGTGAACTGGGAGTGAAAGCCGGCGACCGGGTCGCCCTCGTGCTGCCGAACTGCCCGCAGCACGTCGTGGCGTTCTACGCCGTGCTGCGCTTGGGAGCCATCGTCGTCGAGCACAACCCGCTCTACACGTCGCGTGAGCTGCGCCACCAGTTCGAGGTGCACGGCGCGGTCGCGGCGATCGTGTGGGACAAGGTCGCCGACGTCATCGCCGCGCTGCCCGACGACGCCCGCCCCGCCAACATCGTCGCCGTCCGGCTCACCGACGCGATGCCCCGCAGCAAGCGTCTGGCTCTGCGGCTACCACTGGCTCGAGCGCGCGCATCGCGTGACCGGCTCACGGCACAGCCGACCGCGAAGGGGATCATCCCGTGGACGCGCGTGACGAAGGCGCGGCGGATCTCGCGCCGCGTCCCGCGTCCGCAGCTGGGTGACACCGCTCTGCTCCAGCTCACGAGCGGCACGACGGGTCAGCCGAAGGCGGCGATGCTCTCGCACGCGAACCTGCGTTCCAACGCTGCACAGGGCCGCGCGTGGGTGCCGGGCCTGCGCGAGGGGGAGGAGGTCGTCTACGCCGTCCTGCCCCTGTTCCACGCGTACGGGCTCACGCTGTGTCTCACCTTCGCGATGTCGATCGGGGCGAAGGTCGTGCTCTTTCCGACCTTCGACGTCGACCTCGTCATCGCCGCTGCCCGTCAGTCGCCGCCCACGTTCCTGCCGGCTGTGCCGCCGATCTATGACGCCCTCTCGCGTGCGAGCGCGCAACGCAGGATCGATCTGCGCAGTGTGAGCTTCGCGATCTCGGGCGCCATGAGCCTGCCGGTGCCGACCGTGACGCGCTGGGAGGAAGCATCGGGAGGGCTGCTCGTCGAGGGCTACGGGATGACCGAGACCTCACCCGTCGCGCTCGGCAACCCCATGGGGCCTTCGCGCCGACCGGGGACCGTCGGTGTGCCGTTCCCGAGTACGGTCGTCCGCGTCGTCGACCCGGACGACCCCACGAGCGAGCGACCCCCGGGAGAGCCCGGAGAGCTGCTGATCCGTGGTCCTCAGGTGTTCCAGGGTTATTGGAATCAGCCCACCGAGACGGCGGCGGTCTTGCTGCCGGGTGGTTGGCTGCGGACGGGGGACATCGTGACGATGTCCGAAGACGGGTTCGTCACCGTCGTCGACCGCGTGAAGGAGCTCATCATCACGGGCGGGTTCAACGTCAGTCCGACCGAAGTCGAGCAGGCGCTTCTGCTGCACCCGGACGTCGAGGCTGCGGCGGTCGTCGGTCTGCCGCGCTCCGCCGGCGGAGAAGAAGTCGCGGCCGCGGTCGTGATGAAGCCCGGGACGGTCTTCGACTCTCGCGCACTCCGCGACTTCTGCCGCTCGCACATCACGGCGTACAAAGTGCCCAAGCGCATCGTCGAGGTCGAGGACCTGCCGCGCTCGCAGATCGGCAAGGTGATGCGCCGCGTCGTGCGGGACGACCTGCTCGCGCAGTCCAGCGGCGGCGAGTGAGCCCCGCGTCACATCTCGCCGCTGCGCGCCTCGCCCGCCCCGCCGGTCGCCGACTCCCCGGGGTCCCTCGCGCGGCCCGAGCCGAGCGAGGTCGTCGCGATGAGTCCCAGCACGAGGAAGCCCGCCGCGGACAGGGCGGCTAGGCGCGTACCCTCCGAGAACGCGGCCTTGGCGTCCTCAGCGGCGTCCGCGGTGGCGGGGGACTGCTCCAGCCCGGCGATCGCGCCGCCGGCACTGTCGACGACCGCTGAGACGACCGTGTCGCGCTCCTCGGCGGGCACGCCGCGGTCGTCTAGCTTCGCGTTGAGCAGGCCGGCGGTGCTCGTGAAGAGGATCGTGCCGAGGATCGCGATGCCCAGCGCCGAGCCGACCTGGCGTGACGTGGACTGCGTGCCCGACCCCTGCCCCGACAGCTCGATGGGAACGTCCTGCAGGATCACGCTGGTCAGCTGGGCCGTGGCGAGCCCCACGCCGAAGCCGTAGAGGAACAGGGCGGGCAGCAGCCAGCCCCACGCGGCGTCCGGCGCGATGACGAAGGCCACCCATATGACGCCGATGATCTCGGCGATGATTCCCAGCCGCACGACCCACACGGGCGCGAGGCGTCCGCTGAGACCGGCGGCGAAGCCGCTCGCGAGGAAGGAGCCGAGCGCGAGGGCGACCAGGACGAGGCCGGTCTGCAAAGCGTCGAAACCGAGCACGAACTGCAGCCACAGCGGCAGCGACAGGATGATTCCGAACTCACCGAGCGATACGACGAGGGCGACGATGTTGCCGTTGCGGAAGCTGGGGATGCGGAACAGCGACAGCTCCAGCAGTGCCGGCCTGTCCACCCGCGCGCGGTGGCGGCTCCACAGCAGGAAGCCGGTGAGCGAGACGACGGAGATCGCGAACGCGACCGCCACGGGTGAGATCGCCCACGGCCAGGTGAATGCCCCGATCTCGATCGTGCCGTCGGCCTGCCACCATCCGAGCGTGCGCCCTTCGATGAGGCCGAACACGAGCGTTCCGAACAGCAGCACGGACAGCAGCGCCCCGACGACATCGAGCCCGCGCTGCGCTGTGTCGCGTGATTCACGCACCGTCAGCATCACGCCGACGAAGATGATGATGCCGAGGGGCACATTGATCCCGAACGCCCAGCGCCACGAGAACGCCGTCGTGAGCCAGCCGCCCAGGAGCGGGCCGACCGCGGCCATGCCGCCGATCGTGGAACCCCACACGGCAAAGGCGATCCCGCGCTCGCGGCCACGGAACGTCGCATTGATGATCGACAGCGTGGAGGGCAGGATCATGGCCCCGCCGATGCCCTGCACCAGACGCGAACCGATGAGCAGGCCGGCCGTGGGCGCGAGGGCGGCCAGCACCGAGGACGCCACGAAGAGCACGACGCCGATGAGCATCAGCCGGCGCCTGCCGACGCGGTCGGCCAGGCTTCCGAACAGCAGCAGGAGTGACGCGAAGACGAGGGTGTAGGCCTCTTGCACCCACTGCACCCCGGTCGACGAGAGGTCGAGGTCATCCACGATCGAAGGAATCGCGACGTTCACGATCGTGGAATCCACGATGATCAACGACACGGCGATGCTGATGAAGACGAGGGCGAGCCAGCGGCGACGGGGAGCGTCTGTCATTTCGTCAGCCTATTTAGCTTTCGGTGGAAAATATCGCCGGCTTTCGGATCGCCCGCCACGCGTCGGATCGGGCTCACCGGCTCGCGACCCGGCGGAGAATCGTGGCAGAGTCGACGAGGACCCTGCCCCGACGGAGAGGTGATGTGCAGATGAGCGACGAATCGATGGAGTTCGGCGAGATCGGTGTGTGGAGAGGGGCCCGCGTGCTCGACTCCGAACTCGCGCGCGGCATCGAGAAGCTCGGATACCGCACCCTCTGGGTCGGAGGCTCGCCTGCCGGAGACCTCGAAGACGTCGAAGCGCTCATCGAGGCAACCGAGAGCATCGTGGTCGCCACGGGCGTCGTGAACATCTGGCGTGACGACGCTGCCGAGCTCGCCGCCTCGTACCACCGCATCGAGAAGCGCCACCCCGGCCGGCTCGTGCTGGGGATCGGCAGCGGACACCGCGAGGCCGACGCGGCGCGGACGCGCCCGCTCGCGGCGATGCGCGAATACCTCGACGTCCTGGATGCCGAGGGGGTGCCGGCCCACCGCCGCATCCTCGCCGCCCTGGGCCCCAAGACCCTGCAGCTCGCGGCCGAGAGGTCCCTCGGCGCGCACCCCTACCTCACGACTCCCGCGCACACCCGCTTCGCGCGCGAGGTCATGGGGCCGGACGCCTTCCTCGCGCCCGAGCAGATGTTCGTCGCGGTCGATGGCCCCGAGACCGCACGCAAGATCGCGCGCGGCACGCTGCGCAGCTACCTGCAGATGTCGAACTATGCCGACATCCTCGTGAAGTTCGACTTCGAGCGCGCACAGATCGAGGGTGAGGCCGACGATGCCGTGATCGACGCCCTCACCCCGTGGGGCAGGCCTGAGACGATCGCCTCCGCCGTCCGTGCGCACCTCGACGCGGGGGCCGACCACGTGTGCATCCAGTCTCTGCCCATGCGCGAGAATCCGCTCGACGCCCTCAAGGCGATGGCCGACGCCCTCGGCGTCACGGCGTCGTGATGGAGTTCGCCGGCCGCGTCCCCGAGGACGCCTCCGACCCGCGGCTCAAGCGGGCAGCCATGCTGGAGGGCATGCCGATCCCCGTGATCGTGTTCGCGCCGCAAGCGGCGGTCGACGGCGCCGACATCAGCGTCGGCACGGGCACGGATGCCACGGGGTGCCACACCATGACGGCGAGCGTCACATCGACGCTGTGGCGCAACCCCGATGACAAGGACGACCCCGTCAATCTCGCCGAACTCGACGAGGTGACCCGACGCTCGATCGAAGAGGCGCCGCCGCGGCCCCGGCCTGCCTGGCTGACCGAGCAGATCGAGCGGATGCGGTATCACACGCTCTGGGAGGCGGTTCAGACGACATGGAACCGCGAGGCATCCGAGTTCACGACCGTCGAGTACCTGCTCGTGCAGCACGCCAACCACATCCTGATGAACCGGTTCCGTGAAGAGCACGTCGTCGGGCTGCACGACTGGGACTCAGCCGCGCTGACGTCCGAGCGCGTGATCCGACGCGGCGTCGATGTCGTGATCGACGGCGAGACCGTCGTCGGCGTCGAGATCGACACCGACCCCTTCGTCTACGCGATCGGCGCCGAGCTCGCCGGCGGGGGAGTGCTCACCGCGGTGATCCCGCGCGAGGACCTTCCCTACCTCGACGTCGCGTTCGCGACGCACGTGCCCTAGCGCTCGTCGAGGAAGCGCTGCCAGCCGTCGGCGTCGGCGTGCTCGAAGACGAGGTTCGTCTCGGTGTGCGCGACGGCGGGGTGCCCTGTGAGATACGTCAGCACGAACTCGCGGAGCTCGCCCGCATCGCGCGCGAGCACGTGCAGGAGGAAGTCGTCGGCACCCGCCATGTGGAACAGACGCACGACCCCGGGGAAACCGGTCGCGGCCCGTCGGAACGCCTCGATCTCGGTGCGCGCGTGCTTCACCAGCCGCACGGCGATGAGCGCCTGCACGGTGGCGCCGAGGCGATCGGTGTCGAACTCGACGCGGTACCCGGCGATAACGCCCTGCGACTGCAGGCGCCGCAGCCGCAGCGACACGGTGGACTCGGCGATGCCGAGTTCGGCGGCCAGGGCGGCACCCGATGCGCGGGCGTTCGCGCTCAGCGCGCGCAGCAGCGCGCGGTCGGTGGAATCGAGGTCGAAGGACCGTGACACTGAGGCATCCCCCCTGCTCATTTCTCGCAGAATCTGCGACTGTTCGGTTGATTCTAGGCGAGGCTGCAAGCCAGCTTGAGGATGCCGCGGGAATCTGCTGTTCTGGCCTCATGCATTCCGAGAACCATCGGTGGGAGACCCGTGCTGTGCACGGCGGCACGGCGGGCCTCCGCGAAGCCGGCACCCACGTTCCCTCCATCGACCTGTCCACGACGAACCCGCTTCCCGACGTCGAGGTCGGCGGCCTGTCGTACGAAGAGCTCGCGACCGGTCATGATCTCGGTCCCGGCCGAAGCGCCGTCTACCAGCGACTCTGGCAGCCTGGCGTCGCGCGCTTCGAAGACGCCCTCGCGGGGCTCGAGGGTGCCGAGGGTGCCGTCGCGTTCGCGAGCGGCATGGCCGCGCTGACGGCGTGCCTCATCGCCACGGTCGCAGCCGGCAAGCCCCACGTCGTGGCGGTGCGCCCGCTCTACGGCGGCACCGACCACGTGCTCGAGAGCGGACTGCTCGGCACCGAGGTCACCTGGTCGGCTCCCGGCGACGTGGCCGCGCACATCCGCGACGACACGGGCCTGGTCATCATCGAGACCCCCGCCAACCCGACGCTCGAGCTGCTCGACATCGCGGTCATCGTCGAGGCGGCCGGAGATGTGCCGGTGCTCGTGGACAACACGTTCGCGACCCCTGTGCTGCAGCGGCCCATCGAGCATGGCGCGACCCTCGTGATGCACAGTGCGACGAAGTACCTCGGCGGCCACGGCGACGCCATGGGCGGCGTCGTCGCCGGCCCCACGGCGTGGATCGAGCGGCTCCGCCAAGTGCGGGCGCTGACCGGCGGAATCCTGCACCCGATGGGTGCCTACATGCTGCACCGCGGCCTGCGCACCCTCGCGGTGCGCGTGCGTGCGCAGCAGGAGACAGCTCAGGCCCTCGCCGAGCGCATGAGCGCGCACGACGCCGTCGCCCGCGTCTTCTACCCCGGTCTTCCCGGGCAGGATCCGCAGGGATTGCTCGGGCGCCAGCTCGCCGGGCCCGGCTCGATCATCGCGATCGAGCTCGCGGGCGGCTATGACGCCGCGGCACGCTTCACCGAGGCGTGCGAACTCGTGACGCACGCTGTGTCGCTCGGTGGCGTGGACTCGCTCGTCCAGCACCCCGCGTCGCTCACCCACCGGCCCGTCGTCGGAGACGCGAAGCCCGGTGCGGGCATCGTGCGCCTCGCGATCGGTCTCGAGCACGTCGACGACCTCGCCGATGACCTGCTCGCGGCGCTCGATGCGACGCTCGTCGGCACGCAGGAGATCGTCGACGAGGGGCTCGTGCGACAGGGCTGACCTCTCGCGCAGCATCCGCCTCGAGGGGATGATGGGGGGATGCTGCACATTCCTGACGTGGTCCTCAACGACGGCACCCGCTTACCGGCGCTCGGCCTCGGGACATACACACTCGAGGGCGACGCCGGTGTGGACGCCATGGTGGCCGCGATCGACAGCGGTTACCGGCTGCTCGACACCGCCGTCAACTACGGCAACGAAGAGGCCGTCGGCGCGGCCGTGCGTCGCAGCGGCGTGGATCGCGATGATCTCGTCATCGAGTCGAAGCTGCCCGGTCGCCACCACGGATTCGACGAAGCGATCGCGAGCGTCGAGGGGTCCCTCGCTGCGCTCGGACTCGAGCGGATCGATCTGCACCTCATCCACTGGCCCAACCCGAGTGTCGGCAAGTGGCTCGATACGTGGCGCGGCCTCATCGCGGCACGCGAGCGCGGGCTCGTGCGGTCGATCGGCGTCTCGAATTTCACGATCCCGATGCTCGAGCGGCTCATCGCCGAGACCGGTGTGACGCCGGCGGTCAACCAGATCGAGCTGCACCCCTACTTTCCCCAGGCATCTCTGCGCGCGTTCCATGCCGCCAACGGCATCCGCACCGAGAGCTGGAGCCCGCTCGCGCGAGGCACGGAACTGCTCCACGAACCGGTCATCACCGACATCGCCGCCGCACGCGGTGTCTCACCGACGCAGGTCGTGCTGCGCTGGCACGTCGAGCTCGATTCGACGCCCATCCCGAAATCGAGCGATCCCGACCGTCAGCGTGAGAACGCCGACGTCTTCGGGTTCTCACTCGACGACGCCGAGATCGAGGCGATCTCCGCCCTGGAGCGGGGGCGACTCTGGGGCGGCGACCCCGACACGAACGAAGAGATGTGACTCACGCGTCCGGGAGTGCATCGAGCCACTCCGGGAACGTCTGACGGCCGCGCACGGCGTCGGGTCCGGCCAGCAGCGCGCCGCTGCGCTGGGCGCGGCCCATCGCTCCGGGAAGGCTGAGGGGCGGCATCCACCCCCGGTGCCCGATCGCTCGCGCGTACGCCCGCATCATGTCGGCGAGGCTCTCTTCGCGGGGGCCGCCGAGGTCGGTCGCTCGGCCTGCCGGCGCTGCTTCGGCGCGGGTGACGAGATGCTCGGCCACCTCGCGCGCGGCGATCGGCTGCGTGCGCGCCCGTAGGGCGAACCGCACCGGTCCGATGGCGGCGCGCACGTACAGCTGCGCCGCGAACTCATGGAACTGCGTCGCGCGCTGGATGGTCCACGGCACGGGCCCCGCCTCGACGAGGCGCTCCTGCGTGAGCTTGCCCGCGTAGTAGCCCTCGGGGGCGGCACCGACCCCGACGATGGACAGCGCGATGTGGTGGGCGACGCCCGCGGAGCGCTCGGCGGCGAGCAGCGACCGCGTCGCACCGGCGAAGAACGAGATCGACTCGTCGGCCTTGAGGGTCGTCACGTTCGATACGTCGATGACCGTGTGGACGCCGGCGAGGACGCGGGCGAGCCCGGCCCCGGAGAGCAGATCCACGCCGCGGCTGCGCGCCAGCACAACGGTGTCATGCCCGCGCTCGCGGGCGACGTCGACGACGTGCGCGCCGGTGAGCCCCGTGCCGCCGGCCACCGCGATCCGCATGCGAGCCCCCGTCTCTTCGCTGCACTGGCGGCCCCAGCTTACGGTCGGGTGCTCTTGCCGAGCACGACGCGTCGTGCGTCGATGCGCGCCCGTGGGCGTGCGTCAGATACGCGCGCCGTCGTCGTCGCGGTTCTCGATGCCGACGCCGCGGCCACGCCACGACTCGTATGCGATGAGCCAGCCGATCGAGACGGCGAAGGCGAGCAGAAGCCCGAGCCACACGTTGCCCCACACCATCCCGAACAGGATGCCGAGCGCAAACACCAGCGCCGTTCCGAAAGCCCATCCTGTGTGGCCGCGCTGCCACCCTGGTCGTCGATTAGCCATGATGCCCAGCCTAGGGGCTCACGTCGATCGTGACCGAGTCAGCGCGCCCGGTGGTCTTCGGGGTGCAGCCGCGGTCCGCGTCGGGGCTCGTTCGCGCCGCTGACCCGAATGAGCCGGATGACCCGCTGCCGCTGCCCCGGCCACGCCGAGAGCAGCTGAAGCATGCCGTCATCGTCGACGCGCCGACCGGTCAGTGCGAAGCCGACCTCGTGGGCGAGGTGGTAGTCGAAGACGCTCACGGCGTCGGGGTCGCCGAAGGCACGGATGCGCGCTTCGGCGCTCGTCCACAGACCGACTCCGCGCACCGCCGTGAAGACGCTGTCCCGCTCTTGGCCCGTCGCCGCCGCCGTTGCGGCCCGGACGAGAGCGTCGCCGCGGCGCGCCGCCTCGACCACGGTGCGCGACTGTGGGGGCTCGAGCCCCGCGCGATGCCACGCCCACGAGGGGATGCGTCTCCACTGCTCGATCGCGGGCGGCGCGAACATCGGCCGTGGCGTCGGTCCGGGGGCGCGCTCGCCGTGCCACGTGACGATGCGCCGCCACGCGCCGAACGCCTGCAGACCCGTGACCTTCTGCTCGAAGATCGCGCTCGCGAGGGCGTCGAAGACGAGATCGGTGCGGCCGAGGCGCAGGCCGGGGTGACGGCGGTGCGCATCGGCGACGAGCGGATGCCGCGCCGCATCGAAGCCGCGGGAGTCATCGCGCGCCCCGCACAGCGCAGGCAGCTGGTCCAGCGCCCACTCGGCGCCCGGGCCCCACGCAGCCCCGCGGACGACTCCGTCGGTCGACTGCCGCAGTGCGAGCGTCGCGACCCCGAGGGGAGTGCGGGTCGCGCGCCAGACGACGTGCCCCGCGGTCGTCATGGCCGGGTCGTTCGCGCCGTGGCGCTGGTGCAGCACCGTGCGGCGCAGATCGAGCGGATGCCCGGGACGGTACTGGGTCTCGAGCGGCCGGGCCGCCAGGTGCGCGGCGGCAGGGAGAGAAGGACGTGGATCGAGTGGGCGAGGCTTCGGCGGGTTCAGGGCGCGCAGCGGCCGATCGGATCGCTGTGCGGCATCTCTCGGCCCGCGCGTGCGCGCATGGATCGCCGAGGAAGTCGTCACGCGTTCACCCTATGTCGGGCGTCTGACACCGGACTCAGAAGCGGTCGGGCGACGGGGTGCCGTGGCCGAAGCGGATGACGACGTCGGCGTGGCGGTCGAAGCGGTAGCCGACGCCGCGCACCGTGCGCACGATGTCCTCGTGCCGTCCGAGCTTCGCGCGCAGACGGCGCACGTGTACGTCGATCGTCCGCTCGCCGGGTGTCTCATCGTCGGTCGCGGCCTGCCACAGCGACGAGACGAGCTCGGCGCGTTCGATCGTACGGCCCTCGCGCAGCACGAGGTATTGCAGCAGCTCGAACTCCTTGAACGTGAACGCGGTCGACTCGCCGTCGATGAGCACGCGCTTGCGCGAGATGTCGACGACGACGCCACCGGGTGCCGCGGTGTCCTCGTCGGGCTCCTCCTGCTTCGTGCGGGCAATGGCCGACGGCTCATGCAGCGCGCGACGGACGACATCGACATCGCGCCCGCCGGCCCCGGCGGGGGCGAGTGCGACGGTCGCGTACGTCTCGGCGGTGGGGGCGAGTTCGGCGAGCGTGCGGCGCAGGGCGTCCACGAGCACGCCGAGCGAGACTCCCGAAGCATCCACCTTCGCCTCGTCGAAGCCGACGTAGAGGGCGAAGCCGCGCGGAGCCGTGCCCTCAGGCAGGTGCCGCTGTGGAGTGGGAACCGCGGGGGATGGGGTGGGCGGAACGATCGCGACGGGTGACGTGACGGCGCGCAGGTGACGGGCGCGTGCGACGGTTGGGCGTTCGAGAAGAGCAGTGTTCGACATGATGATGCGTGTCCTTGCGGAAGCGAACCCCACGCGGGGTTCTGCGTGTGCGGCGAGGCGGCCCGAGAGGGCCGAGTGCGCGGCATCCGGATCAGATCCGAAGCGGCGGGCGACCCGCGGCCGGCGAGTTTCTTCGCGAACGGCGGGGGTCTGCGGCGGTCAGCGCGTCAGCGGCACATTCGACAACACAGAGCAACGCGGCCGGGCATCATCATGCCGGCAGTTCCGTTCGCCTCCACGGCGGACAGAGAGCGTGCGTTGTCAGACATGCCGCCGATTATGACCGATCGTGTCGCAATGCGTCAAATCGCTCGGCGTGCGGCCCCGCGGCGTGGTCGAATGACGCAGAGTGCGCAGTGCCGAGCCGTCGCCCCCGCGCGGGGATAGCCTGGCCGCATGACTGAGTTGCGCTTCTCGCACGAACCGGATGCTTCGCGGTACACGCTGCACCGCGGCGACGACCTCGTCAGTGTGCTCGACTACAACGACGACGGCCGGTCGGTCGCGATGACGCGGGCGTACACCGTGCCGACGTTCCGTGGGAACGGGTACGCGGCGGTCATCGTCGATCGCGCCGTGACCCTGCTCGAGCAGAGCGCCGATCGCACCGTCATTCCGGTGTGCTGGTACGTCGCTGACTGGTTCGCCGCCAACCCCGACCGCGCCGGGATCGTCGCGCCCCGCCACAGGGCATGACCGTGGACATGGAACATCTCTTCACGGTCGTCGCGGTCGTCTTCGAGGTGATCGGCGCGCTCGCGATGGTGCTCGGATTCGTCATCGCCGTCGTGCTCGGCATCCGCTCGCTCGCCCGTTCTGAAGGGGGCGGGACGGCCTTCCAAGTGCTCCGCACGACACTCGGCTCGGCCATCCTGCTGGGTCTGGAGGTGCTCGTCGCGGCCGATCTGATCCGCACGATCACATCGAAGCCGTCGATCGAGGACGCCCTGATCCTCGGACTCATCGTGCTCATCCGAACGGTGCTCTCGATGTCGATCCAGATCGAGATCGAGGGTGTGCTGCCGTGGCGGCGCGCCCTGCTCACGAGCGGGGGGCGACTGCTCGGCGAAGCCGTCGCGCGCGACCGGGCAGCGGCACAGCAGAGCTCCCGCACGGATGAGACGCCGCGCGCTGCCGGCGCCTAGTCACGCTTGCCCGTCGCTGTCAACGGGGTGCGCGGTGCGCCCGCTGCGCGCGACGCTGGGGGAGACGAAAGGACTCCACGATGGACCGCGATCTTCCCGACGGCGTCGACGACGCCAATCCGTCGCTCGGCCGTGCGCCGATAACCGACGGAGCAGCGAGCGAGCAGAACGCCGCCGCCGAGGGATCGCCCGATCTCGTGGATGACACGTCCGCAGCCGGGGCCGGTCGGCCCGCCGGCGCCCCCGCTCCGCCCGACGACCCTGTCGCGGGCGAGCGTGTGCGCCGCAACGCCGATCCGGACCTCAGCGCGGACCGAGGAGAGGAACCGTGATGAGCACGACGGGCAACGAGTTCGAGCAGCCGGGCATCAACCACCCCGATCGCAAGGATGCCGACGGCGCGGAGGCGACTCCCGCCGACGGCGAGCCGACGCGTGAGGATGTGCCAGCTCAGAACGAGCCGACGCACACTGCGGTCGGCGTCGGGGCCGTTTCCGACGGCACCGACCACCACGGTCAGGACGGCACGCGCGACACCCTCACGGTGGGCGAAGCCCAACGCGAGAGCGGCGCCCTCGGCAGCGAGCAGACCCAGAACCTGCCCGCGATGGACCAGAACAACGCGTCCGACGTCGAAAAGGTGACGGGCATCGTCGCGCAGACCCGGTCCGACGTCTCGCACCTGCCGCGCGAGCGCATCGTCGAGGTGCTGCACCAGCGGCTCGAGCAGGCCGGCATCCCGCTTCCCGATGACGAAGTCGACGAACTCGCGAATCAGATCACGACAGGGGACGCCGGCTCAGGCACGGGCGCGGCGACAGGGTCAACGACCGGCGAAGTCGAGGATCAGTCGCGCTGACGGGGCGGCATCCCGGATCATCGTCTCGTGACCGTGCCCTTCGATCTCGGCGAGCCGGCCGTTCGGAAGCGTGCGAACGACATCGTGACACCATGACTCGGGCGCGACGATGTCGAGCGCGCCCCGGATCACGAGCGTCGGCGCAGCGACGTCGGGAAAGACGTCTTCGGGTCGGTGGCGCAGCATGGCGCGGAATTTGGCACGCAGCCGTGGACCCGCGCGCACGTACTCACGGGCGCCCACCGCGATGACCTTCGGGCTCTCCACAGCGATGTCGCGCGCGAGGCGCCACAGCTGACGCAGCGGGGTCCGGGCGTCGGGATCGCAGGCCGGACCGAGCAGAACGACGCGGTCTACGAGGCTCGGATGCCGGGCCGCGAGCTCGACGGCGATCTGGGCGCCCATGGAATGCCCCGCGACGACCACCGGACCAGCCGAGCGCGCCCGGAGGAATGCCGCGAGCAGGTCGGCAGCGCGCTGCATCGTGAGGACGCGGGGCGGTTCGGGGGCTTCGCCGTAGCCGGGCAGATCGACGCAGATGACGGTTCCCGCCGCGCTCAGGAGTTCGGCGAGATCGCGGAACGCGCTGCGGCCCATGCCGATGCCGTGCACGAGCAGGAAGGCGGGCCCCCCGGTGGAGGTGCCCTCGTGTGTTTCGGCGATGAGCGTCGCGCCGGAGGAGGTGAAAGATTCCACGAACGGCATATGTCGAGCGTAGCCACTTCCGGCTGGGCGCTCACCGAACGCGCCGATCCGCCTCGCGGGCGATGTCGGAGGGGTCGCCTACCGTCGAAACATGCGCATCCTGCACACGTCGGACTGGCACATCGGCCGGTCGTTCCACGGGCACTCGACACTCGAGGCGCTGCGTGGCGTGCTGGCGACCCTGATCGACCAGGTGCGCGAGCACGGCGTCGACGTCATCATCGTCGCGGGCGACGTGTTCGACTCCGCAGTGCCGGCCGCGCCCTGCTATTCGCTCCTCTCCGACACCCTGCGCGATCTCGCCCAGGCGGGGGCCCGCGTCATCGTGACGAGCGGCAACCATGACTCGGCCGCACGCCTCGGTTTCCAGTCCGCGCTGCTGCGCGACGACATCCGCGTCGTCACCGACCCGCTCTCGGTGGGCGAGCCGATCACGATCGACGACGCGCACGGGCCCGTGCACTTCTATGGCATTCCGTATCTCGAGCCCGCGCTCGTGCGCTCCGTGTGGCCCGGCGTCGAGATCCGCTCGCAGGCCCAGGCCGTCGCGCACGCCATGTCGCTCGTCCGCGCCGATCTCGCAGAGCGCGGCGGTCGCTCCGTCGCGATCTCGCACTGCTTCGCGGCGGGGGTCGAGGCGACCCCCGGCGTCGAGCGCGACATCCAGCAGGGCGGGCTCGACGTCGTGCCGCTGTCGACGTTCGACGGCCCGGACTACATGGCTCTCGGCCACATCCACGGGCGCCAGCAGCTGTCCGAGCGCGTGCGCTACGCGGGAGCGCCGCTGCACTACAGCTTCGGCGAACGCGACAAGCCGCGGGGGTCGTGGCTCATCGACCTCGATGCCGACGGACTCGCGGGCGCCGAATGGCTCGCGCTGCCCGTGCCGCGCCGGCTCGTGCGGGTCACAGCGTCGCTTGACGAGCTGCTCGACTCCGACGCGTTCGCGGAGCACGAAGATGCGTGGGTCGACGCGCAGTACACCGATACCGCTCCCCAGCGCGACGTCATGCGGCGCCTGCAGAAGCGCTTTCCGTTCTGCGCGAAGGTGACGCACGCACCGACCGTGCGGCACACCGACGCGCAGCGCACGTACGCGGCGCGCGTGCGCGCCGCCCACAGCGATCACGAACTCATCGACACGTTCCTCGCGCATGTGCGCAACGGCGTCGGGGCGACACCGCGAGAGGCCGAGATCGTGCGAGACGTGCTCGCCGCGCACGCGTCGGCAGTCCCCGCGGCCGAGCGGCCGAAGGTCACGACATGAAGCTGCACCGCATCGAGCTCGAGGGTTTCGGGCCGTTCCGCGATCGGCAGACGGTCGATTTCGACGCGTTCGACACCGACGGATTGTTCCTCATCACGGGTCGCACGGGTGCGGGCAAGTCCAGCATCCTCGACGGTGTCTGCTACGCGCTGTACGGCACGGCGCCCCGGTACGACGGCGGCGACCGGGGGCTGCGCAGCGACTATGCCGAACCCGACGAGGTCACGTCGGTGCGGCTGGAGTTCACGGCGGCCGCCCGACGCTGGCGCGTGACGCGCACTCCCGAGTACGAGCGACCGAAGGCCCGCGGCACCGGCACGACGGTGCAGAAGTCAACCGTCCTGGTCGAAGAGCTCGCCGACGATCAGTGGCACGGGCGTGCGACGAAGTACCGCGAGGCCGCCGAGATCCTCGACGAGATCCTCGGACTCACCCGCGACCAGTTCCAGCAGGTCATCCTGCTCGCTCAGAACCGGTTCGCCGAGTTCCTCCTCGCCAAGAACGACGAACGGCAGGCGCTGTTGCGCACCCTGTTCGGATCTCTGCGCTACGAGGAGTACCAGTGCGAGGTCGAGCGTCTGCGTCGCGACGCGCGCGCCGCGCTTCAGGGCGACAGTGCGACGCTGGACGCGCATCTCGCGCACGCCGAGGCACTCGTACGCGACCACGGGCTCGAGGGAGCGGCATCCGAGTCCGATGACGCTGCCGTGCCGCCGACTCTCGAGCGCATCGAGGCGGTGCACCGCGCCGTGCCGCGCGCCCGCTACCGTGCCGACGAATCAGCCCGGCGCCGCGACGACGCGCAGGCGACGCACGACGCCGCTCTCACCGCATACAGCGCGCAGAAGGCCCTTCGCGATCGCCAAGAGCAGCGCCTCGCCGCGCGGCGTGCCCTCGCCGCGCTCGATGAGCGTGCGCCCCAGGTGAGCGACGACCGTGCCCGGCTCGCCCGAGCGGCAGCGGCAGAGGGTCTGCGTCCACTCCTCGCCGCAGCACGACGGGCGGTGGCTGCGGTCGACCGCGCGGTCGCGCACGAAGCAGCGGCGCGGACGGCGTGGGTCGACGCCGGTGCAGACGGGGTCGCTGTGCCCGACGACGCCGCCGCGCTCGCCGCTATCGCCGACGCGCTCTCCGGTGACCTCGCGGTATGGGCCGCGGCCGCCGAGCGCGAGACCGCCCTGCCTGAGCTCGCCGACGCCGTGCGTCGCGCAGACTCCGAGATCGAGCGGCTCGACGACGACCTGGCCCGCTCGAGTGAGCGGGGCACGCTTCGCCAGGCGCGTATCGCGCAGCTCGAGCCCGAGATCGAAGCGCTTGAGGCGGCGGCGCCCGCCGTCGATCCGGCGCGCGACGCCCTCGCGACGGTCGTGGCGCAGCTCGAGGCCGCACGCGACGCCGCGCGACTTGCACCACTCGCGCACACGGCCGAGGCCGAGCACCTGGGCGCGATGCAGACGCTCCAGCAGTGCACCTCCGACGTCCGAGCCCTGCTGCAACGCCGCCTCGACGGATACGCCGGCGAGCTCGCCGCCGCTCTCGTCGACGATGCGCCGTGCGCTGTCTGCGGTTCGCTCGAACACCCGCGACCGGCGCGTTCTGACGGTGAGCCCGTCACCGACGAAGCGATCGCCGAAGCCGAAGCCGCTGTCGAACGTGCGACGGCGGCGGCGGCGACCGCTTCCGCTGCCTCCCGAGCGGCGCGCACGGCACACCACGACGCTGTTGCGCGTGCGGGCGGAGTGTCCCTCGATGAGCTCGTGAGCGCCCACGACGCCGCCCGAGCGCTGCTGACCGAGGCCGAAGAAGCCGTGACGGCGATCGCGACGCTGAAGTCCGACCTGCGCGATCTGCGCGCAGCCGAGGCAGCGGCCGTCGCCGAGCGCACCGAGCTGGCGACCCGACTCGCGGCCGCAAAAGAAGACCGCGCCGCGCAGTCCGAGCGACTCGCCGCGGCGACCCAGGCTGTCGCGGCCGCGCGCGGCGACCACCCCTCGGTCGCGGCACGCATCGACGAGGCGAGCCGGGTGCGCGACGCATCCCGCGCCCTCGCCGCAGCGATCGACGACCGTGTGCGCGCCGAGCAGACGGCCGCCGACGCGCAGCGCGATCTCGACGAACGGCTCGCCGAATCGGCGTTCGACGACGCGGCATCCGTCGATGCGGCGCTCCTCGACGCCGGGGCACGGGAACGGCTCGCCTCCGAGCTGCATCGCTACGACGTCGACGTCGCCACCGAGCGCGAACGGCTGCTCGTGCTCGAGACCGAGCTGGCCGGAGCCCCCGACGAACCGGTCGATCTCGCCCCCGCCGCTGAGGCGGCATCCGTCGCACGCGACGCGTGGAACGCCGCCGTCACCGAAGCCGCGCGCGATGCCGAGGTCGCCGCACGGCTCGGCGAGGCTGCTGAGCAGGCGACCCGCGCGCATGCTGCATCGGCCGAGCGCGAGGCCGAGCACGAGATCATCGCGGGCCTCGCCGACGCGCTCGCGGGCCGCACCGACACGCGGATGGACCTCGAGACGTTCGTGCTCGCCGCCGAGCTCGAGCAGATCGTCGACGCCGCCAACCTGAGGCTCGACGTCATGTCGTCGGGGCGCTATCGTCTCGAGCACTCCGACGCGGTCGGCCGCCATCGCGCGGCATCCGGACTCGGGCTCGCGGTGTTCGACGCCTACACGGGACAGTCGCGGCCGACGACGTCGCTGTCAGGCGGCGAGACGTTCCTCGCGTCACTCGCGCTCGCGCTCGGCCTCGCCGAGGTCGTGACGGCGCGCAGCGGGGGTGTGCGGCTGGACACCCTCTTCATCGACGAAGGATTCGGGTCGCTCGACGACGAGACGCTCGATCTCGCCATGCGCACGCTCGACGAGCTGCGCCAAGGCGGGCGCACAGTGGGGCTCATCAGTCACGTCGCGGCGATGAAAGAGCAGCTGCCCGCACAGCTGCGGGTCGAGGCGACGCCGCAGGGGCCGAGCGTCATCCTGCAAGAGACCGCGGTTCCGGCGGCATGAACGACCGAGGCGGCACCCGTACACGGATGCCGCCTCCGATCTGTCTGCCGATCAGCCGGCGAGGTGCGCCTCTGCCGCGGTGATCACGGTGTCGATCAGGCGCGTCGCCTGCTCTTCGGTGAACAGTCCGCCCGTCGCGGCCGAGAACGACGAGATCATCGCGTCGCGCGCGACGTCGCCGCCCATGAGGGTCGTCTCTCCGAGGGTGATGAGGATCTCATCCGAGAAGGCGCCGTCGATCATCTCCTGGGTCACGCCGGGCTGCGCCTCTTGCATGATCTCGGTCAGCACGGGCCGCACCTCGGCGAGGTAGGCGGCTTCGTCCTCGCTCGTGACGACATCGCCGTCATCGGTGTCGCTGTCGGTGTCGGTCGTGTCATCGCCCGGAGCGGGGGCCTCGGTCTCGACCGCGGCCGGCGGCGAGGGCACGAATTCGCTGCCGGCATCCGCCGTCGAAAGACCGACGAGCACGAGTCCCCAGACGAGCGCTCCGACCCAGGCGGCGCCACCGAGGACCGACACGATGATCGCGCCGATTCCCAAGCCCTTGCCGCCCTGCTTCTTGCTGGCCAGGGCGACGATGCCGAGCACCAGCCCGACGAACAGCAGGATGCCGCCGATGATCGTGAGAACGAGGGAAACCCACAGCAGCGGAATGAACGCGATGAGCACGAGCACGAGACCGCCGATCGCCGTGCCCAATGCGGCCCCGGCGAGGCGCCTGGGGCGCGTGTCGGTCGTCGTGGGGGCGTTGCCGTACGCGGGCGGCTGGCCGTAGGCGGGCTGGCCATACGCGGGCTGGCCGTAGGCGGGCTGCTGTCCGTAGGCGGGCGGCTGCCCGTATGCCGCGGCGGGCGGGCCGGAGGGAGCCTGCCCGTAGCCGGCGGGCGGGTAGACCTCGGTCGGCTGCGCGTCGCTCGGGGAATAGTCCGGGTAAGCCTGCGTGGGCGATTCGTCGGAGGCCGGGTGGGTCTCGCCGGGTGAGCGGTCGTCGTCGCCCGTGGGCTGCGACGGGTCGTTGGGGTTCGACATGATTCCTCGATCCGAGTCGTGGTCGTGTGAAATCGCCACCGGATCGCTATCGCGAGCGGAGCAACAGCGCTGGCCTACCTAGGCTAGTCGTTATGAACAAGGGCACAATCTGGACCATCCTCGGCGTCATCGTCGCCGTGGTCATCGCATGGGTGATCGTGAACGTCCTCTTCTCGCTGCTGTGGTTCGTCGGCAAGCTCGTCGTCGTCGCCGTCGTCGCGCTCATCGTCTTCATCGCGCTGCGCGCCGCATTCTCGCGCCGTGACTGATCCGCAGGCCGCAGCGCGCGGGCGGCTTCAGACGCCGTAATCGGCGCGGATCGTGTCGCGCAACTGCACGCTGCAGGCGGCGACGGTCTCTCGCCAGTCGGTGCGGGCGTCGTCCTGTGCACGGTCGGACACGGACTTCAGCACCCGGATCGGCACGCCGAACTGCTGCGCGACCCAGATGTACGCGTACACCTCCATGTCGACGAGGCTCGCTCCGAGCGGGCGGATCGACTCGAGTGCGACCGCGTCATCGACGAACGAGTCGCCGGTCGCGATCGTGAGGCCTTCGCGCTCGAGGTCGACGCGCGTGGGCAGAGAGACGTGCTCGCCGACGATGCCGTCGAAGCTCGCGACATCGTGCTGCACGGCCGAGGTCACCTCGTACACCGTCGACTCGAGGCGCGGGTCGATCGCACCCGCCGTGCCGACCACGACGATCTCGTCGTAGTCGTGCGCATCGAGCGCGCGGGTCAGGGCGAATGTCGCCATCATCTTGCCGGGGCCGGTAACGAGCCGGTCGAAGCCCGGAAGCTCAGCGGGAAAAGCGACGAGTTCGGCGTCCAGGGCCGCGACGAGGAGTTTCACCCGTCCATTGTCCCTCGTCGGGCGACTAGCCTGGACGCGATGTCGACTTCTTCCCCGTCGCAGCCGGCGACCGCCGCGATCCCGCTCTCCTCCGCTGCCCGCTGGCGCGCGTTCTGGATCTGCGTCTCTGTCGCGGCTATCACGATCCTCGACCTGACGAAGGTCAACGTTGCACTCCCGTCGATCGGCGAGGTCCTCGACGCCAACTCCACCGAGCTGCAGCTGGTCGTCTCGGGTTTCGTGCTCACGTTCGGGCTCGCGCTCGTGCCGTTCGGCAGGCTCGGCGACCAGCGCTCTCGTCGCATGCTCTTCGTCATCGGGCTGTCGCTGTACACGTTGACGAGCATCATGTGCGCCCTGGCGCCGAACGCGACGATCCTGCTGATCGCACGGCTCGCCCAGGGAGTTGCCGCCGGCATCCAGATGCCGCAGGTGCTCGGAATGGCGCAAGAGCTCTTCCAGGGCAAGGAGCGCGGCCGCGCCTTCGGGCTCTTCGGCGCGACCATCGGTCTCGCGACGGCCTTCGGCCCGACCCTCGGCGGCTTGCTGATCGCGATCGGCGGCCCTGAGGACGGCTGGCGGCTCACGTTCTGGATGAATGTGCCGCTCTGCCTCATCGCGATCGCCCTCGTGCTGTGGCTGCTGCCGGCTACGCGAACGCGTTCGGCGCGGCGCGTGCGACTCGATCCCGTCGGGCTCGTGCTGTTCGCGGCATCCGTCATCTGCTTCATGTGGCCCTTCCTCTTCACGACGGGCGCCCCCGACGACAACCCTGCGCGCTGGTGGCTGCTCGTCGGCTTCGTGCTGTTCACGGCGGCCTTCATCGCCTGGGAGCGCCGTTATTCGGCGAAGGGTGGCACGCCGCTCGTACCTCTGCCGTTGTTCGGCATCTCCTCCTATCGCAACGGCACCCTGCTGCAGACGGCCTACTTCACAGCGATGCCGGCGATGTTCCTCACGACGACGCTCTTTCTTCAGCTGGGGCTCGGCGTCGAGCCGGTCTACGCCGGCATGGTCTCCATCGGCTTCGCCCTCGCCAGCGCCGTGACGTCGTGGATCGGCGGCAACCTCGTCAATAGGTTCGGTCGCCCCATCGTGCTGTGGGGGCTCGTCGCGATGCTCCTCAGCGCGGGGGGCCTCGTGATCACTGCCCTGTTCGCCGACCCGCTCTTGACGCCGTACATCATGGCCGCCGTCATGATCGTCGGCGGTGCCGGCGGCGGGTTCGTGATCGCCCCCAACCAGACGCTCACGCTCGCCGATGTCCCCGTGTCGCAGGGCGGCGTGGCGGGCTCGGTCGGTCAGCTGGGCCAGCGCATCGGCACGGCGGTCGGCATGGCGGTCGCCCTTTCGCTCTTCTACGCGACGATCTACCGTGAGACAGGGATCCACGATGACCTCGTGGTCTATCAGGACGCCTACGCGTACGCCATGATCTCGATCGCGGTGTTCCTCGGTCTCGCCTTCCTCGTCTCGATCCTCGACCTCACCGACCGCCGCCGCGCGGGCGGACGCGGCCCCGCGCGGCACTGAGGACCGTCGCAGCACCGCGCGACCCCGACGCCGGCACCGGTCTCTTCGCCCCGCCCGGACGGATGATCATCGTCCCTTCCGAGGGCGGCCCGACGGGGCCAAGATGAGAGAGCGGCGCCGCCGCGCGCGCACGACGAAGGGCGCACCGATGGAATCCGTTCTGCTTGACACCCCCGCCGGAATCTCGGCTCGCTTGGGATGGGACCCCCGGATGAGCGAGCACGACCGCAAGCGCGCCCTCGCGAGGGAGCTCGTCGCCGCGCGCCTCGGCGTCGATGAGAAAGACGTCCGCGTCGAGCGTGAGGCGCCCACGACGTTCGGTGTCCACACGCAGCTGTTCGCCGTCGTCGACGGAGAGGAGGTGCCGCTGCGCATCCGCAACGCGAACGTCCGCGCGGCCTCACTGGTCACCGTCTGCGAGCCGGATATCACCGTCGGGATAGACCTGCGCGACGCGCACCCCGATGAGGTCGAGCTCCACACGATGAAGCGGCACTCGCACCTGATCGACGAGTCCGATCTGAACGCACTGCTCGCGCACTGGACGCGCGTGCAGGCTGTCCGCGACGCCGACGCGCGGGGCACGCGCGTCGCGCCGGAGCACGTGCGGCTGAACTGGACACTCACGAAGGGCTGGGTGTCCGACCGTCGGGCCCAGTACGATCTCGTCGACCTCTCGCGCGACGGGTGGATCATCACCCTCGCCTACGCCACCCCCTGAGGATCACCCGCGGGACGGCACGGGCGGCCGAGACCCCGTGCTCAGTCGGCGCGAGCCGAGGCGGGAAGCGCAGCGTCGAGCTCGGCGAGCCACGCGCGCGCGTTGCCGTCCGACGGTGCGCGCCAGTCGCCGCGTGGTGACAGCGACCCCGCGGGCGAGACCTTGGGACCGTTGGGGATCGCGGAGCGCTTGAACTGGGCGAACGCGAAGTACCGCTGCAGGAAGACGCGCAGCCACCGCGCGACGGTCGACAGGTCGTAGGCGTAGCGGTCGGCCTCGGGGAAACCGGGGGGCCATTCCCCGGCATCCGGATCCTCCCACGCGTGCGTCGCGAGGAACGCGATCTTCGACGGGCGCATCCCGAACCGCAGCACGTGGAACAGCGCGAAGTCGTGCAGGGCGTACGGCCCGATGCGGTCCTCGGTGGACTGCAGCTTGCCGTCCTGACCCGCCGGTACGAGCTCGGGCGAGATCTCGGTGTCGAGCACGGATTGCAGCACGTCGGCCGCGGCATCGTCGACGCCCTCGCGGTGTGCGATGACCCAGCGGATGACGTGCTGGATGAGGGTCTTCGGCACCCCCGCGTTGACGGCGTAGTGGCTCATCTGGTCGCCGACGCCATACGTCGCCCATCCGAGGGCGAGCTCGGACAGATCGGATGTGCCGATCACCAAGCCGCCGTTCTGGTTCGCGAGGCGAAAGAGGAAATCGGTGCGCACCCCCGCCTGCACGTTCTCGAAGGTCACGTCGTACAGGGGCTCGCCGCCGGCGAACGGATGCCCGATGCCCTGCAGGAGCTCGGTGGCGGCGGGGCGGATGTCGATCGTCTCGATGGACGCGCCGATCGCTTCGGCGAGCGCGATGGCGTTGGATTTCGTGTGGTCGCTCGTTGCGAACCCCGGCATCGTGTAGGCGAGGATGTCGCTGCGCGGGCGCCCCATCCGATCCATCGCGCGCGCCACGACGAGGAGAGCATGCGTCGAGTCCAGGCCGCCTGATACCCCGATGACGGGCTTGGGGTCGCCGATCGCGCTCAGCCGCTGGATGAGACCGGAGACCTGGATGTTGAACGCTTCGTAGCAGTCCTGCGCGAGCCGTGCCGGGTCATCCGGCACGAACGGGAACCGGTCGAGCGGCCGCCGCAGCCCGATGTCCTCGTGCGGCGGCTCCAGGAGCGTCTCGATGCGCAGGAACTCCGGCTCGATCGCTGCGCGGTTGTCGTCGAATGTGCCCTGGCGCAGCCGATCCTGCCGCAGCCGGTCGAGGTCGACATCGGCGACACTGCGCCGGGGCCCGTCGGGGAAGCGCTCGGTCTCGGCCAGCAGCATCCCGCTCTCGTAGATCATGGTCTGGCCGTCCCACGAGACGTCGTTCGTGGATTCGCCCGTTCCTGCCGCCGCATACACGTACGCGGCGAGACAGCGCAGCGACTGCGAGAGGCACAGGGCCCGTCGCTCATCGGCGCGCGCGATCGTGATGGGGCTGCCGCTGAGGTTCACGAGCACCGTCGCCCCGGCCAGCGCGGCCTTGGACGACGGCGGAATCGGCACCCACACGTCTTCGCACACTTCGGCGTGCAGCACGAGGCCCGGCACATCCTGCACGTCGAACAGCAGGTTCGTCCCGATCACGGTCTCGATTCCACCGATGCGGATGCCCTCGCCGGACCACGGCTCGCCCGGCGCATACCAGCGGCGCTCGTAGAACTCGCGGTAGGTGGGCAGGTACGACTTCGGTGCGACGCCGAGCACCGCCCCGCGGTGGATGACGACGGCGCAGTTGTAGAGGCGGTTGCGGTGGCGCAGCGGCGCCCCCACGATGATCACGGGCAGAAGATCCTCGGATGCCACGGTGATCCGCTCGATCGCCGCTTCGACGGCGTCGAGCACGGCATCCTGCATCACGAGGTCTTCGATCGCGTAGCCCGTGAGACACAGCTCGGGGAAGACCGCGACGGCGACGGACTCGTCGTGGCACGCGCGGGCTTCGGCCAGCACGGCGTCGGCGTTCGTGTCGGGGTCGGCGATCGCGACGGGGATCGTGCAGGCGGCGACGCGGGCGAAGCCGTGGCGGTAGGCGCTTTCGAACGGCAGGCTCATCGCTCCAGTGTGGCACCGGGTGGGTGGCGTGGCGAAGGTGCGCGGGGCGGTTTGCGCGATGGGGTCGGGGATCGCCGCGGACGCAACGCGCGGCGACCACGGCGTGGGGGCGCCGCAGACCGTGCGCGACGGCCGGTGTCGGAGGGCGCGGTTAGGGTCGTGGAGGAAAGGGAGGCATGCGGTACATCGAGGGTGAGAATCGGATCGTCTGGAGCGCGAGCGATCTGAAGGCGGCGGCCGAATGCGAGTTCGCCTGGGTGCGTGCGATCGACGCGAAGCTCGGGCGGATCGCCGCGGTCGTCGAACCCGAAGATGAGACCCTCAAGCGCGCCGGCCGCCTCGGCACGGCGCACGAGCGGCGCGTGCTCGACGAGTACATCGAGCGGTTCGGCCGTGATCGGGTCATCGAGATCCCCGAGACCCGGTCGACCGATGCCGCGGCTCTTGCGCACGCGGTCGCACTGACCGACGCGGCGCTGGCCTCTGACGCCGCCGTCGTGTACCAGGCCGCCTTCGCGACCGACGAGTTCGTCGGGTTCGCCGACTTTCTCGTGCGCGACCCGTCGGCAGGCTCGGAGTCGGGGGGCGGGGCCTGGATCGTGCAGGACACCAAGCTGGCCCGGCGCGCGCGCGTCACGGCCCTCATGCAGCTCGCCGCCTACGTCGATCAGCTCGATCGCCTCGGTGTGCCGCGCGGCGACCGCGTCGAGCTGCTGCTGGGCGACGGCACGACGAGCACGCACGACATCGACGACCTGCTGCCCGTCTTCCGCCTGCGCCGCGCGCGACTCGCGGCCCTCATCGCCGACCGCCGCATCGAGCTCGGTGCCGCCGGCGACCCGATCCGGTGGGGCGATGACCGCGGTGACCTGCGCGTCGTGGCGTGCGGGCGGTGCGCGACGTGCGACGCCGAGACGACAGCGGCGCGCGACCTGCTGCTCGTCGCGGGTATGCGACCGACCCAGCGCGAACGGCTGCGCACTGCCGGCATCCTGACGATCGACGACCTGGCGTCGGCGGGCGAGGTTCCACCGCGCATGAACGCCGACACGTTCCGGATGCTGCAGACCCAGGCCCGTCTGCAGCTCACGAGTCCCGCGGGTGGGGTCGGCGAGGCTCCGAGCGGCGACGCACCGCTCGTGCCGACGTTCGAGGTCGTCCAGCCGAAGGCGATCGCGGCACTGCCGCGCCCCGACGACGGCGACCTGTTCTTCGATTTCGAGGGCGACCCGCTGTACAGCGAAGAAGCCGACGGCGCCGCCCGGCGGTGGGGCCTGGACTACCTCTTCGGCTGGGTCGATGACCAGGAGCGCTACACCGCACTGTGGGCGCACTCGTTCGACGAAGAGAAGCGCGCGCTCGAGACGTTCCTCGACATCATCGCACTGCGCCGCGCGCAGTACCCCGACATGCACATCTACCACTACGCGCCCTACGAGCCGACGCACCTGCTCGCGATGGCTGCGCGGTATGGCGTGCGAGAGGCCGACGTCGACCGCCTGCTGCGAGACGCGGTGTTCGTCGACCTCTATCCGATCGTCCGACGCGCGCTGCGGGTGGGGTCGCGCTCGTATTCGATCAAGAAGCTCGAGCCGCTCTACATGGGCGACGAGGTGCGCACGAGTGACGTGCAGAAGGGCGACGATTCGATCGTCAAATACGTCGAGGCGCGGGATCTGGCCGCCGATGATCCCGCCGCGGCCGCGCAGATCCTCGATGACCTCGCCGACTACAACCGCTACGACTGCGTCTCGACCCGCCGCCTGCGCGACTGGCTCGTCGACCGCGCCCGCGAGGCGGGCCTGCGGCCGACCCCCAACCCCGAGCCCGACGAGTACGTGTACGAGCCGTCGCCGCGCGCTCTCGCGCTGACCCGCCTCGCGGCGGAGCATCCCGACGAGTCAGCCGAAGCCGTCGCGCTGCGCCTGGGCGCGGCGGCGATCGACTACTACCCGCGCGAAGTGAAGTCGTTCTGGGCGACGCACTTCCTGCGGCTGCGCGAACCGGTGTCGCTGTGGGAAGAAACGCGCGACGTCGTCGTGATCGACCCCGACCGGTGCCGTGTCATCGACGACTGGCACGTCGCCGAGAGCGGGCGCGGCGCCGAGCGGCGCATCGTCGAACTGCGCGGCGAGGTCGCGCCGGGTACGCGGCTCAATGTCGGATCGAATCCGTTCGCGCTGTATGAGCTCCCGGCGCCCTATCCGTTCGAGGCGAAGCCCCGCTGGATCCACTCGGCCCGGCCCGTCCGGGTCGTCGAGGTGCTCGATGACGGGGTCGTCGTCGAAGAGACCGCCGTGGACGGCGTCACGTGGAGCGGGCTGCCGCTCGCCCTGACTCCGGCGGCACCGCCGCACGCAGGCAATCAGCAGTCCGCGATCGACGCGTGGGCGGATGCCGTCATCGCGGCGTCGCCCGCGCTGCCCGACGGCCCCGCAACCGACATCCTTCGGCGACGGCCGCCCCGCGTGAGCGGGGGAGCCCTGCCGCTGTCGAACGGAGACGACGTCGAAACGATCGTGCACGCCCTGCAGGCGCTCGATCACAGCGCCCTGTGCGTGCAAGGCCCGCCCGGCACGGGCAAGACGTACGTCGGGTCGCACGTCATCGAGCGGCTCGTGCGCGAGCGCGGCTGGAAGATCGGCGTCGTCGCGCAGTCTCACGCCGTCGTCGAGAACATGCTCGAGCGGATCATCGCGGCCGGGGTCCCCGCCGCGCAGGTGGCCAAGGCGCCCAAGAACGCCGACGCGGAGACCGTCTTCACCGCGATCCGGAAGAACGGTGTCGCGGCGTTCACCGCCGAGAATGCGGCATCCGGATTCGTCGTGGGGGGCACGGCGTGGGACTTCGCGCACGAGGGTCGTATCCCGCGGGGGAGTCTCGATCTGCTCGTGATCGACGAGGCCGGGCAGTTCTCGCTCGCGTCGACGATCGCGGTCTCGCTGGCCGCGCCGCGGCTGCTGCTGCTGGGCGACCCGCAGCAGCTGCCGCAGGTGAGCCAGGGCACGCACCCCGAGCCCGTCGACACGTCGGCGCTCGGGTGGGTGATGGACGGATCCGATGTGATCCCGGCCGAGCTCGGCTACTTCCTCGCGCGCACGCGCCGTATGCGGCCCGAGGTCGCCGCGCCCGTATCGGTGCTGTCGTATGACGGCGAGCTGGCGGCACACCCTGCAACGGCCATGCGCGTGCTCGACGGGGTCGAGCCGGGCCTGCGCCCCGTGCCCGTGCGGCACCGGGGCAATACGACGCAGTCACCCGAAGAGGCCGAGGCCGTCGTCGCGATCGTGCGCGGTCTCATCGGCGGGCAGTGGCACGACATCCGGTTCGAAGAGGGCGATGGGGCGAGCACGTGCGATCCACGCCCGCTCGACCAGCGCGACATCATCGTTGTGACGCCATACAACGCGCAGCAGGTCATGGTCGAAGAAGCGCTCGCCGCGGCGGGCTTCGCCGAGGTGCCCGTAGGCACGGTCGACCGCTTCCAGGGTCAGGAGGCAGCGGTGGCCATCGTGTCGCTCGCCGCCTCGTCGGGGCGCGATGCTCCGCGAGGGGTCGACTTCCTGTTGCTGCGCAACCGGCTCAACGTCGCGATCTCACGCGCCATGCACACGGCCTACCTCGTGCACTCCCCGGAGCTGCTCGACGATCTGCCGCGCACACCCGAGGGCGTGGCCCGGCTGAGCGCCTTCGCGCGGCTCGTCGGCCGGGGCGACGCGTAGACTCGCCGGACACCCGAAATCCGACGGAGGTACCCGTGGCCGACGACGCCCCACGACAGTTCGAGATCGATCTTCCCCCCGAGCAGATCCCCGGATCGTACGCCGATTTCGCGAACGTCTGGCACACGCAGACCGTGTTCGTGATGGACTTCCTGACCCTCGCCCAGCCGCCGCACGAAGAGGTCGATCAGGCGACGGGCGAGCGCCGCACCGTGGTGCCGGCGCGCGTCGTGGGCCGCATCCGGATTCCTCCGGAGCAGGTGTTCGAGCTCGCGAAGGCCCTCACGCAGCAGCTCGAGTTCTGGGAGCAGGAGACGGGCAAGAGCCCGCCGACCGAACCGGCGCGCTGAGTCAGACGGTGCCGTAGAGACGGTCGCCGGCGTCGCCGAGCCCCGGCACGATGTACGCGTGCTCATCGAGTCGCTCATCGACGGCGCCGAGGACGAGCGTGACGTCGCGGCCCCGGACCTGCTTCTCGATCGCTGCGAGCCCTTCGGGCGCGGCGAGGATGCAGATCGCGGTGACGTCCTGCGCGCCGCGGTCGAAGAGGAACTCGATCGCGGCGCCGAGCGACCCGCCCGTCGCGAGCATGGGGTCCAGCACGAAGCACTGGCGGTCGCTGAGATCGTCGGGCAGCCGTTCGGCGTACGTCGCCGGCTCGAGCGTCTCTTCGTTGCGGGCCATCCCGAGGAAGCCCACCTCGGCGGTCGGCAGCAGCTTGACCATGCCCTCGAGCATGCCCAGACCCGCGCGCAGGATCGGCACGACGAGCGGGCGCGGCTCGCCGATCTTGACGCCCGTCGTCGTGGTCACGGGGGTCCGGATCTCGACCGGCTCGACCTGTACGTTCCGCGTCGCCTCATAGGCGAGCAGCGTCACGAGTTCTTCGGTCAGCTGGCGGAACACCGGCGACGGCGTGCGCTCGTCGCGCAGGACCGTGAGCTTGTGCGTGATGAGCGGGTGGTCGGCGACGTGCAAGCGCATAGGGCAAGGGTAGTCGCTGGGGTGGGCCCGCACCGTACGCTCGTGTCGTGACCTTCGACCCGCGAGACACCGCCGCGATGCAGCGCGCCCTCGCGCGTGCGGCCGAGGCCGCCGCGGCGGGCGACGTGCCCGTCGGGGCCGTCGTGACCGATGGCACGGGCACGATCATCGGCGAAGGCCGCAACCTTCGCGAGGCGACGGGCGACCCCACGGCGCACGCCGAGATCGTTGCGCTGCGCGAGGCTGCGGCATCCGTCGGCACCTGGAACCTCGAGGGCTGCACGCTCGTCGTGACCCTCGAGCCGTGTCTCATGTGCGCGGGCGCCGTGCTGCAGTCCCGCATCTCGCGCCTCGTCTTCGGCGCGTGGGACGACAAGGCCGGCGCGGCCGGCTCGATGTACGACGTCGTGCGCGACCGGAGGCTGCCGTATCGCGCCGAAGTGGTCGGGGGCGTCGCCGAAGAGGCGGCATCTGCTCTGCTGCGCTCCTTCTTCGACGCCCGTCGTTGACGTCTGCCGCTCCCGGTATCAGCGGGGGAGGAGAGGGAGCACCTCTTCGCCGAGGAACGCGACGTGGTCGAGGTCGCGCAGGTCCATGAGCTGAAAGTGCACGCGGTCGGCTCCGAGGTCGCGCAGTCGAGCGACGGAGGCGGCGATCTCGTCGGGTCCGCCGACGAAGCCCGCGCGCTCGCGCGCGGCCTGCACGGTGGTGCCCACGTTGGCGGCACGCCGTTCGAGATCGGCGGGCGTCGCGCCGGCGAGAGTCGGCAGCGCGACCGAGAGCTTGAGGGTCGCGGGATCACGCCCGATGCGCTCGCACGCCGCGCGGACTCCGGCGAACTTCTCGGCGACGACGTCGTCGTGCTGGAACCCGATGTTGAACTCGGTCGCGTAACGCGCAGCGATCGCGGGTGTACGGCGCGGTCCTCCTCCGCCGACGATGACCGGCATGCGCTCCTGCACCGGCTTGGGCAGCGCAGGTGCGTCGAGGAGGGTGTAGTGCTCGCCGTCGAACGAGAAGGTCTCGCCGACCGGGGTCTGCCAGAGCCCCGTGATGACGGCGAGTTGCTCCTCGAACGGACCGAACCGCTTCGCCGGGAACGGGATGCCGTAAGCCCGATGCTCCTCTTCGAACCAGCCCGTACCGAGGCCGAACTCGACGCGTCCGCCCGACATGGCGTCGACCTGTGCGACCTGGATCGCGAGAATCGCGGGCACCCGATGCGTCGCCGAGGAGACGAGCGTTCCCAGACGGATCGTGCTCGTCTCACGGGCGAGGCCGGCGAGGGTCGTCCATGCGTCGGTGGGTCCGGGCAGCGGGTCGCCCGCGCCC
The DNA here is from genome assembly GCF_057669765.1 of Microbacterium sp. Y832. Classification (NCBI taxonomy): domain Bacteria; kingdom Bacillati; phylum Actinomycetota; class Actinomycetes; order Micrococcales; family Microbacteriaceae; genus Microbacterium; species Microbacterium sp. Y832. Next base: position 311,076 of record NZ_JBYHFM010000002.1, on the reverse strand, counting down.
ATCCGCATGTAGTGGTCGGAGCGGAAGAAGGCGTCGAATCCGAGGCGCTCCGCCGCCAGTGCGAAGGCCAGCTGGTCGTCGTACGAGAACCCCTGCTGCGGTTCGGTGAAGATCGTGTACTCCATGCCGCCAGTCTGGCAGGCGGCTCAATCGACCGAGCGGATGACGAAATCCTCGGTCGGGGGATGCGGGTCGGCGCTCGGGCGGTAGACATCGGGCTCGAGGTAGATGACCCGTGCTGCCGGGACCGCCGCCCGGATTCGTTCCTCGACGATGTCGATGTCGTGCGCGGCGTCGGCGAGCGGCTTGTCCGACGGCAGTGCGATCTTGGCCGCCACGAGCAGTTCGTCGGGGCCGAGGTAGAGCGTCTTGATGTGGATGAGCCGCTGCACTTCGGGCCCCGACTCGATCGCGGCCACGATGAGGTCATGGTCGGTCTGCGTCGCCCCTTCGCCCACGAGCAGACTCTTCGTCTCGATGCCGAGGGTGATGGCCACGACGAGCAGGAGCGCGCCGATCATGAGCGTGCCGATCGCATCGAAGACCGGGTTGTGGGTAATGGCGGACAGTCCCACGCCGATCAGCGCGAAGACGAGTCCCGTGAGCGCGGCGATGTCTTCGAGCAGGACGACCGGCAACTCCGGTGCTTTGGCGTGACGCACGAACGCCACCCAGGACTGCCCTTTCGGGCGCACCAGGTTGCTCTCGCGCACGGCGGTGCGCAGCGAGAACGACTCGAGCCCGATCGCGATGACGAGCACGACAAGCGGCACCCAGACGTGGTCGAGTTCGTGCGGGTGGGTGAGTTTGTCGACGCCCTCGTAGATCGAGAACAGTCCGCCGACCGAGAACAGGATGATGGCGACGACGAAGGCGTACACGTACCGCTCGCGCCCGTGCCCGAACGGGTGATCGCGGTCAGCGGCGCGTCGTGCGCGACGGCCGCCGAGCAGGAGCAGCAGCTGATTGCCCGAGTCGGCGACGGAGTGGATCGCCTCAGCGAGCATCGACGCCGAGCCCGAGATGAACCACGCGACGAACTTGGCCACGGCGATGCCGAGGTTGGCCAGGAACGCCGCGATGATCGCCTTCCCGCCTCCGGACGCGCTCATGGCCTGAAGCCTATGCCCGGATGCCCGGCGGTGTCAGTCTGCCGAGCGCAGGATGATCGCCTCGGTGGGCGGTGCGGGATTGGCGGGGGCCCCGACGTAGCCGATGCGTCGCAGCAGCGCGTGGCGGAACTCCGCCGGGCGCTCGAGATGCAGCGCGTGCCCGATTCCCTCGAGACCGATCTCGGTGACATCTCCGCCGGCCTGGGCGTATGCGCCCAGCACGTCGCGCGTCTGTGCCACCATCTCCTGGGCCGGGGCGACGTCTTCTCCGGGCCAGTCCGCGACGATGCCGAGCTGGCCGAGGTAATTGATGTCCGAGAACGAGGCGTCCGAGATGATCGCATCCGCCGTACCGTGGATCCACAGGATGGGCGGCTTCTTCGCGAGATCGACGATCCCCGACACATTGAAGTGCTTCGGCGCCATCGCGTTGAGGACGCCCAGCGGACCCGCCGCGAACCCGGGCCAATTCTCACTCGGCACGCTGTCGCCCGGGTAGTTGCCCTCGGCCGTCGACGTCGTCAGCATCGATTCGACCCAGACGTCCTCGTGCTCGCTGCGGTAGTCAGCAGAGACATAGCTCGAGCGGAACACGGTGCGCGGCGAGGTCTGAGCCTCGTCGCTGCGGTCGCCCTCGGCGAGCCGTCGGATGAAGTCGGCGCTGGCGACGCCGGCACCGGTGCCCGCGTCGTCGGCGGTGAGGTGCGACCCGTCGCGGCGCGTGCCTCCGAACCCGTAGGGCGAGACGGGCGACTGCAGCGTGAGGCTCAGCGCGGGGTGGTCGAGTGCGTACTGCATCACGACGCCGCCTCCCATGCCCCAGCCGACGAAGTGGGCCGTGGGGATTCCGAGCACCTCGAGGGTCGCGCGAAGGTCGTCGCTGAAGTCGCGCACGCCGCGCGTCGCGTCGACGGGGGCGTGCTCCGTGCCGCCGAAGCCGCGTAGATCGATCGCGATGACGCGCAGGTCGCTCGGCAGGTCCTGCATGATCTCCTGCCAGAACAGGCTCGACGAGACGTTGCCATGCACGAAGACCACGGTCTGATCGGGGGGAGTGCTCGCGCTGTCTCCCGCGCGTTCGAGAATCTGCACGTCGAGTCTCGGCGTTTCGATGACGCGTGAGGTGATGCCGTCGAAGAGGGTCATGAGCGTGCCTCCGGAGTACTGACCGCGCGGAGGCGTCGCGGCCCCCGTCGTGCTTCGACTATATCCGGCGGCGGGGTGCCATCCGGGGCTCGAGAGGCGGCATCCGGATGAGGTTCATAGGATGGCGGAATGGCTTCCGATACGACCGTCCTCCCGCCCATCGCGATCCTCGGCGCCGGCTCGATGGGCGGTGCGATCCTGCAGGGTGTCGCGCGCTCGGGGCTCGCTGCGGAGGTCGTCGCGACCAACCGCACCGCCGAGAAGGCCGCTGACCTCGCCGGTCTCGACGGGGTGACGAGCATCGCGCTCGCCGAGCAGCCGACGGGGAACACGGATGCCGCGGCAGCAGCCGACATCGTCTTGGTGGGCGTCAAGCCCGTCATGGTCCCCGATCTGCTGCGCGAGATCGCTCCGTCTCTGCGCCCCGGCACGATCGTGGTGAGTCTTGCGGCGGGCGTCACGATCGCGACGTTCGAGGCGATCCTCGGCCCGTCGATCCCCGTGCTGCGATCGATGCCGAACACGCCCGCCGTCGTCGGACAGGCCGTGACGGGGCTCGCCGCGGGCAGGACAGCCTCGCCCGCCGACGTCGCGATCGTGCGCCGCCTGTTCGAGACGTGCGGCGCGGTGATCGAGGTCGCCGAATCGCAGATCGATGCGCTCTCGACCATTTCGGGGTCGGGCCCGGCCTATGTGTTCCTGCTCATCGAGGAGCTGACCAAGGCCGCGCGTGGCAAGGGGTTCGACGAGGGCCAGGCGCGCCTGATGGCCGAGCAGACCTTTATCGGGGCAGCCGCACTGCTGGCGGCATCCGGTGAAGATCCCGCCGAGCTGCGTCGTCGGGTCACGAGCCCCAACGGCACGACCGAGCGAGCCATCGGCGTCCTGCAGGCCGCGCGTCTGGACGTCATCTTCGAGACGGCGACCGATGCCGCCCTCGCCCGCGCCCGCGAACTCGCCGCTGGAGCGTAGCGGAGGCCGCCCCGGTCAGCGGTCGAGCGACGCGAAGCGCTCGATGTCGGAGTTCGTCCCCGAGACGATGACGAGGTCGTGGTTGGTCACGACGGTGTCGGCCTCGGCGTAGTGGAAGGGCTTGCCGGGGCTCTTCACGCCCACAACCGTCACCCGGTACTTCGTGCGCACGCCCGATTCGCTCAGTGCGACGCCGCGGATGAGCTTCGGCGGATACATCTTCGCCAGGGCGAAGTCGTCGTCGAAGCGGATGAAGTCGAGCATCCGCCCGCTCACGAGGTGTGCGACGCGCTCGCCGGCCTCGCGCTCGGGGTACACGACGTGATTCGCGCCGACCCGCGCGAGGATCTTGCCGTGCGACTGTGAAACCGCCTTCGCCCAGATCTGGGGGATCTTGAGGTCGACGAGGTTCGCCGTGATGAGCACCGACGCCTCGATCGATGTGCCGACCGCGACGACGGCGATCTGGAAGTCCTGTGCCCCCACCTGCGTCAGCGCATCGATGTTGCGTGCATCGGCCTGCACCGTGTGCGTCACGCGCTCGGACCACTTCTGCACGAGGTCCTGGCTCGCGTCGATCGCGAGCACCTCTCGATCGAGCCGGTCGAGCTCTCCGGCACACGCGGCGCCGAAGCGCCCGAGACCGATGACGAGGACGGGCGCATCGCTGCGGATCTTCTCAACCAACGATGGGCCTCTCGACGGGCAGCGAGTACAGCTGCGAACGGCTCGTCACGGCCACCGCCGCGGCGAGAGTCACTGTACCAACGCGCCCCATCAGGATCGTGACCGCCAGCACGAAAGACGCCGAGTCGGGCAACTCGGCGGTGAGACCCGTCGACAGCCCCACCGTCGCGAAGCCCGAGATGACCTCGAACAGCACATCGCCGAGCTCGGCCTTCGTGATCTGGGTGATGACGATCGTCGACAGCGCGACGATCGTGGCGCCCCACGCGACGACCGACAGCGCGACGCGCAGCACGTCGCTGGGGATCCGGCGGCCGAACACCTGATTGGATGCACGTCCCTTGGCCTCGGACCACACGGCGAGGGCGATGACGGCGAGTGTCGTCACCTTGATGCCGCCTGCCGTCGAGGCCGACCCCCCGCCGACGAACATGAGCATGCACGCGACCAGAAGGCTGGACTGGTTCAGCTCGCCGATGTCGAGCAGCGCGAAGCCGCCCGACCGTGTCATGGCAGAGAGGAAGAACGCCTGGAATGTCGTGTCGAACGCGTCCTCGGCCCCGAGTGTCAGCAGGTTGTCGTACTCGAGGATGAGGAAGACGACGCCCCCCGCGAAGAACAGTGCGACGGTCGTGATGAGGGTGAGCTTCGTGTGCAGCGACCACCGCCGCACGTGCCACAGGTGCTTTCGCAACGTATAGATGACCGGGAAGCCGATCGAGCCGAGGAAGACGCCGGCCATGAGCGCCGTGAGGAAGACGTAGTCGTTCGCGAAGGGCGCCAGGCCCTCGGCATTGGGGGCGAACCCCGTGTTCGTGAAGGCCATGGCCGCGAAGAACAGGGCTTCCCAGATCGCGGTGTGCCACGGGATGCCGGCGAGGAGAAGCCCCGGGTAGAGCAGGACCGCCACCGCGGCCTCGATGACGAGCGTCGACAGCGCGACCGTTACGAGCAGGCTGCCGATCTGGCCGAGCTGGACAGTCTGCCCTTCGTTGACCGGGCCGCCGTGGCTGCGCAGCGGGTTCGAATCGCTCGCGGCCATCAGCTTGGCGCGCAGGCCCAGGCGGCGCGAGATGACGAGCCCCAGGATCGAGGCGAGCGTGAGTACGCCGAGCGCGCCGATCTGCACGCCCAGGAACACCAGCACCTGACCGAACGGCGACCAGTGCGTAGCCATGTCGACCGTCGCGAGCCCCGTGACGCAGATCGTCGACACGGCCGTGAAGAAAGCGTCGGAGAACGACGTCACCTGCCCGTCGGCTGCCGCGATGGGCAGCGAGAACAGCGCTGTGAACAGCATGATCAGCATCAGGTAGATGAGGATCGCGAACCGGGCGGGGGAGCGCTGCGTCAGATCGCGGAAGAACTCCACAACATCGTGTCGCAGTCGTTGGATGCCCGACCTGCCGGACGCGCGCGTCGCGTCGGCCATTCGCGCCCTCCTCATCACCGTCCCACGGTAGGGCCTCATGGTACTCCGCGGGACGCCCGGCTAATCTGAAGCACATGGCGGACATCTTCGACGTGATCGCGGACGGCACCCGCCGCGACATCCTCCGACTCCTTCTCGACCGCTCGGCTGAGAGCGAGCGCGGTACGAGCGTGTCGCAGATCGTCCAAGAACTCGGAGCGAGCCAGCCGACCGTCTCGAAGCACCTCAAGGTGCTGCGTGAGGCCCATCTCGTGTCGGTGCGCGAAGAGGGGCAGCACCGCTTCTACAGCCTCGCGCCCGAACCGCTCGATGAGATCGACGACTGGCTCATGCCGTTCCTCAGCGACGGCACCGAGTACGCCTTCGTGGGGACCTCGACGCTGCCCGAATCCGCCGCGCATGCGGCGGACGTCGTCGGCCGGGCCGCGGCATCGGCTCGGCACGCCGTCGCGAACGCGTTCAAGCGCCTGCCCGGCCGCTAGGCCGGACGTTCGTCCGAGTGTTCGCGCGGGAACCCGCGAGCACTCCCGCCCCACCGTTCACACGGGTCACGCGGGTTTACACGCGTATGCTCGTGACCCTAGAGTGTGCAGGAACACTGGGGAAAGCGATGAGGAGGGGCGGCCAATGGCAGAGCTGCCTGATGTGCGGTTCTTGACCGTCGCGGAGGTTGCGGAGTTGATGCGCGTCTCGAAGATGACGGTCTACCGGCTTGTACACGCCGGAGAGCTTCCTGCTGTGCGCTTCGGTCGCAGCTATCGCGTCCCCGAGTCCGCCGTGACAGCGGCCCTGCAACGTCCTATCGCTGACGTCGGGTAAGCTGTCACGAGGCATTTTTTAACACTGCCCGTTCCTGGGCGCAGGCGAATCTGCGTCCAGACCCCGATCTAGTGAGGTTTCCGTGGGTTCTGTCATCAAGAAGCGCCGCAAGCGCATGGCGAAGAAGAAGCACCGCAAGCTGCTTCGCAAGACTCGCCACCAGCGCCGCAACAAGAAGTAAGCGGCTTCGACACTAAGCGCCCCCGGGCAGGCTTCCGCCTGCCGAAGGGGCGCTTCGTGTCTCGCCGACCGACCGAAGGGCACCCCCATGCACACGATCGACGTCCACGAGCTCAAGAACCGCACCGACCGTCCGCTGATCGACGTCCGCGAAGCGTGGGAGTACGAAGCCGTACGCGTGCCCGGTGCGATCAACATGCCGATGTCCACTCTCGGCGGCCGCCTCGACGAACTGCCCGCCGAGGGCTTCGACGTCATCTGCAAGTCGGGCGTGCGCTCGGGACAGGCCGTCGAGGTGCTCGAAGCCCGCGGCTACGACGCCGCGAACGTCGAGGGCGGCACGGATGGCTGGGTCGAGGCGGGGTACCCCACCGACGAAGGACTGCGGTGACCACCCTCACCCTCATCGGCAAGCCGGACTGCCACCTGTGCGACGTCGCGCGCGAGGTCGTCGAGAGCGTGCTGGCCGAGCTGCCTGACGCCGTCGCCGACACCGTCGAGGTCGAAGAGCACTCGATCCTCGACGACGCGGCGCTGTACGAGCTGTGGTGGGAGAAGATCCCCGTCGTGCTCGTGGACGGTGCCATGCTCGGCCATTGGCGCATCGCCCCCGACCGCCTGCGCGCAGCCCTCACACCCTGACCGGGGCGCGGGCACCCGGCCGCGCCGCCGGGGACGACGGCCTACGAGTCGAGCGTCAGGGTTCCAGACGCGTCGGCCCGCGGAACAGATAGGTCACCTCGCGGATCGAGTCCTGGCCCAGCAGCAGCATGAGAACGCGGGCGAGGCCCATGCCGAAGCCACCGTGCGGCGGGGCGCCGTACCGGAAGAAGTCGAAGTAGAACTCGAGGTGCTCGGGCTCGAGCCCCTTCTCCTTGGCCTGTTCGATCAGCACGTCGACGCGGTGTTCGCGCTGTGCGCCCGTCGTGATCTCGACGCCGTTGAAGAGGAGGTCGTACGACTTGGTGAGCCCGGTCTCCTCGTCGCGCATGTGGTAGAAAGCGCGGATCTCGGGGTGGTAGTCGGTGATGAAGACGAACTGGTGTCCGTACGTCTCCTGCACGTGGGCCGCGATCTGACGCTCGCCCTCGGGGTCGAGGTCGCCGTCGGTGCGCGGGATCTCATAACCGCGAGCCGCGACGATGTCGCGCGCCTCGGCGAGGGGGATGCGCGGGAAGGGAACCGTCGGCACCGCGATCTCGAGCCCGAACAGCTGCTCGATCTCGTCGCCGTGCTTGTCCTTGACGGCCTGGATCGCGAACTGCAGCAGCTCTTCCTGCATCCGGGCGACGTCTTCGTGCGACTCGATCCAGCTGATCTCGGCATCGACCGACGTGAACTCCGTCGCGTGACGCGACGTGAACGACGGGTCGGCCCGGAAGGCGGGCGCGATCTCGAAGATCTTGCCGAAGCCGGCGACCTGGGCCATCTGCTTGAAGAACTGGGGCGACTGGGCGAGATACGCGGTCTTGTCGTCGAAGTACTCGAGCGAGAACAGCTCGGCGTTGGACTCCGAAGCCGACGCCATCAGCTTGGGCGAGTGGATCTCGATGTAGTCGCGCTCGATCCAGTACGTGCGGAACGCGTGCTCGAGCGTCGTCTGCACGCGGAAGATCAGGTTGTTGCGGCGCTGACGCAGGTCGAGGAAGCGCCAGTCCATGCGCTTGTCGAGCCCGCTGTCGGCGGCGATCGGCGTCTCGGGCAGAGCCGCCGCACTGATGTCGAGCGAGCCGATCTTGATCTCGACACCGCCGAGCTTGACGCGCTCATCGTGCTTGAGTTCGCCGTGCACCGTGAGGAACGTGCCCGTTGCGAGGTTCGAGATCGTGTCGGTCAGCGCGAGCGCCGCCGCATCCTGCTCGCCGGCCTCGGAGCCGGCCGCGGGGTCGATCGGGCGCGTCGCCGGGTTGACCAGCTGCACGGCGCCGGTCTCATCGCGGAGGATGACGAACTGCACCTTCTTCTGATCGCGGACGGTTTCGACCCATCCGGACACAGAGACAGGCCCGTCGGGGCGGGAGAGCAGCTGGGAGACGAGGACGCGTTCAGTCACGAGGCCTCAGTCTACGTGTGCGGATGCCGCACACCGAGCGGCGACCGGGCTGCCCGCCCGCGCGGCGCGGGGGTGTGCATCCAGGCTTTGGCCACCTTGATCCCGTACCGTCGAGGTGTCGTGCGCGTCCGGGCCGCGGCATCCCCATCACCACAACAGGCGAAGAGATGACCGACACTGCACACGACGGCTCGTGGCTGACCGCCCTCGGCGAGTGGACCGTTTCCCTCATGGACGTCATCGGCCCGATCGGGGCCGGCGTCGCTATCGCGCTCGAGAACCTGTTCCCGCCCCTGCCGAGCGAGATCATCCTGCCCATGGCGGGCCTTGCAGCAAACCGCGGCGCGTTCACCCTGTTCGAGGCGCTGTTCTGGACGACCGCCGGCTCGATCGTCGGCGCGTTCATGCTCTACGGCCTGGGCGCGTGGCTCGGCATCGACCGCCTGCGGGCGATCGCCACCAAGGTGCCGCTGCTGCACCCCGAGGACATCGACCGCACCGTGGGCTGGTTCCGCAAGCACGGGGGCAAAGCCGTGTTCTTCGGGCGGATGCTCCCCATCTTCCGCAGTCTCATCTCGATCCCCGCGGGGGTCGTGCGCATGCCGCTGTGGCGGTTCGGTCTGCTGACGGCCGCGGGCAGCCTCATCTGGAACACGATCTTCGTGCTCGCCGGCTACCTGCTCGGTGAGGCATGGCCGCTCGTCGAGCGCTACGCGGACATCCTGCAGTACATCGTCATCGCCGCCGCCGTCATCGGGGTCGCGTGGTTCCTCTATGTGCGCATCCGCTCGCTGCTCGCGGCGCGCAGTGCCGGCCGGGCCACCGACGCCGAGCTCGAATGACGCGCTCAGGTGCCCCACAGACACGGCCCCTTTAGACTGGTCGAGTGCCCGCCGATCGCCTCCATCTCGTGCGCCACGGAGAGGTCTACAACCCCCGCCGCGTGCTGTACGGTCGGCTTCCCGGTTTCGGGCTGAGCGCTGACGGACGCCGCATGGCGCGTCAAGCGGCTGAATACGTCAAGGGCCTCGAGCGCCCCCTCACTGCGCTGATCTGCTCTCCGCTGCAGCGCACGCGCGAGTCGGCGGAGCCGTTCACCGAGCTGTTCGGCATCGAACCGGTCATCGACGAGCGGGTCATCGAGCCGACCAACGTCTTCGAGGGCAGGCGCATGTCGCGGACCCTGGTCAACCCGTTGAACTGGCGCCATCTGCGAAAGCCCGCCCAGCCCAGTTGGGGTGAGGCCTACGACGAAGTCGTCGACCGCATGAACGCGGCCATGACCGAGGCCTGGAACGCGGTTCCCACGGGAGATGTCGTGATCGTCTCGCATCAGCTGCCCATCTGGATCACCCACCTCGCCGTCGCGGGACTGCCGCTGCGGCATGACCCGCGCGCGCGACGCTGCGCCCTGTCGAGCGTCACGTCGTTCGAGCTCGAGGAGGGCACGTGGACCCAGGTCGCGTACGCGGAGCCGGCGACGACGGCGGGCGCGATCGACGTGGGGGCGGTGTGATGCGCGATCACTCGGCACGCCGACCCGGCGGACGGCTGCGGACCGCGGCATCCGCTCTGCTGGCCCTGACACTCGCGGCCACACTCGTCGCGTGCAGCAACCAGGACAGCCTCGCCGAGCAGTACCGCGAGGGCAGTAACAAGGGGTTCATCGCGGGGGACTTCCGCGTCGATGTGATCCCCGAGGACGAGCGCTCCGAACCGATCGATTTCGAGGGCGTGCTCGACACGGGCGGCACGACGACGTCCGACGACTACCGCGGCGACGTGCTCGTTGTGAACTTCTGGTACGCCGCGTGCGCCCCCTGCCGGGTCGAGGCGCCGGTGCTCGAAGCCGTGCACGAGGAATTCCAGGCCGAAGGCGTGGACTTCCTCGGCATCAACCTGTACGACGGGGCCGAAGCTTCGCGCGCCTTCGCCGAGACCTACGGCGTCAGCTACCCCAGTGTCCTGACGACCGAGGACGGCTCGATCAAACTCGCCTTCGCCGGGCAGACGCCGCTCAGCGCTGTTCCGGTGACGCTCGTGCTCGACCGTGAAGGCCGTGTCGCGGCGCGGATCGTCGGCATCGTCGAAGAAGAGTCGATCCTGCGCTCGATCCTGCGCGACACCCTCGGAGACGCGTGAACCCGGCGGCCGCCGTCGCCGACGGCTCGTTGCTCGTCGCTGTGCCGATCGCGATCCTCGCGGGCCTCATCTCGTTCCTGTCTCCGTGCGTCCTGCCGCTCGTGCCGGGCTACCTCGGCTTCATCGCCGGCGCTGCGACACCGCGTCGACCGCGCCCGGTGCACGGTGTCGAAGACGGCACGCTCCAGACGACGGTCGAGACCGAGACCGACGCCACGCCCTCACGCGGCCGACTTCTCGTGGGCGTTCTGCTGTTCATCGCGGGCTTCGCCGTCGTCTTCATGGCGCTCAACTTCTTCGCGGGCACCGTGGGGGTCTTCTTCCTGCAGTACGCCGATGTCATCACGCGCATCCTGGGTGTCGTCGTGATCGGGCTCGGCCTGGTGTTCATCGGGGTCTTCGGGTTCGCGCAGCGCATCGCGCGTCCGCAGGTGCGCGGCAACATCGGCCTCGTCGGTGCGCCACTGCTCGGGCTCGCGCTCGGGATCGGCTGGGCGCCGTGCATCGGCCCGACGCTCGCGGTCATCCTCAACATGTCCTTCGATGCCGCATCGGCCGGACGCGGAGCGCTTCTCGGCCTCGCGTACTCGCTCGGCCTCGGCATCCCGTTCGTGCTGCTCACGCTCGGTTTCGGCTGGGCGACGCGCTCGGTCTCGTTCCTGCGCCACCACATCCGTACGGTCAACATCATCGGCGGCGCCCTGCTCATCCTGGTCGGGCTGCTGATGGTGACGGGCGTCTGGTCGATGTGGATGGCTCAGCTCCAGGGGGTGTTCCAGAGTGTCCCGACGATCCTCTGACGTGTCGGATCCGCCGGTCGAGGGGACGCTGCGCCCACCGGACCATGCGGATGCCTCGGGTTCGGACATCCAGCAGCCGTCCCTCGGCTTCGTGGGCTGGGTGCGCTGGATCTGGCGCCAGCTCACCTCGATGCGCACGGCCCTCGTGCTGCTGCTGCTGCTCGCGATCGCCGCCGTGCCGGGGTCGCTCGTGCCGCAGCGCAGCGCAGACCCGAACGGCGTCACGCAGTACTACACCGACAACCCCGATCTCGCGCCGATCCTCGACAGCCTGAGCATGTTCGACGTCTACGCGTCGCCCTGGTTCTCGGCGATCTACCTTCTGCTGTTCGTGTCGCTCATCGGCTGCGTGATCCCCCGCACGAAGCACCACTGGAAGGCGATGCGCTCCCGCCCGCCGCGCACGCCCGCGCGGCTCGAGCGGCTCGCGGGTTACCAGACGACCACGGTCGACCTCGATGCGGGAACGGATGCCGCGGGGGCAGCATCCGCCGCCGTCGACATCGCCGAGGAGCAGCTGCGCAAGAGCGGCTACCGCGTCGCCCGCTACGACGCGCGCGGCACCCAGTCGGTCTCGGCCGAACGCGGCTACCTGCGTGAGACCGGCAACCTCGTGTTCCACTCGTCGCTCGTCGGTGTGCTGCTGGCCGTCGGCATCGGCGGCGGCTTCACCTACACGGGGCAGACCGTCATCATCGAGGGGCGCACGTTCGTCAACACCCTGCTGGACTACACCTCGTTCAACCCGGGACGCTTCGTCGACGCCGACGACCTCACGCCGTACGCGCTCACGCTCGACCGGTTCGATGTGACCTACGTGCCCTCGGACGAGCCGGGCGGCGGTCAGGCGGGCGACTTCGTCGCGAACCTGACGGCGCAGCAGATCGACGGAGAGACCTACCCCGCCGAGGTGCGCGTCAACCACCCCCTCAACATGGAGGGGGACCGGATCTACCTCATGGGCAACGGCTACGCGCCTGCCCTGACGATCCGCAACGCCGACGGCGACGTCATCTTCTCGGAGTCCGTGCCGTTCCTGCCGCAGGATGCCGCCATGACCTCGCTCGGCGTCATCAAGGTGCCGGACGGACTGCCCGAGCAGATCGGCCTCGTCGGCTTCTTCTATCCGACCCAGGTCGAGATGCTGTCGGGGGCGTTCACCTCGAGCTACCCCGCGCTGATCAACCCCGTCGTGACGCTCGAGGTGTACCAGGGAGACCTCGGGATCAACGACGGCGTCCCGAGGTCGGTGTACACGCTGGACACCTCCGAGATGGAGGAGCTCGCGGGGCGCACGAACGGCGATTCGCTCGAGATCGCGCCCGGTGAGACCGTCGACCTTCCGAACGGGCTCGGCACCCTCACGTTCGAGAACGCCGCGCCCGAGGGCGCGGAGGGCTACGAGGGATCGGTCCTGCGCTACGTGTCGCTGTCGATCCATCGTGACGCCTCGGCGGCGTGGGTGCTGGTGTTCGCCCTGCTGGCGACGGCCGGTCTGCTCACGGCGCTGTTCGTGCCGCGCCGCCGCGTCTGGGTCAAGGTGCACCCCGACGGCGAGACGCTGCGCGTCGAATACGCGGGTCTCGCCCGCGGGGAAGATCCGACCCTCTTCACCGCGGTCGAACAGGTCGCCCAACGCCACGCCGCGGCGCTGGCCGAACAAGGGGTCGGCCGGGCTGCGGCATCCACCCCGCACGTAGGATAAAAGGTATGTCCGACTCCATGCTCAGCCTTGATTCGGTTTCGGTGCTCCTGGTCTGGACGGCCATCGCGATCTACGCCCTCGCGTTCATCGCCTACGCTGTCGACCTTGCGCGCCGTTCGTCCTCGACGGTCTCGTCGAAGGAGTCGATGCGTGAACTCGTCGGTGCGGGTGCGGGTGCGGTGTCCACGCCCCAGCCGCCGGCCGCCGAGCCGAAGCGGGACCGCATGCTGCTGGCGCGCATAGGCACGTCGCTCACGGTGCTGGGTTTCCTCTTCCAGGCGGCGGGCACCGTGACGCGCGGAATCGCGGCCGAGCGGGTGCCGTGGGCCAACATGTACGAGTTCGCCCTGACGGGCACGTGCCTCATCGTCGGGGTCTACCTCGTCTCGCTTCTGAAGTACGACCTGCGGTTCCTCGGAACGTTCATCACGGGCCTCGTCGTCGTGCTGCTCGGCGGTTCCACCCTCGCGTTCTACGTCGAGGTCGTGCCGCTCATGGAGCCGCTCAAGTCGGTCTGGCTGGTCATCCACGTGTTCGTCGCGTCGTTGGCGACCGCGCTGTTCGCCCTCGCCTTCGGGCTGTCCGTCGTGCAGCTCATGCAGGCGCGGCGCGAGCGACGGGCGGCATCCGAGACTCGTGGCGGGGTCCTGCGCACGCTGCCGAACGCTGACACGCTCGAGGCGCTTGCGTACCGCTTCGCCATCCTCGGGTTCATTCTGTGGACCTTCACCCTCATCGCCGGCTCGATCTGGGCCAACGACGCATGGGGCCGTTACTGGGGCTTCGATACGAAGGAAGTCTGGACCTTCGTCATCTGGGTGCTCTACGCGGGCTACATCCACGCGCGTGCGACGCGCGGCTGGCGCGGCTCTCGGTCGGCGTGGCTGTCGATCATCGGCTTCACCGCCGTGCTGTTCAACTTCACGATCGTGAACATGTTCTTCAAGGGCCTGCACTCCTACTCCGGCCTCAGCTGAGTTCGGGTCCGGTCGCGCCGGGTGCGCGGACGGCCCGGCTGCGTCGCCGCCTGACGCGCTCTGCTCTCCGATCAGCGCCACTCGGCAGTGCGAGGCCCGGCCCGGGCCGCGCGGTGTGTTTGGTTCGTTTGCCTCGGTTTGCTCGTGCGACCGGGGGTTGGGTGCGTTTTGGGGCATGTGAGCTGGGGTGCGCCCGTGTCCGGTTCGGTTGCCTCAGTTTGCTCGTCAGGTCGGTGCGCGAGCGCACTTTGGGGCAAGCGACACGGGCGATCACAGAGACGGGATGCGGCGCCCGCCCGCCGCCGCATGCCTCACGCTGCCGCGGGGGATGCCTTGAGCAGCGCGCGCGCCGTCGTCGTGCGGCGGGCCGCGACCGCGATCACCGTCGCACCGAAGGCCAGGAGCGTCCACACCACGAGCCCGACGACACCCGCGCCGAGGCCCGCCGCCGAGGTCAGGGCCGCGACCATGCCGTGATAGGCCGGCGACGTAGGCAGCAGTCCCGCGACGCCGGACAGCACGCCGGGCACCGTCGAGACGACCCCCGTCGCGACAGCGACGACGCCGACGAGCGCAGAGACCCAGCGGCCCGCGCCGCCGAACACCGCGACGAGCGCTTGGTTGACCGCGGCGAAGGCGATGCCGGCGACGACGGCGATGCCCACGAAGGCCCACCACTGACCCCAGTCGTACGATGCGGCCAGTTGCACGACGCCCGCCACCAGAAGGCCCTGTGCAGCGCCGATTCCGGCGGCCGGCGCGAAGCCGCGCAGCGCCAGGAGCGCCGACGGCTCGCGCGCCGTGAGAGCGCGGCGCGACACGGCCTGCAGGGCGATGAACGTCCCGAGGCCGCCGAACCACAGCGCCAGCATCGCCAGCAAGGGCACCGCCGAGGCACCGAAGAGCGACGTGCCGACGCCCTCGGTCTCGACGGGGTTCGCGACGACGGATGCCAGGCTCGCGGCCTCGTCATCGGTGTAGGTCGGCACGGCGTCGACGGCGGTGGCCAGGCCCGTGGCGAGTTCGCCCGAGCCGTCGGCCAGCTGACGCACACCGTCAGCGAGCGTCGTCGCCCCGACGCCGGCCTGATCGAGTCCGGCTGTCAGCTGGGACGCGCCGGACGCGAGGGCGCCCGCGCCGGACGAGGACTGCCGGGCGCCGTTCGCGATCTGCGAGACGCCGCCCGCGAGCGATCCGGCTCCTGCCGCCGACTCGTCGAGGCCGCCGGCGATCTGCGAGACACCACCCGCGAGTGAGTCGACGTTTCCGGCGATCTCGCGCAGCTGCCCCGCGAGCTCGACGGGAGCCTGCTGTGCGAGCCCGTCGAGCCCTGCAGCCGTTCCCCCCGCCGCATCCGAGGAGATCTCGGCGAGAGCCAGAAGCTGCGCACACCATGCTGCGTCCGTGCTCTTGGCGGCGCACTCCTGCGCGAGGCCGTACACGCCGTTCGCCGCGGCCGCGGCACCGTTGGCCGCATCTGTCAACTGCCCGGGAACGATGCCGGCCGCTTCGAGCTCATCGGCGCCCTGGTTCACCCCGGCGGCGAGCTGCGTGGCGCCAGCGGCGGCACCGCGTGCGCCGTCTGCGAGCCGCGTGAGCCCCGACTGCAGCCCGCGCGCTCCGGCGGCGGCGTCATCCGCACCGCCCGCGAGCCCGCCGAGTCCCGACTGCAGCGCGGAGGCGCCCGAAGAGAGTGCCGCCGTGCCATCCGTCAGCTGGGGGAAGCCCTCCGCGAGGGCCGTGGCTCCGTCGGCCGCGCCCTGGGCCCCGTCGGCGAGTCCCGCGGCGCCCTCGGCGGCCGTGCCGAGCTCGTCGCCGAGCGTCGTGAAGCCGAGGAAGACGTTCTCGAGGTACACCGACGACAGTTCCGTGCCCATGACGGATGCCGCAGCCGAAGCGACCTGCGCCGTGATGGCGTCGTCGACGATGAGGCTGTCGGGCGGCGTCTGCACCTGGAGCATCGCGCGCTCGGGCGTCTCGCCGGGCCGCGTCGAGAGCGCAGCGGCGGAGAAGTTCTCGGGGATCGTGATGATGGCGGCGTACGTGCCGTCGGCGAGGCCGTCACGGGCGTCGTCGGCGTTCGAGATCGTCCACGACAGGTTGCTGTCGAAGTCGTCAGACCCTTCGACGAGGCCGGCCGTCAGCTGGCGCCCGAGCGGTACGAGCTGCCCGTCGACGGTGACAGCCTCGTCTTCGTTCACGATCGCGGCGCTCATGGCGTCGAGTCGCTCGACGGGGTTGTACAGCGCGGCGACGAGGATCCCGCCGATGAGCACGGGCAGCAGCAGCACGCCGATGAGCGTGACCCACGTGACGGGGCGCCGCGAGCGTGCACGTTCGAGTGCGGGGGAGTGCAGAGTCATGAGATCACCTCGGCGGTGGAGGACGAGCGCGCGTCGGCGCGCAGGGAAAGAGATCGGATGCCCGAGCGGCGGGCATCTGCGAGCACGGCCAGCACGGCACCCTCGTGCTGTGCCGTCGTCACGACGGTGAGGGGGTCGCCGGTGCGGTCGCGCAGGCGCGCGTCGGCGTCGCGCAGGAGCGCGGCGGCCTGATCGCGCTGGGCGGGGTCGAGGCCGTCGATCCCGTCGATCACGACGAGGCGGGTGCGCCCGCGCAGCGCGCGTTCGAGGTCGCGCAGCGGCTCATCGGAGTCGGCCAGCAGGGCGAGCCCGACATGGGCGCGCACCCACGCCGCGCGTCCGGGCAGCAGGTGACCCGCGACTCGAAGCAACCCGTCGCTGGGTGTCAGGCGCCCTGACACCGCGAGCGCGAACGCGCCTGCCGCGCGCGGGTCGCCCGTCGCGATGAGCGTCTCGCCGGGGTCGACGCGGAACGTCGCCTCGTCGAACAGTGTGACGTCGCCCGCCCGCTCGGCTTCGGCGCGGACGACGAGGCCTTCGGCCGCGACGACGGCGCTCGAGCGCGGTTCGGGCCAGTCCGCGAGCGCGAGCTCGCGCTGCACGGCTTCGCCCTCGATGTCGAAGTGCGGCAGCA
This sequence comes from Microbacterium sp. Y832, assembly GCF_057669765.1. NCBI lineage: Bacteria > Bacillati > Actinomycetota > Actinomycetes > Micrococcales > Microbacteriaceae > Microbacterium > Microbacterium sp. Y832. The sequence goes on along the minus strand of NZ_JBYHFM010000002.1, from coordinate 294,054 downwards.
GCCGGTCGAGCCAGCGCGGCATCCACCAGGCTTTGTCGCCGAGGATCGACATGAGCGCGGGGATCAGCGTCATCCGCACGAGGAACGCATCGACCGCGATGCCCACGGCGAGTCCCAGGGCGATGGGTTTGATCGAGGAGTCCCCCTCGGGCACGAACGCCGCGAAGACGGCGAACATGATGAATGCGGCCGCGGTGACCACGCGCGCCGAGGCGGTGAAGCCCGACCGCACCGCCCCGACGGCGGTGAGCCGGTCGGCGCGCCCGCCGCGAGCGCGCGAGGCGTGCACGAAGTCTTCGCGCATGCGCGAGACGAGGAAGACCTGGTAGTCCATCGCGAGCCCGAACAGCACGCCCATCAGCACGATCGGCATGAAGCTGATGACCGGGCCGACGCGCGCGACGTGCAGCAGCTCGGCGAACCAGCCCCATTCGAACACGGCTGCGACGACGCCGAAGGCGGCCACGACCGACAGCAGGTAGCCGAGGGTCGCCGTCAGCGGCACGGCGATCGAGCGGAACACGATCATGAGCAGGATGAACGACAGTCCCACGACGAAGAGCCCGAACGGCAGCAGCGCCCCACCGAGGCGGTCCGAGATGTCGATCGCGACGGCGGTGAAGCCTGTCACCGTCAGCTCGATCCCGTACTCGTCGTACAGGCGCTCAGCCTCGACGCGCAGGTCGCGCACGAGCTGTGCCGTCTCGGGAGCGTCGGGCGCCGTCTCGGGGACGACCTGGATGATGCCCGTGTCCGCCGTCTCGTTGGGCGTCGCAAGGGCGATCTCGGCGACTCCGGGCACGTTCTCGATCTCGGCGGCGAGGTCTTCCATGAGGCCGAGGGGATCGGTCGAGGTGACGATCGTGCCGGTCAGGATGAGCGGGCCGTTGAAGCCCGGCCCGAACTGCTCGGCCGCGAGATCGTAGCTCTGCCGCGCCTGCGAGGCGACCGGCTGCACGCCGGCGTTCGGCAGAGCGAGGGCGAGGCTTCCCGCGGGGATCGCGAGCACGCCGAGCCCGACGACGACGGCGATGGTCGTCACGACCGGATGCCGCGTGACACCGGTCACCCACCGGTTCGCGAAGCCCCGGCGCGGCCGTGACGGGCGTGCGGGCTTGCGCCGCGGCGTCCGCCCGATGACGCGACCCTTGACGAAGCCCAGCAGGGCGGGCGTGAGGGTGACGGCCACGGCGACGGAGATGGCTACGGCGACGGATGCCGCGATGCCCATCGTCGTGAGGAAGGGGATGTTCGCGAAGCTCAGCCCCACGAGCGCGATCAGCACCGTGACTCCGGCGAAGACGACGGCGGAGCCGGCCTTGCCGGTCGCGCGCGCGATGGACTCCTCGGGGTCGATTCCTGCGCGCACCTGGTCTTGATGTCGTGCGGCGATGAAGAGTGCGTAGTCGATGCCGACCGCGAGGCCCAGCATGAGGGCCAGAAGCGGAGTCGTCGACGAGATCGATGCGACCGCCGTCGCGAGCAGGATGAGCGCCATCGACAGACCGACGCCGATGAGCGCGGTCGCCAGCGGCAGGCCGGCGACGAGGAATGAGCGGAACGTCACCATCAGCACGAGGAGCGCGATCAGCACGCCGATGAGCTCGGTGATGGTGACTCCGGGCACAGACACGGCGAACAGGTCGCCGCCGAGGGCGACCTCGGCGCCGTCGGGGAGCGATGCCGCGAGCGCGTCGGCGACATCGTTCAGCGCGGTCGTGGTCGCCTCTGAGACATCGGTGGACTGACCGTCGAACTGCAGGCGGATGATCGCGGCGCTGTCGTCGTCGTTCACGAGCCCGGACACCATCTGGTCGAACGGGTCGGTGACGCCCAGCACATCGTCGACGGTCGCGAACTCGGCGACGGTGTCGGTGATCGGGCCGGCGTACTCGTCGTCGACGACCCGGTCGCCCTCTGCGGCGACGACGACCAGCTGCGCGCTCGTTCCGCTCACCTGCGGAAAGGTGCGCTCGAGCTGTTCGAGACCGGCTTGGGACTCGGTTCCCGGGATCGTGAAGGCGTTGTCGGTGCCCTTGCTGAAGGCCAGCGCCCCGCCGCCGGCGAGGGCGAGCAGCAGGATCCATGCGACGAGGACGCGCCAGGGGTGCCGGTACGACCAGCGGCCGAGCGAGTAGAGAAGAGTCGACACGGTGTCTCCGGCTTCGTGGGTTCAGGTAAGACGGATACAGCGCTGTATCGGATACACGAATGTATCGTAGAGCGTGCCGGGACTTTCAACCTGGGCAGCGCGTGTGAAGATCACCCGGAGGAGGACGAATGAGCGATGTGACGGTCACTCGGCGCCGTGAGGCGACCCGGCAGAAGCTCCTCGACGCCGCCGCGCAGGTCTTCGCCGAGGTCGGCGTGGACGGGGCGTCCGTCGAGGTGATCTGCGAGCGCGCGGGCTTCACGCGCGGCGCCTTCTACTCCAACTTCGAGACGAAGGACGAGCTCATGCTCGCGCTCACCGAGCGGGTCGCCGAGCGGAAGATCGAACTCGTCACCGACCGCATCCGGCGCCTCGGTGAGACCGGCGAGCAGTTCACGCCCGCCGGCATCGTGCAGCGAGTACTCGATGTCGCGATCGACGAGAAGATGGGCATCCTGCTCACGAGCGAGATCCGCACGCGCGCGCTGCGCGATGACGCGCTCGCGCAGGCCTACCTCGCGTGGCAGGCCGGGCTCGTCGAGCGCGTCGCCGCCGTCATCGCCGAGCTGAGCGCCCGATACACCCTGTCGCTGCGGCTGCCCGAGCGCGAGTTCGCCCAGCTGATCCTGCAGCAGTGGGAGGACAGCGCCGCCTACGCCGTCATGGCGGGCTTGGACTTCACGGCGATGTGTGCGCTCGTCAACGAGCGCACGGCGAACCTGGCCACCGCGCTCGTCGACCCCGCCTGACGCGGGCGGTCAACGGGCGGCGAGCAGGGCGTAGCAGCGCTCGACCCGATCGAGCCACCACGCCCGGCGGTCGGCGGATGCGGCGTGCTTGGCGAGCAGGTCCGGGTCGGCGCTCACGCGCCCGACCGGAAGGAAGCCGCCGCGCGCGGTGAGCGGAACGGCGACGACGTCGGCCGTGAGGAGTGACGCCGTGCCGAGGCCGCAGTCATAGTCCAGTTCGGGCAGCGCCGCGGCGAGGGCAACGCCCATCGCGAGTCCGATCGAGGTGTCCAGGGCGCTCGACACGACGGCGGGGAGCCCCGCGGCGTCGACGATGTCCAGGGCGCGTCTCACGCCGCCGAGGGGCTGCGCCTTGACGACGAGCAGGTCGGCGGCGCCCGCGCGGGCGACCGCGAGCGGGTCGTCGGCTTTGCGCACGCTCTCGTCGGCGGCGATCGGGATGTCCATGTACGCGACGCGCCGGCGCAGCTCGGCGAGCTCATCGACCGTCGCGCACGGCTGCTCGGCGTATTCGAGGTCGTACTCGGCGAAGGCGTGGATCGCGCGCTCGGCCTCGTCGATGGTCCACGAGCCGTTCGCATCGACGCGGATGCGCCCCACGACCCCCAGCGTCTCTCGCGCCGCCGCGACCCGAGCGACGTCGTCGGCCAGCGTGCTTTCTCCGCCGACCTTGACCTTGGCGGTGCGGCAGCCGTCGAAGCGGGCGAGCACGCGGGCGACCGACTCGGCGGGCACAGCGGGCACCGTGGCGTTGACCGGCACGGCGTCGCGCCGGGGTGCGGGCTGCGGGTGCCACCCGTAGTCGAGCGTCGCGGCGAGCCATGTCGCCGCCTCGGCGTCGTCGTACTCGGCGAACGGCGAGAACTCCGTCCACCCCTCGGGGCCCTCGAGGACGACGGCCTCACGCACGTCGATCCCGCGGAAGCGCGTCGCGAGCGGCAGGGAGACGACGTGCGCGTTCACGAGGACGTCGGCGAGGGGAGGCAGGGTCATGCCCCCCATCCTGCCGCGCGGAGCGTCGACAACTCCGGAGGTTCGGACGACTTCGTGGTCTGGGTGGCCCAGAGACGCAATTCGTCCGGAGTTGTCGACACCCCGGCAGGGACACCGCCCGGCCCATAATGTGCCCTTGCCTATAGTGTGCGTCGCACAGTACAGTGTCAGGCGTGAGCGAAACCGAGGCCCTCGAAACACACCGGCAAGAGCTGCGGCGCGGCACCGTCGTTCTCGCCTGCCTGCGCCTGCTCGAGCACCCGGGCTACGGCTACGGGCTGCTCGAGCAGCTCCAGGCCCGCGGCTTCGACACCGACGCGAACACGCTGTACCCGCTCCTGCGCCGACTGGAGAAGCAGGGACACCTGACGAGCGAGTGGAACACCGACGAGGCGCGGCCCCGCAAGTTCTACCGCACGAGCGATGCCGGCAGGCGCCTGCTCGGCACACTCACCGATGATTTCCGCGCGATCGCCGCCGCGATCGACGGACTCCTTCAGGAGGACTCATGAACGCTGCGACCCTGACCGACCGCTACGTCGACGCCGCGATGCGCACGGTGCCCGAGAAGCAGCGTGCCGACCTCGCGGCCGAGCTGCGCGGGTCGATCGATGACCAGATCGACGCCCGCCTCGCGGAAGGTCTCGCGCGCGCCGACGCCGAGCGCGTCGTGCTCACCGAGCTCGGCGACCCCGACAAGCTCGCCGCCGACTACACCGATCGTCCGCTCTTCCTCATCGGGCCGCGGTACTACCTCGCCTGGTGGCGCCTACTCAGGCTGCTGTTCGCGATCGTGCCCGCGTGCGCGGTGGTCGGCACCGTGCTCGGCATGTCGCTCGGGCAGGAGCCGATCGGCGAGATCGCCCGCACGGCGTGGGTCGTGCTCGTGAGCACCGTCGTGAACGTCGCGTTCTGGACGACCCTCGTCTTCCACCTCATCGAGCGCAATGCGCGCGGCGCCGACGTCGGATTGATCGGCGCGTGGACCCTCGACCGTCTGCCGGAGGTGCGCGCGGACGGCGCGAAGCTGAGCGACCTCGTCGCTTCGCTCGTGCTGCTCGCCGCCACCGTCGGCGCCGTGCTGTGGGATCACTTCTTCGGCCTCGTCTACTTCGCGGCCGGTGGGGGATGGATGTCGTTCCTCGCGCCCGCCCTCTGGCCGGGGTGGATCGCGGTGCTCCTGGTGCTGCTCGTGTTCGAAGCGCTGCTGGCGATCGCGGTGTACGCGCGGGGCGGATGGAACCCCCGCCTGGCGACGCTCAACGTCGTCCTGAACCTTGCGATCGTCGTGCCGGCGGTGTGGCTGCTGCTCACCGACCGCCTGCTCAATCCCGAGTTCTTCCCGGCGTTCATCCCCGGCGACGGCCCGCTCGTCACGACGGTCATCGCCGTCATCTTCGGATTCGGCATCGTCGGCGTAGCGGTGTGGGACTCGATCGACGCTTTCCTCAAAACCCGCCGCACGCGTTGACCTCGCCCTCGGGAGGCGGCGGACGTAGGCTGGCGCACATGCTTGTGGACACCCCCGTTCGGCTCGGCGTGCAGCTGCAGCCGCAGCACGTGACCTATTCCGACATCCGCGACGTCGTTCGCCGCCTCGAGGACATGGGGGTGGACATCCTCTTCAACTGGGATCACTTCTTCCCCCTTTACGGCGACCCCGACGGGGCGCACTTCGAGGCATGGACGATGCTCGGCGCGTGGGCCGAGCAGACCGAGCGCGTCGAGTTCGGGTCGCTCGTGAACTGCAACAGCTACCGCAACCCCGACCTGCAGGCGGACATGGCCCGCACTGTCGATCACATCTCCGCCAAGGGCGGCGAGGGTCGCTTCATCTTCGGCACGGGCTCGGGCTGGTTCGAGCGAGACTACGACGAGTACGGCTACGAGTTCGGCACGGCCGGATCGCGCCTGGACGACCTCGCCGACGGACTCGCGCGGATCGAGGCTCGCTGGGCGAAGCTCAACCCCGCCCCGACGCGCCGGATTCCGATCCTGATCGGCGGCAAGGGCGAGCAGAAGACGCTGCGCCTCGTCGCGCGCCACGCCGATATCTGGCACAGCTTCGTCACCGCCGAAGAGCTGCCGCACAAGCTGGAGGTCATCCAGCGCTGGGCCGACAAAGAGGGCCGTGACACGTCGGGCCTCGTCGTCTCGAACGAACTGCAGCGCCGCGACGAAACCGTCGCCGAAGAGCTCTACGCCGCCGGCACGCGTCTGTTCACGCTCGGGTTCTCCGGCCCCGATTACGATTTCGACCTCGTCCGCTCCTGGCTGCGCTGGCGTGACGCCAAGAACGGCGCGTGAGCGGCGGCATCGGTCGGCCTAAGGTGAAACCCATGGTCTCTGAGCTGTTCGACGAGAGCGAATGGATGCCGGCACCCGGCGCCGACGCTTACACCGATGTCACCGCACACGTGTCGAAAGACGGTCGCATCGCGCGGATCGCCTTCAACCGCCCCGAAGTGCGCAACGCCTTCCGACCGCACACGGTCGACGAGATGTACCGGGCGCTCGACATCGCACGGCAGGATCCGCGCATCGGGGCCGTGCTGCTCACCGGCAACGGGCCGAGCCCGAAGGACGGCGGGTGGGCGTTCTGCTCGGGCGGCGATCAGCGCATCCGCGGCAAGGACGGGTACAAGTACTCCGACGACGAGACCGCCGTCGCCGACCCGGGCCGCGCGGGGCGCCTGCACATCCTCGAGGTGCAGCGTCTCATCCGCTTCATGCCGAAGGTCGTCATCGCCGTGATCCCGGGGTGGGCTGCCGGGGGCGGGCACTCCCTGCACATCGTGTGCGACCTGTCGATCGCCTCGGCCGAGCACGGCCGCTTCAAGCAGACCGACGCCGATGTGGGTTCGTTCGACGCCGGCTACGGCTCGGCGTACATGGCGCGCCAGGTGGGGCAGAAGGTCGCGCGCGAGGTGTTCTTCCTCGCCGAGGAGTACTCCGCCGAGCGCGCCTACGAGATGGGCGCCGTCAACCGCGTCGTGCCGCACGCCGAGCTCGAGCGCGAGGCGATCGCGATGGCGCGCACGATCCTGTCGAAGTCGCCCACGGCGATCCGCATGCTCAAGTACGCCTTCAATCTGCCCGATGACGGCCTCGTCGGGCAGCAGCTGTTCGCCGGTGAGACGACGCGCTTCGCGTACGGCACGGACGAGGGAGCTGAGGGACGCGACGCGTTCCTCGAGAAGCGCGACCCCGACTGGTCGCCGTTCCCGTACCACTACTGATGCGTCTCGAACCCGTCACGGGCGACGACCCGCGCGAGATCATGCGGGCGCTGCGGGTCGCGCTGCACGGGGCGGGACCCGCGCTCGGGCTCGGCCACGTCGGCGCGATGCCCGGCGATGTGCGGGCGGGCACGGCCGTCGTCGTGACGACGTCGGGCTCGACAGGCTTTCCCAAGAGCGTCGCGCTGAGCCGCGACGCTCTCACGGCGAGCGCGCTCGCGACCGCCGACCGCATCGGCGACGGGACGTGGCTGCTGGCGCTTCCGGCGGGATACGTCGCGGGCCTGCAGGTGCTCGTGCGCTCGATCATCGCCGACCGCGAACCCGCGATTCTGGCGGGCCCCTTCTCGCCGCGCGCGTTCGCCGATGTCGCCGGCACGATGGTGTCGACCGAGCGAGGCCGGCGCGTGCCGCGGTTCACGTCACTCGTGCCCGCGCAGCTGACGACACTGCTCGACGCGGCCGAGCACGACGCGGATGTGCTCTCGGCACTGCGCTCGTTCGAGCGCATCCTCGTCGGAGGGCAGGCGCTTCCGCCGGTCACGCTCGAGCGTGCCGAGACGGCGGGCGTGCGGATCACACGCACGTACGGCTCGACCGAGACGAGCGGCGGATGCGTGTACGACGGCCGGCGCCTGCGGGGTGTGTCGCTGCGCATCGAACACGGCGAGGTGCAGATCGCCGGGCCGACCCTGGCCGACGGATACCTCGGCGACGCCGAGCTCACCGCCGCCGTCTTCGTGAAGGACGCCGACGGCACGCGGTGGTATCGCACGGGCGACGCCGGCGTGCTCGATGACGGCGTGCTGCGTGTGCGCGGTCGCATCGACAACGTCATCGTCTCGGGCGGCGTGAACATCTCGCTCGACCGGGTCGAGCGCGTGGTGCGCGGCGTCCCCGGGCTCGCCTCGGCCGTCGTCGTCGGTGTCCCCGACGAGCGCTGGGGTGAGGCATCCGTCATCGTCGCCGCGCGCAGCGGTGCGCTGCAGCGCAGTGAGTCGGCGCAGCTCGACGAGGCGCGCGCGGCCGTCGCCGACGAGATCGGCGCGCACGCGCGACCGTCCCGGCTCGTGCTCGTCGATGAGCTGCCGCTGCTGCGCTCCGGCAAGCCCGACCGTGAAGCGATCCGCCGCGCGGTGGCCCTGCCCGGGTGACTAGGATGGCCAGTCGTGGCAGGTACCTCGAGCAAGAAGCGCAACCGTCCGGCGTCCAAGAAGCAGAACGTGCGCGGCAATCCGCAGAAGTCGCGGGAGCAGGGCGATCCGCGCAAGGTCGAACCGGCGACGCTGCGTGACTGGATCGGCGCGGCGCGGTTGCGCACGCTGCCCCTCGCGATCACCCCGATCCTGATCGGCACCGGCGCGGCGATGCTCGTCGTCGACGAGTTCCACTGGGTCATCGCCCTGTGCTGCCTCATCATCGCCGTCTCGCTGCAGATCGGCGTGAACTACGCCAACGACTACAGCGACGGGATCCGCGGCACCGACGATCACCGCGTCGGTCCGGCCCGACTGACCGCTGCCGGCAAGGCCTCGCCGCGCGCCGTGCTCACCGTCGCGCTCGTCTTCTTCGCGATCGCCGCGATCGCGGGGCTGGCGGTGACGATCCGCACGCAGCAGTGGTGGTTCCTCGCCGTCGGTGCGGCGTGCATCGTCGCGGCGTGGTTCTATACGGGTGGAAAGCGCCCGTACGGCTACGCGGGACTGGGTGAGCTCTTCGTCTTCGTCTTCTTCGGGCTCGTCGCGACGCTCGGCACGACATGGGTGCAGGCCTTCGCGCTGCCGCAGGAGGCGTGGTTCGGTGCGGTCGCGGCGGGGCTTCTCGCGTGCGCCGTGCTGCTGGCGAACAATCTGCGCGACATCGACCAGGATCGCGCCGCCGGCAAGCGGACGCTCACGGTGCTGATCGGCCGCACGGCGACGCGCGTGCTGTTCACGCTCTTCGTCCTCGCGCCGTTCGTGATCGCGGCGTTCCTCGCGCTGTTCTATCCGATCGCGTGGCTTTCTCTGCTGGCCCTGCTCGCGGCGTTGCCCGCGATCCTCATCGTGTGGACGTACCGCGACCCGCGCGAACTCGTCGTCGCTCTCGGACTCACCTCGCTCACCTCGGTCGGCTACGGAGCCTTCCTGCTGTGGGCGTTCCTGGGCTGAGCCTCAGCGCTCGGTTTCGTCGGTCGCGGCGTCTTCGACCGCTTCGTCGGTCGCGCTGCGCTGTCGTTCGGCACGCCGCTGCGCGAGACCCGTGGACACATCGGCCAGCGGACGGCGCAGGAACAGGATCGACAGACTCAGGCCGATGAGCGCCGCGAAGATGGCCGCGAGCCAGTAGTACTCGCGGAACAGCGGAATCAGCATGAGCAGGCCGAAGGGCACGAGGAAGGCGAGCAGCCTGAGCATCGTGTAGAGGACGAGCGACCGTGCTTTCACGTGTTCCATCGTATGCGAGGCCATGTCCAGCCCACCTCCAGTGAGCACGCCTAGGATGGAGGCGTGGTCCGGGCATTGTTCATTCTCATCCCGGTGGTGGCGGCCTTCTGGATCTTCACCATCGTGGACTGCGCTGTCCAGCCCCCGAGTCGCCACCGCGGAGTGACCAAGCCCGTGTGGATCGCGATCGTCGTGCTGATCCCCGTGCTCGGAGGCATCCTCTGGCTGGTCGTCGGTCGCGTCCGCCGTTCCGCGGTGCACGTGTATCAGGCGCCCGATGACGATCCCGACTTCCTCGGCAGCATCGGCGCGACCAGCGACCAGGACGAGCGCATCCGCCGTCTCGAAGAAGAACTCGCTCTGCTCGATTCCGAAGACGACGATCCTCGTTGGCAGCAGCCGCACCAGCAGCAGCAGCCGACGACGAACGGCGATGCGCCGGATCCGGCGGCTGAGCCGCCCGCGTCCTCTGACCCGGACGATGACTCGCTCGGTCAGCGCGGGGCGGTCGGCTGACCGTGGCACCGGGCGACAAGACGCCTGTGGCGTCTTGTGCGATGGATGCCGCAGCGGCATTGCTGTGCGGACTGATCGAGCAGGGCGTGCGCCATGTGGTGCTGAGCCCGGGCTCGCGATCGCAGTCCCTCGCCCTCGTCGCCGCTGAGTTCGAGCAGCGCGGCGTCATCCGGCTGCACGTGCGGATCGACGAGCGCGTCGCGGGCTTCACGGCGCTCGGGATCGGGCGCGAGACCGGCACGCCGGCGGCCGTCATCTGCACGTCGGGCACCGCGGTCGCGAACCTGCTGCCGGCCGTCCTCGAAGCCCATCACGCGGGCGTGCCCCTGCTTCTGCTCACGGCCGACCGGCCGCCTGAGCTGCGCGGTATCGGTGCCAACCAGACGACGCGTCAACCCGCGATGTTCGCCCCCCACGTGCGCTTCGACGCCGATCTTCCGACGCCCGACGCGCTCGACCCCGTCGGCGACGCCCCGCAGAGCATCATGCTGCGGGCCGTCGCGACAGAGGCCGTGACCGCCGCGCGGGGGGTGGGGGAGCAGTCCGCCGGCCCGGTGCACCTGAATCTGCCGTACCGCGAGCCCCTCTCCGGAGCCCTGCCCGCGTGGGTCGATGCGCCCGGTCCGGTGGGTGCGGTCGCGGAGCCGATCGAACTGCCCGCGAGCGAGCCGCGGGTCATCGAGCACGGTCCTCGCACGATCGTCGTCGCGGGCGCCGACGCCGGACCCGACGCCGAGCAGCTCGCGCACGAGGGCGGATGGCCGCTCGTCGCCGAGATCGTCAGCGGTGCGCGGTTCGGACGCCACCTCGTGCACGGTTACCGTGCGCTCCTTGCCGATCCCGAGCTCGGGGGCCGCATAGAGCGCGTCATCGTCTTCGGTCACCCGACGCTGTCGCGCGAGGTCGGGGCGCTGCTGTCCCGAACCGATGTCGACGTGTTCGCCGTGCGCGGGCCCGGCGAACAGCTCGACCTCAATGGCGTCACCGCTGCGGTCGACGGGGTCACTGTCGCACCCGGCGAGCGCGACCGTGAGTGGCTCGGCGCGTGGATGCGGGCTTCTCGGGCGGCATCCGTCGACCTGAGCCCGCCCGCGCCCGACGCCGAGGGCCTCGCCTCGGTCGAACCCGCGTCACGGCTCGGGGCGATCGCGGCCGAGCTCGAGGTCATTCGCACCCCGGTCGACCGCGAAGCGCTCGTCGACGCGGTGTGGCGCGCGACATGGCCGCACGACCGGCTCATGTTCGGGTCGTCGCGGCTCGTGCGCGTCGCCGACGCGGTACTCGGCGGCAAACGCGTTCCCGTGCACGCCAACCGCGGGCTCGCCGGCATCGACGGGACGATCGCGACGGCGACGGGCATCGCTCTGGCGAGCCAGGACGCGGGCGCGACCGGTGTCACGCGCGTGCTGCTGGGTGACCTCGCGATGCTGCACGACGTGGGCGCGCTCCTGCTGCCGCCGGAAGAGGACGAGCCCCGCATCCAGGTCATCGTCGGCAACGACGGCGGGGGAACGATCTTCGACCATCTCGAGGTTGCGCAGATCGCATCACCGGGCGTGATGAACCGCGTGCTCTACACGCCGCACACGGCGCGACTCGACCACCTCGCGCTCGCGTACGGCTGGGAGTATCAGCGGGTCACGACGCGCTCGGCCCTCGATCAGGCGCTCACGGCGCCGGTGGGCGGGCGCCAGCTCATCGAGGTTCCGCTGTCGCGCTGAACCGAGCCTGACCCGCGTCAGGCGAGGGCGTCGACGATGGGGCGGAACTTCACCCGGGTCTCGAGTAGTTCGGCCTCGGGATCGCTGCCCGCGACGATGCCCGCTCCCGCGTACGCGACGATGGGCAGGGTGTCGCCGCCCGCAGCGAAGCGGCGATCGGGGGCCGATCCGATCTGCGCGCAGCGCAGCGCGATCGCCCACTCGCCGTCGCCGTTCCCGTCGACCCAGCCGACAGGGCCGGCGTAGCGCCCCCGGTCGAACGGCTCGATGCGGTGGATGGCGTCGAGGGCGGCATCCGTCGGGGTTCCTGCCACGGCAGCCGTGGGGTGAAGCGCCGCGACGAGATCGAGAGCGGATGCGTGGTCGGTGATCTCGCCCGCGACATCCGTCGCCAGATGCCACAGGTTGGGCAGTTCGAGCGTGAACGGTTCGGGGTCCGATCGCAGCGCCGACGTATGGGGTGCGAGCGTCTCGAGCACGCTGCGTACGGCGTAGCGGTGCTCGTCGAGGTCTTTCGCGCTCGCCGCCAGGGCGTCGCGGGCCGCGGCATCCTCGGTCGCATCGGCCCCCCGCGGCGTCGTGCCGGCCAGGACACGCGCCGTCACGGTGCCGCCCGACACGGTCACGAGGGTCTCTGGACTCGCGCCGATCATGCCGTCGACGGCAAAGGTCCAGGTGTCGGGATAGTCCGTGGCCAGGGCGCGCACGAGACGCCGCAGATCCGCGCCCGCCGGCACCGTGCCCACGAGGTCGCGCGCGAGCACGACCTTGTCGACCTCGCCGGCAGAGATGGCATCCAGCCCCGCACGCACGGCGGCCTGGTAGCCGGCGCGGTCGAGAGAGCCTGGGCCGAGGGTCGCCGACCAGTGCGGGCCATAGGGGATCGGCTGAGGCGTGCGCTCGACGACGTCGTCGCCATCGACTCGGATGCGGGTGACCCACGCTCGTCCGTCGCGGCGGCCGACGACGATCTCGGGCACGGTGAGCACGCTCGTCGCCTGCGACCGGGCGTCGAAGACGAGGGTGCCGAAAGCGACGAGGCCCGTACCGGGCACGCCCACAGGGTCGTCGATCTCGGTCGCTGCCGCGATGCGCCGCCAGGCATCGGCGGGGGAGGGGGCGTCGGCGGGAGTCTGTCGTCCGTGCTCGAAGCCCACGACCTGCCCGAGGCCGATGAGCCCGTCACCGCGCCGCAGCCACGCAAGCGGATTGCGCGGGTCGGCGAACGGCACGAGATCATCGATCGCGTCGATCTCTCGGGTCTCGACCACCAACGTGAGCGGGCGAGGGACAGGTGTCACGACTCAACTCTAGACTCGCTGCATGGCCACTTCGCGTCCCGTGCCCGGCACGCCTCTGCAGTTTCGCTGGCGCAAGTGGAACGGCGACCCGCACTGGGTGCACGAGTGCATCTACCTCGGCGCCGACGCATGGGGAGAGTGGTTCGGCCAGCCCGTCGGTTCGCGCAGCGCCCGCCCCGGTCGCGAGATCATCACGACGGCGCCCAACGTCACTCTGATGCCCCCGAGCGGCGACTACGCACTCACGGTCAACGTTGCTCCGCCCGCGAGCTATCGCGTCTACATCGATCTCGCGTGGGACGTCCGGTGGGACGGCGGCGAGCCCGAGGGCATCGACATGGATCTCGACGTCGTGCGCGCGATCGACCAGCGCGGCGTGTGGATCGACGACCGCGACGAATGGGACGAGCACCGTGTCGCGTACGGCTACCCGCTCGACATCGTCGCGCGGCTCGAGAGTCTCGCGGTCGACCTGGAGCGCCGCGTCTCACAGCGCGTCGCGCCCTTCGACGATGCGACCGCCGATGCCTGGCTCACGCGGCTCGCCGCGCTCGCGCGCGCTTAGACTCGTCGGGTGAGCGACAACGAGCGCAACCGCGCGGATCTGCACAAGGACCCCGCCCGGGTGAGCGGGATGTTCGACCAGGTCGCACAGCGCTACGACCTCACGAATGACGTCCTGAGCCTCGGCAACGACCGGCTGTGGCGCGTCGCGACGACCCGGGCCGTCGCTCCTCGCCCCGGCCAGCGCATCCTCGATCTCGCTGCCGGAACAGGGGCGTCGAGCGTGGCCCTCGCGCGCAGCGGTGCCGACGTCGTCGCGGCCGACTTCTCGCCGGGCATGATCGCCGAAGGGCGGCGCCGGCACGGCGGCATCCGCAATCTGACGTTCCGCGAAGCGGACGCGACGGATCTGCCGTTCGATGACGACGCGTTCGACACCGTCACGATGTCGTTCGGACTGCGTAACGTCAACGACCCGCAGAAGGCGCTGCGCGAGCTGCTGCGGGTCACCAAGCCCGGTGGTCGCCTCGTCGTCTGCGAGTTCTCGCACCCGCCCTCGCGCGCGTTCGCGGGCCTGTACCGGTTCTACAACGACCGCGTGCTGCCCGTCATCGCCCGTGCCATGAGCTCGAACGCCGAAGCGTACGACTACCTCAACGAATCGATCCGCGATTGGCCTGATCAGGCGCGCCTGGCGACGTGGATCCGTGAGGCGGGATGGACCGACGTCGCGCACCGGAATCTGTCGATGGGGATCGTGGCGCTGCATCGCGCGGTCAAGCCACGCTGAGCGCCACGAGCGCACCTCGTCCGACGGGTAGGCTTGATCTGTGAATCCCTCAGCATCGGGCTCGCGCCTGGCGGGCAAGCTGGGCCTCACCGACCGTATCTTCGGCGGCGCGCGTTCGCGCCGTCTGCTCGCCGAAGTCGAGAGGGGGCTCCAGCGCGTCGACGAGGTTCTGGCCGTCGAACTGCACATGGCCGACCCTCTCGTCGACGCCGCGAGTCGATACCTCTACGAGGCGGGCGGCAAGCGTCTGCGCCCCATGCTCGCGCTGCTCACCGCTCAGCTGGGTGATGGAGCGACCGACGAGGTCGTGAACGCGGCGAGCGCCCTCGAGCTGACGCACCTCGGCTCGCTCTACCACGACGACGTCATGGATGCCGCTGACAAGCGCCGCGGAGTGCCGAGCGCCCACGCGGTCTGGGGCAACAGCGTCGCGATCCTCACGGGTGACCTGCTGTTCTCGCGAGCGAGCCAGATCATGGCCCGCTACGGCGAAGAGGCGATCCAGCTGCAGGCCGACACGTTCGAGCGCCTCGTGCTCGGGCAGATGCACGAGACCATCGGCCCGGGTGAAGACGACGATCCTGTCGCGTTCTACCTGCAGGTGCTCTCCGACAAGACCGGGTCACTCATCGCCGCGGCCGCGCAAGCGGGCGTCGTGTTCTCGAACGGCCCCGCCGAACTGAAGCAGGCGATGGTCCTCTTCGGTGAGAAGAGCGGCGTCGCCTTCCAGCTGCTCGATGACGTCATCGACCTGTCGGATGACCCCGAAGAGACCGGCAAAGTCCCCGGCACCGACCTGCGCGCGGGTGTGCCGACGATGCCGTACCTGCTGCTCACCCAGCGCGACGACGCCGAGTCGCGCGCGCTTCAGGCTGCGATCGATGACGGCGTCGAGCGCATCGCCGCGGGCGACGATTCGTCGATTCTCGACGAGCCGCTGAGGCGGCTGCGCGAGCACGAAGCGACGCAGGCCACCCTCGACCTCGCGAACACGTGGTCGCGCGAAGCGATCGAAGCACTCGCTCCCGTGCCCGACGGCCCCGTGCGCGAGGCGCTCACGCGCTTCGCGAAAGCCGTCGCCGACCGCTCCAACTGACGCTGCGGCGTCCCACACCGACGTCCCGGAAGGAACCCCCATGACCAAGCTCCGCCTCGCCATCGTCGGCGCCGGGCCCGCGGGCATCTACGCCGCGGACATCCTCCTGAAGGCCGAGCGCAAGTTCGACGTCTCGATCGACCTGTTCGAGCAGCTGCCCGCCCCCTATGGGCTCGTGCGCTACGGCGTCGCTCCCGACCACCCGCGGATCAAGGGCATCATCACGGCGCTGCGCGACGTGCTGGACCGGGGCGACATCCGCATCTTCGGCAATGTGCGCTTCGGTGAGGACATCACCCTCGACGACCTCAAGCGCCACTACCACGCCGTCATCTTCGCCACGGGCGCGACCCGTGACACCGACCTCGACATCCCCGGCGTCGACGCGAAGGGCTCGTACGGCGCGGCGGATTTCGTCAGCTGGTTCGACGGGCATCCCGATGTGCCGCGCGAGTGGCCGCTCGAGGCGGAATCCATTGCCGTGCTCGGAAACGGCAACGTCGCGCTCGATGTGTCGCGCATCCTCGCGAAGCACCCCGAGGACTTGCTGTCGACCGAGATCCCCGACAACGTCTACCAAGGGCTGAAGGCCTCGCCCGTCACCGATGTCCACGTGTTCGGACGCCGTGGACCGGCGCAGGTGAAGTTCACGCCGCTCGAGCTGCGCGAACTCGGCGAGCTGCGTGATGTCGACATCGTCGTCTACGACGAGGACTTCGACTACGACGATGCGTCGCGGGCGGCCATCGCGAGCAACAAGCAGGTCATGGTGATCGACCGCGTGCTGCAGTCGTGGCGCCAGCGCCCCTCGGTCAACAACGCCGGCGGCGAGGCATCGCGGCGCCTGCACCTGCACTTCTATGCGCGTCCGGTCGAAGTTCGCAAGGACGCCGACGGTGCTGTGGCCGCGCTCGTCTACGAGCGCACGCGCCCCGACGGTGAGGGCGGCGTCGAGGGCACGGGCGAGATGCGCGAGCTGCCGATCCAGGCGCTGTACCGCGCCGTCGGATACTTCGGATCTCCGCTTGCCGGCGTGCCCTTCGACAAGCGCCACGGCGTCATTCCGAACCACGAGGGTCAGGTGCTGCACAAAGACTCCAACGAGCGGGTGCCGGGCGTCTACGCCACGGGCTGGATCAAGCGCGGTCCCGTCGGGCTCATCGGGCACACGAAGTCCGATGCGATGGAGACGGTGCGCCACCTCATCAACGACCAGGGCTCGTGGTGGGACCCGGCGGATCCCTCCGACGAGGCGATCCCGGCGCTCCTCGCGGAACGCGGCGTGCAGTGGACCGACCTCGACGGCTGGCACCGCCTCGACGAGCACGAGATCGCTCTCGGCGCTCCCCACGAACGCGCGCGCATCAAGGTCGTCGCGCGCGACGAGATGGTCCGGGTCTCGCGGGGCGAGTGAAAGAGCATCGCGTGGCTGACCGCGCATCGCACGAATGGCTCCCCGATGTCCTGGGGGAGCCCTTCGAGCAGGTGACACTGCCGCTCGGCGACGATGAGGAAGGCCCCGTCGTCGCAACCCTCGTGCGGCTGCGGGCGAACAGTCCGGTGCTGGGCGGTCTGTTCGGCGATCGCCGCCGGTTCGCGGACGTCGATGTGCTCTACGTGCACGGCTGGTCGGATTACTTCTTCCAGACGCGGCTCGCCCGTTATTGGGCCGATCACGGGGCGAACTTCTATGCGCTGGACCTGCGCAAGTACGGGCGCAGCATCCGCGAGGGGCAGACCCCGGGTTACATCGCCGATCTCACCGCGTACGACGCCGACATCGCGGCGGCGTTCGAGGCGATGGGGCGCAGCGCCGACGGGTCAGGGGAGCGACGCCTCGTGCTCTTCGGACACTCGACGGGCGGACTCACGCTGAGTCTCTGGGCGAGCCGCAACCCCGGCATCGCCGCCGCGGTCATCCTGAACAGCCCGTGGCTCGAATTCCAGCTGAGTGCCGTGACGCGTGCCGCGATCGCCCCCGTGCTGGGCCTGCACTCCAAACTTCGTCCGTTCGACCTGTGGCCGCAGATGGATGCCGGTTTCTATGCCCGCGCGCAGCGCGAAGTCGCGGATCCCGATGACCCCGTGACGATCGAGGCTGCGTGGCGCCCCGACCAGACGATGCCGGTGCACGTCGGATGGATGCACGCGGTCATCGCGGGGCACACGAAGGTGGCTGCGGGGCTCGCGATCGCGGCTCCCGTCTGCGTCCTGCTGTCGGCGCGCACCGCGATCCCGACGAGGTGGGGCGAAGACCTCACGAGCGCCGACACCGTGCTCATCGTCGACGACATCGCGCGCGCGTCGCTCAAGCTCGGGCAGTCGGTGACCGTCGAGCGGATCGACGGAGCCCTGCACGACGTGTTCCTCTCGCGACGTGAGGCACGCGCCGAGGCCTACGCCCGACTCGACCGGTGGGCGACGGCGATGCTCTCCCGCCGCTGACCCCGCGCTCGACCCCGAGCGGTGCGGGCGGTACGCCCGTTGCATCGACCATCACCCCCGCCGGGTGACGACCGGCGTGGGCGGGCGCGTTAGCGTGCAGGCGCGATGTCGTACGAGGAAGGCTCGATCGTTGTCGCCTTCGTGATCCCGCTTCTTCCGCTCAGCACTTATGGCCTACGCTGAGTCGTCTTCCATCCTGAGCAGGAGGTCCACAATGGGGCATTTGATCTACGGGGTTGCGCCGGCCATCCGCATCGAGGATCGGGCGCTGGATCACCTGCGTGTGGTGATGGTGACGAAGTTGCGGCGAGACGAGAGCTTCAGCTTCAACTGGGATGACGAGGGTCCGGTCGACGGCGACGACGCGATCCCCGGTGCGGGTCTTCACGGCACCGTGTGGATCTCGAAGAGCACCTCGCTGTACTTCAGCTTCGACGGCGATCGCGATCACACCATGAACAGGAAGTGGCTCGAAGCCCTCGCCATGTCGGCCAACAGCACGGCGGGTCTGCGGCTCGTGCCTGAGCCCGAATCGGACTGACAGCCTCGCTTTAGCGGTAGTTGACGTACTGCAGGTCGACGTCGAGATCGGCGGCCTTCAGCAGACGCTGGACCTCCTGAAGGTCGTCGCGGCTCTTGGACTGCACGCGCAGCTCGTCGCCCTGGATCTGTGACTTGACCGACTTGGGGCCCTCGTCGCGGATGATCTTCGAGATCTTCTTGGCGTTCTCGGACGAGATGCCCTCTTTGAGCGTCGAGACGATGCGGTACTCCTTGCCGCTCGCCGTCGGCTCGCCTGTCTCGAGGCTCTTCAGCGAGATGCCGCGCTTGATGAGCTTGGACTGGAAGACATCGAGCACGGCCTTGGCGCGCTCTTCGCTGTTCGCCTTGATGAGGATCGACTCGCCGCTCCACGCGATGGACGCGTCGGTGCCTTTGAAGTCGTAGCGCTGCTCGACCTCTTTGCGCGCCTGGTTGAGGGCGTTGTCGGCCTCTTGCTGGTCGATTTTCGAAACGATGTCGAACGAGGAATCTGCCATGCCGCGAGTCTAGTCGCGGCTTGCGATGCGCACCCCGGGTGCAAACGCTTGCAAGAGGCGGGTCGATGATGCTCGTTCCCTGCGTGTAGGAGGTCACGAACGTGTATCGAGATCGTTTCGCGAGGTTGCACGGCGTGGCGATCGAGATGACAATGTAAGCGCTTACATTTCTTGTGAGCGGGAAAGCCGGTCTCGCCCGGCGCTTCGCGCCGCGAAGCCGGCATACCCCTACAGCATTTGAGAGAGGCACACCGATGACGGTGAAGAAGAAGGGCGTTCTCGCGTTCGGCGCGCTCGTCGCAGGCAGCGCCATGCTGCTCGCTGGCTGCTCGGGCGACAGCGGCGGCGGCGAAGAGACCGGCGGCGGCGAATCGAAGGCCGGCGAACTGACCGTCTGGGTCGACGCTGAGCGCATCGACGCTCTGAAGGATGTCGCCTCCGAGTACAGCGACAAGACCGGTGTCACGGTGAACCTGGTGTCCAAGGACACCGACACCATCAAGGACGACTTCATCCAGCAGGTTCCGACGGGCCGCGGCCCCGACATCGCGATGGGTGCGCACGACTGGGTCGGCGAGCTGTCGACGAACGGCGTCGTCGCCCCGATCGAGCTCGGCGACACCGCAGAGGGCTACCTGCCCGTCGCGATCCAGGCCTCCACGTACGAGGGCACCACCTACCTCCTGCCGTACGCCGTCGAGAACATCGCCGTGCTGCGCAACGCCGACCTCGTGCCCGACGCGGCGACGAGCTTCGACGACATGATCGCGAAGGGTCAGGCCGCGGGCCTTGACCAGCCGTTCGTCGTCGAACAGGGCGCTGAGGGCAACCCCTACCACCTGTACCCGTTCCAGACGGCGTTCGGTGCACCCGTCTTCGGGCTCGACGCCGAGGGCAACTACGACCCCGCCAAGCTCGAGCTCGGCAGCCCCGGCGGCTTCGAGTTCGCCACGTGGCTCTCGGGTCAGGGTGCGAACGGCACCGGTGTCTTCAACACCGACATCGACGGTGACATCGCCAAGCAGTCGTTCCTCGACGGAACCGCGGCCTTCTGGCTCACGGGCCCTTGGAACGTCGGCACGGCCGTCGACGCGGGCATCAACGTCGCGATCGACACCATCCCCAGCCCGACCGCCGAGCCCGCTGCTCCGTTCGCGGGGGTCAAGGGCTTCTACCTCAGCGCCGAATCCGAGAACAAGGTCGCCGCGAACGACTTCCTCGTGAACTACCTCGGCACCGAAGAAGTCCAGCTGAAGCTGTTCGAGTCGGGCAATGTGCTCCCCGCTCTGACGGCCGCCGCCGACACGGCATCCGCTGACCCGATCGTGGGCGGCTTCGCCGCGGTCGGCGAAGAGGCCGTGGCCATGCCGGCGATCGCGCAGATGGGCTCCGTGTGGGAGTACTGGGGCATCGCCCAGGCCGAGATCATCAACGGTGCTGACCCCGCGGCGACGTGGCAGAAGCTCGTCGACGATGTGACGGCTGCCATCGGCTGACGTCCTGCGTATGCCGGGGCTCGGTCTTCATACGAGGACTGAGCCCCGGCATCCCGCTACGATCACGCATTATCGGCAGAGTCGCCACATCGGACTGCCCGTACGCAACGGAGGCTGCGAGTGACGAGCAACTCGCTCGAAGAACGCACGACGGACCCCGCGGCCGACCCGCGACGCATGAAGCGATCGAAGCAGGCCGCTCGCATCGCGGATGCCGCGTCGCTGGGTGTCAAGGGATGGATCGTCAAGATCGTCCTGCTGGGGATCCTCGACGCGCTCGCCGTGTTCGCGCTCTTCGTGCTGCTGAGCAACCGCGAGTGGCTCGTGGCCGGGCTCGTCGCGGTCACCGCGGCACTGCTCAACTGGATCTACCTGTCGCGTCGCAAGCTGCCGGCGAAGTATCTGGCGCCCGGCGTCATCTTCCTGCTCATCTTCCAGGTCTTCGCGCTCGTCTACACCGGCTACATCGGCTTCACCAACTACGGCACGGGACACAACGGCTCCAAAGAGCAGGCGGTGTCCTCGCTCATGGCCTCGGCGCTCGAGCGCGTGCCGGACTCGCCGACCTACGACGTCACCGTCGTGTCGCAGCTCGGCCAGTACGGCGTCCTCGTGACCGACCCGGACGGCGAGGCGTTCTTCGGCACGAACGAGCAGCCCCTCGAGCCGGCGTCCGGAGCACAGTTCGACGGCGGCAAGGCCGTGGCGCTCGATGGTTGGACGTCGCTCACCTTCGCCGATGTGCTGGCCAACCAGAGCGTGATCGAGGAACTCGCCGTTCCCGTCTCGGACGACGAGAACGACGGCCGGCTCCTCACGCCCGACGGGCAGCGCGGCTACCTCTACACCTCGGCGCTGATCTACGACGCGGATGCCGGCACGATGACCGACACCCGCAACGGCACGGTCTACACCGACACGGGCGTCGGCGCGTTCACCGCAGAAGACGGCTCGCAGCTCATGCCGGGCTGGACGATCGTCGTCGGGTTCGACAACTTCGCCCGCGCCGTGACGGATGAGAGCATCCGCGGACCGCTGTTCTACGTGACGCTGTGGACGTTCGTCTTCGCGATCGTGTCGGTGGCCACGACCTTCTTCCTGGGGCTCTTCCTCGCGATCGTGTTCAACGACATGCGGATGCGGGGACGCAAGTTCTATCGCATCCTGATGATCCTGCCGTACGCGTTCCCATCGTTCCTCTCGGCGCTCGTGTGGGCGGGCATGATGAACGAGAGCTTCGGGTTCATCAACCAGGTGCTGCTCGGCGGGGCCGCGGTGCCCTGGCTTACCGACCCCACGTTGGCTAAGGTCTCGGTGCTTCTGGTCAACCTCTGGCTCGGCTATCCGTACATGTTCCTCGTGTGCATGGGGGCGCTGCAGTCCATCCCCGACGATGTCGTCGAAGCCGCCAAGATGGACGGCGCGCGATCGTGGGGCATCTTCCGGCTCATCAAGCTGCCGCTCCTGCTGGTGACGGTCGCACCGCTTCTGATCGCGTCGTTCGCGTTCAACTTCAACAACTTCAACCTGATCTACATGCTCACAAACGGCGGGCCTCGCGATTCGTCCGCCGCGATCAACGTCGGCCACACCGACATCCTGATCTCGATGGTCTACAAGGTGGCCTTCACGGGTCAGAACCGTGATTACGGTCTCGCATCCGCCTTCACGATCCTCATCTTCATCGTCGTCGCGGTGATCTCGATCATCAGCTTCCGACGCACCAAGGCGCTCGAGGAGCTGAACTGATGCCCGAATCCTTCCCCGGCAGCACCAGCGGCCTCTTGGCTGGCGAGGCGCAGGCCCTGCACGAAGACCGCCGTCGCGGCCGTCGCTCGCGGCGTCGCGCCGACGCCGACTTCTACGAACGCCCCAAGACATTCGGGCAGTGGTTCCGCGCGACCGGCTGGCGGCACCTCGTCGGCATCGCGATGATCATCTTCTCGACGTTCCCGCTGCTGTTCGTGCTGTCGTCATCGCTCAACCCCCGCGGCACGCTCACCGGCTCCAACGCGCTCTTCTCGACGGTCGGCTTCGAGAGCTACATGCGGATGCTGAGCGACCCCAACAACCCGTACGTGAACTGGTTCTTCAACACGCTCGTCGTGGCCAGCGTCACGGCCGTCGGCACGGTGTTCCTGGGTGGCCTCGCGGCATACTCCTTCTCGCGCATGCGCTTCACGGGGCGACGGATCGGCCTCGTGTCGATCGTCATCGTGCAGATGTTCCCGCAGCTGCTCGCCGTGGTGGCGCTGTTCCTTCTCATGTCGGCGATCGGCGACTGGTTCCCCGCGCTGGGGCTCGACACCCACCTCGGCCTGATCATGGTCTACCTCGGCGGTGCCCTCGGCGTGAACACGTACCTCATGTACGGGTTCTTCAACACGATCCCCGCCTCGATCGACGAAGCGGCCAAGATCGACGGCGCCGGTCACGCGCGCATCTTCTTCACGATCATCCTGCGCCTGGCTGCCCCGATCCTCGCGGTCGTCGCGCTGCTGTCGTTCATCGCGTCGTTCAGCGAATTCGTCATCGCGAGCGTCATCCTCATCGAACCCGAGAAGCAGACCCTCGCCGTGGGTCTGACGAAGATGGTCTCCAATCCCCGCTACGCGGATTGGAGTGCGTTCTCGGCGGGAGCGGTGATGGCCGCCCTGCCGGTCATGGCGCTCTTCCTGATCCTGCAGAAGTACATCGTCGGTGGACTCACCGCGGGCGCTGTCAAGTAGCCGGCGATGCCGCGGATCTGAGGCAGGCTGGCGATCATGACCCTTCAGCCCCACCACGACGGTTCACCGCTCTACGTCTCGAACGGCACACCGCAACTCGGCGAGACCGTGCAGGTGCGCGTTCGCGTGCCGCACGGGTACGGGCCGCTGCGGGCCGTGCGCACGCGGTCGAACCCCGATCACGAACCGAGCTGGACGGATGCCGCCTTCATCGGCTCATCCGACGGCTGGGACTGGTGGGAGGCACCCGTCACGGTGCACAACCCGCGCCACGGCTACCGCTGGGTCTTCGTGCACGAAGACGGACGGGTGCAGTGGCTCAACCAGGCCGGCCTGCACGAGATCGAGACGCTCGACGCCGACGACTTCGCACTGGTCGCCTATCCCGCCCCGCCCGCGTGGCTCTACGACGCGGTCATGTACCAGGTGTTCCCCGACCGGTTCGCGCGGTCGGCGCAGGCGGATGCCCGTGCCGTGCCGGAGTGGGCGCAGCCGGCCGCGTGGGACGACCCCGTCGACCCCGTCTCGCCGGGCCGCTCGCAGCAGTTCTACGGCGGCGACCTCGACGGGATCACCGAGAAGCTCGACCACCTCGTCGAGCTCGGGGTGAACGTCCTGTATCTCACCCCGGTCTTCCCCGCGGCATCCAATCATCGCTACGACGCGTCGAGCTTTCTCTCGGTCGACCCGCTGCTGGGCGGGGATGAGGCGTACATCCGGCTCATCGACGCGGCGCACGCCCGCGGCATCCGGGTCATCGGCGACCTCACGAGCAACCACTCCGGTGACCGTCACGAGTGGTTCACCTCGGCCTTCGGCCACCCCGGCGCCGAGACCGAAGACTTCTACTACTTCCGTGACGGCAACACCCGGTACGAGTCGTGGCTGGGCGTTGCGAGCCTGCCGAAGTTCAACTGGGCGTCGCCCAAGCTGCGGGAAGCGTTCGTCGACGGACCGGACTCGGTCGTCGCGCGATGGCTCAAGCCGCCGTACTCGACGGACGGATGGCGCATCGACGTTGCGAACATGACGGGGCGCCTGCGAGACATCGACCTCAACGCCGAGGTGCGCCAGCTGCTGCAGGCGACGATGCGCGAGATCAACCCCGACGCGATCCTGCTCGGCGAATCGACCAATGACGCCGCGAGCGACCTCCATGGCGACGGATGGCACGGGGCGATGACGTACCCGTCGTTCACGCGGCCGCTGTGGGGGTGGCTGTCCGAGCCGACGGGGCAGTCCTATCTCACGGCCGAGGGTGCGGAGTGCACCGAGCCGTGGTTCTTCACGCAGCCGCTGGGGGGGATCCCGCGCTACACCGCGCGCCAGTTCGTCGACGCCGTCGTGCGCTTCACTGCGGGAGTCCCGTGGCGCGTTCGCCTGGGCAACATGCAGCCGCTGGATACGCACGACACCGCGCGGTTCGCGACGAATGCGGCGCCGGGCACGGTCCCCGTCGCCGTCGGGCTGTCGATGACCCTGCCGGGACTGCCCGTCGTGTTCGCGGGCGACGAGTACGGGCTCGTCGGGGTCGATGGCGAGTCGAGCCGCACACCGATGCCGTGGGGGAGCGAAGACGAACCCGCCGTCGCCGAGCGGCTCGCGCTGTACCGTTCGCACATCGCGCTGCGGCGCGCGCACCCCGTGCTCGGCACGGGCGGGCTGCGATGGCTGCACGTCGACGACGAGACCGTCGTGTTCGCCCGTGAGTCGGCCGACGAGACGGTCGTCGTGCTCGCGACGCGCGGCGACGCCGATGTCGAGCTCGCTCCCGGCGCCGTGCCCGACGCCGCCGCGTCGCTGCTCGTCGGCGAGGCGACGCTCGCACGGGCGGCGGACGGCTCCGTCGCGCTCTCGGCCGAGGGTCCCGCGTTCGCCGCGTGGTCGCTGCCCGGCGTGCGCGTTCCCGCCTGAGCGGCGGAGCGAGGCGGGTGCCCGCGTGCAGAACGCGTGACACCGGGTCGCGACCGAGCGGATGCCGCCGCTGGGCCCCGTTGCCGTCTCATGGCCCCTAGCGGAGCGGCGTTCGTAGACTGAGGGGATGCGCCCGCTCACAGAAGTCGGACTTCGAGCCGCGATGGCCAACGCATCGCACGATGACCTGCGGCTGCTCACGGTGCCGGCAGACTTCGTCATCGCCGACTGGGACCACCTCGACTTCTATGCGTGGCGGGATCCCCGCACGCGCTCGCGTGGCTACATCGTCGCCGAGATCGACGGGCAGCCGCACGGAGTGGTGCTGCGCGCCGCCGAGGGGTCCTCCCTCGCGCGGTCGGCCATGTGCAACCTCTGCCACACGATGCAGCCGGCCGATCAGGTGGCGCTCTTCACGGCCCGCAAGGCGGGCGATGCGGGCGAGCACGGCGACAGCATCGGCACCTACATCTGCTCCGACCTGTCGTGCCACGAGAACGTGCGGCTGGCGGCGCCGCTCGCGCCGAGCGAGATCCGCGCGAGTGTGGATCGCCGGATCGACGGCACCCGCGCGCGGGTCGAGTCCTTCGTCGCCCGAGTGCTCGAGACGGCGGGCTCACGTCGGTGACGGCCGCCGAGAAGTGGGATGCGCTCCTTCGCGATGCGGTGGATGTCGCCGCTGCCACCTGCCGATGCGCGGGCGCGATGCTGCGCACGCCGAGCGCTCTGGGCGGCATGGATCTCAGCTGTATCGGCACCTGAGCGAGTCGATTTCGAACACCGGCAAGATGCGCGTAAGATTATGGATCGCGCCTCCGTTCGCCTGATAAAGCCGGGCGGGTGCGCACCCGGCGAGTTACCCAAGCGGCCAAAGGGATCTGACTGTAAATCAGACTGCTCAGCATTCGGGGGTTCGAATCCCTCACTCGCCACCACCCCAAGAAGCCCGGACGCTGAGGAACCTCAGCGTCCGGGCTTCTTCTGTGTCCGGCACGGCCACCGCTCCGCGGAACCCGCGAAGTCGCCGGGCGAGCGTCAGCTCGCCGCGAGCGTCGGACTGTTGAGCGAGATGGTGACGTGGGTCGTCACATGCTGCACGGTGCGTCCCACCGCGATCCAGGCGTTCGCGACGGTCGTCAGCACGTCGGCGAGATCGCCGTCCAGGCGCGTCGCGTAGTGGTCTGAACCCGAGTACACGCCCCCCTGCTTCGCCTGCTCGATCGCGTCGTAGATCGCCGTCATGTGGTCGCCGTCGGTGCCCCCGTCGAGCAGGGGATACAGCGACCAGTGGGCGCGCGCACGGATGCCGGTGGCCTCGAGCTGCACGGGCTCCGCGCCGAGCGCATCCACACCCGCCGGCAGCTCGCACTGCAGCTCGCCGGGGCAGCCCCGGGAGAGCAGGATCGCCGCCGACACGTGTGCTCCGCCAGAGGCCGCGGCGGCGATGACGTCGCGCAGATAGCGCAGCACATCGGCCTCAGCACCGCCCACGAAGGTCGAGATGTCGTTCGTTTCGACGGTCACGGCGCTCGCGTCGGCTACGGAGAGCGCCCCGAGGATCACGTCGACATAGGCGGAGTCGTAGACCGAGAGGGTGAAGCGCGCGCCCACCCCGTACTCGGTCGGAGTGAGCGGGTTCTGATCCGTCGTGGGGGGCATGACGCACCACCATAGCCGCTGCCGGGAATCGGCTACGCTCGTCGTGACACGGGAGCTCGGTAAGCCGGGCTGAGAGGAAGGCTCCAACCTTCGACCGTCGAACCTGATCTGGGTAATGCCAGCGCAGGGAGGCATCTCTTCTTCACCCGTGCCCGATCAGAGGGGCACACCCATGCGGAAACACCACGCCTTCGTGGCATCCACCCTCGCGCTCGCGCTCGGCCTCGCCGGGTGCGCCACCGGGTCGGCTGCCTCGCCCGATGACCCCGAGAAGGTCACGTTCGCGCTCGACTGGGCGCCGAACACGAACCACATCGGGGTCTACGTCGCCGACGCACTCGGTTACTTCGACGACGCGGGCCTCGACGTCGAGATCCTGCCCTACGCCTCGACCTCGGTGCCCGAACTCGTCTCTGCCGGTTCGGCGGACTTCGGGCTGGCAGGTCAGGCGGGTGTGCAGCTGGCTCGCACCGCCGGCCGCGACGTCGTGTCGGTCTTTCAGGTGACGCAGTCCGACACGGGTCGGCTCGTGATCCTCGGTGACCGCGACGACATCGAGCGACCCGCGGATCTCGACGGCGGAGTGTTCGGCGGCTTCGGCTCGCCGCTCTACGGCGCATTGGCGCGCGCCGTGATCCAGGGCGACGGCGGCGACGGCGACTTCGAAGAGGTCGTGCTCGACACCGGTGCCTACGAGGCGTTGAGCCAGAACCGCATCGACTTCACGCTCTCGGTCTCGACGTGGGAGGACATCCAAGCCGACATCGACGGACACCCGTATCGCGGGTTCCGGTACCAGGACTACGGCGTGCCCGACCTGCACTCGACCGGGATCATCTCGAGCGACGCCTACCTGGAGGCGAACCCCGAGACCGCCCGGGCGTTCGTCGCAGCCGTGCAGCGCGGGTACTCGTACGCCGCCGCCGAGCCCGAGAAGGCGGCCCGCATCCTGATCGAGGCCAATTCGGACACGCTCGCGGCCGCCGAAGAGCTCGTCACCCGCAGCGCGAAGCTGCTCGCAGAGCAGTACTTCGTCGCCGAAGGCGTGGCTATCGGCGAAGTCGTGCCCGAGAAGTGGGAGGACTTCGGCGCGTTCCTCCTCGACAACGGCATCCTCACGGACGCATCGGGTGAGACCGTGACCGAGGCGCCCGACTGGTCGGAGTACTACTCCACCGACTACCTCGAGTGAGCAGAATCCGCGGCTCGGCCGCCGTCGTTCTTCCGCCGGTCATCGCCGCCCTGGCGATCCTGATCGTGTGGCAGTCCGTCGCGAACGCCGGCCTCGTCGCGGGTGGAGTGCTTCCGTCGCCGCTCCGGATCCTCGAGCAGGGGTTCGGCGAGCGCGACGTGCTGCTGCGGCACACTCTTCCCACCCTCACAGCCACGGCGCTGGGGTTCACGCTGTCGATCACGCTCGCCGTCGTCACCGCGACCACCCTGGACTTCTTCGTGCTGGGGCGCCGAGCGGCGATGCCGCTGCTCATCGTGAGCCAGACCCTGCCGCTCATCGCGCTCGCACCACTGGTCGTGCTGTGGTTCGGGTTCGGCCTGCTTCCGAAGGTGCTGCTCGTCGCGTTCGTCACGTTCTTCCCGATGGTGGTGGGACTCATGCGCGGTTTCGCATCAGCCGATCCCGACGCCGAGCACCTGCTGCGATCGATGGGGGCGGGCAAGCGCACCGTTTTCCGCATGGTCCGACTGCCGTCGGCGATGCCGTCGTTCTTCTCGTCGCTGCGCATCTCGATCACGTACGCCGTCGTAGGGGCGATCTTCGCGGAGTACGCCGGCGCAGTCGCGGGCTTGGGCGTCTACATGCAGAGTGCCAAGAACGTGTTCCGCACCGACCTCGTGCTCGCCGCTGTCGCGGTCAGCTCCGTGCTGACCCTGCTTCTCTACGGTCTCGTCGGGCTCATCGAGCGCCTCGTGCTGCCGTGGCTGCGCGTCGAGAAGGGAGCAGCGCGATGAGTGCCGGCGGCCTGGAGCTCACCGGCATCCGCAAGAGCTTCGACGGGGTGCCGGTTCTCGATGATCTGACCGTGTCGGTCGCGCCCGACGAGATCGTGAGCCTCATCGGCCCGAGCGGCAGCGGCAAGTCGACGCTCCTCTCGCTTCTGACGGGGGAGCTCGCCGCCGATTCCGGCCTCATCCTCTTCGACGGCGCTCCCGTGTCGGCGGGGGAGCGACCGTTCGCTTTCATGCCGCAGCGAGATGCCCTGCTGCCGTGGCGGCGCGCTCTGGACAACGCCGCGATCGGTCTCGAGGTGGCAGGCGTCGGGCGGCGCGAAGCGAGGCGTCGCGCCGGTGAGCTGTTCGACGCCTTCGGGCTGTCCGGCAGCGAGCGGCGCTATCCCCGGCAGCTGTCGGGCGGCATGCGGCAGCGGGTGTCGCTCGCGCGCACCGTGGTGCAGGGCCAACCGCTGCTGCTGCTCGACGAGCCCTTCGGCGCGCTGGATGCGATCACCCGGGACGAGATGCAGGAATGGCTGCTGGCGGTGTGGGCGACCCACCGGTGGAGCGTTCTGCTCGTGACCCACGACATCCGCGAGGCGGTTCGGCTGTCCGACCGCGTGTACGTCATGTCACGCCGCCCTGCGCGGATCGTCGGTGAGACGGTCGTGACGCGGGACATCCCGCGTGGCGAAGGGTTCGTCACCGACCCGCGCGTGCCCGCCCTGGAAGAGAGGTTGCGCGACCTGCTGCGTGCGGGCTAGGTGCGTAGGCTCGCGTCATGAGCGTCGATACCTATCTGAACCCCGTCGCCCGTCACTGGCGGACCGAACGCTCGCCCGACATCCGCGGCTTCCACGCCTCGCTCCCGGGGTACGCCGTCACGAGGCTCGTCGAGGTGCCCGACCTCGCGCGTGAGCTCGGCGTGGCGCGCGTCTTCATCAAAGAGGAGGCCTCACGCCTGGGGCTTCCCGCGTTCAAGATCCTGGGGGCCTCGTACGCCGTGTCCCGGGCGCTGACCGAGCGGGTCGGAGAGCGAGGGGCGCTGCCTCTCGCCGACCTCGAGCAGCGCCTGCGGGCGTCGGGGCCTGTGCGCCTTGTCGCTGCGACCGACGGCAACCACGGCCGCGCGGTCGCCCACATGGCACGCCTGCTCGGTATCCCCGCCCGCATCCACACGCCGGCCGACATCTCACCGGCGGCGAAGGGGGCGATCGAGTCCGAAGGGGCGCAGCGCATCGAGCGGGATGCACCCTACGACGACGTCGTCGCCGCAGCCGCGGCATCCGTGGGCGATGCTGACGTGCTCATCCAGGACACGTCGTGGCCGGGCTACGAGCAGGTTCCGCACTGGATCGTCGAGGGGTATTCGACACTCGTCACCGAAGCCGACGCGCAGCTCGCAGCTGTGGGAGCCCGCGCAGATGTCGTCGTCGTGCCCGTCGGCGTGGGCTCGCTCGCCGAGGCCGTCGTGCGCCACTACCGCTCGGGTCAGACGGCTCCCACGGTGCTCAGCGTCGAGCCGACGGCGGCGCCGACGATCCTCGAGTCGCTGCGTGCGGGGCGCCCCGTGACGGTCGAGACGGCGTCGACGATCATGGCGGGGCTCAACTGCGGCACTCCCACGACCGGTGGCTGGCCCGTTCTGCACGCCGGCCTTGATGCGGCCGTGACGGTGACGGATGCCGCCGCCGCGCGCGCCGTGCGCGACCTCGAGGCGCTCGGGGTCGATGCGGGGCCGTGCGGTGCCGCGACCCTCGCGGGCGCACGCGCGCTCGCCGCTGCATCTTTCGCGCCCGGCGAGACCACGCCCCTCACGGCCGAGGCGACGGTGCTGCTGCTCAGTACCGAGGGCCGAGCAGCGAACCCACTGCCGGACCTCGACGCTTAGACGCCGACGCGTTCGAACGCGTCGAGGCTGATGCCGTCGTCGAGGACGACCTTGGCCCACTCGCGTGCCGAGTGCAGCGAGTGATCCCGGTAGTTGCCGCATTCGATCGCTGAGACGGCCGGCACATCGGATTCGACGGCCTCGTCGGCGATGAATCGCAGGGCACTCGTGAGGGCCGCGACGACGTCGGCGACAGCCGGCTCGCCCCACATGAGCAGGTGGAAGCCGGTGCGGCAGCCGAACGGAGAGATGTCGATCACGCCGTCGATGCGGTCTCGCAGCAGCCCCGCGAGCATGTGCTCGAGCGTGTGAAGCCCCGCCGTCGGGATCTCTCCCGCGTTGGGCTGCACGAAGCGCACGTCGAAGTTCGTGATCGTGCCGCCCGAGGGGCCGTGCTCGACCCCGATCCGACGCACGTACGGCGCCTTCACGGCGGTGTGGTCCAGGGTGAAGCTCTCGATCTCGGCCATCAGGTCCTCCTCGCGATGCGGTGTGTCCATCCCATCAGATCTTCTTCGATCCGGATGCCGCGGGGCGGGGGATGGGCGAAACTCCCCACCGCGCCGATGGGTGGTGCGTGCCAGGATGGGGGCGGGCCCCGCCCGTGAGAAGACAGGAGCGACGATGACCGTGTCCGGGTATCCGACCGAAGAGCCGACGCGTTCCGGTTCGCCTTCATCGCTTCTCCGCGCCGCGATCTGGGTCGCCATCGGCGCACTCATCGCCGCCGCGATCGTGTGCGTCGTGTGGATCTTCCTCGGCGAGCAGAACGGCATCGTGGGGCGCGCGTTCCTCACGATCCTGCTGCTGGTCGGCTTCGCCGGCGTCGCGATCCTCGACGCACACCTCGCCGAGCGCCGCCCCGCATGGTTCGCGCTTTCCAGCATGGTCGGTTGGGTCGTGCTGCTGCTCGTGGGCGCCGTCATGATCTGGATGCCCGAGCGCTACGCGTACTCGGGGATCGGCCGGTTCGTGCAGTACCTCGTCATCGTGCTCATCGTGCAGCTCGCCCTGCTGCACATCCGCCTCTATATGAAGGCATCCCGCCGCTACGTGACGGGCTTCACGCAGGTCGTCACGGTCATCACCATCTCGCTCGTGGTCGGCCTCGCGGCGCTGCTGTCGGTACCGCTCGTGCTGTGGGAGTACGTCACCTTCACCGATCTGTACTGGCGCGTCATCGTGGCCGTCGCGATCCTCGCCGCCGTCGGCACTGCGCTCGTGCCGCTGGTCAACGTGCTCTTCGCTCCCAAGAAGGCGCCCGCGCACGACGTCTATGGCTCGCCGGCCCACCACCCCGCGCAGCTCCCGCCCGCGCCCGGGTACGGCGAGCAGCAGCCGCAGGGCCAGCCCCCGCAGCTGCCGTGGCCGACGTTCATCGACGGCGTCACGCCGCTGCCGATCATGCCCGACGGGCAGCCCGACTGGGGTGCCTACTACTCGGGGTACCCCTCGCCGGGGGCGCACATCGTGGGACACCCCGCGCCGGCTCCCGAGCCCGCTGCGCCGCAGGCCCCGCCTGCCGGCTACGAGGGCTTTCCGCCGCCCCCGCCGCTGCCTCCGCGCGGCTGACGCCCGCGGCATCCGTCGTCAGCGCGCGAGAAGCTCCAGGGCGGCCATCGCGGCGTTGTGGCCGCCGATGCCGCTGACGGCGCCGCCGCGTCGCGCCCCCGAACCGCACAACAGCACGGCGGGGTGTGGCGTCGCGACGCCCCAGCGCTGCGCGGGCGTGTCAAGGGGTTCGTCATCGCCTGCCCACGGCCAGGACAGCGGCCCGTGGAAGATGTCGCCGCCGGTCATGCCCAGTGCATCCTCGAGATCGGCCGTGGTCTTGGCCTCGACGCACGGCGTGCCGTCGGGCGCTTCGTAGACGAGGTCGGAGATCGGCTCGGCCAGCACCGAGTCGAGCGAGCGGGTCGCGGCGTCCAGAAGCTCGGTCCGAGCGGTGTCGCGATCGGCGTCGTCGATGATGCGATGCGGCACCTGCAGCCCGAACAGCGTCAGGGTGTGTGCGCCCGATTCGCGCAGCTCGGCGCCCAGGATGCTCGGGTCGGTGAGGGAGTGGCAGTAGATCTCGGCGGGAAGAGGATGGGGGATGCGTCCGCCCAGCGCTGCCGTGTGCGCGGCATCCAGCTGGCTCATCGTCTCGTTGATGTGGAACGTGCCGGCGAACGCGGCCTCGGGCGAGACATAGTCGTCACGCAGTCGCGGCAGCCGGCGCAGCAGCATGTTGACTTTGATCTGCGCCCCCTCGGGCTGCGCGGGCGAAACGGGGCGGAGCAGCTCGGCGCCGCCGGCGGCGAGCAGGCGGTCGAGCACGGCGGGGCCGACGCCGCTCAGCACGAGCCGGCCGCGCAGGCTCTGCCGCACACCGCTCATGTCCACGTCGACCTCGCCATCGGGCGAGACGGAGACGACATCGGCGTTCGTGCGGATGTCGGCGCCCGCGTCGCGCGCCGCGCGCTCGAGTTCAGCGCTGACGCGCCCCATGCCGCCGACCGGGACGTCCCAGTCGCCCGTGCCCCCGCCGATGACGTGGTACAGAAAGCAGCGGTTCTGGCGGAGGCTCTCGTCGTCGGCGCTTGCGAACGTGCCGATCAGGGCGTCGGTCAGGGCGATGCCGCGGGTGATGTCGGTCTGGAGCGAATCGCGCAGCAGTGTGCCGAGCGGGGTGTCGACGAGCGCCGCCCACAGATCGTCGTCGCTGATGAGGCGGCGGGCGTCCGCACGCCGGGCGAGCGGCTTGAGAACGGTCGGGAAGATCCTGCGGGCGAAGGGTTCGATGCGGCTCATGAGGGCGCCGTAGCGTTCGGCCTCGACGGCGTCGCCCGTGGCCCGCAGGAACGATGCGACGGTCGCCCCGGCATCGCCGTTGTCGATCAGGATGCCGCGTGCCGGGTCGTCGGGAACCGGCGTGTACGACGAGTAGCGTCGCCGGCGCAGCTCGATCGAGAGGCCGAGGTCGGCGATGACGCGCGGTGGCAGCAGGCTGACCAGGTACGAGTAGCGCGACAGGCGGGCATCGACCCCGGCCCACGGGCGTTCCGAGACGGCGGCACCGCCGACACCCTCCAGGCGCTCGAGGACGACGACGCTGTGACCTGCCCGCGCGAGGTAGGCGGCGGCGACGAGGGCATTGTGGCCCCCGCCGACGATCGCGACGTCGTGCGTGAAGGAGTGGACTGCATCGGCCATCCCTCCACGCTATCGGCCCGCACGCGCCGGGTAGCGTGGAGGGATGCCCTCGGTCATCGAACTCCAAGACCTCGCCATCGCGATCGCCCAGGAGGCGGGGGAGCTTGCTCGACTCCGCCGTAGTGAAGGGGTCGCGATCGCCGCGACGAAGTCGGCGCTCGCCGACATCGTCACCCACGCCGACCGCGAAGTCGAGGCGCTCATTCGGCGTCGCCTGGCCGAAGCCCGGCCCGACGACGGGTTCTTCGGAGAGGAGTCGGGCGTCGAGTCCGGCACGTCGGGGATCACCTGGATCGTCGATCCGATCGACGGCACGGTCAACTACGCCTATGGCGTGCCGACCTACGCCGTCAGCATCGCCGCGGTCCAGGGCGAACCCGACCCCGCCTCGTGGAGCGCCCTCGCCGGCGTCGTCTACAACCCGGCCGGTCGCGAGCTCTTCCGCGCCGCGCGGGGAGAGGGGGCGTGGCTTGGCGACGTGCGACTCGCGGTCGTCGCCGACCCGCCCTCCGCAGGAGCACTTCTCGCCACCGGTTTCGGCTACAACCCCGAAACGCACGTCGGGGACCTCGCGCGGGTGGACCGCGTCATGCCGATCGCCCGCGACCTGCGCCGTGCGGGGGCTGCGTCGCTCGACTTCGCCTATGTCGCCGCCGGTCGCTACGACGGCTATTTCGAGCGCGGACTGCAGCCATGGGACCACGCCGCCGGCGCGCTTCTCGTGCAGGAGGCCGGGGGCCTCGTGGGCGGATACGACGATGTCGATCCGTTCGATCGGCACCTGTTCGTCGCGGCCGGACCGGGGCTGTTCGGGCCTCTTCTCGAGCGCGCGCGGGGGTGAGCGGCAAACCCGTCCATGGCATTCCCAGGCGGCGGGGGGTAGTGTTTACCCGATCGTTACCTTCGCGCGTTCGCGGGCGGGGGTGCATGAAGCCCGTTCCGCCGCCTTACCCGAGGCGACACGATCCGAAAGTCCCCGACTCTGTTGCAGCCCGACACGCCCTTGGCTCTGCCTGCGTCCACGCGCCGGTCGAACCGCTCCACGTTGACGTCCGGCCCCACGGCCGAAGCGACCGCGGCGGACCCACGCGATGAGGCTCAGCGCCGTTCGGTAGCAGCCGCGCTGGTGTGGAGCGTGTCGACCGCGGCGACGGATGTCGCCACCCCCGGCACCGACGTCGATCAGGCCGCGCCCCTCTCTCGGCGCGCGCTGCGCGCCACTCGGGCCACTGTCGTATCCGACGTCTTCGAGCTCATCGAGCCGCCCGTCGCTGAGGACGAGGTCGACGAGGTCCCTCCGCTCGATGAGCGGGTCGAGACCGCAGCCGATGACGAGTTCGAAATCGCCGCGCGGCTCTTCTCGTTCACGGGTGAGACCCCGGTGATGACCGTCGACGAGCCCGAGCCCGAGCCCGAGCCCGAGCCCGCCGAGGCCGAGCCCGGTGCCACGCACGCGGCGCCCCGCGGCGCACGCCGCCGCCGCGCCGTCCTCTCGCGCGTCGCCGCGACGTCGTTCTCGGCAGGCGTCATGGGCGTCGTCGGACTGCTCACGATCGGACTCACGACCCCGGCCGAAGCCGTCATCGCGGCCGGTGGCAGCAGCGCCGCGGCGATGTCGGTGCGCACTCCGGCCGAGCCGGCCGAAGACGAGCCCGCCACCGAGATCCAGGCCTACGTCGCCCCGTCGAGTGTGCTGCACGCCGACGTGACCCGCGAAGAGAGCTACTCGACGATCACGATGGCTGAACTGGCGTACCAGTCCGGCATCAAGAACATCTCGGACTTCTTCGTCAACGACGCCAACTCGGCCATCCAGTGGCCCTTCGCCGTTGGCGTGCCGATCAGCTACGGCTACGGTCCCCGCTCGGGCAGCATGCACCAGGGTGTCGACTTCACCCCCGGCGCCGGAGCGCCGATCCAGGCGATCGCCGACGGCACAGTGCGCGTCGCTTCTAACGCGGGTGGCGGATACGGCGTGCATGTCGTGATCGATCACGAGATCGACGGCCAGATGATCTCGAGCCACTACGCGCACATGATCGTCGACTCGATTCAGGTCGTTCCGGGCCAGAAAGTCGAGGTCGGAACCGTTATCGGCCGCACCGGAAACACCGGCCGTTCGTTCGGGGCGCACCTGCACTTCGAACTGCTTCTCAACGGAACGACGCACATCGATCCGCTTCCCTGGCTGCGCGAGCACGCGGGAGGCTGATCACGATTCAGACGGATGCCTCGGCTCTGGTATTCTCGTCTAGTTGCCCGGTGACGGGTGGCACGCCCCGAT
Organism: Microbacterium sp. Y832; assembly: GCF_057669765.1. Lineage (NCBI taxonomy): Bacteria > Bacillati > Actinomycetota > Actinomycetes > Micrococcales > Microbacteriaceae > Microbacterium > Microbacterium sp. Y832. The sequence goes on along the minus strand of NZ_JBYHFM010000002.1, from coordinate 257,964 downwards.
AGCTCAGTGGCAGAGCACTTCCATGGTAAGGAAGGGGTCGTCAGTTCAATCCTGACTCGGGGCTCGCAACATCCTCTCGGCGACGATCGGATGCACGCGGCAGGGTAGCTCAGTTGGTGAGAGCGCACGACTCATAATCGTGAGGTCGCGGGTTCGAACCCCGCTCCTGCTACAGATGAAAACCCCCGATTTATCGGGGGTTTTTGCTTTCGCTCGAACGCCGAGACCGGTGCGTCCCACGGATCCCGTCACGCGGGCACATCGACGATGCGCTGCGTTCCGTAGCGGGGCACGAGCTCGCCGCCCGATGCCGCCGCGATGTCCGCCGTGAAGGTCTCGACGAGGTGCGGCGCCACCCAGATCTCGAAGGTCGTCTCGTGCGCGTAGTCCGTGTCGCCGAGGCGGGCGTCGTGTCGCGCGGCCCAGTCACGAAGCAGGTGATCGATCCGGCCGGCGTCGGCGTGGCCGACGGCGAGCGTGGCCTGCGTCAGCACTTCGCGCCGCACCAGCGACGCACGGTCCAGCGCCTCGGAGGCCGCCGACGAGTAGGCACGCACGAGCCCGCCGGCGCCGAGCTTCACTCCGCCGAAATAGCGCGTCACGATCACGAGGACATCGGTGAGGTCCCGTCGGCGCAGCACATCGAGGATCGGGGCGCCGGCTGTGCCCGACGGTTCGCCGTCGTCTGAGGAGCGGCCGTGCTCTCCGGAGACCCCCGTGACGAGGGCGAGGCAGTTGTGGTTCGCGTCCCAATGCCGCTTGCGGGTCGCAGCGATGAGCCCGTCGGCGTCCTCCGGGGCCACGAGGGGGAAGGCGTACGTCAGAAAGCGCGACTTCTTGATGATCAGCTCGTGCTCGACCGGTGCGGCGATCGTGCCCGGGTAGCGCGGAAGAGGAGTCACGGGTCAAAACTATCCAGCCGCAGGGCAGACGCCGAAGCGGGCGAGTGGCCTTCGTCCAGGCGTCGCTCGCGTAAGCTCGTTCTTCGCCCGTTTGCGCGGTGCGTCCTCCGTCACCACCCGAAAAGAGCCTCGTGACCCTCGAGAAGCAACCGTCCACGGCACCCGTCGGCACATCGGCCCCCGCGCCGCGCACCGGCCCTGTGATCGCGCTGTTGGTGGCCTCGGCGTTCGTCGTGATCCTCAACGAGACCATCATGAGTGTCGCTCTGCCCCGCCTCATGGTCGACCTCGACATCACGGCCAGCACAGCACAGTGGCTGACGACCGGATTCCTGCTCACGATGGCCGTCGTGATCCCCCTCACCGGGTATCTGCTCGAGCGCTTTCCGCTGCGGAACATCTTCTTCGCCGCGATGACGCTCTTCTCAGCGGGCACCCTCATCTGTGCGGTCGCACCGGGATTCGACCTGCTGCTCGCCGGACGCATCGTGCAGGCATCCGGCACGGCGATCATGATGCCGTTGCTGTTCACGACCGTGCTCAACGTCGTACCCGCCACGCACCGCGGACGCATGATGGGCGTCATCTCCATCGTCATCGCGGTCGCTCCCGCCGTCGGCCCGACCGTGTCGGGGATCATCCTGTCGTCGCTGGACTGGCGCTGGATGTTCTGGATCGTGCTGCCGATCGCCCTTCTCGCGCTCCTTCTCGGCGCCCTCTGGGTGCGCAACGTCACCGCGACGCGCGACGCGCGGTTCGACGTGCTCTCGCTCGTGCTGTCGGCCTTCGGTTTCGGCGGCCTCATCTACGGTCTGAGCTCGATCGGCGAAGCCGCGTCAGGACGCACCCCCGTGCCCGTGTGGATCCCGCTCGCCGTCGGTGCTGCCTCGCTCGTGCTGTTCGTGCTGCGTCAGGTGCAGCTGCAGAAGACGGATGCTGCGCTGCTTGACCTGCGGACGTTCATGTCGCGGTCGTTCTCGCTGGCGATCGCGCTGGTCGTCATCGTGATGGGAGCCCTCTTCGGCTCGCTCATCCTGTTGCCGATCTACCTGCAGCAGGTGCTCGGGCTCGACACCCTCACGGTCGGGCTCATGCTGCTGCCCGGCGGTATCACGATGGGTGTCATCGCTCCCATCGTCGGGTCGCTCTTCGACCGGTTCGGCCCGAGGCCGCTCGTGCTGCCCGGCATGATCGTCGCGGCGGCTGCCCTGTGGGGCATGACGACATTCGACGCACAGGCCTCGATCGCCTGGATCGTCGCGGTGCACATGGCCCTCAACCTCGGTCTCGGCTTCGTGTTCACCCCGCTGCTGACCTCGGCCCTCGGGTCGCTGCCGCGATCGCTCTACCCGCACGGCAGCGCGATCGTCGGCACGATGCAGCAGGTGGCCGGTGCAGCCGGCACGGCGCTGTTCATCACCCTGATGGCCGTGTCGGCGGCGGCTGCAGCCCAGGACGGCGCCGGTGCCGTGGCATCCACCGCAGCGGGTGTGCACAGCGCCTTCCTCATCGGCGCCCTCATCGCCTCTGCCGCAGTCGTCCTCGCGGTGTTCGTGCGCAAGCCCGCGGTGCCCGTCGAAGCCTGACCTCGCGGACGCTCGGGGCGGTCAGCGCAGGAAGTCGCCGAGCGCCTCGATGAGCCGGTCGATCTCGGCGTCGTCGTTGTAGGGCGCGAGGCCGACGCGCACGCCCGCCTCTTTGCCCGTGTTCAGCGCACGGAAGGGCTCGTGCGCGTAGAAGCTCCCCGCCGGGGCGGCGATGTCGCGCGACGCGAGGAAGCGGCCTGCTTCGGCGGCATCCCGATCGTTGAACGTGAAGAACAGCGTCGGTGTGCGATCGGCGGCGACCGAGTGCACGACCAGACGGTCGCCGTGCGCGGCGAGTGCGTCTTCGACCCGGTGCCGCAGTCGCATCTCGTGCTCGTGGGTCAGCTGTGCGGCGGCGGCGAGCCGTTCGCGGCGCGCGCCCTCGGCGGGAGCGAGGCTCGCCATGAAGTCGACCGCGGCCGTGGCGCCGGCCATGAGCTCGTACGGCAGCGTGCCGAACTCGAAGCGCTCGGGCACGGTGTCGGTCGAAGGCAGCAGCTTGTCGGGGCTGAGTTGATCGAGCAGGTCGGGGGAGGCCGCGAGCGCCGCGCAGTGCGGACCGAAGAACTTGTACGGCGAGCACACGAAGAGATCGGCCCCGAGCGCCTGCATATCGACCAGGGAGTGCGCGGTGTAGTGCACGCCGTCGACGTACACGAGTGCGCCGACTTCGTGCGCGCGCTGCGCGATCCGCGCGATCTGCGGCTTCGTGCCGATGAGGTTCGAAGCGCCCGTGACGGCCACGAGGCGCGTGAGCGGGTTGATCACCTCATCGAGGTCGTCGAGGCGCAGGTCGCCCGTCGCAGGATCGAGTTCGAGCCACTTCACCGTCACGCCCGCCCGCGCAGCGGCCTGTACCCACGGGCGCACGTTGGAATCGTGATCCAGTTCGGTCACGACGATCTGGTGGCCCGGATCCCAGGCCTTGGCCAGGTGCCGAGAGAAGTCGTACGTCAGCTGTGTCGCGCTGCGACCGTAGACGATGCCCTCGGGTGCCGCCCCGAGCAGGTCGGCGAACGCCTGGCGGAAGGCCGCGACGGCATCTTCCGCGTTCTGCTCGCTGCGCGTGCTGGTGCCCCGGTTCGACAGCGGTCCCGTCAGGGTGCGCGCGACGGCATCGCCGACGACGCTCGGGGTCTGCGTTCCGCCGGGCCCGTCGAAGTGGGCGATGCCCGAGGCGAGCGAGGGGAACTGTGCGCGGATGGCGGCGACGTCGAGCATGCGGACTCCTTCGGGTGATGGATTCCTGCCGACGATATCGCGCACCGTGCGCACTCGTGCGGTGCGGCTAGCGACGGCCCGCCGCGTGGTCGAAGATGAGGCTCGTGTTCGTCGCGGCCACTTCTTCGCGCAGGCTCAGGGTGTCGCTGACGAGTTCTCGCATCGCGGCGGCGTCGCGCACGGCGACGTGCAGCAGAAAGTCGAGGTCGCCCGCGACGAAGTAGACGTGCCGCGTCGCCGGCAGCCGCTCGAGATAGGTCTGGAACCGCCGCAGGTCTCCGCGTGCGTGCGCGTGCAGCCGGATGCCGATGAGCGCTTCGAGGTCGAGGCCTGCCGCAGCGGGGTCGACGTCGGCGTGCACGCCCCGGATCGCGCCGGATGCCACGAGGCGGCGTACGCGCTTGTGGCAGGTCGACTCGGCGATGCCCACGCGAGCCGCGAGTTCGCTGTTCGAGATCCGGCCGTTGCACTCCAGTTCGCGAAGGAGCGACAGGTCGACGTCGTCGACGTCGAACGTCCGCGAAGATTCCTCTGTCGGCATCAGCCCTCCCCGTCATCTGAGAAGGATTCTTCCGGGATATAGCGCCGAACACAAGGAATCTGCCCGCGGATGCATGCAAGGCGCGTGATTCTGCATACTTATCGACAGGTAGCCCAATCGAGGAGGGTCTTGTGGCGCGTTCGATCGTCATCGGTGCGGGGATGGTGGGTCTCGCGACCGCCTGGCATCTGCAGGAGCACGGCGTCGAGGTCACGGTGCTCGACCGTGCGGGCGTTGCGGCCGGGTCTTCGTGGGGCAACGCGGGCTGGTTGACCCCGGGCAAGACCATCCCGCTCGCCGATCCCAGTCTGTGGACGTACGGTCCCAAGGCTCTGCTCGACCCCGATGCGGCGCTGCACGTGCCCTTCCGGGCCGACATCGGACTGTGGTCCTTCCTCGCCCGCTTCGCCTCGAACGGCACGATGCGCGCGTGGAACCGCACGATGGCCTCGCTCACGCCCATCGACAAGATGGCGCTCGCCGCGTTCGACGAGCTCGCCGACGGGGGAGTCGACGCCTGGACGAAGAAGGGCCCTTTCATCGTCGGCTTCACCGACGAGCCGCACTCGAAGGGCTTTCTGCGCGAGGTCGAGGGGGTCATCCGCCACGGCCAGGACGTGCCATTCGAGCGACTCTCCGACCCCCGGGCCCTCGTGCCCCAGCTCTCCGACGCCGTGACGGTCGCCTATCGCCTCGATGAGCAGCGATTCCTCGAGCCCGGCCCCTACGTCGAAGCGCTCGCCGACGCCGTCCGCGCACGCGGGGGCATGATCCGCACCGATGCCACGGTCACGGCCGTCGGCTCATCCGGACGCCCGAGCGTTACCCTCGCGAACGGCGAGCGACTCGACGCCGACTCCGTCGTCGTCGCGACGGGCGCATGGATGCCCCAGCTCGCTCGTCCTCTCGGGGTCAAGGTGCGCGTGCAGGCGGGGCGCGGATACTCGTTCACGGTCGACACCGACGAGCCCATCGATCACCCCGTGTACATGCCGTTCCAGCGCATCGCCTGCACGCCCTACCAGGGCCGCTTCCGCATCGCGGGCACGATGGAATTCCGCCGCCCCGATGAGGCTCCGCAGCCGCGACGCATCCAGGCGATCGTCAATCAGGCGCGCTCCCTCTTCACCGGTATGGACCTCGACGACCGGCACGACGAGTGGGTCGGCTCGCGCCCCGTCACCCCCGACGGGCTGCCCCTCGTGGGCGCCACCCGGGCGCCGGGCGTCTTCGTTGCGGGCGGTCATGGCATGTGGGGGATCGTCCTCGGTCCCGCGACCGGCAAACTGCTCGCCCAGCAGATCGTGACGGGTCGCGTCGACCCCGCCATCGCCCCGTTCGACCCCTTGCGCTGAGCGGGCCACCCGTCGTCTCCTGACCCCGGTGTACCCGGCCCGCGGGGCGGCGCGCAAGGCCTTGCCGCGCAGCCGCGACGCGGGAAAGACTCGCCGGCATGGTTTTCATCGGGTACCACGCATCTCACGAACAGGTCGATCCGAGTGCCCTGCTGAGCGCCGTCGTGCGCGCCGAGGCTGCCGGGTTCGACGGCGCGATGTGCTCGGATCACCTGGCGCCGTGGGGACTCGCGCAGGGGGAATCGGGGCATGCCTTCAGCTGGCTCGGCGCGGCGCTCGCCTCGACGCGGTTCTCGCTCGGTGTCGTCACGGCGCCCGGACAGCGCTACCACCCCGTCATCGCGGCACAGGCCATCGCAACGCTCGAGCAGATGTTCCCGGGTCGATTCTGGGCGGCGCTGGGCAGCGGCGAGGCCGTCAACGAGCACGTCACGGGCGACCCCTGGCCACCGAAGCCTCAGCGAGAAGAGCGACTCGCGGCATCCGTCGATGTCATCCGGCGCCTCTTGTCGGGCGAGGAGGTCTCGCGCACGGGCGCCATCGACGTGCACCGGGCGCGCGTGTGGTCGCGCCCCGCCGAGCCGCCGCCCCTTTTCGGGGCCGCTGTCAGTGCCGAGACCGCCGCGTGGGTCGCGGGATGGGCCGACGGCCTGGCGACGGTCGCGCAGTCGCCCGCCGTCCTCGACGAGGTGCTCACCGCCTTCGCGGATGCCGGCGGGTCTGGCCCGCGCGTCCTGCAGATGCACGTCTCGCTCGAGGATTCGATCGACGAGGCGCTCGCCGTGGCGCGCGACCAGTGGCGGCACAGCGTGATCGACGACTCGCTGTGGGACATCGAGCAGCCCGAGGAGTTCGACGCGCGGGCGGTCGATCCGAGCGATGACGATCTGCGGGCGGGTGTGCTCATCGCCGACGATGCGGACGAGCTGGCGTCGCGCATCCTGCAGCACGCCGCCCTCGGTTTCGACCGCGTCTACCTGCACGGGGTGGGGAAGGACCAGGAGCACTTCCTCTCCCGAGCCGAAGACGAATTGCTCCCGGCGCTGAGGAGGCTGATGTGAAGATCAGCGACACGAGCGACCTGTGGTGGAAGCACGCCGTCATCTACTGCCTCGACGTCGAGACCTACATGGACAGCGACGGTGACGGCACGGGCGACTTCGCCGGCCTCGCGCAGCGCATCGACTATCTCGCCGACCTCGGCATCACCTGCCTCTGGCTCATGCCGTTCTACCCGTCGCCGGGCCGCGACGACGGATACGACGTCAGCGACCTGTACGGCATCGATCCGCGGCTGGGTAACCACGGTGACTTCGTCGAGGTGCTGCGAACGGCCCACGACCGCGGCATCCGGGTGATCGTCGATCTCGTCGTGAACCACACCTCCGATCGTCACCCGTGGTTCATCGCGGCGCGACGCAGCCGCTCCTCGCCGTACCGGGACTTCTACATCTGGCGTGACGAACCGCCCGCGACGCAGCAGGAGACGGTCTTCCCCGGTGAAGAGGCGAGCGTGTGGGAGTACGACGAGCGCACCGAGCAGTACTTCCAGCACGTGTTCTACAAGCATCAGCCCGACCTCAACATCGCCAACCCGCGCGTGCGCGACGAGATCGTCAAGACCATCGGATTCTGGCTGGCGCTGGGTGTTTCGGGCTTCCGGCTCGACGCCGTGCCGCACCTTCTCGACGTGCCCGGCGACGCCGATCTCGCGGATCCGCACGGGTTCTTGCGCGATGTGAAGCGGTTCCTGCAGCGTCGCGCGGGTGATGCCGCGCTCCTGGGCGAAGTGAACCTTCCCTTCGATGAGCAGCTGCGCTTCTTCGGCGGCGAGCGGGGCGGTGAGCTCGACCTGCAGTTCGACTTCGTCTCGATGCAGTCGCTGTACCTGTCGCTCGTGCGCAACGATCCCGCGCCTCTCATCGAGTCCCTCTCGGCGCGCCCCGCGATTCCGTCCGAGGCGGGGTGGGCCAACTTCGTGCGCAACCACGACGAACTCACCCTCGACAAACTCACCGAGTCCGAGCGCGACGAGGTGTTCGCCGCGCTCGCGCCCGATCCCGCACAGCGCGTGTACGGGCGAGGGATCACGCGACGCCTGCCGCCCATGCTGTCGGGCGATCCACGGCGCATCCGGATGGTTTACAGCCTGATGTTCTCGCTGCCGGGCACACCCGTGCTCTTCTACGGGGAAGAGATCGGCATGGGAGAGAATCCCGCCGTGCCGGGTCGTGAGTCGGTGCGAACCCCCATGCAGTGGACCGACGGCAAGAACGGCGGTTTCTCGGATGCCGCGCCGAGCCGGCTCACCGCCCCGCTCCCCGGCGACGGCTACGCACCCGAGCACGTCAACGTCCGTCAGCAGCGCAACGACGATGACTCGCTGCTCATGTTCGTGCGGGCCCTCATCGCGCGCTACCGCGCGTGCGTCGAACTGGGCTGGGGTGAACTCGAGTTCCTCGACCACGACGCGGACGGCGTCATGGTCCACGCCGTCACGGCCGAGGTCGGGCGCGTGATCGCGCTGCACAACTTCACCGCCGTCCCCGTGCGCGTGACCGTCGATGTCGGAACAGTCGACGACGGTACGGTGCTGCGGGATCTGCTCGGACCCGACCATCTCACGATCGACGATCGGGGGAGGGTCGAGTTCGCGCTCGACCCCTACGGATTCCGGTGGATGCGCGTCTCACCGCCGGGCGACTCCGCCATCGCCTGAGTCAGAGGTCTTCGGGGGCGAGGTCGCCGTTGCCCTCTTCGCCGAGTTCGGCCAGGAGCGGGCTCATGCCCTGCGTCTCGGGCTGTTCCGCGGCATCCGGAAGATCGGACGCGGGGATCTCGCTGTCATCGACGGCCCGTTCGTCGTCGTCGGCTCTCCTGCCCTCCCACTCAGCCTGGGCCGGGTCCTCTGCGGGGTCCGACTCGACCGAGCCGTCGCGGTCGCCGAGCGGCTGCAGGTCCTCCTGCGGTGCATCCGGAGTGGTGTTCATGTCGTGCTCCTTTCCGGTTTCAGCCTCGCGGGGTGCGCCCGGATCGTCGACCCGGTTGCGCAGGAGTCCGCCGCCCGCTATCTCCGAGTGACTAGCGCCGCAGGTCGTCCGGCGCAACCCCCTGGCTGTTTCCGGTTTCCCGACCGACCCTTGAAAGAACTCGCCATCGTGTGCGGGAGAGCAGGAGCGATCATGACTGCGGCGCCCGTCTTCGATCTCGTCCCCTCGGGAGACGGTGCGTGGCGACTCCATAACCGCCACGCCGGTGAGCTCGTCGCCTACGTGGAGCGCATCGCGCTGGGGTACGAGGTGGTCTGGATCGCGGGGGCGCACGGCGTCCAGCTGTTCGAAACGCGGGATGCCATCATCCGCACGGCGACCGCGATCTTCTCGGTGGACGACCGCCATCCGTCGACGAAGCCCGCGCCCATCCCGCACCGCAAGCCCTTCCACGCGCGTCCGAACGTCGCGTAGTCCGGGTGTGCGACCGTCCGGCGACGGGGCGCAGGGGTATCGTGGCCGGATGACCTCGAAGCCCCCGGGCTGGTACGACGACGGCCGTGGCGCGATGCGCTGGTGGGACGGCTCGAGCTGGACCCCGCATATCGCCGTGCCCGACTCTGCGCCAGGCGACGACGGGATCGACGCTCTGCCCCCTGAGCTTGCCGGGCTCGCCGATGACGACGACGACACATCGGGGGCGTTCAGCGCCGCGACCGGCGACCGCCGCTCGGGGCCGTGGATCGTGTGGGTCGTGCTCGGCGTGCTGCTGCTCGCCGTCGTGATCGCCTTCGCCGTGGCGATCCCGCTGCTCTTCCTGGGCGCCGCGACGGCGCTTCCGGTCGGGGGCGGAATCGGAATCGGATGAGGTCGGATGCCGCGGCTCGCCCGCGTGACCTTCGCTACGTGCTGACGTGTATCGGCATCGGCCTCGCGTCGGGGCTCCTGTCCGGACTGTTCGGGGTCGGGGGCGGCACGGTCATCGTTCCGTTGCTCGTCCTCATCCTCGGATTCAATCAGCGGCTCGCCGCCGGAACATCGCTCGGTGCGATCGTGCCGACCGCTGCCGTGGGGGTCGTGTCGTACGCGGTGAGCGATTCGGTCGCGTGGATCCCGGCGCTCATCCTCGCCGTCGGCGCCGTCATCGGCGCCCAGATCGGCACCTGGCTGCTGCCGCGGATGCCCGTGACCGTGCTGCGCTGGGGTTTCGTGGGATTCCTCGCGGTCGTCATCGTGGGCCTGTTCCTCGTCATCCCCTCGAGAGATGCGGGTCTGCCGATCACCGTCGTCACGGTGCTCGGCCTCGTCGCACTGGGCCTCATCACGGGCGTGCTCGCGGGACTGCTGGGAGTCGGCGGCGGTGTCATCGTCGTACCCGTGCTGATGCTGCTGTTCGGGGCGAGCGACCTCGTAGCGAAGGGCACGTCGCTGCTCATGATGATTCCGACCGCCCTGTCGGGCACGATCGGCAACATCCGCCGATCCAACGTCGACCTCGTCGCGGCGCTGCTCGTGGGCGGGGCAGCGTGCACGACCACGGCACTGGGCGCGTGGCTCGCCACGATCATCGACCCGCTCACGGCGAACCTCCTGTTCGCGGCCTTCCTCACCGTGATCGCCGTGCAGATGGCGGTCAAGGCGATCCGCGGTCGCCGGGGCTGAGCGACCCGCTCGGTAGGATGTGATGGTGCCAGTGAACCCCGAGCTCGTCGGTCGAGAGTTCCCTCCGACCCCTCCGTATCTCGTGGGCCGTGAGAAGGTGCGCGAGTTCGCGCGCGCGGTCTTCGCCGACGACGCGCCGTATGTCGATCCGGACGCCGCGCGGGCCCTCGGGTACTCGGACGTCATCGCGCCGACCACGTTCGCCATGGTCGTGCAGGACCTCACGCTGCAGCAGCTGCTCGCCGAGCCCGACTCGGGCATCGAGCTGTCGCGCGTCCTGCACGCCGAGCAGCGGTTCGCGTACACGCGGCCCATCGTCGCGGGCGATGAGCTGACGGCGCAGCTCGCGATCACCGGCATCCGCACCCTCGGTGGCAACGCCATGGTCACGAGCGATGCGACCATCACCGATGCCGACGGAGCCCATGTCGTGACGGCCACATCCGTGCTGCTGGTGGGGGGCGACGCGTGAGCGCGCTGATCGTGGGCGACGTCATCGCCGAGCGCTCGGTGCACCTGACCCGTGAATCTCTCGTGCGCTATGCGGGGGCATCCGGAGACTTCAACCCCATCCACTACCGTGACGACGTGGCCGCCTCTGTGGGTCTTCCGGGCGTGCTCGCACACGGCATGCTCACGATGGGCATCGCCGTGCAGACGATCACGGGCTGGCTCGGCGACCCCGGCCGCATCCTCGACTACGGCGTGCGCTTCACACGACCCGTCGTGGTCGATCCCGAGACGGGGGCCGACCTCACGATCGTCGCCAAGATCGGCGCCGTCGACGACGAGACCGCGCGTATCGACCTCACCGTGACGCACGCCGGGACGACCGTTCTGGGCAAGGCGCAGGTGCGCGTGCGCCTCGCCTGACGCCATGCCCGAGATCACCCCCATACCCCTGGCGCAGCTCACGACGCTGCGCACCGGTGGAGCGCCCGAGCGCATGATCGACGCCGACACGACCGACGAGCTCGTCTCGGCCCTGCGCGAACTATGGGCGCACGATGAGCCCTGGCTCGTGCTCGGCGGGGGATCGAACATGTTCGTCGGCGACGAGCCGATCGAGGGCACGGTGGTGCGCGTGCGCACTCGAGGCATCGAACAGCTGCCGTCGCCGCGCCCGGGTCACGTGCGACTGCGGGTGCAGGCAGGGCACGACTGGGACGCCCTCGTCGCGTATGCCGTCGAGCACGGTCTCGCCGGGATCGAGGCGATGTCGGGGATCCCCGGCACGGTCGGCGCGGCGCCCGTGCAGAACATCGGCGCGTACGGCCAGGAGATCGTGCAGACGCTCGTCGAGGTCGACCTCATCGACGAGGCCGACGGCGAGGTGCGGACCGTTCCCGCCGCCGATCTCGGCCTCGGGTTTCGGACATCGGTGCTGAAGAAGCACTACGGCTCGGTTCCCGCTCGCTCTGCGGTCATCCTCTCGGTGACGCTGGAGCTGGCCGAGGTCGGGTCTGCGGAACGCCCCATCCCGGGGGCGCAGCTGCGCTCGGCCCTCGGTCTCGACGAGGGTCAGGCAGTCTCCCTCGCCTGGATCCGCGACCACGTGCTGGCCACACGCGCACGCAAGGGCATGGTGCTCGCCGACGCCGACCCCGACACGCACAGCGCGGGTTCGTTCTTCCAGAACGCAATCGTGTCGGCCTCGGTCGCGCGCACGCTGCCGCCGGAATGCCCGCGCTGGGAGATGACACCCGACCTCGACTCGGTGCTGGTCATTCCGCTGGCGAGTTTCGACGGATACGTGCCGCCGCCGGCCGCGCGGGAGTCCGAGGTCAAGGTGAGCGCCGCCTGGCTGATCGAGAACGCGGGCTTGGGCAAGGGCTACCGCATCGGCAGGTCGCGCGCGGCGCTGTCGAGCAAGCACGCGCTCGCGCTGACGAATCGGGGCGGGGCGACAGCGGCCGAGCTCGCGCAGCTCGCGCGCTTCATCCAAGCCCGCGTGCAGTCCGAGTTCGGGCTCCTGCTGCAGCCCGAGCCCGTGCTCATCGGCGTCGAGCTCTGACCCTTCCCGACCGGCGTGTTTCCGCGGCGCTCGGCCTGGCTGCCGATATGTTCGCAGAGCACGGAAGGAACCGCGAACATGGCCGCGCGCTCAACGAAATCGAAGGCTCTCCCACGCCACGGGCGTGCGCTCGTCACGGTCTCCGTCCGCGACTCGAACGGCTTCCTGCACCACTTCGGCGACATCGACACGAGCACCGGGGCCGTACACGAAGCGCTCGCGATCCTGCAGCTGCAGTCGGCCGAGATGGATGCCGCGCACCGCGATGGTGCGAGCGCCTGAGTCAGTCTGACGTCGTCCCGTCGGGGCGTTCGAGACCGAGGAACGGCTTGATCTCCCGCGCGTAGGCGGCCGAGTCGCCCGCGCGGACGACCGTCGCGCCGTACCCGATGGCGATGCTGGCCAGCGGCCAGCCGAACTCCTCAGCCTCGCGTAGGGCGTGCCCCGAAGGATCCAGCGACGTGTCCTGGATCGTGAGAAAGAGCCACTGATACCCGTCGAAGAGGGTTGCCGAGACGTGCCAGCATTCGCCGTCGGGAGCCGTGCAGTACCTGTCGCGGTACTCCGCGTCGGCTGGATCGCCGTCGCGGGTGAACTCGCCCACGCCCGCGTCGGAGGCCGCGCGGCTCGCCGCGGCGATGACGGCATCCCACTGGGCGCGCGGCGGGACCGTGTCGGACTGCAGTTCGCAGCAGTTGACCGTGGTCAGCATCGAGTCCCCGCCGTAGCCGTTGCCGGCCTGCGGGTGCCACTGGTCGTCGCCGAACCAGGACCGCTCGGGCTCGCCCGCTGCGAGGGCGATGCCCGACTCCGCCTCGACGGCCGTGCGGATCCGCTCGACGAGCTCTCGGGCGGGCTGTTCGAGTTCGGCCTGATCGGGAGCGCCGAGCAGGGCTTCGCCGTCGATCCCGGCATGGGCGGGATAGTCCGCCCAGTCGATGACGATCGACTGGCCCGCGGCATCCGTATAGGTCGATGTCGGCGACGCACCGGCGCCCATGCACCCCGCGAGAAGCAGCGTGGCAGTGATGAGCAGGCTCGCGCGGCGCACGCGGGTGAGGGCGCAGACATCGGAGGTCATGCCGTGCTCCTCTGGACCGTGGACGGGAAGGTGGCGGAGCGGCGTGACTATTCGCTGAAGAGGTCCTGCAGGCGCCGCACGCCCTCGAGGAGCGCGTCGTCGCCGAGAGCGTACGACAGTCGCAGATAGCCGGACGGGCCGAATGCCTCGCCGGGCACGACGGCGACCTCGGCCTGCTCGAGGATGAAATCGGCGAGCTCGAGCGTCGTGTCGATGCGCGTGCCGCGCCACTCACGGCCCAGCAGACCGCGCACGTCGGGGTAGACGTAGAACGCCCCGAGTGGGGTCGGCACCGTGACACCGTCGATCGCGGCGAGTTCGGACACGATGAGCTTGCGGCGCCGATCGAAGGCGAGGCGGAATTCCTCTGCCTCGGTCTGCGGACCCGTCAGGGCGGCGAGCGCCGCACGCTGCGCGATGTTGTTGACGTTCGACGAGAGGTGTGACTGCAGGTTCGCAGCGAGCTTGATGGCGTCGGCGGGGCCGACCATCCAGCCCACGCGCCAGCCGGTCATCGCGTAGGTCTTCGCGACGCCGTTGACGAGGATCGTCTGACCGGCGACCTCGGGCACGGCCTCGACGACCGAGACGGCGCGGACGCCCTCGTAGACGAGGTTCTGATAGATCTCGTCTGCGATGATCCAGATGCCGTGCTCGAGCGCCCACTCGGCGATCGCCTTGGTCTCTTCTGCCGTGTAGACCGAGCCGGTCGGGTTGGACGGCGAGACGAACACGAGCGCTGTCGTCTTGTCGGTGCGGGCCGCTTCAAGCTGCTCGACGGTGACCTTGTACTCCTGGTCGGCCCCCGCGAAGACCTCGACCGGGGTGCCCCCGGCGAGAGCGATCACTTCGGGGTACGTCGTCCAGTACGGCGCCGGCAGCAGCACCTCGTCGCCCTGGTTCACGACCGCCTGGAAAGCCTGGTAGACCGCCTGCTTGCCGCCGTTGGTGACGACGACCTGCGACGGGGAGACCTCGAGGCCCGAGTCGCGCAGGGTCTTTCCCGCGATGGCTTCGCGCAGAACGGGAAGGCCCACCGCCGGGGTGTACCGGTAGTTCGCGGGATCCTGCAGTGCGTTCTCGGCGGCTTCCACGACGAACGACGGCGTCGAGAAGTCGGGCTCGCCGGCGGCGTATGAGATCACGGGCCGTCCGGCGGCCTGGAGGCTCTTGGCCTTGGCGTCGACCTTGAGGGTCGCCGACTCGGCGATGGCGGTGAGCTTGCGGGACAGGGGAGCGCGTTCGGTCACGCCTACGAGCGTAGTCGGCCGGTATTCCCACCGGGAGATGAATTTCGACCGCGGCATCCCGACACGACGAAGGCCCGGATCTCGCGGACCCGGGCCTTCGTCAGCGATCAGTTCAGCCGAACTGGTTCATCGTGTTGTTCGTGCCGCCGGCTTTGAGGGCCGCGTCTCCGGCGAAGTACTCCTTGTGGTTGTCGCCGATGTCGCTGCCGGCCATGTTCTGGTGCTTGACGGTGGCGATGCCCTCGCGGATCTCGCGCCGCTGCACCCCCTTCACGTAGGCGAGCATGCCCTCGTCGCCGAAGTAGCCCTTCGCCAGGTCATCGGTCGACAGGGCGGCCGTGTGGTAGGTCGGCAGCGTGATGAGGTGGTGGAAGATGCCGGCGCGGGCCGAGCCGTCCTTCTGGAAGGTGCGGATCTTGTCGTCGGCGAGGCGGGCGAGCTCGGTGTCGTCGTACGAGACGTTCATGAGGTCGGCGCGGTCGTACGCGGAAACGTTGGCGCCCTGCTCCACGAGCTGGTCGTATGCCTGCTGGCGGAAGTTGAGCGTCCAGTTGAACGACGGGCTGTTGTTGTAGACGAGCTTCGCGTTCGGGATCACCTTGCGGATCTCATCGACCATCGCGCCGATCTGATCGACGTGAGGCTTCTCGGTCTCGATCCACAGCAGGTCGGCGCCGTGCTGGATCGACGTGATGCAATCCAGCACGCACCGCGCCTCTCCCGTGCCGGAGCGGAACTGGTACAGGTTGCTGGCGAGGCGCTTCGGGCGCAGCAGCGTGCCGTCGCGCTTGATGACGACGTCGCCGTCGCCGAGGTCGTCGGCGGCGATCTCTTCGACATCGAGGAACGCGTTGTACTGGTCGCCGAGATCGCCCGGCGCGTGCGAGACGGCGAGCTTCTGGGTGAGACCCGCGCCGAGCGAGTCGGTGCGGGCGACGATGACGCCGTTGTCGATACCGAGCTCGAGAAACGCGTAGCGCACGGCGTTGAGCTTCGCGATGAAGTCGTCGTGCGGCACGGTGACCTTGCCGTCCTGGTGGCCGCACTGCTTCTCGTCCGACACCTGATTCTCGATCTGGATGGCACAGGCGCCCGCCTCGATCATCTTCTTCGCCAGCAGGTAGGTCGCCTCGGGGTTGCCGAAGCCGGCGTCGATGTCGGCGATGATCGGCACGACGTGGGTCTCGTAGTTGTCGATCTGCGACTGGATGAACTCCGTCGCGGTCTCGTCCCCGGCGACGCGGGCTTCGTCGAGCCTCGTGAAGAGCAGGTCGAGTTCGCGGGCATCGGCTTGGCGGAGGAAGGTATAGAGCTCCTCGATGAGCGCCGGCACAGAGGTCTTCTCGTGCATCGACTGGTCGGGGAGAGGCCCGAACTCCGACCGGAGCGCCGCGACCATCCAGCCCGACAGGTAGAGGTAGCGCTTGTTCGTGGTCTTCAGGTGCTTCTTGATCGAGATGAGCTTCTGCTGCCCGATGAAGCCGTGCCAGACGCCGAGGGACTGGGTGTAGAGCGACGCATCGGCGTCGTACTCGGCCATGTCCCTCCGCATGATATCGGCCGTGTACTGCGCGATGTCGAGGCCCGTCTTGAACCGGTTCTGCGCGCGCATGCGGGCGACGTACTCGGGGTTGACGGCATCCCAGCTGGGCCCGTTCTGGTCTTTCAGCGCCTGGATGGCGGCGATGTCGTTCCTATAAGCGGTCATGTCAATCCTTGGTCTCTGTGCCGAGGGCTCGAAGGAGCCGAAGGAAGCGGTTCACTCGCTGTCGCTGAGGTACTTCGCGTACGCGGGGAGCGTGAGGAAAGCCGGGAAGTCGATGCCGAGAGCGACCTCGCGGAAGATCGCTGCGGCGTCGTCGAAGCGGTCCCCGTCGCGTCGGTCGACCTCGCCCAGCACCCGCGTGATGAGGCCCTCGATGTATTCGCGCGTGATCGGCGTGCCGTCATCGGTCGTGCGGTCCTGGTGGATCCACTGCCACACCTGTGAGCGTGAGATCTCGGCGGTGGCGGCATCCTCCATCAGGTTGTCGATCGCGACGGCGCCGAGGCCGCGCAGCCATGCTTCGAGATAGCGGATGGCGACAGAGACGTTGCCGTACACGCCCGCCGCCGTGACCGGCCGGCCGATGTGCACGTCGATCAGGTCGCTCGCACGCACCTCGACGTCGTCGCGCCGGCGGTCGACCTGGTTGGGGCGGTCGCCGAGCACGGCATCGAACTCGGCCATCGCGACGGGAATCAGGTCGGGGTGGGCCACCCAGGTGCCGTCGAAGCCGTCGCCGGCCTCGCGCTTCTTGTCGGCGGAGACCTTCTCGAACGCCTGCGCCGTCACCTCCGGGTCGCGGCGGTTCGGGATGAACGCGCTCATGCCGCCGATCGCGAATGCTCCGCGCTGGTGGCAGGTCTTCACCAGCAGCTCGGTGTATGCCCGCATGAACGGCACCGTCATCGTGACCTGGCTGCGGTCGGGGAGGACGAATCGCGCTCCGCGACCGCGGTAGTTCTTGATCATCGAGAAGATGTAGTCCCATCGACCCGCGTTGAGCCCCGCGATGTGATCGCGCAGCTCGAAGAGGATCTCCTCCATCTCGAACGCAGCCGGCAGCGTCTCGATCAGCACCGTCGCACGGATCGTGCCGTGCGCGATGCCCATGTACTGCTCGCTGAAGGTGAACACGTCGTCCCACAGCTTCGCCTCTTCGCTCGACTCGAGCTTGGCGATGTAGAAGTAGGGGCCCCGGCCGCTGTCGATGAGGGCCTGGGCGTTGTGGAAGAAGTACAGTCCGAAGTCGACGAGCGACCCCGACGCCGCCAGGGCACGGCCGGTGCGGTCGGTGAACGAGATGTGCTTCTCGGTGAGATGCCAGCCGCGCGGACGCATCACGATGGTGGGTGTCTGCTCGGCGGTGACCTCGTAGACCTTGCCCTCGGGGCTCGTGAACGACAGCTCGCCGCGAATCGCGTCGCGCAGCGACAGCTGACCCTCGATCACGTTGCGCCACGTCGGGCTGGTGGCGTCCTCCTGGTCGGCGAGCCAGACCTTCGCGCCGGAGTTCAGCGCGTTGATCGTCATCTTCGGGTCGGTCGGCCCGGTGATCTCGACGCGGCGGTCCTCGAGGCCCGGTCCTGCGCCGGCGACCTGCCACTCGGTGTCCTCACGGATGTGCCGCGTGTCATCGCGGAACTGTGGGTCGTGTCCGTTGCCGATCTCGAACCGACGGCGCAGGCGGTCGGCCAGCCGGTCGTGGCGGCGTCCGCTGAAGCGGAGGTGCAGCTCGGTGAGGAAGGCGATCGCCTCGGGGGTGAGGATCTCGTCGTAGCGCGGGCGGACCGCGCCGAGGATCTCGATCTGCGGTTCGTGGGTGTGGGCGGGGATCGCAGCGGTGTGGGTGCGCATCGGCGTCGCGGTCGCAGGTGTCATGGGTCCTGGCCTCTCTGTGCGGAACGTGGAAGGTGGGGGACGGATGGCGGTTCGTTGTGCGAAAGCCGGGCGGTGTGTCGTGGCATCCACTTTGGGTGAACTTTCGGGGCACGCCATGCGAATGTCGCTGTGAACTTTGCGCGATCTTCTGCGTTCGTGACAGAATCCGGTCATCGCCACGCGCAGAAGGAGTCGGTATGGACGGGATCGTCGACATGACCGAAGACGTGGACGCCCTCACGATCGGTCGCCGTATCCGGCAGCTGCGCACGCAGCGCGGGATGACGCTGGACGAGCTGGCGACGGCCGTTGACCGCGCTCCCAGTCAGCTGTCGATGATCGAGAACGGTCGCCGCGAGCCCAAGCTCACGCTGCTGCGCGCGATCGCCCGCGCGCTCGGCTCGACGCTGGATGCGCTGCTCGAATCGGAGCCCCTCGACGAGCGCGCCACGCTAGAGATCTCCCTCGAGCGCGCCATGCGCGGGTCGACATTCCAGGCGCTGGGCATCGAGCCGTTCCGCATCGGCAAGTCGGTCCCCACCGAGGCGCTCTCGGCGATGATCGCGCTGCAGGGCGAGATCGAACGGCTGCGCGATGAACGTGCCGCGACTCCCGAAGAGGCGCGCCGTGCCAACGTCGCGCTGCGCAAGCTCATGCGCACGCAGAACAACTACTTCGCCGACCTCGAGGCTCACGCACGGCGCATCCTCGACGCCGTCGACCATCCCGGCGGTCCGCTCACGCAGCGCACCGCGTCGAACATCGCGGCGCACCTCGGGTTCACGCTCCACTACGTCCCCGATCTTCCGCAGACCACCCGCAGCGTCGCCGACATCAAGAACGGCAGGCTCTACCTCTCGAGCCGCCTCGCGTCCAAGGGCGATCCGCGCACCGCCGTGCTGCAGGCTCTGTCCAGTCGCATCCTCGGACATCGGGAGCCGACGTCGTACGCCGAGTTCCTGCGCCAGCGCGTCGAGACGAACTACCTGACAGGGGCGCTGCTGATCCCCGAAGCGCACGTCGTGCCCGCACTGCGCGAAGCCAAGAAGGACCGCGCGATCTCGATCGAAGACCTGCGCGATGCCTATTCGGTGTCGTACGAGACGGCCGCGCACCGCTTCACGAACCTCGCGACGATGCACCTGGACATCGCCGTGCACTTCCTCAAGGTGCACGAATCGGGCACCATCACGAAGGCCTACGAGAACGACGACGTCAACTTCCCGACCGACCGCCTCGGCTCGATCGAGGGGCAGATGTGCTGCCGCAAGTGGACGTCGCGCGTCGTCTTCGACGAGGACGACCACTTCAACCCGTACTACCAGTACACCGACACCGGCAACGGCACGTATTGGTGCACCGCCCGCGTAGAGCTGTCGAGCGAGGGTGCGCACTCCGTGTCGGTGGGTGTGCGCTTCGACGACACGAAGTGGTTCATCGGGCGGGACACGGCCCACCGTGGCACGTCGACGCACTCCGTCGAAGCGTGCTGCCGCCGTGCCCCCGCCGAGCTCGAGTCGGCCTGGCGCGAGCATTCGTGGCCCAACGTCCGCACCCCCCGGACACTGCTCGCGACGCTGCCGACGGGTGCGTTCCCCGGCGTCGACACGACCGATGTGTACGAGTTCCTCGAGGCGCACGCGCCGCGTTGAGATCGATCAGCGGCCCGCGATGAGGTCGGCGGCTCGCGCGAACCCCGACGTGCCCGTCGACGCCCCGGATGCCTCGGCCCGGTCGGCTGCGCGATACGCCGTGTAGATGGCGTTGACGGCGAGCCATCGCAAGGGCTCGGGCTCCCACTTCTTCGCGCGGCGGCCGACCCAGGGCAGCCGCGTCAGGTCGGTGTCGCGCTCGAGCACGAGGTCGGCGAGCGTGCGGCCGGCGAGGTTCGTCGCTGTGACCCCGGTGCCCACGTAGCCCCCCGCCCAGCCGAGGCCCGTGCGGCGGTCGAGGCCGACGGTGGCCGCCCAGTCGCGCGGCACACCGAGCACGCCGGCCCACGCGTGCGCAATCGGCACACCGGCGGCATCCGGGAAGAAATCGTGAAGCAGCGCCGTGAGCGAGGCGATCGTGCGCTCCTGCGTCGTGCCGTCGGTGTCGACGCGCGACCCGTAGCGGTACGGCACGCCGCGGCCGCCGAACGCGATGCGGTCATCGGCCGTGCGCTGGGCGTACATGTACACGTGCGCGAGGTCGCCGAGCGTCTCGCGGCCCGTCCAACCGATCTGGTTCCACACCGCCGCGGGCAGGGGATCGGTCACGATCATCGACGAGTTCATCGGCAGCCAGGTGCGGTGCTCGCCGTGCAGATCCGCCGTGAACCCCTCGGTCGCGCGCAGCACGTGCGCGGCCCGCACGGTGCCGCGGTCGGTCACGGCGCGGCCGGGCTCGATCCGCTCGACGCGGGTGTGCTCGTAGATCGCGACGCCGTGTCGTTCGACCGCCCCAGCGAGGCCGGCCACGAGCTTGGCGGGGTGCAGGCGGGCGCAGTGCGGATGCCACATGCCTCCGAGCGCACCCGAGACGCGCACGCGCGAGGCCGCAGCAGCGGCATCCATCATCGTGACGTCGGTGTGCGGCCAGGCCTGCTCTGCGGCCGCCGCCGTGCGCAGACGGGCGAGCTGTGCGGGCGTGCGGGCGACGGTGAGCTCGCCGCCCTTGACGATGTCGGCGTCGATGCCCTCGCGCACGGTCACCGCGATGACCTCGTCGACGGTCTCGGTGAGGGCCCGCTGCTGCCGCGCGCCGCCGTCACGGCCGTAGCGTTCGCGCGCGCCCGTGACGGAGTTCGTGAGCCAGCCGCCGTTGCGGCCCGAGGCTCCGAACCCCGCGAACCGCTGCTCGACGACGGCGATGCGCAGATCGGGTTGCCGGGTCGCGAGGTAATACGCCGTCCACAGGCCCGTGTACCCGGCTCCGACGATGGCGACATCGACCTCGATGTCCCCCGGCAGCGCTGGGCGCGGCGGGGGAGTGCCCCCGAGATCGCGCCACCACCACGACACCGCTCCGTTGCGCATGCACCCATCATGCCGCGCGCGTCGTCCGGACACATCGCCCGGTTCCGGGGGGTCAGGCGCGGGGAGGGAGCACCTGCAGGGCCGCCCAGAGCTCGGCGCGGGTGGCGAACGAGGCGAGGTCGCGATCGAGCAGGCGCGCGACGTGCGCGAGGCGCGTGCGGACGGTGTGCCGGTGCACCCCCAGTGCGCGGGCGGATGCCTCATGGGAGCAGTCGTTGTCGAGCCAGGCGGCGAGCGTCTCGACGAGCCGCGAACCCTGTGCGTCGTCATGCTCGATGAGCGGGCTGAGTTCAGCGCGGGCCAGGGCCTGCGCGTCGGCCGAAAGGGCTGACAGCACCCCGGACCGCGCGATGTCGGCGAACGCCGTCACGGCTGCGCCCCCGCGGTCCCGCGCAACGCGCGCCTGGTCGACGGCTGCGCGGAACCCGTCGTAGCCAGCCGGGTCGGACACACCGAGCCGCACCTCGAATCTGTCGACGACTTCGTGCAGCACGCGCGGGTCGTCGGCGGGTACGACGATGACCAGGCCGTCGTCGCCCGCTCCGAAGAAGAGTGTGCCCCGCCGCTCGTCGGCTCGAAGTTCGAGCAGTTCGGCGATCGCGGCGGCGCGGATGCCGGTGGCATCGGTCATCGCGACGACGACGGGCGCGGGCGGCAGAGAGCCCCCGAGCTCGCGCGCGATGCGCCGCGCGAGGGCCGTGTCCCCCGACAGCAGCATCTGCACGAGGCCCGAGCGCAGGGCGTTTCGGGCCCGCGCGAGTCCGTCGTTCTGTTCGAGGGCGAGGCCGGCCATCGCGATGACGGCGGTCACGACGCCGCGGCCTTCGCGGTCGAGGTCGCCCGCGGCGATCGCGATGACGCCGCGCAGATGTCCGCCGCGGCCGAGTGTCTGCAGGGTGAAGGGCAGGTCGCCGATCCGCAGCGCCGAGGCCGCCCGTGCGCCGCGCCGCAGAACGCCGTCGACCTCGGTGCGCAGCGACGTCACGGTTTCGGGATCCAACGGCGACGGATTCTCGCGGACGAGCTCGCCCGCCGCATCGAACAGCCCCACCCACGTGCCGAGTTGTCGTGCGAGCTCGGCGAGCGTCGCGCCGAGCCCGTCGGGCCGCAGCGCCGCGAGCGAGATGGCGCGCTGCGCTGCGAGCGCCCAGCTGCGCCGCGCATAGGCCTGCGCCGCGATCGCCTCGGCGCCAGCGCGCGCGATCGCGAGGAACGGCGTGCGATAGGGCACTTCGAACAGCGGCATGCCCGTGCGCCGACACGCATCGACGAGGTCGGGCGGGATCCCCTCGCGCACGACCTCGGTGCCGAACCCGAGCGCTGCGACGCCCTGCGCATACAGGCGGTCGACGTACGCGTCGGCGGGCGTAGCCGACTCGCCCTGGAACTGCGTGCCCGTCGTGAGCAGCACGAGTCCCTCCGAGAGGAACGGTGTCGGGTCGGCGAGATCGCTCGAATGCACCCACCGGATCTCTCGGTCGAGCGTTTCGGGGTTCAGGCCTTCGCTCTCGAGTCGCAGGCGCAGATCGCGGCGCGCGAGAAGGGCGCGCAGGGTCGGCGCGGGGGCGGCGGTGGCGATGAGTTCTCCTCGTGTACCGGTCGTACAGGCCAGGCTTCAGAATGTACACGCAGGTGGGTGCGCCCGTCCGGGGGCCACCGTACGCTCGCGAGCATGATCGACACGTCCACCCTGCCTCTCGGCGGTCCATCCCTCGCCCAGGAGCGCCGGCTCGTCACCAGCATCCCGGGTCCGCGCTCGCAGCAGCTGCTCGAACGCAAGGCGGCCGCCGTCGCAGCAGGGGTCGGTCACACCGTGCCGATCGAAGCCGTCGCGGCGGGCGGGGGCGTCGTCGTCGACGCCGACGGCAACTCGCTCATCGATCTCGGATCGGGCATCGCCGTCACGACCGTGGGCAACGCGCATCCGAAGATCGTCGCCGCCGTGCAGGAGCAGATCGCCCGGTTCAGTCACACGTGCTTCATGATTTCGCCGTACGACTCGTACGTCTCGGTCGCCGAGGCGCTCAACCGCGTCACGCCCGGTGACCACGAGAAGAAGAGCGCCCTGTTCAACTCGGGCGCCGAAGCCGTCGAGAACGCCGTCAAGATCGCCCGCAAGCACACCAACAAGACTGCCGTCGTCGCGTTCGATCACGGCTACCACGGCCGCACCAACCTCACGATGGCGCTCACCGCCAAGTCGATGCCATACAAGAGCGGGTTCGGCCCGTTCGCCGGCGAGGTGTACCGCGCGCCCATGTCGTACCCGTACCGTGACGGGCTCTCCGGCATCGACGCCGCTGAGCGTGCCATCACGCTCATCGAGAAGCAGATCGGCGCCGAGAACCTCGCCGCCGTCATCATCGAGCCCATCCAGGGCGAGGGCGGGTTCATCGTTCCCGCCGACGGGTTCTTGCAGGCGATCGTCGAGTGGTGTCACGCCAACGACGTCGTCTTCATCGCCGACGAGATCCAGACCGGCTTCGCGCGCACGGGGGAGATGTTCGCGTGTGACCGGTTCGGGGTCGTGCCCGACCTGATCACAACGGCGAAGGGGATTGCCGGTGGGCTGCCCCTGGCCGCTGTGACAGGCCGGGCCACGATCATGGACGCCGCCCACGCGGGCGGTCTCGGCGGAACGTACGGCGGCAATCCCGTCGCGTGCGCGGCCGCACTCGCCGCGATCGACGTCTTCGAGTCCGATGACATGCCCGGCCGCGCCCGCGAGATCGAGACGATCCTCACGCGCCGGCTGCGCGACCTGCAGGCCGCCGACCCGCGGATCGGTGATGTGCGCGGCTTCGGAGCGATGATCGCCGCCGAGTTCGTCGACCCCGTGACCGGTGCTCCGGACGCCGCCCTCACAGCAGCGGTCGCGAAGGCGTGCATCGCCGACGGCGTCATCGTGCTGACGTGCGGCACCTACGGCAACGTCATCCGCTTCCTTCCGCCGCTGTCCATCCCCGATGATCTGTTGAACGAGGGAATCGACGTGCTGGCCGCGGCGCTCGCCGCAGCCTGATCGTCCCGAGGCGAACCCTCACCCGCTGAAGGAGCGAGATGACTGAGATCACGCGAGATGTCGTCGTCGTCGGAGCCGGCGCAGCCGGCCTCACCGCGGCGAACGACCTGCGCAGGGCGGGGCTTTCGGTGATGGTGCTCGAGGCGCGAGACCGTGTCGGCGGGCGGCTGTGGACCGACGTCGTCGACGGGGCGACGCTCGAGATCGGCGGGCAGTGGGTGTCGCCAGACCAAGAGGCGCTGAAACAGACGATCGCCGAACTCGGCCTCCAGACGTATCCGCGCTACCGCGAGGGCGACTCGGTCTACGTCAACGCCGACGGTGAGCTCACACGGTTCACGGGCGAGATCTTCCCCGTGCCTCCTGAGACCGAGCGCGAGATGATCCGCCTCATCGACGAACTCGACGCGCTCACAGCCCAGATCGATCCGGATGCGCCGTGGCAGCACCCTGACGCGGATGCCCTCGACCGGATCTCGTTCGAGGCCTGGCTCGAACGTGCGACCCCCGATCAGGAGGCCCGCGACAACATCGGGCTCTTCATTGCGGGGGCGATGCTCACCAAGCCCGCGTATGCGTTCTCGGCGCTGCAGGCGCTGCTGATGGCCGCCAGCGCGGGCAGCTTCACCCACCTGGTCGACGCTGACTACATCCTCGACGAGCGGGTCGTCGGCGGCCTCCAGCAGGTGCCGATCCTGCTCGCCGAGCGACTCGGCGACGACGTCCGGCTCGGGCAGCCGGTGACCGAGATCCACACGAGCGACGAGGGCGTGACGGTCGTCACCGACACGGGGCTGCGGGTACGCGCACGTTACGTCGTTCTCGCGCACGCGCCGATCCTCTACCCGTGGATCGAGTTCGACCCACCTCTGCCTCGGCTCAAGCAGCAGCTTCACCAGCACCTGTCGATGGGTTTCGTCATCAAGGTGCACGCCGTCTACGACCGTCCGTTCTGGCGCGAGCAGGGGCTGTCGGGCACGGCATTCAGCCCCTACGAGTTGTCCCACGAGGCATACGACAACACCAACCACGGCGACGAGCGAGGCACGCTCGTCGGCTTCGTCTCAGACCGCAACGCCGACGACCTCTTCCGCGTCTCGGCCGACGAGCGTCGCGAGCGCATCCTCGAGTCGCTGTCGCACTATTTCGGGCCCGAGGCGAAAAACCCGCTCGTGTACTTCGAGAGCGACTGGGGCGCCGAAGAGTGGACGCGCGGTGCGTATGCCGCCAGCTTCGACCTGGGCGGACTCTCGCGCTACGGGCCCGATCTGCGGACACCGGTCGGGCGCATCTTCTTCGCGTGCTCGGATATGGCCGGCGCCGGCTATCAGCACGTGGACGGGGCGATCCGGATGGGTCACCTCGTGGCATCGGAGATCATCGAGGAGGCCCGCGCATGAGCCGGATCGTCGTCGGGTACACCGCCACGAACGCGGGCGCAGACGCCCTCGCGCTCGGCGCGCGCTTCGCGGCGGCGACGGGGGCGAGGCTCGACCTCGTCGTCGTGCTCCCCGACGAGAGTCGCAGCGTCATCACGCCCCCCGCCGCCAGTTACAGCCGTCACCTGCAGAAACAGGCCGAGGAGTGGCTTTCGGCGGCATCCGAGCGGGTTCCCGCGGGGGTGGAGCACGCGGGCCACGTGCGTTTCGCCGAGTCGTTCGCCGCCGGACTGGTCGAGGCGGCTCATGAGCTCGGGGCCGGGCAGATCGTCGTCGGCGCCGCCAATGGCGGGCGGCGCGGCCGGCACCGCCTCGGAAGCGTCGCGACCGAACTGCTTCACTTCGCCGACGTCCCGGTCATGCTCGCACCCGAGGGTGCCCGGCGCGTCGACCACGCGCTCGGGATCTCGCGAATCACGGCGGCCATCGGGCTGCGTCCCGGTGCCGACGTCCTCCTCGAGGAGAGCCTCGCGCTCGCGGCGGCGACGAGGTCCGAGCTTCGTCTGGTCTCGCTCGTTGCGATCGACCTGCCTGCCGGGATCGCCGGCAACGAATCAGCCGCGTACCACGCGGACGAAGTGCTCGTCCACGCTCGCGGCACACTGCCCAAGGGGGTCGTCGCCGAAGCCGTCGTGGGCCTCGGCGACAGCATCGAAGAGGCGGTCGCTCATCTCAGCTGGGAGCCCGGAGAACTCGCCGTCGTCGGCTCCAGCCGCCTCGCGAGGCCGCGACGGCTCTTCCTCGGGTCCACGGCGGCCAAGATGCTGCGCGAGCTGCCGGTGCCGATGGTGGTCGTTCCCCGCACGCGCAAGAAGAACAAGGACTAGGGGGCAGGAATGAGCACACCCAGCGGTGACAACGGAGTCACCACGAGGCCGGCGAAAGACACCGGGCTGTCGGCCAAAGGGCTCAGTGCGGGAACAGTGGGCCTGATCGGCGCCGTCGTCATCGGGATCTCCTGCATCGCACCGGCCTACACGCTGACCGCCGCACTCGGACCGACCGTCTCGGAGGCCGGGTTCCACGTGCCGGGGATCATCCTGCTCGGTTTCATCCCCATGCTGCTCGTCGCGTTCGGCTATCGCGAGCTGAACCGGCGGATGCCCGACTCGGGCACGTCGTTCACGTGGGCTGCCCGGGCGTTCGGCCCTTACGTGGGGTGGATGGCGGGGTGGGGGCTCGTTGCGGCGACGATCCTCGTGCTGTCAAACCTCGCCGGGATCGCGGTCGAGTTCCTCTTCCTGCTCATCGACCAGATCGCCGGCGGCTCGGGAACGATCGCCGAATGGGCCTTCAATCCGTTCATCAACGTCGCCGTCTGCCTCGTGTTCATGCTCGGAGCCACCCTGGTGTCGTACCGGGACATGCAGACGACGCAGAAGCTGCAGTACGTCCTCGTGACCTTCCAGGTGCTCGTGCTCCTGGTGTTCTCCATCACGGCGTTCGTGCATGTCGCCGGCGGAACCGCGTTCGATGCCAGCGCGGTCGACCTGTCCTGGTTCAACCCGTTCGCCGTCACACCGGCGATCGCGATCGTCGCGGGTCTGTCGCTGTCGATCTTCATCTTCTGGGGGTGGGATGTCACCCTCACCATGAACGAGGAGACGAAAGACCCCGAACGCACGCCGGGGCGGGCCGCGACCGTCACGGTGATCACGATCGTGGTGCTGTACCTGCTCATCTCGGTCGCGCTGCTCGCGTTCGCCGGAACCGGCTCCGAGGGTCTCGGGCTGGGCAACCCCGAGATCCAGGCCAACGTCTTCTTCTATCTGTCGGGGCCGATCCTCGGCCCGCTCGCCTTCCTCGTCTCGCTCGCCGTGCTCACCAGTTCGGCGTCGTCGCTGCAGTCGACCTTCGTCGGGCCGGCCCGCACGCTGCTCGCGATGGGCCACTACGGTGCGCTGCCGCCTGCGTTCGCCAAAGTGTCGCCCCGGTTCTTCACGCCCGGTTACGCCACGATCGTCTCTGCCGTGGTGGCATCCGTCTTCTACGCCATCATGCGATTCGTCAACGAGAACGTGCTGTGGGACACCATCACGACGCTCGGCATGATGATCTGCTTCTACTACGGCATCACGGCGTTCGCGTGCGTCTGGTACTTCCGCAAGCAGTGGGTCGACTCGGTGCGCAGCTTCTTCTTCACGCTGCTCTTCCCGCTCGTGGGCGGCATCGTGCTGCTGGTGCTGTTCGTCATCACGCTCGTCGAGAGCCTCGACCCCGACTACGGCAGCGGAACGGCATGGTTCGGCGTCGGCAGCGTCTTCGTGCTCGGCGTCGTGATCATCGGCCTGGGCCTGGTCGTCATGATCTGGCAGCGCGTGCGGCGACCCGCCTTCTTCCGCGGAGAGACCCTCAGTCTCGACGCTCCCGCAAGCCTTCGCCGTTCGCGCCGCTGACCGGCAGACTGTGACCACCCACCCGATCGGAGAGAGCCATGACCGACTACGCCGTCGTCAACCCCGCAACCGGTGAGACCCTCGCCACCTACCCGACGATCACCGATGATGCGTTGGATGCCGCCATCGCGCAGGCGGACGCGGCCTACCGCGCCTGGCGAGAGGTTCCCGTCGCCGAGCGAGCTGCGCGCATCCGTCGTGTCGCCGAACTTCACCGCGAACGCCGTGACGAACTCGCCGCGATCATCGTGCGTGAGATGGGCAAGCCGCTCGCCGCAGCCGAGGGCGAGGTCGACTTCGCCGCCGACATCACCGAGTACTACGCCGACCACATCGACGAGATCACGGGTGACCAGCCGATCGACATCGAGGGCGAGGGCACCGCCGTCATCCGCCGTACGCCCCTCGGAGTCCTGCTGGGCATCATGCCGTGGAACTTCCCCTACTACCAGGTGGCCCGCTTCGCGGCGCCGAACATCGCCGTGGGCAACACGATCATCCTCAAGCACGCGTCGCAGTGCCCCGAGTCGGCCGCTGCGATTGCGCAGATCTATGCGGATGCGGGCATGGGCGAGGGCGTGTACACCAACATCTACGCGACGAACGATCAGGCGGCGACCGTGATCGCCGACCGCCGCGTGCAGGGCGTCTCGGTGACCGGCTCGGAGCGCGCCGGCTCGGCCGTCGCCGAGATCGCGGGGCGCAACCTCAAGAAGGTCGCGCTCGAACTCGGCGGCTCCGATCCGTTCATCGTGCTCTCGACCGACGATCTCGACGCGACGGTCGATGCCGCCGTCCAAGCGCGCTTGGACAACACCGGCCAGTCCTGCAACGCGGCGAAGCGGTTCATCGTCGACCACGAGCTCTACGACGCGTTCCTCGAGAAGTTCGTCGAGCGGATGAGCAGCGCGACCGTCGGCGATCCTTTCGCGGAGGACACCGTCCTCGGCCCCCTCTCGTCGCGCACGGCAGCCGAGCGGCTTGCCGAGCAGGTGGATCGGGCCGTCGCGCAGGGCGCGACGCTCGTGACGGGTGGCACGCGCGACGGCGCGTACTATCCCGGCACCGTTCTGACCGGCGTCACTCCCGAGATGGACGCGTACCGCGAGGAGTTCTTCGGCCCGGTCGGCATCGTCTACAAGGTCTCGGGCGAAGACGAGGCCGTCACCCTCGCGAACGACACCCCGTACGGGCTCGGCTCGTATGTTTTCACGACCGACCGCGAGCAGGCGGAACGCATCGCCGACAAGATCGAGGCGGGCATGGTCTACGTCAACCTCGTGCTGGCCGACGAAGCCGGACTGCCGTTCGGCGGTGTCAAGCGGTCCGGAACGTCGCGCGAAATGGGCCTGCTCGCCGCCGACGAGTTCGTGAACAAGAAGCTCATCCGCGTCGGCCCCTGACCGCTGCGGCACCTCTGCCCCGCGCTGGGCGAGGCAGAGGTGTCGCAGGGCGCGAGAAAGGGGCAGGATGGGTGCATGGATGCACCGCGGGACCCCGTCGTCCGCCTGAGCGATGAACAGTGCTGGGAGCGCCTGCGCGGACAGGAGCTCGGGCGGCTCGTCACCCGCGTGGGACAGGTCATCGACATCTTTCCGGTCAACTACGTCGTCGACGGCGACGCCGTGCTGTTCCGCACGGCCGAGGGCAGCAAGCTGTTCGAGCTGACGGCCAACGACGAGGTGCTGTTCGAGGTCGACGACCACACCGAGACCGACGCGTGGAGCGTCGTGCTGCGCGGCCGCGCGCACGTGCTCGACACCTCGGCCGAGGTCGAACGGGCCGATGGGCTGGGACTCGTGCCCTGGATCCCGACGCTCAAGTACGCCTACGTGCGCGTGCAGGCGACGTCCCTCACGGGGCGCGCGTTCGAGCGCGACGAAGAACCGGACCGGTACGGCATCCAGCAGTACTGAGCCGGTTCGCAGGCGTCGAAGGCATGCCGTACACTGGTCAGTGCAGTTGAAGTCTGCATTCTTTCGCCGTGCCCGCGCTTTGGGTTCTTCTTGAAACACGGTCGCGGCGAGCGAGTGCAGCATCCTGGGATCCGAAGGATCTCTAGGGCGGTAGCTCAATTGGCAGAGCAGCGGTCTCCAAAACCGCAGGTTGCAGGTTCGATTCCTGTCCGCCCTGCGCGTCAGGGCCGTCGGCACTCACGCCGACACGCACTGATCCACGGAAGGTAAATCAGGTGACATCGATGATGCAGGACGAGCCGGGCGGCGACGTCGTCGCTTCGAGCGGCGCAACGCGCGAGAAGAAGCTCAACCCCTTCGCTCGCATCGTGCTGTTCATCCGCCAGGTCTTCGCCGAACTTCGCAAGGTCGTCACGCCGACGCGCCAGGAGCTGGTGAAGTACACCGCGGTGGTGCTCGGCTTCGTCGTCGTCATGATGGCGATCGTCTACGGCCTCGACCTGCTGTTCGTGTGGGTCACGACGGTCGTCTTCGGTATCCCCGCCTGAGCTGATTCACGACGCGGGCGGATCGTTTCCGCCCACGAATGGAAGTTAACGAAGTGTCTGAGAGATTTAACGACGACGTGGACTGGGCGACAGCCGCAGAGCAGTCCTCAGAGGACGACGAAGCCCAGGAGGGCAACATCCTTGCCGCGGAGGAGCGCTCGGTCGAGCCGGCCGAGCACGCTGCGTTGCATATCGTCGACGACGCGAACACCCAGAACCTCTCCGACAACGACGAGATCGACATCGACGACCCGGAGGCTGACGCGATCGTGAACGACGCCCTGAACATCGACGAGGCCGCAGAGGCCGAGGCTGCCGCAGAGGTCCTCAACGAGTCCATCGCCGACGAGGTTGCGGAGTTCGAGGCCGACCTCGCCGATGACGTGGAGCCCTACGACGGCCCCGACGTCAACGGCGATGAGGACGCGCCCGAGGCCGCCGACGAGGTCGAGGCCACTGAGGCCGCGGACGAGTCCGACGACGACGAAGACGAAGACGAAGACCCGTACGAGGCATTCCGCGCCGAGCTGCGCAGCCTGCCGGGCAAGTGGTACGTCATCCACTCCTACGCCGGCTTCGAGCGCAAGGTGAAGGCCAACATCGAGCAGCGCAAGTCGACGCTCGAGGTCGAGGACGACATCTTCCAGATCGAGGTCCCTATGGAGGACGTCGTCGAGATCAAGAACGGCCAGCGCAAGATGGTCACGCGCGTCCGGATCCCGGGCTACGTGCTCGTGCGCATGGACCTCAACGAAGACACCTGGTCGGTCGTGCGTCACACGCCCGGCGTCACAGGCTTCGTGGGCAACGCGCACAACCCGACGCCGCTGCGCTTCGAAGAGGCCTTCAACATGCTGAAGAGCCTCGTCGAGATCAAGGAGGTCGCCCCCTCGAAGGGCGGAGCCGCCTCCAAGCAGGGTTCCGTCGCCGCGTCGCGCGTCATCCCCGCCGAGATCGACTTCGAGGTCGGCGAGACGATCACGATCAAGGAGGGCTCGTTCGCGGGTCTTCCCGGCACGATCAGCGAGATCAAGCCCGAGAGCGGCAAGCTCACGGTCCTCGTCTCGCTCTTCGAGCGCGAGACCCCCGTCGAGCTGTCGTTCGACCAGGTCACCAAGCTGTAATCAGACTTCCCCGCGGTCGCTGAGCTCGTCGAAGCACCGAGGGGGAAACCGCGATCCGGAAATGCCGGATGCGCGGGAGAACCGGATGCACTCGCATCCGATTCGATGAAAGGAAAAAGGAATGGCACCGAAGAAGAAGGTGACCGGCCTGATCAAGCTTCAGATCAAGGCCGGTGCAGCCAACCCGGCGCCGCCGATCGGGCCCGCGCTCGGTCAGCATGGCGTCAACATCATGGAGTTCTGCAAGGCGTACAACGCCGCGACCGAGTCGCAGCGCGGCAACGTCATCCCCGTGGAGATCACCGTCTACGAGGACCGCAGCTTCACGTTCATCCTGAAGACCCCGCCCGCCGCCGAGCTGATCAAGAAGGCCGCCGGAGTGGGCAAGGGATCGGCCACGCCGCACACCACCAAGGTGGGCAAGCTCACGAAGGATCAGGTTCGCCAGATCGCCGAGACCAAGCAGCCTGACCTGAACGCGAACGACATCGACGCTGCGGCGAAGATCATCGCCGGCACGGCCCGCTCCATGGGCATCACGGTCGAGGGCTGAGGGGAATAGACATGGCACACAAGTCCAAGGCCTACAAGGCCGCTGCGGCGAAGATCGCCGCCGACACGTTCTACACGCCGACCGAGGCCGTCGCCCTGGCGAAGGAGACCGGTTCGTCGAAGTTCGACTCGACCGTCGAGGTCGCGCTCAAGCTCGCCGTCGACCCGCGTAAGGCCGACCAGATGGTGCGTGGCACCGTCATGCTGCCGCACGGCACGGGCAAGACCGCCCGCGTCATCGTGTTCGCGACGGGTCCGGCTGCTGAAGCCGCCATCGCCGCGGGCGCCGATGAGGTCGGCGGCGCCGAGCTCATCGCCAAGGTCGCCGACGGCTGGACCGACTTCGACGCAGCCGTGTCGACCCCCGAGCTCATGGGCCAGGTCGGTCGTCTCGGTAAGGTCCTCGGTCCCCGCGGCCTCATGCCGAACCCGAAGACCGGCACTGTCACCCCCAACGCGGCCAAGGCCGTCGAGGAGATCAAGGGCGGCAAGATCGAGTTCCGCGTCGACAAGCACGCCAACGTGCACTTCATCGTCGGCAAGGCCTCGTTTACGGCCGAGCAGCTCGATGAGAACCTCAACGCTGCTCTCGAAGAGATCGTGCGTCTGAAGCCGTCGAGTGCAAAGGGTCGCTACATCCAGAAGGGTGCCGTGTCGACCACGTTCGGCCCCGGCATCCCGCTGGACGTCAACGTCATCTGAGCCACACCACGAAGGACCTCACCTACGGGTGGGGTCCTTCGTCGTTGACGGGGGGAGGGCACTCCGTCGCACGAACCTCGAACCCGTAGGAGTCCGTGGGGGCGGCATCGGTCACGATCACCTCGTCGACCCGTGAGCCGGGCGGGCCCTCGGCCATCCATGCCAGCACCCGGTCGACCTGGGCCCCGGTTCCCTCGATCTCGGCCTCGACGCTGCCGTCGCGGCGGTTGCGGACCCAGCCCGACACGCCGGCATCGTCGGCGATGCTGCGCATCGTGTAGCGGTAGCCGACGCCCTGCACAGCGCCGCGGACGACGACATGCACGCGCTTCATCTCCCCATCGTGGCGCGGACCGGGGGCAGACTCAACCGGTCTCAGCGCATCAGCACGAGCGAGAGGCCCAGTCCGATCATGACGACGGCGATGACGGCGTCGAGCACGCGCCACGCCCTCGGTGTGGCCAGCCACCGGCTGAGGAACCGGGCGCCGAGGGCGAGCCCGAAGAACCACACGAAGCTCGCGGTGACGGCGCCAGCGGCGAACCACCAGCGCGTGTCGCCGTGCGTGCTGGCCACCGAGCCGAGAAGGAACACCGTGTCGAGGTACACGTGCGGATTGAGCCACGTGAGTGCGAGCGTCGTGAGAAGCACCGGCGCGAGCCGCGTGCGCGTGGCGGCCCCGGCGGCGGGGGCCTCGGGCTCACCCGTCGCACGGAGTGTCTCGCCGCCGGGGCGCCATGCCCGCTTGGCGGCGAGGAGCCCGTACCCGACGAGGAAGGCCGCGCCCGCCCAGCGAACGACGTCGACGAGCCACGGAACGGCCTGCAGGACGAGCCCGATGCCCGAGACGCCCAGCACGATGAGTGTCGCATCCGAGACGGCGCACACGGCCGCGACGGCGACGACGTGCTCGCGACGCAGGCCCTGTCGCAGCACGAAGAGATTCTGCGCGCCGATCGCGATGATGAGTGAGAGGCCGAGACCGAGGCCGGCGAGAAGAGAGACGAGCACGATTCGAGGCTAGAGTCTGCCGTCGGTCCATTCCAGCTCATGATTCTTCATGCCCATTAGCATGGCTGATGATGCGCATCCCGTTCGAACTCGCCGAGACCGTCGCCGTCGTCGTCGACGAGGGCACCCTCGATGCCGCGGCGCGACACCTGCACATCACCCCCTCGGCGGTGAGTCAACGCGTCAAGACCCTCGAAGAGCTGCTCGGGCGCACCGTGCTCGTGCGGTCGAAGCCGGTGCGGACAACCGCAGCCGGCGCGGCCGTGGTGCGCTTGGCGCGTCAGGCGGCGCTCCTCGAGCACGACACTCTCGCCGAGCTCGGTGCTGATCCCGACGGGGGACTGCGCACCTCGGTCGCACTCGCCGTCAACGCCGATTCGCTCGCGACGTGGTTCCTCGAACCGCTCGCACGGCTCGCCCATCGGCATCCCGTCGTGTTCGATCTGCACCGCGACGATCAGGATTTCACGGCTGGCCTGCTCGAATCGGGCACCGTCATGGGCGCCGTCACGTCGCGCGCGGAGCCCGTCGCGGGATGCCGCGTCTCGACGCTCGGAGCGATGCGGTATACGGCGGTCGCGACTCCGGCCTACGTCGCGCGGTGGTTTCCCCGCGGTCCGGATGCCGCGGCCCTGGCCGCCGCACCACGCATCGACTTCGACCGCCGAGACGATCTGCAGGGGCAATGGCTCTCCGCTCAGAGCGTCGCCGCCACCGCGCCGCCTCGTCACTACGTACCGGCGTCGAACGACTTCGCGTCGGCGACGCTGCTCGGACTCGGGTGGGCCCTGCTGCCCACGTTCCAGTCGCAAGGCCCCCTGGCCGCCGGCGACCTCGTGCCGCTCGGTGGGCCGCCCGTCGATGTGACGTTGCACTGGCAGCAGTGGAACCTGCGCTCTCCGCTCCTCGGGGCGATCGCCGATGAGATCGTCGCTGAGGGGCGCAGGGTCCTCGCCAGCGTGTGATAGGGCCCCAACATTCCGTTCGCGACATGTGGGCCGCGTAGCGTATAGACCAGCGATCGGCGGACGCCGTTGGCTCCGCGGCCCCATGGTCCCCGATCGGAAGCGCAGGTGCGTTATGACCGCTACCACCCTCGAGCCTCGGCTCGGTCCCGTCCGGCAGACCTACGCGTCTACGGAGGACTTTCCGCCCATGGCGCGGGCCTACACGGATGTGGCTCAGGTGGTGCGCGAAAGCGGCCTGCTGCGCCGGGCACCGTGGTTCTACGCCTTCGTCGGCGTCATGATCGCACTCGGCTTCGGCGGCGCCATCACCGGATTTATCCTGCTCGGCGACAGCTGGTTCCAGCTGCTGATCGCGGCTGCTCTCGGCATCCTGTTCACGCAGGTCGCCTTCCTGGCGCACGAAGCGGCCCACCGCCAGATCCTGTCATCGGGCCCGGCCAACGACCGGCTCGCCCGCCTGCTTGCGAACGGCATCGTCGGCATCAGCCTGTCGTGGTGGACGACGAAGCACACGCGTCACCACGCGAACCCCAACCGGGTCGGCAAGGACCCGGACATCGAGATCGACACGATCTCGTTCATCGAAGAGGACGCGGCCTCGGCGCGCGGTCTGCGTCGCCTGATCACCCGCAAGCAGGGCTGGCTGTTCTTCCCGCTCTTGACGCTCGAGGGCCTCAACCTGCATTACCTCGGCATGAAGCACCTGCTGAGCCGTGGCCCCGTCAAGCACCGCTGGCGCGAGCTCACCCTCGTCCTCCTGCGTTTCGCGGTCTTCGTCGGTCCCGTCTTCGTCTTCCTCCCGCTCGGAATGGCGTTCGCCTTCCTCGGTGTGCAGCTCGCCGTCTTCGGCGTCTACATGGGTGCGTCGTTCGCTCCCAACCACAAGGGAATGCCCGTCATCGCGCCGGACGCGAAGCTCGACTTCTTCACGAAGCAGGTACGCACCTCGCGCAACGTCTCGGGCGGCTGGTGGGCGACGTGGCTCATGGGCGGACTCAACTACCAGATCGAGCACCACCTGTTCCCGAGCATGCCTCGCACGCACCTCGCCAAGACGCGCGAGATCGTCATGGAGCAGTGTCGGACGCTCAACGTCCCGTACACCGAGACGACGATCCTGCAGTCCTACGGCATCGTGATCGACTACCTCAACCGGGTGGGACTGGCCGCACGCGACCCGTTCGACTGCCCGATGGTCTCGGCCTACCGCCCGTCCTGACGCCGGGTCAGTCGTCGCTGACGCGAAGGACGATCTTGCCGCGCGTGTGCCCCTGCTCCAGGAGTGCGTGTGCCGCGGGGGCATCTGACAGGTCGAAGACCTCGTCGACGTGGATCCTCAGCGCACCGGTGTCGATCAGATCGGCCATCGCCGCGAGTGCACGCCCGTCGGGGATGACCTTGTACGACGTCGCACGCACCCCCGCCGCCTGGGCCGCTGCGGCGTAGCCGGGCCAGGACCCTGTCGCGACGGGGATGTAGAGGCCGTCGGGGCGCAGGACGCCCAGCGAACGCGTGCCGGTGTCGTCGTGCACGTTGCCGATGGGGTCGATCACGACATCGACGTCGCTCACGATGTCTTCGAAGCGCGTCCTGCGGTAGTCGATGACCTCGGATGCACCCAGATCGCGCAGCCACGCGAGATTGCGCTCCGAGCCTGTCGCCGTCACGTGCGCCCCGAAGTGCGCGGCCAGCTGCACGGCGAAATGGCCCACGCCGCCCGCGCCGGCGTGGATGAGGATGCGCTGACCTTCGTTCGCCCGGGCGGCGTCGACGACGAGCCCCCACGCCGTGAGTGCCGCGAGCGGAACACCGGCGGCCTCGGCGTGCGACAGCGACGCGGGCTTGCGGGCAGCGGACAGCGAGGGGAGCACGACGTACTCGGCGTACGTGCCGCCCGAGCGCGGGAAGGGCACCATTCCGAAGACGGGCGTGCCCGGCTGCAGGGGGTGCGACTCGTACGGCGCGCGTACGACGATGCCGCTGACGTCGTAGCCGAGCGTCGAGGGGAACGACCCGATGAGCCCGGAGACGCCTGTGCCGCCGCGCGTCTTCGCGTCGATCGGGTTGATTCCGGCGGCGACGACACGCACGAGCAGCTCGCTGAGTGCGGGCGCCGGCAGGGGGAGCGTCGCCTCGCGCAGGACGGAGGGGTCACCCGGCCTATCGAACACGATCGCCCGCATGTGCTCGGGCGGGGCGGGAACAGGGGTGACGGTCATGACGGGATCCTTTCGGGCGTGAGTGAGGCGCAGCATCCAGTCAACCGGATTCCGTCGCGAGCGGGCGCGTCAGGTGCTCGGTGTCGCGCCATCCCGGAGCGTGTGAAGCAGATGCGTCAGGCGACGGATGTCGTCGAGGTCCCAGCCGCCGAGGGTCTCGGCCAGACCGGTCTCGTGCGGTGCCCGGGCCACCGCGAGGCGCTCGAGACCGAGCGCGGTCGGTGCGATGAGGCTCGAGCGGCCGTCGTCGGGGTCGCGGGTGCGGTCGACGAACCCCAGCTGTTCCAGCTCGCGGACAGTCCGGCTGACCTGGCCCTTGTCGGCGGCGAGCGCCTCGGCGAGCTCTGAGGGCGTCACACGCTCGCGCCGAACGATGGTCGTGAAGACCTTGTAGGCGCCGGGGAGCATGCCCGGGCTCATCCGCTCGGCATTGACGGCGAACTGGCGGCGCACGAGGTCGAACAGCTCGCTGAACTCGGCTTCCAACGCGCGCACGGCGTCCTTGTGCTCGGCGCTGTGCCCGGTCATCGGGGTCGTCATGACCGGCCCCCGCGACGGCGGCGCCGGGGGGCGGCATCGGACTCGACCGTCGGAATCGGCCCGGTGGCGGTGATGGCGGCCATGCCCGCTTCCGAGCCGATCGTGGCGAGATCCGCTTCACCGGCCTCGAGGCGCTCCCGCGTCGTCATACGCGTGAGCGGCACGTTCGGCAGGAAGATGATGGCGATCAGGCTCAGCACCGCGAACGGTGCGGCGATGAGGAAGGCCTGTGAGATGCCCTGCGCGTAGATGTCCTCGACGATGAGTCGGATGCTCTCGGGCAGCGTGTACACGGCGGGCATCGTGCCGGCGAACAGCTGCTGCGTGATGGCGGCACCCTCGGCTCCCAGGCCTGCCGCCGCCGCGCCGATGGCCTCTTTGCTCGACACGAACAGATCGGTGACGCTCGCAGCCAGCGCGGCGCCCATGACCGAGACGCCGATCGTGCCGCCCACGCTGCGGAAGAAGGTCACTCCCGATGAGGCGGCGCCCATCTCATCGGGGCGCGCGGTGTTCTGCACGACGAGCACGAGGTTCTGCATGGTCATGCCGACGCCTGCACCCATCAGGAACATGTAGATCGAGACGAGCACGAAGTTGGTGTCGTAGCGCAGCGTCGTGAGCATGCCCAGGCCGGCGATGAGCAGGATCGAGCCCACGACGAGGTAGCTCTTCCATGCGCCGAAGCGGCTGATCAGCTGGCCGACGACGATCGACGAGACCAGCAGTCCACCGATCATCGGCAGCGTCATGAGCCCGGCTTCGGTCGGCGTCGCGCCCCGCGCCATCTGCATGTACTGGCTGAGGAAGACCGACGACCCGAACATGGCGATGCCCGTGGCGATCGAAGCGAGCACAGAGAGGGTGAACGTGCGGTTGCGGAACATGCGCAGCGGAATGAGCGGTTCGCGCGAGCGCAGCTCGACGACGATGAACAGCGCCGTCGCGAGGGCAGAACCGCCAGCCATCAACAGGGTCTCGAGGCTCCACCAGTCATACGTCGTTCCGGCGCCGGTGATCCAGATGAGCAGCAGCGAGACGGCGGCTGTCAGCAGCACGATGCCGAGATAGTCGATGCTCGCCTTGCGCGTGCGGTTCGAGATGCGCAGCGTCCGCTGCAGCAGGAAGAGCGCGGCGATCGCGAAGGGAATCGCGATGAAGAAGTTCCAGCGCCAGCCGAAGGCGTCGGTGATGACACCGCCCAGCAGCGGACCGCCGATGGTCGCGAGCGCCATGACGGCGCCGAACAGGCCCATGTAGCGTCCGCGTTCGCGGGGGCTGATGATGTCGGCCATGATGATCTGGCTGAGAGCGGCGAGGCCACCGGCGCCCACTCCCTGTGCGGCGCGGAAGGCGATGAGCGTGCCGGGATCCTGGGCGAACCCGGCCGCGGCGGTTGCGAGCACGAAGAGCACCAGGGCGATCTGGATCAGCAGCTTGCGGTTGAACAGATCGGCGAGCTTGCCCCAGATGGGCGTCGAGATCGCCGTCGTGAGCAGCGTCGCGGTGATGACCCAGGTGAATGCCGACTGGTCCCCGCCGAGGTCGTGCACGATGACCGGGAGCGATGTCGAGACGACGGTCGAAGCGAGCATCGACACGAACATGCCGAGCAGCAGCCCGGAGAGGGCCTCGAGGACCTGCCGACGGGTCATGCCGGATTCGGTGAGAGGGGCAGCGGACGATGCCATGGCTTCCTTACAGGATCGGGTACCGCGACGCCCTCGGCGCGAAAGTTGACAAGGGTCAACTATAGGTCGTTAGTTGATGTGCGTCAACCATCGCATGGCGACGAGGCACGACGGCAGGCGTCGAGTCCCGCGAGGGGCCGGGTCGAGGTCAGTCGGCGAGCGCGAGGGCGCGGAAGGGAGCGCGTACGGGCGGGGGAGTCTGCTCGGCAGGACGCACGGCGCGCAGGTGCCGGCGGTGCAGTTCGTCGATGAGTGACGTCGCGAGGTGCACGAGCTTGGCGATCTCGGCTTCGTCGCGGTCGACCCACGCGCAGCGCGGCTCGTCGCCCACGGGCACGAAGTCGTCGTGCTGCTCCCACGCCACGAGTGTGCGCTCGGCGCCGAGCACGTGCTGCTGCCAGAAGATCTGCCGAAGGTACGTGCGCGGGATGCTGCGCCAGGCCTTGTTCGTCGTCTTGATCTCGGCGAGGGTCACGCGCCCCTGGCTGTCGACGGTGACGCCGTCGGGGGTGGCCAGATGGCGCTTCTCGACCGTCGCGTGGAACAGCGCGGACGAGGGCTGGATGCCGTGCGTCGCGGCGACCCACGCGGCGATCTCGGGTTCGCGGCGCCGGCCGTGCGCCGTGTAGGCATTGCCTGAAAAGCCGGAGCCCAGCAGCTTGGCGTCTGCGGCACGAGGGATCGCCCGCTCCGAGGTGAGCGAGGCGACGTCCGTCGCCGTGATCCCCCGTGAGCGTGCCCGCACCCACGCCACCCGGTCGCGGGAGTCCGCGACGATTCGCGCAGCGAGTTCGGGTGTCACGGCTTCGACCCTACGCCGCCCCACCGGACGGCACGGCGCGGCACGCGCGGTTCGTGATGGTTATAACCGCGCGCCCTCGATCTGTAGCCTTTGCCCGCGCCCCTAGGTACACACTGGAGAATGCCCTCCAAGAACACCGACCCCCGAGTCGAACTCGGTCGTCGTCTTGCGGCCCAGCGGTTGGCGCGGAAGCTGACCGCAGAGGGGCTCGCGGCCGTCGCCGACCTCGACGTGTCGAACATCCGCAAGATCGAGGCCGGGTCGAACCCGCAACTGGTGACGGTTCTGAAGATCGCCGGCGTGCTCGAGGTCGACATGGGTGAGCTGTTCCGCGGTATCGACCCGTATGGGCTCACCGGAGAGGATCGGCCCACGCGCGTCTCCGAGGTCGACCCGCGGTTCTGGCGGCCCCGTGACCGGATCGCCTGACGGTCGGACGGGCGCTGCGACACGGCGTGCGTTCCGAGGGGCGCGCGATTTGGTGCGCAGCGCGGTGTGACGTACCCTGGGTGAAGCCAAAGACCGCCGGTCATCGGCGTGCGTGTGAGCGCACATCGATCGAAGCTCTGCGACATGCAGGGGCCCGCGCAGGTGTCACGAACTTCTTCCAAAGCTCCGTGCGCTTGCGCCGGAGCTTTTTTGATGTCCAGACGGAAGAACCGGATGCCTGCGGCTGACGCTCCGCCATCGCGGAGCATCTCACACACATAAGGAGTGACCATGGCGCAGAAGGATGCATCGGTCGCCGAGCTCACGAAGAACTTCGAGGACTCGACTGCCGTTCTGCTGACCGAGTACCGCGGTCTGACGGTTGCTCAGCTCAAGGAGCTGCGCAACAACATCCGTCAGGACGCGGAATACGCCGTGGTGAAGAACACGCTGACCAAGATCGCCGCGAACAACGCGGGGATCACCTCGATGGACGAGGGCCTCAAGGGCCCGTCGGCCATCGCATTCGTGCACGGCGACTTCGTCGCCACTGCGAAGGCTCTGCGTGACTTCGCCAAGGCCAACCCGATGCTCGTGATCAAGGGTGGCGTTTTCGAGGGAAACCCCCTCACCGCCGACGAGGTCAACAAGTACGCCGCGCTCGAGAGCCGTGAGGTTCTGCTTGCAAAGGCTGCGGGCATGATGAAGGCGACGATGGGCAAGGCTGCCGCGACCATCGACGCGCTTCGCGAAAAGCTGGAGACCGCCGAAGCCGCGTAAGCGACTGGCGATCTCGTCTCACAAACCCCATCAATCTAGGAGATACATCATGGCCAAGCTCAACACTGAGGAACTGCTGCAGCAGTTCGCCGATCTGACCCTCGTCGAGCTCAGCGAGTTCGTCAAGGCGTTCGAGGAGAAGTTCGACGTCACCGCTGCTGCTCCCGTCGCCGTTGCCGGCGCCGCTGGCGCGGGTGGCGAGGCCGCTGCCGAGGAGGAGAAGGACTCGTTCGACGTCATCCTCGAGGCTGCCGGCGACAAGAAGATCCAGGTCATCAAGACCGTCCGCGAGCTCACCTCGCTCGGTCTCGGCGAGGCCAAGGCCGTCGTCGACGGTGCACCCAAGGCCGTCCTCGAGGGCGCGAGCAAGGAAGCCGCCGAGAAGGCCAAGGCTGCGCTCGAAGAGGCCGGCGCG
Organism: Microbacterium sp. Y832; assembly: GCF_057669765.1. Classification (NCBI taxonomy): domain Bacteria; kingdom Bacillati; phylum Actinomycetota; class Actinomycetes; order Micrococcales; family Microbacteriaceae; genus Microbacterium; species Microbacterium sp. Y832. The sequence continues at coordinate 216,364 of NZ_JBYHFM010000002.1, read as the reverse complement.
ACCGTCACCCTCAAGTAATCGCGATCAGCGATCTCCACGTCTTCTGACGTGACGCCGAAGACCCCCGGGTTCACCCGGGGGTCTTCGTGCATTCCGCGGTCGGGAGCGGGCGAGTATACCGATGCGGTCGCACGGCAGAAGGGGGGTTGCCGCGCGGGACGTGGGGTCCTACGGTGACCAACGTGGAAGCGATTCCGCATCGCTCCCACGACACAGCGCGCACGTACACCGTGCACCGCAACACCGAAGGGGATCGCAATGAACGCACGCACTCATAGGCGCAGTGCCGCTTCCATCGCTGCACTCGGAGCCGCCGGTCTGCTCATCGCCGGATGCGCCGGCGGTGGGGGAGACGGCGGCGGAGAGACCGTCGAGGGAGACTTCTCAGGCCAGACCCTCAAGGTCGCCGCGGCCTGGTCAGGAGCCGAACAGTCCAACTTCGAAGCGGTGCTGCAGAAGTTCTCGGAGGACACCGGCGCCCAGGTCGACTACACGAGCTTCGGTGACAACGGACCGACGTTCCTGCAGGGACAGCTCGAAGGAGGCTCGCCGCCCAACGTCGCGGTCATCGGGCAGCCGGCGCTCATGCAGTCGCTCGCTGCCGCCGGTGACCTCATTCCGCTGAGCGACGCGACCCGCAGCGCCGTCGAAGAGAACTACTCCGACAGCTGGATCGATCTCGGTTCGGTCGATGGTGAGCTGTACGGCGTGTGGTTCAAGGCCGCCAACAAGTCGACGGTCTGGTACAACGCCGACATCTACGACGAAGCGGGAGCGTCCGCCCCCGAGGACTGGGACGGCTTCCTCGAGCAGCTGCAGCTGGTTCAGGACTCCGGCTACTCCGGCATCTCGGTCGGCGCCGACGTCGGCTGGCCGCTCACCGACTGGTTCGAGAACGTCTACCTCCGCACGGCGGGGGCCGAGAAGTACGACCAGCTCACAAAACACGAGATCCCCTGGACGGATCCCTCGGTCGCCGAGGCGCTCGAGGTCATGGCGACGCTGTGGTCGAGCGATGTGCTGCAGCCCGGAGGTGCGCAGCGCACGTTCCCCGAGAGCGTCACGGCCGTGTTCGGCGCAGACCCGCAAGCGGGCACCGTGTACGAGGGGGACTTCGTCGCCGGCAACATCACCGACGACGGCAACTCCGTCGTCGGCGAGAACGCGCTGTTCTATGACTTCCCGTCGATCAACGGCTCGGCGCCCGCCGTCGTCGGCGGCGGCGACGTCGCGATCCAGTTCGTCGACGACGAGGCGACCGATGCGCTCATGCAGTACCTCGCATCGCCCGCGGCGGCCGAGATCTGGGTGCCCAACGGTGGCCTGACCTCGCCGAACCGCAATGTCGACACGTCGCTGTACCCCGATGACACGGCACGAAAGATCGCCGAGGCGCTGACGGGTGCCGAGACGTTCCGATTCGACATGTCCGACCTCACGCCGAGCGCTTTCGGAGGCACGGCCGGGACCGGGTTCTGGCAGATCATGATCGACTTCTACGCCGATCCCACCGACATCCAGGGCACGATGGAAGCCCTGGAAGCGGCAGCCGTTTCGGCGTACTGACACTCCGCCACTCAGGATCGGACACACCGTGACCGCTCTCGTCGAGACCGCAGCGGACCCGAACCGGGGGGCCGAGCCGACCGCTCGGCCCCCCGGCAAGGGCCGCCTGCGCCGCGCCCTCATCGTCGCGTCGTTCCTCGGGCCCGCACTCGTCGTCCTCGGCGCGCTCGTGGTGTATCCGATCGTCTACACCCTCATCCGGTCGTTCTACAACCAGCGCGGCGATGCGTTCGTCGGCTGGGAAAACTACGTGACGATGTTCACGAACGAGAGCACGTTCACCGCGATCCGCAACAACGTCATGTGGGTGATCGTGGCGCCGCTGGCCTGCACGATCCTCGGCCTGATCTTCGCCGTCCTCCTCGAGAAGCTGAAGTGGAAGACGGCGTTCAAGCTCATCATCTTCATGCCGATGGCGATCTCGATGCTCGCCGCCGGGGTCATCTTTCGCGGCATGTTCCAGGAGGACCCCAACCTCGGCGTCGTGAACGCGGTCATCGTGGGTGTCGACAAGGCGTTCTCGAACGAGGCGGGGTATCCCGGGGCTACCCCGCGCGAGGGCTTCGGCATCATCGCCGACCGCGGCACGATCGCATCCGAGGACGAACTCGCACCCGGCAGCGTCCAGGACTTCCCGCTCGCCGGCATCCGTCAGTCGAACCTGCCGCCCGATGCGACCCAAGCCGCCGAGGCCTCGACGCCGGGTGCCACCGAGATCGCCGGGACGGTGTTCCTCGACGTCGTCTCAGGCGGTGGGGGAGTCAACGGTGAGATCGAGGACGGCAAGAGCGGGCTGCCCGGCGTGCGGGTGGATGCCGTAGCACCGGACGGCTCGATTCGCGGATATGCCACGACCGGCGCCGACGGCACCTACCTCATCGAGGGACTCACGGAGGGCGAGACCTATCGTGTCGCCCTGCCCGCGACGAACTTCGACGAGGGCTTCCAGGGCGTCTCGTGGCTCGGCCCGTCGCTCATCAACGCCGTCATCATCCTGTCCTACATCTGGATCTGGGCGGGGTTCGCGATGGTCATGATCGCCTCGGGGCTGTCGGCGATGGACCGATCGCTCCAAGAGGCCTCGCGCATGGACGGGGCCAATGAGTGGCAGGTGTTCACGAGGATCACCGCGCCGCTTCTGGCCCCCGTGCTCGTCGTGGTGATCGTCACCCTCATCATCAACGTGCTGAAGATCTTCGACCTCGTCTACGTCATACCGCCGGGAGTCTCGAAACCGGCGGCGAACGTGATCGCCGTCGAGATGTGGACCGTCTCGTTCGGCGGGGGAAGCAACCAGGGCCTCGGCTCGGCACTGGCGCTCCTGCTGCTCATCCTCGTGCTGCCGTCGATGATCATCAACGTGCGCCGCTTCCGCGAGGAGCGCAGCCGATGAGCGCGGCGTCAGCGGACCTCAGCATCGTCCGCGGAAAGAAGACCGTCGCGCAGAGGATCGTCGGTGTCTTCACCTCGAGCATCGTCAACATCATCCTCGCGATCGTCGCGGTCTTCTGGCTCGTTCCGACGGTCGGGCTGTTCCTCACGTCGCTGCGCAGTGCGGGCGACAACGCAGGGTCGGGCTGGTGGACGGTCTTCACGAAGCCCGCCGAGCTGACGATCGAGAACTACGCCAACCTGCTCTCGAACCCCACGATCACCGGCTCGTTCTGGAACACGATCGTGATCGCGGTGCCCACGACCGTGCTGGTCGTGCTGCTCGGCGCGTGCGCCGCGTATGCGTTCGCGTGGATGCAGTTCCCCGGCCGCGACTGGCTGCTCATCGTCGTCATCATCCTGCTCGCCGTACCGCTGCAGGTGGCGCTGATCCCGCTCGCACGTCTGTTCGGCACGCTCGGGATCTTCGGCAGCGTGCTGGGAGTCATCCTCTTCCACGTGGCGTTCGGGCTGCCGTTCGCGATCTTCCTGCTGCGCAACTTCTTCACGCAGGTGCCCGCGGAACTGCTCGAGGCCGCGCGCATCGACGGTGCGGGGGACTGGCGGATCTTCTTCCAGCTCATCCTGCCGCTGGGCCTGCCCGCGATCGCCTCGCTCGCGATCTTTCAGTTCCTGTGGACGTGGAACGACATGCTCGTCGCCCTCATCTTCACGAACTCCCAGTCGCAGCCGCTGACGGTCGCGATTCAGTCCCAGCTGCGTCAGTTCGGTGCGAACATCGACGTGCTGAGCTCGGGGGCGTTCCTGTCGATGATCGTGCCGCTCATCGTCTTCTTCGCCTTCCAGCGCTACTTCGTGCAGGCGCTCCTCGCCGGCTCGCAGAAGTAAGAGAAGGAGTGCGTCAGGAAGAGCAGCCCAAGCGCGTCTGGATCGAGCGCATGGCGTCGAGTTCGGCGGTCTGGCCGTCCTTCATGCTCTGTGCGACGGCGAGGGCGCGTGGTTCGGAGCCGAGGTCGAGGAGTGCCTGTGCCATCGGTATGGCGCCCTCGTGGTGGCGGATCATCAGCTCGAGGAAGAGGCAGTCGGCCTCGCGGCCGGTCGCGTCACGCAGGGCTGAGAGCTGCTCGGGCGTCGCCATCCCCATGGCGGCCTCGGCTTCTTGCGGGGTGAGCGGCGACCCGTCGCCGTGAGCGTGGCCCTCGCCGAGGGGCGCCATCCAGGCCATCATCGTGCCGTCGGATTGCGGCAGGCCCCACTTCACGAGCCAGTCGTACATCTCGCCACGCTGGCCCGACTGCGTCGTCGCGATGTCGTACGAGAGGATGCGCACCTCGTCGTCGTCGGTCTTGCGATAGATCTCCATCGCCATCTCGATCGCCTGCGTGTGATGAGCCTGCATGTCGCGGGCGAAGCCCGCCTCGGGCGAGGTGGTGCCGGGAAGCGCGACGGACGCTGACTGCCCGAAGGTCGAGAATCGACCGATCGCGAAGGCGAGGGCCGCGATCGCGAGAGCGGCGAGCGCGATGAGCGCCCAGCGCCTTGCTCCCGAGGCGGACCCCGCCGGCTCTGTCACGACTACTGCTTGCCGGGGCCGTCAATCGCGCCGGAGCACAGGGCGCCCGGCTCGGGGACGAGGTCGGAGCGCCAGTACTCCTCGAGGAACTCATCGATGCGGGGGTCGGCTGCATCATCGACCTTGAGCTGCTGGTTCCACGCGCTGAGCGCGATGGGCGTGTCGAGCCCCTCGAACGGCGAAAGGATCACGTAGCTCGACGGCAGCTTGCTCTTGAGCAGGTCGAGGTCCTCGCTCTGCACGGCGTCGGCGTCGTACGTGATCCACACGGCGCCGTGTTCGAGCGAGTGCACCGCGTTCTCGTTCTGCTGCGGCTCGCTGTAGATGCCGCAGTTCAGCCAGACAGAGTTGTGCGGCCCGCCGGTCGGCGGGGTCTGCTCGTACTCGACGACACCCTCGACGTGGGTCGTGGTGTTCGTGAAGGTCTCGACGCCCTCGATCTCAACGCCCTCGCTGCCGGCCGTGTACGACGCGGGGGGCGCGGGAGCGAACACGAAGGAAGCCACGATCGCACCGATCACGACGATCGCGCCGACGGAGCCGATCGTCCACCACACGAGCTTGCCGCGCTTGCGCTTGGCGAGCTGCTTCTGGTACTCGGCGAGCTTCTCCTGCCGCTTCTGCTCACGCTGCTGCTTGATCGTCAGATCGAGCTTCGCCTGCGTCGCGGGGTTGCCGCTTGTGCGCTTGTCGGAGGGGGACGGAGGAGTCGGGGACATTCGGGTGCTCTCGGCTCGGCGCCGAATCGGGCGCGGGGTGCGGACGGGTCAATACTATGCGGGTGCATGCGATGGATGTCCTGGGAACCGGCCGCGCATCCCCTGAACTCGGGTCGCGCCTGCCGTGCGGCACACGGCCCGTGAGCAGCATCCGATAACATAGCTTCTCGAATCGATTCGATCGACGTCGTCCCCATTGGTGGGACGGTCGACCGCCGACTTCTTCACGCCCTGTCGGCCTTTCCGGCAGTTGGGCGCCGCCGCCTCTGAAACGAACACAATCTTGCGCGATACCGCTTCCGTCCCGGTCGTCCCCTCGACCTCGGCGCCCTCGACCGGGGCCATCCGCACGCTCGGAGCCAACCCGGCCACCGCACCGATCGTCCTGCACCCGGGCGATGCGCTCTCGACGCGCCGCCGCGTGCTCTACATCATCCTGCTCGGCGCCCTCACCGCGCTCGGCCCGTTCACCATCGACCTGTACCTGCCGGCGTTCCCCGCGCTCGAGGCCGATTTCCAGACGACGTCGACCGCCATCCAGCTCACCCTCACGGGAACGATGATCGGCTTCGCGCTGGGCCAGCTCATCGTCGGGCCGCTCAGCGACAAGGTGGGGCGCCGGATCCCGCTGCTGGCCGTCACCGCCCTCCACGTCGTCGCCAGCTCGGCGGCCGCCTTCGCCCCCACGCTCGAGCTGCTCTCGGTGACGCGCGTGCTGATGGGTGCGGGCGCTGCGGCGGGCGGCGTCGTCGCCGCCGCTGTCGTGCGTGACCTGTTCGGCGGACGCCGCCTCGTCGTCATGCTGTCCCGCCTCGCGCTCGTTTCGGGCGTCGCGCCGGTGCTCGCGCCGCTTGTCGGTTCCGCGCTGCTGCTCGTGATGCCCTGGCGCGGTATCTTCATCGTGCTCGCCGTCTACGGCGCGCTCATGCTGATCTCGGCGGTCGTGTTCATCCCCGAGACGCTCCCTCCCGCTCGGCGCAGCGAACAGGGCACGACGACCGTGTGGCAGCGCTACCGGAGCGTGCTGGGCGACCGGGTGTTCCTCGGCGTCCTCGTGATCGGCGGCATGACCTTCAGCGGGCTCTTCTCGTACCTGTCGGCGTCGTCCTTCCTGTTCCAGGGGACGTACGGCTTCGACCCGCAGCAGTACGGCCTGCTCTTCGCCGCCAACTCGATCGGCGTCGTGGTGGGCGTGCAGGCGGCCTCACGTCTCGCCGCGCGCTTCGGCCCGCAGTGGGTCATGGCGTGGTCGACCGTCGTGCTCGTCGTATCGGCATCGGCCATCGTGATCACCGATCAGCTCGGACTCGGGCTCTGGGGCACGGTCGTGCCGCTGTTCGTCTTCATGACCGCGTGCGGCTTCACCTTTCCCTGCGTGCAGGTGCTCGCACTGGACCGGCACGGCAAGGCCGCCGGAACGGCGCAGTCGATCATCGGGGCGACCAACTTCGGTGTGGCCGGACTCGTCTCGCCGCTCGTGGGGTGGATCGCCAGTGACGCCGGCATCACCGCCACGACGATGGCAGGTGTCATGGTCGGCTGCTCGGTGATCGCCGTGCTCGCGCTGTGGTTCATCGTGCGCCCGCGCACGGTCGGTCCGCTCGCGCCGTAGCGCCCCGCAGCACGCTCACCCCTCGGCCCTGACCGTGATGGCGGCGGCCGGATGAATGAGCGGTGGCTCGTGCGCGCCGACGCCGAGGGTGCAGCGCCTGCGGGCACAATGGGGGGATGCCGCAACGGAAGCTCGTCGTCCCAGGCACGGTGCCGCTCCTCGTCTGGGGTTTCGTGCTCGTGGCTCTTGCGTGCGCGCTCGGGGGGTGGGTGCTCGCGCAGGGCAACGGCCCCTTCGCCGTGGACACGTGGTGGAACGGCGTGCTGGCTGACCTCGAGGGCTCGACGCTGTCGGGGTTTTCGCTCGTGATGGCGTTTCTCGGTGGGGGGTGGTTCGGGATCTTCGTCGTGCCGCTCGGCGGCGCGCTGGTGCTCGTGCTGGTGCGACGACCGTGGTCGGCGGCGTACTTCCTCTTCGCTCAAGCCGTGTCGGCGGGGATCGTGCAGGTGCTCAAACGGACGTTCGGTCGCGCGCGGCCCGAGGACATCATCATCATCACCGACTTCGGCTCGTTCCCGTCGGGCCACGTGGCCGGTGCCGCGACGCTCGCGACGGTGCTCGTCGTGATCTTCCCGCGGGTGGCTGTTCTGGTTCTCGGCGTGGTGTGGGTGCTGCTCATGGCGCTCAGCCGGACGGTGCTGCACGCGCACTGGCTCAGTGACACCGCCGGCGGTGCGCTCATCGGCGTAGGAGCGGCGCTCCTGGTCGCCGGCGCGATGAGTCGGGTCCTCGCTCGCGAAAGGCCCGAGCAGCGCCTCGCCTCCGGTCTGTAGAGGCTGCGGGGGCGTCGCTAGGCTGTGCGCATGACCGAGCCGGACGCCGTCGCCGAAGCCGAACTCGCACGTCTGCGGGCCGAGGCAGAAGCCGCCGAAGCCCAGCTCAAGGTCGCCCAGGCCAAAGCCGCGCTCGCCGCGGCTGAGGCCCAGGCGGCGAAGGCGCGAGCGGGCATTCCCGCCCCGCCGCCGGCGCGCGGCGATCAAGAAGGAGCGGCGACGAACGAGCCCGAGGTGCCGACCGCCTCGCCCGAGTCTTCCGCCGCCGTCGACGGCGAGTCGCCGCAACCGACAGGCACCGGTCCCCTCGATGAGGCCGCCGTCGCCGCGATCGTGAAGGGCTACACCTTCGACGCCGAGACGCTCGACCTCGGCGCGCTCGTCAACACCGATCCCGTCGCGTCGGCGCAGATCCGGATCCCGATCGCCATGACGAACCGCCACGGCCTCGTCGCCGGCGCGACCGGCACGGGCAAGACCCGCACGCTCCAGGTGCTCGCCGAACAGCTCGCGGCGAAGGGGGTTCCCGTCTTCGCCGCAGACATCAAAGGCGACCTGTCGGGAGTCGCGACGCCGGGCGAGGCGAACGACAATCTCCTCGAGCGCACGCGCGCGATCGGTCAGGACTGGACGCCCGCGGCCTCGGTCACGGAGTACTTCGCGCTCGGCGGCATCGGCAAGGGCGTGCCGGTGCGCGCGACCGTGAGCGGATTCGGTCCCCTGCTGCTGAGCAAGGTACTCGGTCTCAACCAGACCCAGGAGTCCAGCCTCGGCCTCGTCTTCCACTACGCGGACCACAACGGCCTCGCCCTGGTCGACCTGTCGGATCTGAGGGCTGTGCTCACCTACCTCACGAGCGACGAGGGCAAGGCCGAGCTCAAGGAGCTCGGCGGTCTGTCTGCGGCGACGGCGGGTGTCATCCTGCGCGAGCTCATCACGTTCGCGGACGACGGCGCCGACGTCTTCTTCGGCGAGCCCGAGTTCGATGTGCGCGACTTCCTGCGCACCGCTGCCGACGGACGCGGCGTGATCAGCCTGCTCGAGGTGCCCGGCGTCATCGACAAGCCCGCTCTGTTCTCGACGTTCCTGATGTACCTGCTCGCCGAGCTCTTCGAGATCCTCCCCGAGGTCGGCGACCTCGATAAGCCGAAGCTCGTGTTCTTCTTCGACGAGGCTCATCTGCTCTTCACGGGTGCGTCGAAGGATTTCGTCGCCGCGATCACCCAGACCGTCCGGCTCATCCGATCGAAGGGCGTCGGCGTCTTCTTCGTGACGCAGACCCCCAAGGATGTGCCGGCCGCCGTGCTCGCACAACTGGGCTCGCGCATCCAGCACGCCCTGCGGGCCTTCACGCCCGATGACGCCAAGGCGCTCCGCGCCACCGTCGGCACCTACCCGAAGTCCGGCTACGACCTCGAACGCGTGCTGCAGGAGCTCGGCACGGGCGAGGCGATCGTGACGGTGATGAGTGAGAAGGGCGCGCCGACCCCCGTCGCCTGGACCCGGCTGCGCGCACCGCAGGGACTCATGTCCCCGACATCCGATCCCGCGATCGAGGCGACCGTGAAAGCCTCGCCCCTGCTGGCGGCCTACGGCACCCCGATCGACCGCGAATCGGCGCGCGAGATCCTCACCGCCAAGATGCGCGCCGCCGACGAGGCCCAGGCCGCCCGGCAGGCCGAACTCGACCGGGCGAAGATCGCCGCCGAGCTCGCCACGCAGCAGGCCGCGATCGACAAGGCACAGGCGGATGCCGACCGCAAAGCCCAGAAGGAGTACGAGCGGCTCCTCAAGAAGACGAGCGGTTCGTCGCGCACATCCAGCCGTGCACCGAAGTCCGGGCTCGAGCAGATCCTCGGATCGACGTCGACGCGGACCGTGCTGAACGGCGTCATCCGCGGGATCTTCGGCACAGGCCGCCGCTGACCCTCGCAGGTCATAGCCTGGGGGCATGGCGACGAAGCCCCCGGCATCCGATATCGACGAATCGCACCTGCGTGTCACGGAGCCCAAGCGCGCGGCCGCCGGCATTCCCGCGGTGTTGCACGCGCTGCAGGTCTCGGTCGACCAGATGGGTCTCGTGCGGTCGGCGCAAACGCTTCTGCGGATGAATCAGAAGGACGGCTTCGACTGCCCCGGCTGTGCGTGGCCCGAGGAGGACAAGCGTCACGTCGCGGAGTTCTGCGAGAACGGCGCGAAGGCCGTCGCCGAAGAGGCGACTCTGCGCCGCGCGGGGCCGGAGTTCTTCGCGGCGCACTCGATCGACGAGCTCGCGGGGCACGACGACTGGTGGCTCGGGCAGCAGGGACGGCTGACGCATCCGATGATCCTCGACGAGGGTGCGACGCACTATCGGCCGATCGAGTGGGATGACGCGCTGCGCGAGATCGCCGCTGCGATCTCGGCGCTCGACGACCCTGACGAGGCGGCGTTCTACACGTCGGGCCGGACGTCGAACGAGGCGGCGTTCCTGTATCAGCTGCTCGTGCGCGGAATCGGGACGAACAACCTGCCGGACTGCTCGAACATGTGCCACGAGTCGTCGGGCTCGGCTCTCACCGAGACGATCGGCATCGGCAAGGGCACGGTCTCGATCGAGGACATCCACGAAGCCGACCTGCTGATCGTCGCGGGGCAGAACCCGGGCACGAACCACCCGCGCATGCTCTCGGCGCTCGAGAAGGCCAAGAAGCACGGGGCGAGGATCCTCGCGGTCAACCCGCTGCCCGAAGCCGGGCTCGTGCGGTTCGAGAACCCTCAGACGCTGAAGGGGATGATCCTCGGCGGCACCGAACTCGCCGACGAGTTCGTGCAGATTCGTCTCGGCGGCGACCAGGCGCTCTTCCAGGCGATCGGCAAGCACCTGCTCGAGGCCTCGGCGGTCCCCGCCACCGATGCGCTGGACCACGAGTTCATCGCTCGGTACACGAGCGGGTTCGACGCGTACCGACAGGCGATGGCAGATGCCGCGTGGCCCGACCTGGTCGCGGCGACGGGGCTGTCCGAAGGCGAGCTGCGGCGCATCGCCGAGGTCGTGCGCGGCTCGAAAGCGACGATCGTGTGCTGGGCGATGGGACTCACGCAGCACAAGCACTCGGTGCCCATGCTGCGTGATGTCCTCAGCGTTCTGCTGCTACAGGGCAACATCGGCCGCCCGGGCGCGGGAGTGTGCCCCGTGCGCGGTCACTCCAACGTTCAGGGCGACCGCACGGTCGGCATCTACGAGAAGCCCTCGGCGGGCTTCCTCGATGCCCTCGATGCGGAGTTCGGCTTCCATGCTCCGCGCGAGCACGGGTACGACACGGTCGAGGCGATCCGGGCGATGCGCGACTCACGCGTGCGGTTCTTCATGGCGATGGGCGGCAACTTCATCTCGGCGACGCCCGACACCGCGGTCGTCGAGGCGGCCGTGGCTCGCGTCGACCTCACGGTGCAGGTCTCGACGAAGCTGAACCGCTCCCATGTCGTGACGGGCCGCCGGGCGATCATCCTGCCGACCCTCGGTCGCACCGACCGTGATGTGCGGGCCGGGCGCGAGCAGCGCGTGACCGTCGAGGACTCGATGGGCGCCGTGCACGCATCGCGCGGACGCCTCGCCCCGCCGACGGGCGACATGCTGAGCGAGGTCGCGATCGTCGCCCGGCTGTGCGGGCTGCTGTTCTCGTCGCCGGGTGCCACGGCCCGGCCCGCGCGTGCCAACGCGCCCCGCGCGGACTGGGCCGCCCTCGAGACGGACTACGCGCGCATCCGCGCGCACATCCAGCGCGTCGTGCCCGGCTTCGACGACTACGAAGCACGCATCGCGAAGGGGGCGACCCTGCGGCTGCCGAACGGTCCGCGCGACTCCCGCCGGTTCGACACGGTCGACGGGCGTGCACGGTTCACGGTCAATCCGCTCGAGTACCCCCGCATCCCGCACGGCCGCCTGCTGCTGCAGACGCTGCGCTCGCACGACCAGTACAACACCACCGTCTACGGCGCCGACGATCGCTACCGCGGCATCAGCGGGGGGCGCCGCGTCGTGCTCGTGCACGCCGACGATATCCGCGACCTGGGCTTCGCCGACGGTGAGGTCGTCGACCTCGTGTCCGAGTGGACGAACGCCGCAGGCCGGACCGAGGAGCGCACCGCCGAGGCCTTCCGCATCGTCGCCTACCCGACGCCCCGCGGCAACGCAGCGGCCTACTATCCCGAGACGAACGTGCTCGTGCCGCTGGACTCGGTCGCCGATGTGAGCGGTACGCCGACGTCGAAGTCGGTCATCGTGCGGCTGGAACGGCGCGACTCCTAGGCTGGAGCCATGTTGCGCGCCGCCGTGATCACCGTGTCCGATCGCTCCGCCGCGGGTGAGCGCGACGACGCGAGCGGGCCGGTCGCTGTCGACGCGCTGCGCGAGGCCGGGTTCGCCTGCGACGGAGCAGTGATCGTGCCTGACGGGGCCGACAGCGTCGAGCGTGCGCTGCGAAGCGCGATCGACGCGGGTGCCCGTCTCGTGGTGACCACGGGGGGAACGGGCGTGTCTCCCCGCGACGAGACGCCGGAGGGAACCGCGCGCGTCATCGAGCGGACCGTGCCGGGGATCGCCGAGGAACTGCGCCGCCGGGGCGCCGCCGAGATGCCTGCGGGCATGCTCTCGCGCGGACTCGCGGGCGTGGCGGCGGGGGCGCTGATCGTGAATCTTCCGGGGTCGCCCCGGGCCGTGGCATCCGGAATGCCCCTCGTGCTGTCTGTCGCGCGGCACGTCACCGACCAGCTCCGAGGCGAAGACCACTCATGAGCGGCCTTCGCCTCGCGCGCATCACCGACGAACCGCTCGACATCGCTGCGCACCTCGACGCGGTCGATGACGCCCGCGCGGGGGCAGTGGCGTCGTTCATCGGGCGGGTCCGCGATCATGATCCGGATGCCGCGACCGCCGTCGTCGCCCTCGAATACAGCGCCCATCCCGATGCCGAGGCGAGGCTGCATGACATCGCGTCGTCGTGCATCGGGTCGACGGGGGCGATCGTGGCCGTGTCGCACCGGGTGGGCCGGCTGGAGGTCGGCGACCTGGCGGTGGTGATCGCCGTCGCCTCGCCCCACCGAGCCGAGGCGTTCGCCGTGTGCCGCGACGTGATCGAGGCGATCAAGCGCGACCTTCCGGTGTGGAAGCGTCAGGTCGAATCCGACGGCACGACCGCGTGGAAGGGCATCGGCGGCTGACACCGCGAGCCGCGGCATCGCGCCGTGCCCCGTCAGCCGCCCGCGAACGGCGGCAGGACGTCGACGAGGTCGTCGGCGCCGAGCGGAGTGTCATCGCCCACGCGGACACCGCCGACGAGCACGGCGCAGCGGGGCAGGATGCCACCGAGTCCGGGCCGCTCATGCGCGAGCGCCGTGCGCAGGTCGCCGAGAGTCGTCTCGACGCGGGTTTCTTCGGCGCGACCGGCCATCTCCTCGGCGGCGGCGAAGTAGCGGACGCGTGCCATCACGCCGTCCAGTCCGCGGCGAGGGCCGTGATGGTCTCGACGGCGGCGCGGGTGTCCTCGGGGGTGCCGCCCGCGCGGCCCGCGACGAGTCCCGCGACGAACGCGCTGAACGGAGCGGCAGGCCGCGCGACACCGACGGCGACGTCGCGCGCGAGATCGAGGATGAGCGAGATCGGAAGGTCTTCGGGTGCCAGATCGAAGCGCTCGCGCAGGGCCGCCGCCCACTCGTCGAGGGCCTCGGGGGGAAGACTGCGGGAATCGCTCACGGTGCCTCCTCGGTCGGCCGGTGCTCGGATCGGGCTCGGGCAAGATCCTCCCACGTATCCACGTCGCGGGTGAGGGCATCATCCACGGAGATGACCGCGAGGGCGAGCCCGTCGATGAGCGCGCGGACGGGTGCGTCGCGTCCGCGGTCGGCGAGGTCGGATGCCGCCGCGCGCAGCCTCGTCGTGCGGTAGATGCCGATGAGCCACTGCGGGCGTGATGAGGTGTCCGCGAGGCACACGCCGTCGATGTCGGCGGGGAGGAGCATCATGTCGGCCACGAGCCGATGCACCGCCGCGTGGGCGGAGGGGAGATCGCACGCCAGCAGCACGGTCCACTCGGGATCGTGGTGCGCCGGCCAGGTGGCGAGCGCCGCGATGATGGCGGCCGCGGGTCCGCCGAAGGGGGGGGTCTCGCGCACCCAGGCGACGGCGAGATCGGCATCGAGCACTGGGGCGACGATCGTGACGGGGTCGGCACCGATCGCGCGCACGGCGTCGACGGCGGTGGCGAGGAGCGTGCGACCGCCCACGTCGAACAGGGGCTTCACCGCACCGCCCACGCGCGATGCGCGCCCGCCGGCGAGCAGCACGGCACCCACCGAGAGCGGCGGTCTCTGGCCGCCGGCCCGCGGCTCGCGGTCACGGGCCGGGGGCCGTTCCGAGCCGGTCATTCTTCGCCCGCGCGCACCCAGTCACCGCTCTTGCCGCCGGTCTTGCGCACGATGCGCACAGCGTCGATCGACGTGCCCTTGTCGAGGGCCTTCACCATGTCGACGATCGCGAGCGCGGCGACCGTGACCGCCGTGAGCGCTTCCATCTCGACGCCGGTGCGGTCGGCCGTACGCACGGTGGCCTCGATCGCGACGCCGTCGTCGGCGATGTCGAGGTCGACCGTCGCGCCGTGCACGCCGATGACATGGGCGAGGGGCAGCAGATCGGGAGTGCGCTTGGCGGCGCCGATGCCGGAGATCCGCGCCACGGCGAGCACGTCGCCCTTGGGGACCGAGCCGTCGCGCAGGGCGGCGACGACGTGCGCCGCGCACCGGACGAACCCGCGGGCCGTCGCGGAGCGGACGGTCGGCTGCTTCTCGGTGACATCGACCATGCGGGCGCGGCCCGCGGCATCCAGGTGCGTGAAGCTCATGAGATCAGCATGACATCGACGAGATCTCCGGCTTCGACCGCCGCGACGTCGGCCGGGATCACGGCGTAGGCCTCTGCGCGGCCGAGGCCGCCGGCGAGGTGCGAGCCACCGCGTGTCACCGGCACGGCACGCCACGCCCTCGGATCCCCGCGGTCGATCGCGACGGGAAGGTACTGCGTGCGCCCGGGGGGCGTCCGCCATCCGCTCGCCGCGGGCAGCGTGATGACGGGGCGCGTGAGATCGGTCGCGCCCTGCAGGGCCAGCAGTGCGGGCCGGACGAACGCCTCGAACGACACGGCGGCGCTCACGGGGTTGCCGGGAAGGCCGAACAGCAGGACGTTCGAGGGGGTGCGGCCGAAACCCTGAGGCTTGCCCGGCTGCATCGCGAGCTTCGTGAACGTCATGACATCGCCCAGCGTGTTCTTGACGACCTCGTACGCCCCCGCACTCACACCGCCCGAGAAGACGACGAGGTCGGCGCCGAGGGCCTCGGCGGCGGCGATCGCGCGTCGCGGACCATCGCCGTCATCGGACACGCTCGTGCGCAGCACGACCTGTGCACCGGCCTCGGCCGCGAGCCCTGCGAGCAGCTCACTGTTGGACTCGGGGATCTGTCCGCGGGCGAGCACCGTGCCGGGTGCGACGAGCTCGGAGCCGGTCGAGACGACCCCGACGCGGGGGCGTCGGCTCACGGTGACCGCCGCGACCCCTGCTGCAGCCGCGGCGGCCGCCTGCAGCGCTCCGACGCGCAGTCCTGCGGGAAGCAGCTGATCGCCCGCGACGGCGTCTTCGCCGCGGCGACGGATGTGCGCCCCGACCCCCTTGGGCGCGGCCAGCACGGAGATCTCGCCGAGGGAGTGCTCGAGTCCGCCCTCGGTGTCCTCGAACGGCACGATCGCGGAGGCATCCGTCGGAACGGGGGAGCCCGTCATGATGCGTGCGGCCTCGCCCGGCCCCAGCGGGGGATCCAGAGCGGTTCCGGCGGGAAGATCGGCGACGACGCGCAGTGCGACGGGGGTACCCCTCGTCGCGCCGGCGACGTCGTCGTGGCGCACCGCGAAGCCGTCCATCGCGGAGTTGTCGAAGACCGGGATGTCGACGGCGGCGTGTACGGGGGAGCGCAGCACCGAACCGTGTGCGCGCGCCACGGGAAGCGTCTCGGTCTCGACCGGCGTCACTGCCGCGAGCACGCGCTCCAGGTGCTCGGCAACGGACGCGAGCTCCCTCACTCCGACTCACCCCGTGCGCGGTTCCACGCGTCCATCCCGCCCGCGAGCACCGACGCGTCGATCCCCGCCGCGACGAGAGCCTGCGCGGCGCGCTGCGCACGCACGCCGGCCTGGCAGACGACGACGACCGGGCCCGGTCCCGCGAGCGCCGGGTCGGCGAGGAGCCTCCCAAGGGGGATCTGGAGGCTCCCGTCGATGATGCCCGTCGCGGTCTCGTGCGGCTCGCGCACGTCGACGAGCGTTGCTCCCGAATCCCGGGCCGACGCCGCTTCGGTGGGATCCACTTGTGGGATGCGTGCGGGGACGGAGGGCGCGGCGGCACGGACGTCGGGGGCTTCCACGGGGTGGCGTCCTCCACCGCGGAGCGCCACTTCATCGACGCGACCGCGCAGCGCGTCGATGACGGCGACGCGACCGAGCAACGGTTCACCCACGCCCGTCAGCAGCTTGACGGTCTCGGTCGCCATGAGGCTCCCCGTCTGCGCGCACAGTGGTGCCAGAACGCCCACCTGTGCGCACGACGGCACGTCGCCCATCGATGCCGGCGGATAGAGGTCGGCCAGCAGCACCGGGGTGATCCCCGCGGGCGGGTGGGACCAGAAGACCGTCACCTGGGCGTGGAACTCCTGTACGACGCCCCACACGAGGGGCACGCCGAGCTCTTCGCATGCCGCGGCGACGGCTTCGCGCGTGCCGAACGTGTCGGTGCCGTCGACCACGACGTGCGCTCCGGCGAGGAGGACAGCGGCGTTGTCAGGCGTCAGCCGTTCGCGGACGGCACGCACGTGCGTCGCCGGAGACAGGTCAGCCGCCACACGGACGGCCGAATCCACCTTCGGTGCGCCGACGTCGATGACGCGGTGCATGGTCTGCCGCTGCAGATTGGATGCCTCCACGATGTCGTCGTCGATGATCGTGATCGCGCCCACCCCGGCCCCCGCGAGGGCGAGCAGAATGGCAGAGCCGAGGCCGCCCGCGCCGACGACGGCGACGTGAGCCGCTGCGAGTCGTCTCTGCCCGACGTCACCGAAGCCGACGAGCACGCGGTGCCTCGCCGTGCGCGACGCCTCGGCGTCATCGAGTGCGTCGATCGGTTCGACGAGGGGAGGGATCGCCATAGAGGCCAGGCTACGGCGCATCCGCGCGGGCAGGTCGGCTTCGGGTGCGGCCGTGTGTGTCGCCTAGTGTCGAACCGTGCGAGACAGCGAACTGGATATCACCGATATCGAACAGGTCGCCGACACCGGCGTGGTGCCCCCGCGTGAGCGCATCGACGACGCGCTCGCCGCAGCATACGCGCGAGCACGCGCCCACGATGGCGGGGAGCTGGCCGATTACATCCCCACGCTCGCCGAGGCCGACCCGGAGAGTTTCGGGCTGTGCGTCGTCGATGTCGACGGCGGATCCCACGAAGAGGGCGACACCCGCACGGCTTTCTCGATCCAGTCCATCTCGAAGGCCTTCGTCTACGCCCTGCTGTGCGAAGAGCTCGGCCACGACGAGGCGCTGGATGCCGTCGGGGTGAACAACACCGGCGGCGCCTTCGACTCCCTCCTTGCGATCGAGCTCAGAGAGGGCCATCCGGGCAATCCCATGGTCAACGCCGGCGCCATAGCGACGACGGCCATGATGCCGGGGGCGAACGGCGACGAGAAGTGGGCGCATATCCTCAGCGGGCTGTCCCGCTTCGCGGGCCGCCCGCTCGTCGTCGACGACGAGGTCTATCGCTCCGAACGCGCGACGAATCATCGCAACCGGGCGATCGCTCAGTTGCTCGAAAGCTATGGACGCATCTCGTGCGACCCGTTCGACGTCGTCGAGGTCTATACGCGCCAGTGCTCCGTGCTCGTCGACGCGCACGACCTGGCGGTCATGGCCGCGACCCTCGCGGACGGCGGCGTGAACCCGATCACGGGCGAACGGGTCGTCTCGGCGGCGGCGAGCCGCGACACGCTCGCGGCGCTCGCGGCCAGCGGGCTCTATGAGAGGTCCGGGGAGTGGCTGTTCGAGATCGGACTGCCCGGCAAGTCCGGTGTCTCGGGCGGCCTCGTCGCCATCGCACCCGGCAAGGTCGGCATCGGCGCCTACTCGCCGCCGCTGGACCCCGCCGGGAACAGCGTCCGCGGCCAGGCCGCGACGGCCTACCTGTCCCGCGTGCTCGGGCTGAACGTCTTCGCGTCGGGCTCGCACCGCAGATCCCATGCGGACGGAGAAGCCTGACGCCGAAGTCCTCGCACAGTAGGCCGGGGTTCGTACCGCAGGCACGGAGTAAACGACCATCTGGCTCCGCACCTGCGGTGGTACGGTCGCCTCGTGGACACTTTTCGCATCTCTGAAGCGGCACGTCTTCTGGGCGTGAGTGACGACACCGTGCGGCGTTGGGTCGACGCCGACACGCTGCCGACGACGGGGGACACCCCCGCGCGGATCCCGGGTGATGCACTCGCGGCACACGCCGTCGAGCTTGCCCGTGCGGCATCCGACCCCACCGACGTGCTCTCGAGCGCCCGCAACAGATTCGTCGGTCTCGTCACGCGCGTGCAGGTCGACGGTGTCATGGCGCAGGTCGACATCCAGGCCGGTCCCCACCGTGTCGTGTCGCTGCTCTCGGCCGAGGCGGTGCGCGAGCTCGCTCTCGAGCCGGGCTCTCTCGCGGTCGCCGTCGTCAAGGCGACGACGGTCATCGTCGAAACCCCGAAGGACTGACGTGGCTCGCGTGCGCGTCGTCCGCGGCCTCATCACCGCCGCCGTGGCCCTCGGGCTGCTGACGGGGTGCGCGGTCGCCGGCGCTGTCTCAGACGACGCCGCGCAGTCCACGCCCCGCGCAGACCTGACGGGCCAGCTCAGGATCTACGCCGCGGCCTCGCTCGATGAGGCGTTCGACGAGCTCGCGGAGCGCTTCGCGGACGAGCACCCGTCGCTCGAGGTTCTTCCGGTCGTCTACGACGGGTCGAGCGCGCTCGCGACGCAGATCATCGAAGGAGCGCCCGCCGACGTGTTCGCCTCGGCAGACGAGCACACCATGGCCGCGATCGGCGACCTCGCCGTGAGCGCGCAGAACTTCGCCTCGAACACCCTCGTCATCGCGGTCCCGGCCGGCAACCCGGGCGACGTGACGGGCCTGCAGAGTCTCGGCGATCCCGGCCGCACAGTCGTCCTCTGCGCTCCCGACGTGCCGTGCGGAGCGGCGTCCGGGGCACTTCTCGGCAACGCCGGCGTCGCGGTCGCCCCGGCGAGTCTCGAACAGAGCGTCACGGCGGTGCTCGCCAAGGTCGCCCTCGGCGAAGCCGACGCGGGACTCGTCTACGCGACCGACGTGCGCTGGGTCACCGCCGTCGAGACGGTCCGCGCCGAGGGGGCCGACGACGTCGTCAACCGCTACCCGGTGGCCGCGCTGACCGATGCCGCCAACCCCGCCGCCGCGGCGGCATTCGTCGCGTTCCTGTCGAGCAGCCACGGACGCGCCGTGCTCGCCGATCTCGGCTTCGGATCACCGTGACTCATCACCGCGATGCGGGCGGGTTCGTGCCCCGGGTGCTCGCCGTCCCCGCGCTCGTCGGGATCGCGCTGCTCGTGCTGCCGCTGGGTGCGCTCGTGCTGCGCGTCGAGTGGTCGACCCTATGGAACGACGTCACATCGTCCGAAGCGCGGTCGGCGCTCGGGCTGTCGATGCTCACCGGACTCATCGCGACCGCCGTGTGCATCGTGCTGGGGGTGCCCCTCGCGCTCGTCATCGCGCGGGCGGGCCGGCGCACGGCAGCCCTCCTTCGCGCTGTCGTCACCGTGCCGCTCGTCCTTCCCCCGATGGTCGGCGGTGTCGCGCTGCTGTTCCTCCTCGGTCGCACGAGCCGGCTCGGCGGGCTCCTCGACGAGTGGGGAGTGCGTGTGCCGTTCACGACCGGTGCCGTCGTGCTCGCGCAGGTGTTCGTCGCACTGCCCTTCCTCGTGCTCGCGCTCGAGGGGTCGTTGCGCACGAGGGGCGTCGGGTACGAGCAGACGGCCGCCGCGCTCGGTGCGAGCCGGTGGACGATCCTCGCGCGCGTGACCCTGCCGCTCGCAGCCCCCGGGCTCGTGGCGGGGATCGTGCTGTGCTTCGCTCGCGCGATCGGCGAATTCGGCGCGACGGCACTGTTCGCCGGGAACGCTCCGGGCGTGACGCAGACGATGCCGCTCGCCATCTACTCCGCGTTCAACGGCGCGGGTGTGTCACAGGGCACGGCCGTCGCGCTGTCGCTGCTGCTGCTCGTCACGGCGGTCGGTGTGCTCCTGCTCGTGCGCGCGTGGCGAGTGGAGGCCCCCCGATGACGGGCGAGGCGCTGAACGCGCGCGTCATCGTCGAACGGCCGGGGTTCCGTCTCGACGCGCACGTGTCGGCGGCTCCGGGCGAGGTGGTTGCCCTCATGGGGCCCAGTGGCGCGGGAAAGTCGACCCTTCTCGGGGTCCTCGCGGGTCTCGTGGGGCTCGACGCGGGTCGCGTCGTGCTGGGTACTCGGGTGCTGGAGGCCGCGCCCCGGCCTCGGACGCACGTCACTCCCGCGCAGCGACGCGTCGTGCTTCTCGGGCAGGACCCGCGTCTGTTTCCGCACCTGAGCGCACAGGGGAACATCGCGTTCGGCCGGCGCGCGCAGGGTGTCTCAGCCGCCGTCGCGCGGGCCGAGGCCGATGAGTGGCTGGCGCGTGTCGGCCTCGACGGGTTGGGCGCGCGGCGTCCGGGGCAGTTGTCGGGCGGTCAGCAGCAGCGCGTGGCACTCGCGCGTGCGTTGGCGACGCGGCCGGCGGCGCTCCTGCTCGACGAGCCGCTCACGTCGCTCGATCCCGAGACGGCGGCTGAGATCCGTGCACTCCTGCACGACCAGCTCGCCGAGACCCGGACGACGGCCGTCATCGCGACGCACGACGCCGTCGACGCCGTCGCGCTCGCGGCACGACTCGTGGTGCTCGAAGGTGGCACCGTGAGCCAGTCGGGCGCGGTGCGCGATGTCCTCGGGGCACCTGGCACACGGTTCACCGCCGCTGTGGCGGGAGTCAACCGCGTGGTCGGAGCGGTGCACGCCGGACGGTTCGTCGCGGGGACGCTCGAGCTCCCGGTATCAGCGCCCGATGGTCCCGCGACGGCGGTCTTCGCACCGTCGCGCGCGCATCTCGTCAGTCCCGACGCGCGAGCGGGTGCAGGGGTGTGGTCGGCGCGCATCGCGCGGCTCGAGCACACACCCGGCGGCGTTCGCGTGCGTGTGAAAGACCCCGATATCTCGATCGACGTGTCCGCGGATGAGGCGATCGCGCGGGGACTCGCGTCCGGCAGCGACATCGTGGTCCGTGTCGCACCTGGCGCGGTGCGTCTGATCTAGCGGGCCGGCGAAGCCTTAGAAGTCTTCGCCCTCGGCCTGCGAGGGGTGACGGTCGTACCAGACCGGCACGGCGAGAAAGTCGGAAGCGTCGGAATCGTGCGTCTCAGCAGCGTGCATGAAATCCTCCAGAGGGGCGAAGCGTTCCTCCACTGTCGCCCACCTTTCCGCCGCTCCCCGGGGATCTGGCGGGTAAACCCCCGGGATTATGGCTCTACGTGAAGGAAAGCCACTTCTTACGGCACGATCCGCGGCAAGACCCTGCCGGTAGGAGAGCGACGGGGGCGACCCCGCGCGGGCGGTGAGGGGTTTATCCTCGGCGTATGGCCCAGCGGGTGGCAAAGGTGCGCGAATGACCGCGGTGCCGGTGGCGATCGGCATGCGGATGCCGCACGCCGGTGCACCGGCCGACCACCCGGATGCCGGGCCGCTCACGGACACGCACGGTCGTGTCCACCGGGATCTGCGCATCTCGCTCACCGACCGCTGCTCGCTGCGCTGCACGTACTGCATGCCCGAGCAGGGCAACGAATGGCTCGCGAGATCGAGCATCCTCACCACGGACGAGATCCTCCGGGTCGCTCGCGTCGCGGCGGCGGCGGGCATTTCGACGTTCCGGCTCACCGGCGGCGAACCGCTGCTGCGTGCGGACATCGTCGACATCGTGGGCAGGCTCGCGGCTCTGCGTACGCACGCGGGCCAGCCCGTGCATGTCGCGATGACGACGAACGGCATCCGTCTGGCGGATGTGCTTCCCGCACTGCGGGCCGCGGGGCTCGCGCGGCTGAACATCTCACTCGACACGCTGCGCGCCGACCGATTCCGCGAACTGACGCGCCGCGACCGGCTCGACGACGTGCTGGCCGGCGTCGCCGCGGCGCAGCAATCGGCGCTGCGGCCGCTCAAGATCAATGCCGTCGCGATGCGCGATGTCAACGACGACGAACTCGTCGATCTCGTCGAGTTCGCGATCGCGCACGACGCGCAGATGCGCTTCATCGAGCAGATGCCGCTCGACGCCGGCCACACGTGGGATCGCTCGCGCATGGTGACGCGCGCCGAGATCCTCGACCGCCTCGCTGAGCGGTGGACACTCACCCCGCTGCCCGGCCGCGGCGGCGCTCCGGCCGAGCAGTGGATACTCGATGGTTCCACGCACTCCGTCGGCGTCATCGCCTCGGTCACGGCCCCGTTCTGCGGGGACTGCGACCGGCTGCGCCTCACCGCCGACGGTCAGCTGCGCAACTGCCTCTTCTCGACGACAGAGTACGACCTGGTGCCGGCTCTTCGGCGGGACGCGGTCGACGCTGAAACCGACATCGATCGGATGCTGCGCGCGTGCGTGCGGGGCAAGCTCCCCGGCCACGCGATCAACGACCCGTCGTTCCTGCAGCCTGCGCGCGGCATGAACGCGATCGGCGGCTGACGGCCGCGGGGCGAAACGAACGACGCGGCCTCCGGTCCGGTCGTCGCGGCTAGCATGACGCCATGGGGCGGATCACGGCGCGGCGACCGGTCACGCGGATCAGAGTGACCGCAGAGGGGACGACCGTGCGTCGGCGACCCGACACACTCGCGGTCGAGGAGCCCCTCGAGATCCGCGTCGCGGGCATGGCGCTCGCCGTCACGATGCGCACCCCCGGCAGCGACGTCGAGCTCGCCGGCGGGTTCCTCGTGTCCGAAGGCGTCATCTCGCGGGGCGACGAGTTCCGCTCGGCGATCCACTGCGGCGTCGCGTCGGCAGGCCCGGAGGCGCGCACGGCCAGTGAGAGCACCTACAACGTGCTCGACATCACTCTGGCGCCGGGCGTCGCGCCGCCCTCGCCCGACGTTGCCCGCGCGTTCTACACGACGAGCTCCTGCGGCATTTGCGGCAAGGCGTCGATCGATGCCGTCGAGACCGTGTCGTCGTACGACCTCGCGACCGACCGCACGACGGTTTCGCCCGCTGATGTCGTGGCCTTTCCCGATCGGCTGCGTGAGCAGCAGTCCGTGTTCGACAAGACCGGTGGCCTGCATGCCGCCGCGCTCTTCCACGCGGAATCCGGCGAGATGCTCGTGCTCCGCGAAGACGTCGGCCGTCACAACGCCGTCGACAAGGTCATCGGCTGGGGGCTGCTCAATGACCGGCTGCCGTTGCGCGGCACGGTGCTGCAGGTTTCGGGTCGGGCGAGCTTCGAACTCGTGCAGAAGGCCGTCATGGCCGGGATTCCGATCCTCTCCGCCGTCTCCGCGCCATCCTCGCTGGCCGTCGAACTCGCCGCCGCGTCGGGGCTGACACTCGCGGGCTTCGTGCGCGGCGACACCATGAACGTCTACACCCACCCCGAACGCCTCGCCGCTGTGCCCGTGGCCGCCGCCCCCCAGACCATCACGAGAGGCTGCTGACAGGCGCGCCTCGTAGGCTGGACGCCGTGGCATCCGTTCTGAACATCTCCGCGTATCTCTTCACGAGAATCGACGACCCCGGCGCGCTGCGCGTCGTGCTGCGCGATCGCGCCCTCGGCGCAGGGCTCAAGGGCACCATCCTGTTGGCCGAGGAGGGGATCAACGTCTTCCTCGCCGGCGATGCGGGGGCCGTGCGTGCTTTCGTCGACGAGCTCCGGCTCGACGAGCGGTTCGCCTCACTCGAGACGAAGGAGAGCTGGTCGTCGGATCAGCCCTTCGGCAAGATGCTCGTCAAAGTCAAGCGCGAGATCATCCGGATGGACCACCCCACGATCCGTCCCGCCGACGGTCGCGCGCCTGCCGTCTCACCGCAGACGCTGCGGCGCTGGCTCGACGCGGGTCACGACGACGAGGGCCGCGAGGTCGTGCTGCTCGACACCCGCAACGCCTTCGAGGTCGACTACGGCACGTTCCGCGGCGCCCTCGATTGGCGCATCGAGCGGTTCACCCAGTTTCCGGACGCTGCGGCGCGAGCGCGCGGGGACCTGCAGGACAAAACGGTCGTGAGCTTCTGCACCGGCGGCATCCGTTGCGAGAAAGCGGCGATCTACCTGCGGGAGCAGGGAGTCGACGCGCGGCAGCTCGACGGCGGCATCCTGGGCTATTTCGAGCACGTGGGAGGCGAGCACTGGGACGGCGACTGCTTCGTCTTCGACGAGCGCGAGTCGCTCACCCCCGGGCTCGCTCCGAGCGCCGTGCCCTCGGGCGTCGACGGGTGACCTCGCGGGGCTCGGCGGACTCGCGGTCCAGCCGCACTCCGGCGAGGACCAGGCCCGCACAGAATGCGCCGAGGCCGCCGGCGGCCATGTCTCCGATCGTGTCGACGTATTCGACGAAGATGTCATCGGTCACTAACTCGTAGCCGGCCCATTCGATCATCTCCCAGATGGCGCTCGCGGCGAGCCCGATCACCGTCACCAAGACGATGGGCACGCGTGCCGTGAACCCCGGGCCTCCGGGCGCGGGCACGACGCGCAGTCGAGCGAGTCCGAGATAGGCCATCGCGGCGAGGACGGCCGTGCCGATGACGTGGGCGGGGATGTCCCACCACGTGATCGTGCGGTAGAGGTCGAGGACATTGCTCCAGGCGGCCACGAGCACCGTGACGCCGTAGGTGATGTCGAACCACGCGCGCACGCCGACGAACCGCGGGACGAGCAGCGCCGGCAGGGCGAGGGCGAGGATGCCGGCATCGGTGGGCGAGAACCAGATGGCGGCGATGATGACACTCAGCACCCCGATGACGCGCACGGCGTCGGCGATGATGTCGCCGAGGCTCTGGGGCGGGCGCAGGAAGTTCTCGATCATGCCGTCGACTCGATTCGCACACGGGCTTGGACGGGGAGATGATCCGACGGCCAACCGCCGTCGATGGTGAGCGCACGAATGCCGACCTGGGCGACCTCCACTCCGGGGGTGACGGCGACCATGTCGATCCGGGCGCCGCCGGATCGCGGGCGTCGGTAGTTCGCGAACGTGCCCCACGCGGGTGTCAGACGCTCGGCGGCGGCGGTCCACGTATCGCGCAGCGATCCCTGGGCCAGCAGCGCGTGCGCCGCCGGCGAATCATGCGACGCGTTGAGATCGCCCGTCGCGATCGCGGGAAGGGCGGCCGCGCGCACGACGTGCCGGATGCGGCGGACAGCTTTCAGACGGGATGACCGCGACAGGGGGTCGAGGTGCGTGTTGACGGCAACGAACTGCGCACCGGTTGCACGGTCGCGCAGCGTCGCCTGCACCAGTACGCGGGGAGCCAGGGCGCCTCGTGACCGAGACCCGGCGACCGAGGGCGTTGACGACAGGGCCTCTTGCGCGCTGTCGAGCAGCTCGAGGCGCCGCGAATCATAGAACAGAGGGCACCCCTCTCCACGGCCACCGGCCTGACGCCCCTGCCCGATGAAGCGGTAGTGCGCCCCGAGGGCCGCGCCGATCGCGGCGGCTTGATCGGGGAGGGCCTCTTGAACGCCGAGCAGAGTGGGGCGCTCGCTGTCCAGCATTTGCTCGACGAGAGGCCTGCGCACCGACCAGCGATCGGCGCGGCGCCAGGCCAGCGCGCCGAGCCGACGCCGGACGTTGAAGGACATGACGTGCAGGTCAGGTGCCGCGACGGCGCCGATGAGCGACTCGGTCATGCGGGCCTCCTCACGGTCGTCGACGGATCCGGGCGATGCCGAGTCGGTACAGGACAATCTTCACCCAGCGTACGGGCGGGAAGTCGGCCGGCCAGTGCGCCAGCACCGTGCGAAAGCCGCGCCGCAGCCGCCGCGCGAAGGAACGACCGCTCGAGAACGGGCGCATCGACATGCCCATTCGGGCGCCGGGTAGGTAGCCGATGCGGTAGCGCTCGCCCACGTGGTACGCGAAGTCCAGATCATCGTGAAGCTCGGCGTCCGTGCGATGAACAGACGAGCAGATGCTGCGCCACACACCGCGCCGAAAGCCCAGGTTCGAGCCGAACAGGGGCAGGTGCCCGAGCGTCGGTGTCAGCACGGCGGCGTAGGCGCCGAGATAAGCGGCGGCCAGTGGAGCACGCAGCCGGGGTGGTCCGTCGATGAAGCGCGCGCCGCCGGTGAACGCGGCGATGTCGGGCCGTGCCGCGAACGCATCGGCCATCGTGGCGACCCAGCTCGTCGACGGCAGGCAGTCCGCGTCGAGGCGCAGCACGATGTCGCCCGAGGCGTGGTCGTAGCCGTAGGCGGCCGCCGCGGGGATACCAGGCTGAGCGCACGAGATCACCCGTGCCCCCGCCGCCCGGGCGACCTCCGCGGAATCGTCCGTCGAGCCGTTGTCGACGACGAGGATCTCGTCGGGGCGTCGGGACTGCGCCTCGAGCGCTCGCAGGCAGCGCGCGAGCTCGCGCGCGTCGTCCTTGACCGGGATGACGACCGAGACGGTCGAGCGTCGTGTTGCGTCAGGCCCCGCCGGGAAGCGTGGTCGCCGAGATGCGCGGCTCGTCGGGAGTCGGCGCAAGTGGTTCGTCGGGAGTGGGTGCGAGGGGCTCATCGGGGTGGGGAGGCATCGGCTCGGGCACGCTCGGGGTGCCCGGCAGCGGCGGGGTGGACATGCTCATGTGTGCTCCTCGGGGCGTGGGCCGACCCGCTGAGGGGGTCGATTCTTCCAGCATCCGCCGGATGCCCCGAAGCGACAACCCCTTGACCTCTCGAGCGGGGCGGGTTAGCTGCCGCCCGAGAGGTCAAGGCGAGCTCAGACGAGACCCTGAGCGGCGAGCCAGTCCGCCGCGATGTCAGAGGTGGACCGCTGGTCGACGGTCGATTCGACGTTGAGCGCCACGAGCGCCTCGGGGGTGAGGGCTGCGCTCACGGCGTTGATGATGTCGGCGATCTCGTCAGCGATGTCGACGTTCGCGACGGGCACGACGTGCGACGCGAGGAACAGCCCTTCGGGGTCTTCGAGCGTCACGAGCTCGTCGGTCTCGATGCGCGGGTCGGCGCTGTAGACGTTGGCCACCTGGATGTTGCCGGCGACCAGCTCGTCGACGGTCGTGTCACCCGTCGCCTGGAACTGCACGTCGACGTCGTAGACCTCGGACAGCCCGCTCGGACCGTACGGACGCTCCTCGAGCTCGGGTGCGCCGCCGAGGATGAGCCCCTCGACTCCGGCGAGATCGGCGATCGCGGTGAGACCGTTGTCCGCCGCGAACGCAGCCGTGACGTTGTAGGAGTCCTGGTCGGTCGCGGGGGACTGGTCGAGCACGGTGAGACTCTCGGGCAGGGCGTCCTGCAGGGCGGCATAGACCTCGTCGGTCGTCGTCACGGTCGCGGTGTCATCGAAGTACTGCAGCAGGTTGCCGGTGTACTCGGGGAAGAGGTCGATCGAGCCATCCTCGAGCGACGGCATGTACGCGTCGCGCTGGCCGATGCTGAACTGGCGCTCGACGTCGAAGCCGGCGTCTTCGAGTGCCTGCGCGTAGATCTCGGCGATGATCTCGTTCGAGTAGTACGCCTGCGAGCCGATCACGATCGTCGAGCTGTCACCGGTGTCGGTCGTGTCCGCGGTGTCGCCGCTGAGCGGGTCGTTCGAGGCGCAGCCGACCAGGGCGACGGCGGTGAGCGTGGCGGCGCCGAGGGCGAGCGCGGCGCGGGTACGTGCAGAGAGCATGGGTTCCTCCTGGGGTGTGGTTCAGGGTGCGGGGGCGAGCGCGGTCACCGTGGCAGACGCCCGCGGGGTGAGGCGGGTGGACAGGGTCGTGCGGGGTACGACGAAATGGGCGAGCAGAGCGAAGACGGCATCGAGCACGAGAGCAAGTGCGACGACGACGAGCGACGCCCCGAGGATCTGGTCGAAGCGCTGCAGGGGGATGCCCTGCAGGATGTAGAAGCCGAGGCCTCCGAGGCCGATGTAGGTCGCGATCGTGACGGTCGCGACGACTTGGAGCGTCGCAGAGCGCAGCCCGCCGATGAGCAGCGCGAGACCGAGCGGCACCTCGATCTTCCACAGCACCTGCCAGGGCGTCATGCCCATCGCGCGGCCGGCGTCGATGATCGTCCGGTCGATCGCC
This sequence comes from Microbacterium sp. Y832, assembly GCF_057669765.1. NCBI lineage: Bacteria > Bacillati > Actinomycetota > Actinomycetes > Micrococcales > Microbacteriaceae > Microbacterium > Microbacterium sp. Y832. The sequence goes on along the minus strand of NZ_JBYHFM010000002.1, from coordinate 188,310 downwards.
TCGATGCCGGCATAGGCGCCCGCGAGGATCGAGGGGATCGCCAGCACGACGAACGCCACGATCGCGGCCTCGGTCTTGAACGTGACGCCGAGCAGCAGCCACAGCAGCACGACGAGCCCGAGCGAGGGCAGGGCGCGTGCTCCGCCCGAGAGGAACACCGCGATCTCGCGACCCCGCCCCGTATGCCCGATCGCCCAGCCCGCGGGGATGGCGATGGCTGCCGCAATGAGCACGGAGACGAGGGTGAAGCCGAGATGCTGCGCGATCGCGGTCGGCAGGGGGAGTGACCCGGTCAGCCGGTCGGGGGAGAAGATCCACGCGAAGGCGTCGACGAACAGGTTCATACGGCGATCACCTGCTTCGTCGCCGCCGGGCGCGTCACGGCACGACGCGTCCACGGCATGAGCGCTCGCCCGAGCAGCAGGAGCAGCACGTCGATGACGAGTGCGATCACGACGACCGCGACGACGCCGACGACGGCTTCGGGGATGATACGGCGCTGCGCACCGTTGGTGAAGAGGTAGCCGAGATTGATGACGCCGATCAGGATGCCGACCGCCGCGAGGGAGATCGTGGACACCGCGGTGACCCGCAGACCAGCGAGGAAGACGGGGCCCGCCAGCGGCACATCGACCGTCCAGAACCGGCGCCAGGCGCCGAACCCGAGGGCGACCGACGCGCTGCGCGTCGTGGGATCGACCGAGGCCAGCCCCTCGGTGACCGACCGCGTCATGATCGCGACGGCATAGATCGTCAGCGCCACGATGAGGTTCGTCTCGGACAGCATGGGCACCCCGAACACCGCCGCGAGTACGGCGAAGAGGGCGAACGACGGGATCGTGTAGAGCAGCGACACCGCCGTGAGCACGAGACCCCGCAGCCGCGTGTACCGGAAAGCGAGCCACCCGAGGGGGAGTGACAGAAGGCTGCCGGCGACGATCGCGATGATGCTCTGCCGCAGGTGGTCGACCGTCAGCCGCCCGACGAGATCGAGGTTGTCGATCACCCAGGTCACGGCGGCCCCTCTGCCACGGGGTCATCCACGAGCACGCCCTGCGTGCGCCCAGCGGCGTCGACGAGCACGATGCCCCGCGACGTGCGCTTGGTGCGCAGGGCTCGCGCGCCGCGCTGGACGCCGATGAAGTCGGCCACGAAGTCGCTCGCGGGGTTTTCGATGATCTCGCTCGGGCTGCCCTGCTGAGCGATCCGCGCGCCCTTTTCGAGGATCACCACCTGATCGCCCAGCAGGAAGGCCTCGTCGATGTCGTGCGTCACGAAGACGATCGTCTTGTCGAGCTCGCGCTGCAGGCGCGACGTCTCGACCTGCAGTTCTCGGCGCACGATGGGATCGACCGCACCGAACGGCTCGTCCATCAGCAGGATGTTGGGATCGACGGCGAGAGCGCGCGCGACCCCGACGCGTTGCTGCTGGCCCCCCGACAGCTGGCTCGGGTAACGCTCAGCGAGCGCCCGGTCGAGTCCCACGACGTCCATCAGCTCGAGCGCGCGTTCGCGTGCGCGGCGACGGCGGACCCCCGTCAGCACCGGAACGGTCGCGATGTTGTCGACGACGGAGAAGTGGGGGAGCAGGCCCGCGTTCTGCAGGACGTAGCCGATGCCGCGACGAAGACGCACGGCATCTCGATCCCTGATCGGCTCGTCATCGATCGTGATCTCGCCGCTCGTGGGCTCGACGAGCCGGTTGATCATGCGCAGCAGAGTCGTCTTGCCGCAGCCCGAAGAACCGACGAGCACCGTCGTGCGGTGGGCGGGGATCACAAGACTGAAATCGTCGACGGCGAGCGTGCCGTCGGCGAACCGCTTCGAGACGGAGCGGAACTCGATCGCCATGGCGTCCTTTCGGCCTGTTCCACAAAACCACACGCCTCGGACATCGGGGAGTGCCGGGCGCAGGCTTGACGTGATCGGTGCTGATGTGCTGCGCGTCTTCCGGTCTGCACCTCGCAGATGTCGGCCGTGGGGTCTACGGTGTGCGGCATGCGAAGAAGCGAATACGACCTCGTCGTCATCGGCGCAGGGCCCGTTGGCGAGAACGTCGCCGACCGCGCCGCGCAGGGCGGGCTCTCGGTCGCGATCGTCGAGCGCGAGCTCGTCGGCGGCGAGTGTTCGTATTGGGCGTGCATACCCTCCAAGGCGCTGCTGCGTGCCGGCAGCGCCTTGAAGGCGGCACGCGACGTCGACGGTGCGCGGCAGGCGGTGTCCGGCTCCGTCGATGTCGCCGGCCTGCTCAGACGTCGTGACGCGCTGGTGAGCAACAGGGACGACGCCTCGCAGGTCGAGTGGCTCGAGAGCGCGGGCATCGACCTCGTGCGCGGGCACGGCCGACTGAGCGGCGATCGCGAGGTCACCGTGACGGATGCCGCGGGCCAGGCGACGACGCTGGTCGCGCGCCACGCGGTCGCCGTGTGCACCGGCTCGGCGGCGCTGCTTCCCGACATCCCCGGTCTCGCCGATGCGGCGCCCTGGACGAGTCGTGACGCCACGGCGGTGCGTGACGTGCCGATGTCGCTGGTGATCCTCGGCGGAGGGGTCGTCGGCGTCGAGATGGCGACCGCGTTCGCGTCGCTCGGGTGCGCCGTGACGCTCGTCGCCCGGTCCGGGCTGCTCGGCTCGTGGGAGCCGTTCGTCGGCGAGACGGTCCAGAAGTCTCTCGAGGACTCGGGCGTCGATGTGCGCACTCAGGTCGAGGTCGAGCGCGTCGCGCGCGTCGATGGCGAGGTCGTGCTGACGCTGTCGGATGGCGCCGAGATGCGCGCGTCGCAGATCCTCGTCGCGACGGGCCGCACGCCGCGCACGCGTGACATCGGGCTCGACGTGGTCGGGCTCGAGCCCGGAGGCCGGATCGAGGTAGATGACACGATGCGCGTCGTCGGACACGACGGACTGTATGCCGTCGGCGACGTGACCGGCCGGGCTCTCCTGACCCACCAGGGCAAGTACCAGGCTCGCGCGGCGGGCGACGCGATCGCGGCGCGGGCGCGTGGCGAGGCGCTCGACGATCGTCCGTGGGGGCCTCATGTCGCCACGGCGGATCACTCGGCCGTGCCGCAGGTCGTGTTCTCCGACCCCGAGGTCGCGTCGGTCGGGCACACCGAGAAATCCGCGAAGCATGCGGGCCTGCGTGTGCGCGTGCTCGATCACGACCTCGGAGCGATCGCGGGCGCGACGACCCATGCCGACCATTACTCGGGACATGCCCGCGCGATCGTCGACGACGAACGGGGCGTCATCGTGGGCGCGACCTTCGTCGGTCCGGACATCGCTGAGATGCTGCACGCCGCGACCATCGCGGTCGTCGGCGAGGTGCCGCTCGAGCGGCTGTGGCATGCCGTGCCGGCGTTCCCGACCGTGAGCGAGGTGTGGCTGCGCTGGCTCGAGCAGTACCGGCGGCCTCAGCCGGCGGGGTAGGGCCGCTCCTTCAGCAGTATCGCGAGGTGCGCGGCGTTGCGGGCGACGTCCGCCGTCGTCTGTGCGACTTTCTCGGGTGTCTCGGGGAGGTCCTTGTAGTCCGTCGTGTGCATCGCCTCACCGTTCCAGTACACGCCGCCGAGCGGAGGGATCGTGAAGCTCAGGTCGGCCAGCGCCTGGTGGGCATCGGCCATGATGGCGTGCGCGCCGTCCTCGTTGCCGAGCACGACCGTGAGCGCGACCTTGTCGGACAGGATCGGGCGTCCCTGCGCATCGGTCTCGGACATCTCCGCGTCGAGGCGCTCCAGCACGCGCTGCGCGACGCTGGACATGTGTCCCATCCAGGTGGGCGTCGTGAAGATGAGGATGTCGGCGGCGAGGACCTTCTCACGGATGCGCGGCCACTCGTCGCCGTCACCCATGTCCTTCTCGACGCCGGGGGCCACGGCGAAGTCGACGACGCGCAGCTGTTCGCCCTTCACATCGTGGGCGGCGAGGGCATCGAGCATCTGCTGGGCGAGCAGGTCGCAGCTCGAATCGGCGGGGGACGGTTTCAGCGTGCAGTTGAGCGCGAGGGCGCGGAGCATGGTGCATCCTTCCTGTCACGTCGCACGTTACGGCGCGGGGCGAAGCGCGGCACGGGGCTTGACACGCCGCCGCGCGCGCGGCATCCGATCGTCGCGGCGATAGCGTGGCATCGATCGAGGAGGTACGCGTGGTCGGAGGGGTGATCCTGCGCGCCGTCGACCTCGCCGTGCAGCTGGCGCTCATCGCGATCGGGCTGCTGCTCATCTGGGTCGACGACGAGAGTCTGACCGTCGTCTTTCTGGTGCTGTGGTGTCTCATCGGCACCGTGTATTGGCTCGGCTCGGTCATCGCGGTCGGGGTCAGCGTGCGGCTGCGGCCCGCGGCATCCGCTCGACTGCAGCGGTTCGAGCTGCACCCGGTCGTCGCGATGATCTCGACCACGGCGACGTTCCTCACCAGTGTCGTGGGGCTCGTCGCGGTCGTGACGATCGTCGTGCTGCGCAACGACCCGGATTGGGCGGGGTGGGTCGAGCCCGTCGCCGTGTGGGCGATGCTGCTGTCGTGGGCGCTGTTCCACTGGGGTTTCGCACGCATCTACGATCGGCACTACCGCCGGGCGCCCGAGCCGCCGCTGGTGTTCCCGCGCACGCCGTCGCCGCGGCTCGTCGACTTCGTGTACTTCTCGTTCACGAACGCGACCGCCTTCTCGGTGTCCGACGTGCAGGTGGTGACGACCCGGATGCGCTGGAGCGTCGTCTGGCACACGACGCTGAGCTTCTTCCTCAATGCGCTCATCATCGTCCTGGCTTTCAGCACGATCATCAACGCGTGACCCGAGGCGCTCACCAGCCGCTGCGGGTCGGCGTGTGCCCTTCGCGTGCGTCGTCGGGCATCGCCATCTCGGCGCGGACGCCGAGAAGACGGATCTCGCGTTCCGGGTCGATCTTGCCGACCAGCCCGAGCAGTTCGCTCTCGACGACGCCGGGGTCCGTCGTCGCGGCGATCTTGTGCACGAACGTCTTCGTCGTGAAGGGGGCATAGCGCACCTTCAGGCCGACGCCGACGACGGGGCGCTGTTCGGCGGCGACGTCGGCGAGCACGTGCGCGAGCAGATGCTTCACCGCCCGCAGAACCTCGCCGGGCTCGATGAGGTTCTGCGGGAACGTCGATTCGCGGCTGTGTCCGCGTGCCACCCAGGGCGTGTCGTCCACGACCGCCGAGCCTTCACCGCGGCCGAGCTGCCGGTACCACGGGCCCATCTTCGGGCCGAACTCCGCCGCCAGCACGTCGACATCGGCCTCGGCGAGCTGACGCACCGACCGGATGCCGTGGGCTGCGAGACGCCGGGAGACCTTGGGCCCCACGCCCCACAGCGCGATCGTGTCCTTGTCGCCCATGACCTCGAGCCAGGTATCGGCCGTCAGCCGGAACACCCCGCGCGGCTTGCCGAGGTCGGTCGCGTTCTTGGCCCGCACGAGCGTGTCGCCGATCCCGACGCTGCAGTGCAGCCGGGTGCGTTCCAGGACCGCCGCCTGCACCCGCCGCGCGCACGCCTCGGGGTCGGCGGTCACGACGCCGACGAACGCTTCGTCCCAGCCGAGCACCTGCACGACGGTGCCCGGCAGTTCGCGAAGGGCGGCCATGACCTCTTCGGATGCCGCGGTGTAGGCCGGTGCGTCGACGGGAAGCAGCACGGCATCCGGTGCTTTGCGCGCCGCGACGCGCAGCGGCATCCCGGACCCGACGCCGAACTCTCGCGCCTCATACGACGCGGTCGACACGACGGCGCGCTCGGTCGGATCCCCGCGGCCGCCGACGATGACGGGCCTGCCCGCCAGTTCGGGCCGGCGCAGCACTTCGACGGCTGCGATGAACTGATCGAGGTCGACGTGCAGCACCCACGGTCGCGCGTCGTTCATACGCTCCAGTGTCGCGCTCGGGGGAGGGTGATGAAACCCCGGCGGGGGCCTGGTGCCGAGCGTCGGCATCCGTCACCATGGCGGGAGCATGAAGGTCGACCTGAAGAAGACGATCCCCTCCTACTCGGCGCGTCCGGGCGTGTTCGAGGTCGTCACGGTGCCCCCGATGGCGTACCTCATGCTTGACGGTGCGGGCGACCCGAACAGCGCTCCCGAATACGCCGATGCCGTCCGCACGATCTACGGCGTCGCTTACAAGCTGAAGTTCCTCAGCAAGCGCGAGCTCGACCGCGACTACGTCGTGCCGCCGCTCGAGGCCTTGTGGTGGGCCGATGACATGGACAGCTTCACGACGACACTCGATCCCTCGCGGTGGCAGTGGAGCCTGCTGAGTCTTGTGCCCGCTGCAGTGGGGGCCGACCTCGTCGACCGCGCTCGCGAGGGTGCGGACGCACCCCTCGGTGAGCGACTGCGCTTCGGCGAGCTGGATGAAGGGCTGTGCGTCCAGACCCTGCACATCGGGTCGTACGACGACGAAGGCCCCGTCCTCGCCGCGATGCATGACGAGTTCATCCCCAGCGAAGGCCTTCGGATGACCGGTCGCCACCACGAGATCTATCTCAGCGACCCCCGTCGCGTCGCCCCCGCCAAGCTGCGGACGATCCTGCGCCAGCCCGTGGAGCGCTCCTGAGTCTTTGCCGAGCATGACGCTGTTCGACGACGAACCCTCGGACAAAAGCACGTGAGCGATATATCGTTATATATCGGCAGGGCTATCGCGAGGAGAGTGTCATGAGCGGATCATTCATGGGCGACGGGATGGGCGGTCGCGGACGAGGACAGGGCTGGCCCACGGCCGGCATCATGGAGGCGATGGAGCAGCTGCGCGGCGCGTTCGAGCAGAAGACGGGCTCGCGGATGAGCCGAGGCGACGTTCGCACTGCGGTTCTGGCCCTGCTCGCCGAGCGCCCGATGCACGGCTACCAGATCATCCAGGAGATCACCGAGCGCAGCGGCGGAGCGTGGAAGCCGAGCCCCGGCTCGGTGTACCCGACTCTGCAGCTGCTCACCGACGAAGGTCTTGTCAGCGCCGAGGAGTCCAGCGGCCGCAAGACCTACTCGCTCACCGTCGAAGGCCGCGAGGTCGCGGATGCCGCGAGCGACCGCAGTGCGCCGTGGGAGACCCCCGGCACCGCGGACGGCGCGCGGATCACGGCGCTGCCGAAGGCCGGCGTCGAGCTCGCCCAGGCAACGGCCCAGGTCGGACGCACGGGGTCGCCTGAGCAGGTGCAGCAGGCTGTCGCCGTGCTCGACGAGGCGCGCCGCAAGCTATACGCCATCCTCGCCCAGGACTGACCGGATGCGGCTCCGCACGTCTGCTCTGCGGGAGGCTCGGTGACCGCCGCCGGTGACCTGCGTTCGCGGCAGGCGAGGATCCTGCGGTTCGCGGCGCGATACCTCGTGCAGACGTGGTGGTACGAGTTGGCGCTTCCCCGGCTGGGGCTCGCAAGGATCGCGGAACGCACGCGCGCCGCGCGCATGAGGCGCATCGCGGAGCGGTTCCACGTCTTGGCGGTCGAACTCGGCGGCCTCATGATCAAGGTCGGACAGTTCATGTCGTCGCGCCTCGATGTGCTGCCCCCCGAGATCACGAAGGTGCTCGAAGGGCTGCAGGATGAGGTTCCCCCCGTGCCGTTCCCGGCGATCCGCGCGCTCGCCGAGGCCGAGCTCGGTGTGCCGCTCGGCACGGCTTTCGCCTTCGTCGACGAGATCCCCCTCGCGGCCGCATCCCTGGGCCAGGCCCATCGTGCCGTGCTGTCGCACGCGGATGCCGCCCAATCGGGCCTCCGAGACGTCGTCGTGAAGGTGCAGCGCCCCGGGATCGACCAGGTGGTCGACGTCGACCTGACGGCGCTGCGTCGCGTCGCGCAGTGGCTGAGCCGAGTGCGCGTCGTCGCGGACCGCGTGGACGCGCCCGCCCTCGTGGAGGAGTTCGCCACCACGAGCCTCGAAGAGATCGATTACGTCCACGAGGCCGCCGGAGCAGAGCGCTTCGCGAACGACTTCGCCGGTGACGATCGTGTGAGCTCGCCCGAGACGGTGTGGGAGCGCACGACGCGGCGCGTGCTCACTCTTCAGGACGTCACAGCGATCAAGATCAACGACGTCGACGCGCTTCGGGCGGCGGGGATCGATCCGGCCGAAGTGGCGGCCGAGTTCGCAGCGGTGATGTTCGACCAGCTCTTCGTCAACGGCTACTTCCACGCCGACCCGCATCCCGGCAACGTCTTCGTCACGCCCACGCCGGGCGGGCCGCGTTCGTGGCACTTCACCTTCATCGACTTCGGCATGATGGGCGAGGTTCCCCCCGAGCTCCGCCGTGGGCTGCGACGGATCCTCGTCGCTGCCGCATCACGGGACGGCGCGGGTCTCGTCGACGGGATCCGCGACGTGGGCGTGCTGCTGCCCAATGCCGACACTGCAGAGCTTGAGCGCGCAATGACCAAGCTCTTCGCGCGTTTCGGCGGGATGGGCTTCGCACAGCTGCAAGAGGTCGACCCGCGCGAGTTCCGGGAGTTCGCCACCGAGTTCGGTGATGTCGTGCGGTCGCTGCCGTTCCAGCTGCCCGAGAACTTCCTGCTCATCATCCGAGCGATGTCGCTCACCTCGGGCATGTGCAGTTCGCTTGACCCGGCGTTCAACATCTGGGATGCCGTCGAGCCGTACGCTGCCCGGATCGTCCGCGACGAGAGCGGCAGCGCCGTGCGCGAGTTCGCGGAAGAAGCCGTCTCGACGCTCGCCGTCGCGGCACGCCTCCCCGGGCGACTGGACAAGCTCGCGACTCGGCTCGAGAGCGGCCGGCTCTCGGTCGACACCTCCGCCCTCGAGCAGCGCCTCCGGCGCATCGAGAGGGTGGGGCGACGAGCCGTCTCGGCGGTCCTCTTCGCGGGACTGCTGATCGCCGGCGCGATCCTGCTTCCGATCATCCCGCTGCTCGGCACCGTCCTGATGGCGGCATCGGCGTTCCCGCTGCTGCACGCACTGGTCGCGGGTTCGACCGACCGCCGCTGACCCGCCGTCGGGTTGCGCCCGACCGCGGAAGACGGCCCTTCGCCGCGCCGTCCGGGGGCCGGGAATCCTGACGGCTGCCGCTGTTTTCCGGGCTGCGCCCACCGGTGATCTCCGTGACGCGCCGTCTCAGTTTGACAACGGCTCGGGAAAGCCGTTGGATGACTTTATTCCACGTTGCAGGATTACAGTTCCTATTATATGAGAATGGATCGAATGTGACGGTCTCCATCAAAGATGAGCGGGGCGCCACCGTACGGGTGGCCACGGCACAGTTCTTCTCGGGCACCGACGTCTCCGCGAACCTCGCGACCGTCGTCGGATACATGCGCGAAGCGGCCGCCGTCGGCGCTCAGCTGCTGGTCACCCCCGAGAACTCCAACCGGGTGCGCGATTTCGCCGACCGCGCGGAGTGCTTCGAGCTCAGCGAGACGCTGGACGGCGCTTTCGTGAGCGGGGTGCGCGCCGCAGCGCGCGAGCTCGGCATCATGGTCGCGCTCGGCGTCGACCTGCGCGGCGAGAGTGCGCCCGATGTCTACATCACGCAGATCCTCATCGCCGCCGACGGCGAGATCCTGCACGTGCACCACAAGACGGTGTTCTGGGACTACGAGTACACCCTCTTCACCCCGGGCACGAAGGAGCTCCAGGTCATCGAGACCCCGATCGGCCGTATCGGCATGCTGCTGTGCGCCGACGGCATCGTTCCCGAGGTGCCCCGCGTGCTGGCACTCAAGGGCGCCCAGATCCTCACCAACTCGCTCAACTCCCGCGGACCCGACGAGATGCGCGTCCACGAGCCCCTGCGCGCGATCGAGAACCACGTCTGGCACGTCGCGGCGAACACCGTCGGCGGCCCGGCCGACGGCTACCCCTGGACGGGCGGATCCCAGATCATCTCGCCCACCGGCGAGATCCTCGCCAACGCCGGCGAGACCGAAGAGGGAATGGTGTGGGCCGACATCACCCCCGCGACAAGCCACCCCAAGCGTCTCGGCGCGATCGGGTCGCTCGAGGCGTTCCGTCGTCCCGACCTCTACCAGGAGCTGCTCGCCGACAACGACACGCATGTGGCGGCGGCCATGTACGGCCCTGTTCCCGACGATGCGCCCGCGCGGCCCCTGCGCGTCGCGACGCTGCAGACGTCGTGGTACCACTCCACGGAATGGACGCTCACCCGCGCCGCGATGCAGGTGGATTACGCCGCGCGTCGCGGAGCGCAGCTCGGTGTCTTCCCCGAGCTGTTCGTCCACGAACGCGGATCGATCGAGGCCGACGTCGCCGCAGCGGCCGACCTGTCCGAGCGCGCGCTGCAGATCGTGCGCGATGCGGCAGGCCGTCACGGCGTGTGGATCGTCGTCAACCTGATCGAGCGCGCCGGTGACCGCTATCACGTGACGGCATTCCTCATCGGCGACGACGGCGAGATCGCCGCACGCTACCGCAAGGTCCACCTCACCGAATCCGAGCGCGCGTGGGCGACACCGGGCGAGGACTTCGTCGTCGCCCGCACGCCCATCGGCAGCATCGGGCTGATGATCGGCGATGAGGTGTGGCTGCCCGAGGTCGCACGCATCCTGACCCTCCGCGGGGCAGAGGTCATCGCCCACCCCGCCGATTGGGACCGCCTCGAGGCCGCGACGATGGCGGCGACCGAGCGCACGGAAGAGAACCGCACTCACCTCGTCTCGGTGGCCCGCACCGACAACGCCGCGCAGTTCGGGAGCCAGGTCGTCATCGCCGACCGGTTCATCCCCGGCCAGCCCGTCGCCGTCATGCGCTATCCCACCGCGGTGTGGTCGCGCACAGGCTTCGAAGAAGACCTCTTCGTCGACCTCGACCTCACCGACGCGCACAGCAAGGTGCAGGGTCACCACCTCGACCCGCTCGCCACACGCCAGCCGCACCTCTACGGTGCATTCCTGAAGGACACCACGTCGTGATCCTGCAATCGGTCGTCAGCGGCCTCGCGATCGGCGGCATCTACGCGCTCCTCGCCGTCGCGTTCCTCCTCACCTATCGCGTGGCGGGCGTGCTCAACTTCGCGCAGGCCGAGTTCGTCATGATCGCGGCCTTCGTCGCCTCGACACTGGCCAGCGCCGGCGGCGTGCCCCTGTTCGCCGCGGCGCTCCTGGGCATCGCGGCCTCCGCCGGCATCGGTGCGCTCATGGAGCGCGTCACCTACGCCCCGCTGCGCAACGGCCCGCCCGCGTCGATGATCATCTCCACCGTCGCGGTGGGCATCATCCTGCAGCAGGCCGCCCACCTCATCTGGGGTCCCGACCCGCGCTCGCTGCCGTCGCTCGTGCCGAACATCTCGCTGGAGCTGTTCGGGAGCCGCATCAGCACGGTGTCGCTGTTCATCGTCGCCGTGTCGATCATCCTGATCATCGGGCTCAACCTTCTGCTGGCCAAGACCCGGCTGGGTCTGCAGATGCAGGCGACGTCCGTCGACTCCGACACCGCCAAGCTCATGGGCATCCGCACCGGCGGCATCGTCATCGTCGCCTTCATGATCAGCACGGCGCTCACGGGAGCCGCCGGTGTGCTGGTCGCCCCGATGTTCTCGGTCACGATCCACGTGGGCATGCTCATCGCCCTCAAGGCCTTCGCGGCGTGCGTCATCGGCGGGTTCGGCAACCTCACGGGAGCCGCCATCGCCGCCTTCGGGCTGGGCATCGTCGAGAGCCTCGCCGGCACCTTCATCGGCACCGAGAACAAAGACCTCATCGCCTTCGCTCTCATGATCGTGTTCCTCCTCGTCCGTCCTCAGGGCATCTTCGGTTCGAAAGTCGGTGAGAAGCTGTGACCACGACCATCCTCTCCCCGGCTCCGGTCGGGCAGACCAAGCTCGTCTCGATCACGTCGTGGGCGGTGTGGCCGGTTCTGCTGGCCGTCGCCGTGCTCATGCCGACCTTCATCGACAGCAACTACTGGCTTCAGGTCGCCGTCAACGCCGAGATCATGATCATCGCCGCGGTGGGCCTCTACGTCACCTTCGGTCTGTCCGGTCAGGTCTCGCTCGGTCAGGCCGGGTTCTACGCGATCGGCGGCTACACCGCCGGACTGCTCGTGACGAAGCTCAGCATGGACTACGGCATCGCCCTCGTGCTCGCAATGATCGCGAGCATCCTCGTCGGACTGGCGATCGGCATCCCGGCTCTGCGTCTCAAGGGCCACTATCTGGCGTTGGCCACCCTCGGGTTCGGCCAAGTCGTCATGCTCATCCTCGTGAACTGGTCCTGGCTGTCCGGGGGAGCGCTCGGTGTGCGGGGGATCGTCGCCCCCGTCTTCGGATTCGAGCTCGTGAAGGTCTCGGACTGGGCCATCTTCGTCGGAGTCATCGCCGTCCTGGCGATCTACGTCGTGCAGCGCATCCGTCAGTCCTCGTACGGACGAGCCATGCAGGCCGTGCGCGACAGCGGCATCGCCGCTGCCGCGATGGGCGTCTCGCTTCCGAAGGTCAAGGTGCTCGCGTTCGTCGTCGGCGCAGCCTTCGCCGGCCTCGCCGGGGCCCTCAACGCCGGCTTCGTGACCTACATCAGTCCCGGTACCTACGACCTCGCGCTGTCGGTGTCGATCCTCGCGATGGTGGTCGTCGGCGGCTCCCGCAGCCCCTGGGGAGCCGCGCTCGGCGCGATCCTGCTGACGTTCCTCCCCGAGCTGCTGCGTTCGTTCGAGGCCTACTACCTGCTCTTCTACGGCGTCCTGCTGCTGGTCATGGTCGCCTTCGTGCCGTCGGGCATCTGGGGCGTCCTGCAGTGGATCGGCCGCTTCCTGCGCGACAAGCTGCGTCGAGGTCCGAGCCTCGCTACCGAAGGAGGGACCCGATGAAGGGCGCACTGGAGGTCTCCGGCCTGGTTCGCCGATTCGGCGGCGTCACCGCGGTCGCCGGTGTCGACATGACGGTCGAGCCGGGCCAGGTGCGAGCGCTCATCGGGCCCAACGGCTCGGGCAAGTCGACGATGATCAACTGCATCTCCGGCGTCGACCGGTGGGACGAGGGCACGATCGTGCTCGACGGTGTGCCGGTCAAGCCCGCGGCATCCACCGTCGCCGCCCGCCGGGGGATCGCCCGCACGTTCCAGACGCTGCGGCTGTTCGATGACATGACGGTGCTCGAGAACGTGCTGGTGGCGATGCACGACCGGCGCGGGTACGGCCTGCTGTCGGCGATCACGGGGATGCCGCGCTACGGCAACGCCGAGAAGCGCATGCGCGGACGCGCCCTGGAGCTCCTCGACTTCGCGGGCGTCGCAGAAGACGCGCATCGTCTGGCCGGCACGCTGCCCTACGGGCACCGTCGCCTGGTCGAGATCGCCCGCGCGCTGGCATGCGATCCCGCGCTGCTGCTGCTGGACGAACCCGCAGCCGGCATGAACGACAGCGAGACGGTGCGTCTGGCGCACCTGGTGATCGAGATCGCGAAGGGTGACCTGTCGGTCGTCGTCGTCGAGCACAACATGGACTTCGTCGCCTCGGTCGCACAGCAGGTGACCGTGCTCGACAACGGCCATGTCATCGCAGAGGGCACGCCCGCACAGGTGCGTACAGACCCCGAAGTTCTGCGCGCCTATCTGGGTGCGAGTGAGGAGCAGCAGTGACCGCGATCCTCGAGGTCACCGACCTCGTTCTCAGCTATGGTGCGGCGCGCGCCGTGCGCGGACTGAGCCTCACCGTCAACGAAGGCGAAGTGGTCACGCTCATCGGCGCGAACGGCGCCGGCAAGTCCACCACCCTCAAAGGCATCGTGGGCTTGGTCAAGCCGCAGTCGGGCACCATCCGCTTCCAGGGCCGGAACGTCACCGGTCGGCGGACGGACTGGTTCGCGCGCAACGGGCTCAACCTCGTGCCTGAGGGCCGTCGCGTCTTCGCCGGCCTCACCGTCGAAGAGAACCTCGATGTGGCGGCGACGGCGAGCCGACTGCGCGGAGCAGCGCTCCGCACAGCGATCGACGAAGTCATGTCGGTCTTCCCTCGCCTGGAAGAACGGCGCAAGAGCCTCGCGTGGACGCTCTCCGGCGGCGAGCAGCAGATGCTCGCCATGGGGCGCGCGATCCTCGCCCAGCCGAAGCTCCTGCTCCTGGACGAGCCGTCGCTGGGCCTGTCGCCCAAGCTCGCCGTCGAGGTCGTCAAGCTCATCAGCGGCTACAGCCGCGATCACGGACTGTCGGTCCTGCTCGTCGAGCAGAACGCGCAGCTCGCGCTCGGCTCCTCTGATCGGGGCTATGTCATCGAGCACGGGCGCATCGCGACCGAGGGCCCCTCGGCATCGCTGATCCATGACCCCGAGGTGCGCAAGGCCTACCTCGGCTCCTGAACCGGCCGGCACGCAGGAGTGCACAGCGCGGTTTCGTCTTTCACTGACACTCACACAAAGGAACACCATGACTCGAAAGTTCACCTTCGCCGCCGTCGCCGCCCTCGCGGTGAGCGGGCTGGCGCTGTCCGGCTGCGCCGGTTCGGATGACGCGGGCTCCGGCGCCGCCGGCGAGGAGATCGTGGTCGGCGTCGCGCTGCCCACGACGGGCGGATCCGCCGTCCTCGGCGAGCCCATGAAGCACGGCATCGAGATGGCCGTCCAGGCGATCAACGACGCCGGCGGTGTCGACGGGGCCATGATCAAGGTCGTTCACGAGGACACCGGCGCCGACGACGCGACCGCCCTCAACGCCTTCAACCGGATCACCTCCTCCAACCCCGCCGCCGTGATCGGATTCCCGGTCTCGACCCAGGGCTTCGCCGTCATGACGCAGGTCGACCGCACCGGCATCCCGGTCATCGTGGGTGGCACGAACTCGAAGCTCGCCGCCGCGAGCGACTGGGCGTTCTCGATGACGTCGCACGACGGCATCACGTCGACGGCCGCTGTGGAGTTCGCCTCGCAGACGCTCGGCGTGAAGAAGGTCGCGCTGCTGCGTGAGAGCGGCGAACTGGGCACGGGGGCGGCCGAGGTCGTCAAGGACGCCGCCGACGAGTTCGGGTACGAGGTCGTCACCGACCAGATCTTCCAGACCGGCGACGTCGACATGTCGACCCAGGCCAACAACCTGCGCTCGTCGGGCGCCGAGATGCTCTTCGTCTACGGCCAGCAGGCCGACTTCATCGTCGCGGCGAACGCCCTCGCCACGGCGGGCGTGAAGATCCCGACCCTCCTGGCGGGCCTGCAGCCCGGTACGTACGCCGAACTGAACTACGACGGCTTCGAGACCATCTACAACCGCAACCAGTGTGTCCCGTCGGCTGCCACCGACGGTGCGCTGGCCGACTGGGCCGCCGCGTACGAGAGCGAGTTCGGGGCTGCCCCGACCGAGTACGCCGCAATCGCCTATGACGGCATGATGCTCCTGGGCGACGCGCTCGCTGCAGCGGGATCGACCGACCCCGAGGCCGTGCGCGACGCGCTGACCAACCTGCCCGCGAGCGAGGGCATCTGCGGTGCGCACTCCGGCAGCGAGTCCGGCCAGCTGTCCTTCGGTGTGACGATCGGACACTACGAGAACGACACGTACGTGGCTGACGAGACGCTGAGCGTGGACGTCGAGTGACACACGTCCTCATCACCGGGGGTGCGTCGGGGATCGGTCGATCCCTGGCGCACCGCCTGGCGGCGCTCGGACACCGCGTGTCGGTGCTCGATCGCGTCGCCGGGTCGGACTGGTGGCTCGCGCTGTCCGCCGGTTCGCGCGGTGTGTGGATCACGGCGGACGTCACGGACACGGATGCCGTCACCGCGGGCATCGCCGAGGCAGAAGCCGTCGCACCCCTCACGGGGCTCGCGACCTGCGCGGGCATCGTCACGAACGACAGCGTGCTCGATGTCAGCCGCGACGCGTTCACCGAGGCGATCGACATCAACGTCTGGGGTGCCCTGGGCACCGCGCAGGCGTTCGCCCGGGTCCTCTGCGGCGCGGGTCGCCCCGGGGTCATCGTCACGGTCTCTTCGACGGCAGGTCTGGGCTACGTCTCGGGGCTGGGCGTCGCCTATCACGCGTCCAAGGCGGCGCTCGTGGGGGTCACCCGGTCGATGGCCGGAGACCTCGCGCCGCACGGCATCCGCGTCTCGTGCGTGGCTCCCGGACTCGTGCGCACGCCGATGTCCGCCCATGAGCGTGACCTCCTCGGCGAGGACCTGCTGGCAGCTCGCGCCCCCGCGGGTCGGCTTGCCGAACCCGAAGAGATCGCCTCGGCGATCGCGTGGCTGCTCTCGCCCGCCGCATCCCTCGTGACAGGTCACGTGCTGCCGGTGGACGGCGGCCAGACCTCACTCGCCGTGCCGCTCGCGGGCGGCTATCCGGCACCCGTGGTCGACACGCGTGACCTCGCCCACCCCCGATCCGACACCGAGGTGTACGCATGAGCCACGTCATCATCACGGGCGGTGCATCGGGCATCGGCGCCGCGACGGCGCTCCTGCTGGCGTCCCGCGGCGTCCGGGTCTCGGTCCTGGACCGGTCCGGCCCCGAGGCCGCCGACTGGTGGAACGAGCTCGCACCCGCCCAGCGCGGAGGGTGGGAGTCCGCTGACGCAGGGGATGCCGCCGCGCTCTCGGCCGCGATGGATCGCCTCGTCGCAGGCGGTGTCACGGGTCTCGTCGCATCGGCGGGACTGTCACTCAAAGAGCCGTTCCTCGACAGCTCGCCCCAGAGCTGGCGCGACACCGTCTCGGTCAACATCATCGGCACCGCTCTGGCATGCCAGGCGGCGGCTCGGGCGATGGTGCAGGCCGGTCGGGGCGGAAGCATCGTCACGGTGTCCTCGACCGCCGCGTTCGGCTACGTCAACGGCCTGAGCGCGCAGTACCACGCGTCGAAGGGCGCGATCGCCGCCCTGACGCGGTCGCTCGCGAGCGAACTGGGCGTCTACGGCATCCGGGTCAACTCCGTCGTCCCCGGCCTCGTGCGCACTCCGCTCACCGCAATGATGCGCGAGCGCCACGGTGAAGACGCGCTGAGTGCATCGGTGCCGCTGCGCCACATCGCCGAACCGGAGGAGGTGGCCGAGGCCATCGCGTTCCTCCTCTCGCCCGATGCATCCATGATCACCGGTCACAACCTGTCGGCTGACGCCGGTCAGCTCGCCGTCGCAGGACAGCCGCTCGGCGGCTTTCCCGCCCCCCTCACACCCCGCGTTCCCCGGGTGCTCTGACACTCCGCACGCTTTCACGAAAGGTATTACGCGTGACCACTTCCTCCTCGCCCACCATCGTCGTCGCCGGCATGGGCCCGGTCGGCATGACCGCAGCCCTGAGCCTCGCACGCCAGGGTCACCAGGTGACCGTCCTCGAGGCCGGCGATGGCCTCGCCACGGAGTCCCGCGCCTCGACGTTCCACCCGCCGAGCCTGGAGATCCTCGATGATCTCGGCGTCGTCGACGAGCTGCTGGAGATCGGTCTGCGTGCGCCGGGCTTCCAGTACCGCGGCCACAGCCGCGAGCTCATCGCGCACCTGGACATGTCCGCGCTCGCGGGCGACACGCGCTTCCCGTTCCGCGTGCAGTGCGAGCAGAGCAAGCTCACCCGCATCATCCTCCGGCACCTCGAGCAGATGCCCAACGTGACGCTCCGCTTCGGTGCGCGCATCGCCCGTGTCGAGCACGGCACGGATGCCGCGCTGATCTACCTCGAGGGCGACCAGTTCGACCCGTCGTACCGGGCGGACTGGCTGATCGCCGCTGACGGCGCCAACTCGGCCGCCCGTCGTTCGCTCGGGATCGCGTTCGAGGGTGTCACCTACCCCGAGCGCTTCCTCGTCGCTTCGACCACCCACGATTTCCTCGAGGACTTCGACGACCTCGCGTACGTGAGCTACGTCTACGATCCCGAGGACTGGGGCGTCCTGCTGCGCACGCCCG
The DNA here is from genome assembly GCF_057669765.1 of Microbacterium sp. Y832. NCBI lineage: Bacteria > Bacillati > Actinomycetota > Actinomycetes > Micrococcales > Microbacteriaceae > Microbacterium > Microbacterium sp. Y832. The sequence continues at coordinate 170,512 of NZ_JBYHFM010000002.1, read as the reverse complement.
AGCACTGGCGCGTGCTCTTCCCGATCCAGGACGACGAGACCGACGAGCAGGCTCGCGATCCCCAGCGCATCGAAGAGCGTCTGCAGGGCGTGATCGCCCTCGATGAGCCGTACCCCGTGCTGCACAGCACCATCTACCGCGTGCACCAGCGTCTCGCCCGAGTCTTCGCGCAGGGCCGTGTCCTCCTCGCGGGCGACGCTGCGCACATCAACAACCCCCTCGGCGGAATGGGCATGAACAGCGGCATCCACGACGCGCACGCCGCCGTGCAGGCGGTCAGCTACGCGCTGGCCGGAGGCGACGCCGAGCGTGCCGTGCAGACCTACGCGAAGGTCCGCCGCGACGCCGCCGCCGTCGATGTGCAGAAGAACACGCAGCGCAACTACGACGAGATGCGCGAGCAGGACGACACGGCGCGTCAGGGGCGCCGCGCCGAGATGGCCGAGATCGCCGCCGACCCGGTGCGGCTGCGCACCTACCTGCGGGGCACCTCGCTGCTGAACTCGTTCGAGGTCTCCCGCCGTCGCATGCGCCGCGGACTCACCCCGCTCCTGCCGGGCAGCCAGACGCCGGCGGGCGCCCAGCTGTCCGACCTGATCCGCGACACGACGCTCGACGCCGATCGCGTGCGACTGGTGACCGGCCCCGACGCACCCACCTCGCTGGATGACCTCGTCGCGCTGGCCGACTCCACGACGGTGCCGGTGATCGTCGAAGCCGCCGATCGTGCGGGGACCGCCGCCTCAGTCGAGGCTTTCGAGCGCTCGGGGATCGCGGCGGTGTACATCGCCGAGAAGGCGTCCGAGGATGCCGCCACGGTCGCCGCCGCCGTCGCAGATGCCCTGGCCGCCCGACGCGACGTGCTCGTCTTCGCCGCGATCGCCGCTTCTGACGAGGACGAGATCGTGCGCCGCGGACGGGCCTACATCGACGCCGGAGCCGACGTCCTGGTGATGCCGGTGTCCGAGACCGGTGCCCTCGAGCGCATCCACCGCGCGCTCCCCGAGGTGCCGCTGGCCGTCGCACGACGCGCGGATCTGGCCTCGCTCGACGAGCTGTACCTCGTCGGCGTCGGCCTCGTGCTCGCCGGCGTCGAGCCGGCCCTCGTCTGAGCCCGCCCCACCTAGAGATACGCAGAGAATCAGGAGTCAACCCATGACCAGTTTGACGGCACCGCGGGCGCAGTTCGGCCTCATCCTCCCCTCGACGAACACCACCGTCGAGGCGGAGTTCGCCTGGATGCGCGCCGAAGGCGTCTCTTGGCACACGGGACGCATCTACATCCCCGAGCCCGAACTCGCCGACGACGCTTCGTTCGTGACCTTCCTCGAGGGGCTGCGCACCGAGATCGGCCGCGCGGTTCGCGATGTCATCACCGCCAAGGTGGACTACCTCGTTATGGGCATGAGTGCCGAGACGTTCTGGGGCGGGAAGAACGGCGCAGCCGAGTTCGCCGCGCACATGGCGGAGCTCTCTGACGGGCTCGGTGTCACGACCGGCGCCGTGGCCGTCGATGAGGCGCTCAAGGTCTATGGCGCGAAGAAGATCGGTGTGATCACGCCGTACCAGCCGATCGGCGACCAGCAGGTGCGTGAGTTCTTCGAGCAGACCGGTTACGAGGTCTCGGGCGTGCACGGTCTCAAGTGCGATTCGGCCACGTCGATCGCCGATGTGACGCACGACCAGCTGCGCGCCGCCTTCGCCGAGGTAGACGGTGACGACGTCGACGTGCTCGTTCAGGCGGGCACGAACATGGCCTGCGCGAAGTTCGCGGCCGAACTCGAAGCCGAGCTGGGCAAGCCGGTCATCGCGATCAACACCGCGACGGTGTGGCACGCCTACCGGACGAACGGCATCGACGACAAGATCGAAGGGTTCGGCTCGCTGCTCGCTGAGCACTGAGACCGAAGAGAGGAAGCACATGTTCACCCACATCGGGATGCTCACGCTGGTCGATGACGCGACCCCGGCGCACCGTCAGGCCATCTCCGACGGACTCACCGGTCTCGTCGGCCAGATCGACGGACTGGTCGGCGTCCGCGTCGGCACCGACCTCGGGCTGACCGAGGGAAACGCGGACGTGCTGTTCCAGCTCGAGTTCGACTCGGAGGATGCCTGGCGGTCCTACGGTGCGCACCCCGCGCACAAGGCCGTCATCGTGGAGTCCATCGCCCCTGTACTCAAGAGCAAGTCGTTCGTCCAGGTGGCCGGCTTCGCCGAGGCGCGCGTGTGACCAGCGACGTCTCGCGCGAGGACTACGCCGCTGCCGGGCTGCAGGGTGTCCTGCAGCCCGGCAGTCGGCCCGCCCTCGTGGTCATCGACCCCGCCCGGGCCTACATCGACCCCGACTGCCCGCTGTACGCGGGTGTCGAGCAGCCGTGCGAGGTCATGCGCACGCTGCTCCGTGAGGCCAGGGCTGCCGGCATCCCGACCTTCGTGACGCGCGTGGAGCATGATCCCTCCCGGCGTGACGGCGGGGTCTTCGCCCGCAAGGTCCCCGCGACGAAGTGGTTCGCGCCGGACAGCCCGTTCTCGGCGTACATCGAGGGTCTCGAGCCCCAGGACGGCGACATCGAGATCGTCAAGCAGTATCCGAGCGCCTTCGCGGGCACCCACCTCGCGGCGACGCTCGCGTCGCTGGGTGTGGACACGCTCGTCATCACGGGTCTGTCCACGAGCGGGTGCGTGCGCGCGACGGCGACCGACGCCATGCAATCGGGCTTCATCCCGATCGTCGTGCGCGATGCCGTGGGGGACAGGCTGGAAGGACCCCACGAAGCCAACCTTTTCGACATCCAGGCCAAGATCGGCGAGGTCGTCTCCGTCGCAGAAGCGCGCACCATCATGGGGATCGGCGCATGACGCGCGCGGTTCTGATCACCGGCGGTGCCGGCGAGATCGGGCGCGCCCTGGCTCGGGCGTACGCCGATGAGAACACGACGGTGCACCTGGTCGACGTCGCCGACACGGTGGTCGAGGCGGCCGCCGATATCGACGGCGTCGCGTGGCGCATCGACTTGTCGCAGGCCGACGAGGTCGCCCGGCTCGGCGAGATCGAGCGCCTGGATGTCCTCGTGAACGGCGTCGGCTACTGGCCGCCCACCCCCGTGGACGCGCTGACCCCCGGTGAGTTCGCCCGCTACGTCGAAATCAATCTGACCTCGGCGTACAGCGTGACGTGGACCCTGCGCAACGCTCTGCGTGCGGCCTCGGGTGCCGTCGTGAGCCTGTCATCGGCCATCGCGATGAAAGGCCACGCCGACATGGTGCACTACGCGGCCGCGAAGGCCGGGGTGCTGGGCATGACGAAGTCGCTCGCGCTGGCGCTCGGTCCCGATGGCGTGCGGGTCAACGCCGTGGCGCCGGGCCTGGTCTCGACGGAACGCAATCGCGCCGTGTGGACGCAGGAGCAGCAGGCCGCCTTCCGCGCGACGCGTGCCCTGCCCGTCGACGTCGAGATCGATGACGTCGTCGACGCCGTGCGCTTTCTCGCCTCGCCGGCAGCGCGTGTCGTGACGGGCCAGACGCTCGTCGTCGACGGTGGCACCGTCCTGCACTGACGCGCGACGGCATCCGCGCGCCGGCTAGGGCGCGTGCGAGAGCCGGTCCTCGAGGGCGCGGCCGATATCGGCGGCACCCTCGACGATGAGCTCTCGGATCTGCAGGCGCTTCTCACCGTCGGTGCGGAACAGCGGCGCGGCGCATCCGATCGCGCCGTACGTGACGCCGCGCGCGGTGATGGGTGCGGCGACGCCCCAGATGCCCTCATCGATCTCTTCGAAGCTCTCGGCCCACCCGTCGATGGCCACGCGCTCCAGCGCCTCGGGGCGCAGGAGGGGCCGCTCGCGATCCTCGTCGGACAGGTGGTCCAGGTAGCTCGCGCGCTCGTGTGCGGGCATGGACGCCAGAAGCACGCGGGACAACGATCCGATGTGCAGCGTCATCGCCTGCCCGGGCTCGAACTGCAGACGCACCGGCCGACGCGATTCGACGCGATCCACCGTGTAGACCCGCCACCCCGATCGACGCGCGATCAGCACGGTCTCATCAGCCGCATCGCGGATGCGGCTGATGATCGGCCCGGCGACATCGCCGATCGGCGCACGACCCGCCGTCGCGGCGGCGGCGAGCGAGGAGGCCAGGTCGGTGACGCGGTACTTGTTGTCCGGCGCCGCGTCGACGAGTCCGACCTCGCGCAGCAGGCCGATGTAGCGGTAGACCATCGACGCGCCCATGCCGAGTTCTTCAGCGAGCTGGGCGACCGTCCACAGGGGGCGGCTCTCAGAGAAGCTCAGCAGGACGCTGAGGAGGCGCCGACCGCTCTCGGCTCCGGGCACGCGGCCGCCGGTTGGTGTAGCGTCCTGAGCACGAGGCATGGCCGCGAGATTAGCATATGCTGGGATTCTGATTCCCAGATTGTGTGAGGTTGCACATGCTCTACTCCGCCGTATCGCCGTCCGAGAAGCGGCGGGAGCTGCGGCGGCGGCTCACTTCGGGAGAGCTCACCGTTCTGCCGGGCGCCTTCAACGCCGTGTCCGCCCAGCTCATCGCGGGGCGCGGAGCGGCGGGGGTCTACGTCTCCGGCCACATGATCGCGGCCGATCTGGGCCTGCCTGATCTCGGGCTCACGACGATCACCGAGGTGGCCGAGCGAGGCCGCCAGATCGCCCGCATGGTGGACGTCCCCGTCCTGATCGACGCCGACACCGGTTTCGGCGAGCCCCTCAACGCCGCGCGCAGCATCCAGACTCTCGAAGAGGCCGGCATCGCCGGATGCCACATCGAAGACCAGGTCAACCCCAAGCAGTGCGGACACTCTGAGGGCATCGCCGTCGTCGACCCCGACGTCGCGGTGCGTCGCGTGCGTGCGGCAGTGGATGCCCGGCGCGATCCGGACTTCGTCATCATCGCGCGAACCGATTCCCGCGCTGTGCTGGGGCTCGACGCCGCGATCGACCGGGCTCGCGCGTTCGTGGACGCCGGGGCGGATGTCATCTTTCCCGAGGCGCTGCGCACCCCCGACGAATACGCTGCCTTCCGGCGTGCGATCGACGTGCCCCTCATGATCAATCTCAACGAGTTCGGTCGCGGAACTGCGCTGACTCAGTCCGAGGTGCGTGATCTCGGCTACGAACTGGCGATCTATCCCGTGACTCTCCTGCGCCTCGCGATGAATGCCGCCCTCCGCGGCATCGATGCGATCCTCGCTGATGGGTCGCAGCACGGGCTCCTCGCCGAGATGCAGACGAAGGACGAACTATACGACCTGCTCGGGTACGACAGCTATCGAGCGTTCGATGACGCGGTGTTCGCGGGGCGCTGATTCCGCTGCGGCGTTCTCGCACTACCGTAGAACAGGCACCACACCGACGGAGGAGTCATGGCGCGAACGAATGCCGAGGCGATCCCGGGCGCCGGCAGCGCGCGGAAGGTGTTGGACGTCCTCTTCTGCTTCACGGCTTCGCGCCCCGTGTGGTCGGCCCCCGAACTCGCGGCGCGGATCGACGTCTCGGCCGCCACGATGTATCGCTACCTGGCGCTGCTGCGCGACGTGGGAGTCCTCGACGACGACGGCAACGGGTCGTACCGCATGTCGATGCGCGTGCAGGCCTTCACCGCTGCGGCCGAAGCGGCGCGGTCGACCATGGAGACCATCGCCTTGCCGATCATGAATCGGATCCGCGACGAGGTCGATGAGACCGTCTTGCTCTCGCGCCGGGCGGGCACTCACGCCTTTTCGATCGAGCGCGTGGAATCGCGTCACCAGGTGCGGCTGCAGTTCGACATCGGCCAGCCCATGCCGCTGCACCTCGGATCGATGCCGCGTGTGCTGCTGGCAGCGATGCCGGCCGCGGAGCGCGCCGAGTACCTGGACGGAGTCTTCGGCGACGCGCCTCGCCCTGGCGAACTGACCGAGGAAGCGCTGCGCGAGGTCGCGGCCCAGGGCTACGCCCAGAGCTTCGGCGAGATCGACGATGGGATCTGGGGTGTCGCGGCCGCGATCTCCGTCGGCGGCGCGACCGGCGCCGCGCTCGGTGTGGCGGCCCCGATGTACCGGCTCGACGCCCGCCAGCGCGAGCGGATCATCGGCGTCGTGCGGGACGGTGCGCGGGAGATCTCCGAGCTCGTCGCCTTCGGGTCGCACACACGCGGATGACGAACGGGCCGCCGCGCGAGTGCGCGACGGCCCGTTGCTTCGACTGTTCGGGTCAGTCGAAGACGACGACCGAGCGGGTGATCCCGTCTGCAGTCTCGAGGGCGACCAGAGCGTCGTCGGCCTCGTCAAGAGAGATGCGAGCGGTGATCAGCTCATCCAGCAGAAGTCGTCCGTCGCGGTACATCTGCAGATAGCGCGGGATGTCGATGCGGAATCGGTTGGAGCCCATGTTCGAGCCCTGCAGGGTGCGGCCGAACGTCAGGTCGACGCCGGACACCGAGATCTGCTCGCCTTCGGGCAGCAGACCGACGATGGTCGCCGTGCCGCCGACCGCGAGCATGCGGAAGGCCGCCTCTGCAGTCACCCGCCGTCCGACCGCCTCGAAAGCGTGCTCGACGCCCCCCGAGGTCAGGTCGCGAACCTGGTCGACCTCGGTGCCGTCCGCGATCACGACGTCGGTCCCCCCGAACGCCCGAGCGGCTTCGGCCTTGACCGGGGAGCGGTCGACCGCGATGATGCGGCCGGCGCCGGCGATCCGGGCTCCCTGGATGACGTTGAGGCCGACACCACCGCAGCCGACGACGGCGACGGTCTCGCCGGGGCGGACCTTCGCGGTGTTGACGGCGGCCCCGACGCCCGTCGTGACGGCGCAGCCCACGATCGCGGCGACGTCGAGGGGGATGTCGGGGTCGACCTTGACCAGCGCCCGCTCGTGGACGAGCATCATCTCGCTGTAGCCCGAGAGGTTCACGAACTGGGAGACGGGCTGACCGTTGCGCGAGAGGCGGGGTGTGCCGCCTTCGCGGCTCAGCCCGCCCTGTGCACAGAGGTACATGCGCCCGCTCAGGCAGTACCCGCACTCGCCGCAGAAGGCCGTGAGGCAGCCGACGACGGCGTCGCCGGGTCGCAGGTACGTCACCTGCGACCCGACGGCTTCGACGATGCCGGCGCACTCGTGTCCGAGCACGAGGGGGAGCGGGAAGGTGGTCCACGTTCCCTGCCGGAAGTGCAGGTCGCTGTGGCAGACCCCGCAGGCCTTCGTGCGGACGAGGACTTCGTGGTCCCGTGGCTGGTCGAGGACGAGATCGTCGACCAGTTCCTGGGGCTGACCGACCTCGGTCAGAACGAGTGCGCGCATGCGTGACTCCTTCGAATCAGTTGATGCCGGGGAACGTCACGCGGGCGTCGTAGGCGACCCAGTCATCGACGTTGTCGGCGGTCCACTCGGCGAGGTCGGTCACGGTGAAGACCTCGGTCTCGGTCGGACGCTGCGACGAGCCGTCGACGATGGCGATGATGCGATCGGCCAGCTGCAGGCCGATCTCGGTGGGCTCGAGGTCCCACGTCGCGTGGATGGCGCCCTGGCGGATGCCGTCGATGCCCTGGCTCTCGGCGTTGAGGCCCGTCACGATGACATCGCGACCGGATGCCTGCACGGCAAGCCCGGCGCCCAGTGCGGGGCCGTCGCCCATCGTCCACATCGCGGTGAGGTTCGGGAAGCGCGTCAGCAGGTCTTCGGCGATCGGCCGTGCCGTGGCCGCGTCATCCGGGATCGCACGCTCGCGCGCGACGATCTCGAGACCCGGGCACTCCGCCTCGATCGTGTTGAGGAAGGCGTCCCAGCGCTCGGCGAGCACGGGGATGTCGACGGCTTCGATGAGGGCGATCTCGCCGGTGCCGCCGGTCTGCTCGCACATGTAGCGACCCGACAGCTCGCCGAGCTCAGTCGAGGGCAGGTCGACCTGCACGAGGACGTCTTCGTTCCCGGTGCCGCCGATCGAGTAGAGGTCGATGCCCGCGTCGGTGGCACGCTGCAGCGAGCCCTGGATCGCGTTGGGGTCGCCGGCGAGGTTGAGCACGATCGCGTCGACGCCCTGGTCGATGAACTGGTCGACCTGCGACACCTGGGCGTTGATGTCCAGCGCGGCATCGAGGAACTTGACCTCGATGCCGGCGTCGATGAGGCCGGCGGCGAGTGCTTCGTACTGGGCGCGGGCGCCTTCGATCGCGTAGTTCGCGCCCGAGATGCCGACGACGTAGGTGCCGTCGCTGTCGCCGCCCGACGATGCGCTGCCTTCGCCGGCCGGCGTCGACGAGACGCTGCACCCGGCGAGGGCGATACCGGCGACGAGCGTCATCGCCGCCGTGACCGTCCAACGACGGTGAGTGAGACGTGCCATGGATTCTCCTTGTTGGTGGTGGAACTGCTGAGTCACGTGCGATTGCGGATGCGGTCCAGCGCGATGGCGAGGACGAGGATGATGCCCGTGGCGATGCCCTGCCAGTACGACGGCACACCGGCCAGCGTGATGCCGTTCGCGATGACGCCGAGAAAGAGCACGCCGATCGCGGTGCCACCGATGTTGCCCGCGCCGCCCGAGAAGCTCGCGCCGCCGAGCAGCACGGCCGCCGCTGCAGAGAGCTCGAGGCCGAGAGCGCCGCTCACGGGTTGTGACGACGTGAGTCGTCCGGCCAGCATGATCGCGGCGATGCCCGCCGTCAGTGCGGCGATCGCGTACACCGTCAGACGGATGCGACGAACGTTCACGCCCGCGAGCCGGGCTGCCGTGGCGTTTCCACCCACGGCGTAGACCGAACGCCCGAAGCGCGTCCAGCGCATCACGATGAACGCGATGATGCCGACCGCGATGGCGATGAGCACGGGGATGGACAGCCCGTTGATCGTGCCGTCGCCGATGATCTGCACGACCGGGTAGGGCATCGTCGAGACCGGGATGCCGTTGCTCAGCACGAGCGCCGCGCCGCGGAACAGCTCCATCATGGCGAGCGTGACGACGAAGAAGTTGAACCCGCCGTAGGCGATCAGCACACCGTTGAACACCGTCCCGAGCAGCGTGCATCCGATGATCGTGAGGAGGATCGCCAGGATCGGGTCGATGCCTGAGACGAGCATCATGGCGAGCATCACGCCGCCGAGGGCCGTCATCGATCCGAGCGACAGGTCGAGCCCGCCGCTGATGATGACGAAGGTCATGCCCACCGCGATGACGAACAGCACCGAGTTCGTGCGCAGGATGTTCAGGATGTTGCCGTACGTCAGGAAGTTCTCCTGCGTCACGGCGAGGACGAGAACGAGCACGATGAGTGCGGCGCCCACACCGAGATAACGCAGGGCGAGGGACTGCAGCGAACGACGCGGTGCGGCGTTCATGATCGGCAGCGTGTCGGTCATCGGTGGGTCCCTTCTGCGGTGGCGACTTCGTGCGCCCCGGCTGCCTGATAGGCGATGAGTTCTTCCGTCGCCTCGTCCGCGGAGAACTCCGCGACGATGCGCCCGTGGAACATGACGTAGATCCGGTCGCAGACACCGAGAAGCTCGGGCAGCTCGGACGAGACGACCAGCAGGCCCATGCCCTGCGAGACGAGCTCCGCGATCTCGGCGTAGATGTCCTCCTTGGCGCCCACATCAACGCCCCGCGTGGGCTCGTCGAGCAGGAGCACGCGCGGCTTCGTCGCGAGTTCGCGGGCGATGACGACCTTCTGCTGGTTTCCGCCGGACAGCTGGGAGACGATCTGCTCGGGGCTGCTCGCCTTGATGCGCAGGCCCCGGGAGCCCTGTTCGTAGGCTTCGCGGTCGAAGCCCTTGGTGATGAACGAGAGCGGTCCGCGCTCGTTCATGAGCGCGAGGGCGGCGTTGCGCAGGATCGACCAGCCCATCACCAGGCCCTCGGCCTTTCGGTCCTCGGGCACGTAGCCGATGCCGAGTCGGTGGGCGTCGCGGGGGCTGCGGATCTGCACCGGCGCGCCATCGAGCTTGATGACGCCGCGCTTGGCCTTTCGGGTTCCCATGATCGTGCGCAGGATGGCGCTGCGGCCGCTGCCGACCAGACCCGCGATGCCGACGACTTCGCCTGAGCGCACCGTGAGGTCGATGTCGTGCAGGTGTCCGCGCGAGAGCCCCTGAATCTCCAGGACCGGTGAGCCCGGATCGACCTCGGCCTTGTGCCAGTAGTCGGCCAGATCGCGACCGACCATCATGGCGACGAGCGCGCGTTCGTTCGTGTCGGCGATGAGGGTCGCTCCGACATAGCGGCCGTCGCGCAGGACGGTCGCCCGGTCGGCGATCTCCATCACCTCTTTCATGCGGTGCGAGATGAGGGCGATCGCGACGCCTTCGTCTCGAAGACGCTCGAGCACCGCCACCAGGCGGATGACGTCGGCCTCATCCAGCGAGCTGGTGGCCTCGTCCAGAAGAAGCACGCGGGGGGTGACGACGAGGGCCTTGGCGACTTCGACGAGCTGGCGACGCCCCGTCGAGAGCGAGCTCACGGGCGCCTTCGAGTCGATGTCGAAGCCGAGGCCGTCGAGCAGGGCCTGAGCCTGACGATGCACTGCCCGCCAGCTCACCCCGCCCTTGCCGGGCAGGCGCCCGAGCATGATGTTCTCACCGACGGTGAGCGCCGGTGCGAGCTGGGGCTCCTGCTGGACCAGCGCGATGCCCAGGTCCTTGGCCTTCTTGGGGGTCAGGCTCGCGCGTGCCTCGCCGAAGACGACGAGTTCACCGGCCGTGGGCTCCTGCGAGCCGGCGATGAGGGAGAGGAACGTCGACTTGCCCGAGCCGTTCTCACCCATGACCGCGTGGATCTCTCCCGGATAGAGCTCGAGCGCCGCGTCTTTCAGGGCGACGACTCCCGGGTAAATCTTCGTGACGCCTGTGGCGCGGATGACGGGCTCGCTCATGAGCGCTGGATGCCGCCGTCGATGCTGATGATCTGACCCGTCATGAAGTCGGATCCTGCACTCGCGAGGAACACCGTCAGCGGCCCGATCTCGTCGGACTGGCCGACGCGACCGAGAGGCGTCGTGGACTCGATCGCGGTCATGACTTCGGGCAGCGAGAGCAGGTGCGAGTTGATGTCGGTCGCGAAGGCACCGGGCGCGATCGAGTTGACGGTGAGAGTCGGTGCCCATTCCCAGGCGAGGGTCTTCGTCATGGCGATGACGGCACCCTTGCTCGCCGAGTAGGCGACCCATCCTTCGCTGCCGCGGATGCCGATGTCGGAGGCGACCGTGACGAGCTTGCCGTGGCCCTGGTCGAGCATGCGCGACCCGAACGCCCGCAGCGTCGAGAAGGTGCCGTTGACGTTCGTCTTCAGGATCCGGTCGAAATCGTCGGTCGAGGTCTCTCGTGCGGGCTTGGTGAGTGAGATGCCGGCGTTGGCGAAGACGACGTCGACGCCGCCGGTCGCGTCCCAGATCTCTGCCGCGGTGCTCTCGACCGCCGCGGCGTCCGTGACGTCCAACGCGTAGGGGAGCGCGGTGCCCACGCCGTCGGCGGCGATCAGTTGCACCGTCTCATCCAGAGCGGCGAGGTCGCGGCCGGTGACGACGACGGCCGCACCGGCGAGGGCGGCTGCCCGCGCCATCGCTCGACCGAGTCCTCGGCTCGCACCGGTGACGACGACCGTCTTGCCCTCGAGCGGGCGGGTGGCAGGGTGCACGGATGCTTCGGACATCGTTGTTCGCTCCTCTTGATCCGCGGCCCCGGATCCGACTACATTCGCATCATATGCGACTGGGCTCGCAGTACTTGAGAATAGGGATGCTCAGGGGCCGGGGTCAAGAACCCGGAAATGTCGATATACAAACGAAAGCGAGCGGCCGCCATGACGATCGATCGGCAGCGATTCTTCATCAACGGTGAGTGGGTCGCCCCGGCGGACCCCTCACGCAGCATCCCGATCTACAGCTCGGTCACGGAAGAGGTGCTCGAGACCGTCCCCGCGGGCAACGCCGACGACGTCGACCGCGCCGTGCGCGCCGCGCATGCCGCGTTCCCCGCCTGGTCGGCGCTTCCGGTCGCCGAGCGCGCCGCCTATCTGCGCAAGCTCGCCGCGGGCCTGCGCGCCCGTGTCGACGACATCGCCCCCCTCATCAGCCTCGAGGTGGGCATGCCCATCGCGGGAGCACGCGGGTACCAGACGCTGCGTGCGGCCGACTTCTTCGAGATTTTCGCCGACCTCGGCGAATCGATGGTCTTCGAGGAGCGCCTCGGTGACTCCCTCATCATCAAGGAGCCCGTCGGAGTCGTCGCCGCGATCAGCCCGTCGAACTTCCCCCTGCTGCTGACCCTGGTCAAGCTCGGCCCCGCCCTCGTAACCGGCTGCACCGTGGTGGTGAAGCCGCCCGAGACGGCGCCCGGCGCCCTGTTCCACCTCGCCGAGGTGGCCGAAGAGATCGGGATGCCGCCGGGGGTCATCAACCTCATCACCGGGTACGGACCCGAGTCGGGCGAGCCTCTGGCGACGCACCCGCTCGTGGACATGATCAGCTTCACGGGCTCCACGGGCGTCGGCCGTCGTCTTCTCGAACTCGGTTCGCAGACGATCAAGCGCGCCCACCTCGAGCTGGGAGGAAAATCGGCCGCCATCGTGCTGGACGACGCCGACCTGCCGGTCGCGCTGCAGCGCGCCACCGACCAGGCCTTCACGAACGCGGGTCAGGTTTGCTTCGCGTGGTCCCGCCTGCTGGTTCCCCGTTCACGTCTCGCTGAGAGCGAGGAGATCCTGCGCGAGATCGTCGGCGCACATCGTGTCGGTGACCCGCTCGACCCCGAGACGACACTCGGTCCGATCGTCACGAGCGCTGCACGCGATCGCGTCCGCAGCTACATCGACGGTGCCATCACCGAGGGAGCGCGCGTCGTGACGGGCGGCCGCGCTCTGCCGCGCGGAATCGACCGCGGATACTTCGTCCAGCCGACGATCCTCTCCGACGTCCACAACAGCATGCGGATCGCCCAGGAGGAAGTGTTCGGCCCTGTGGTCGCCCTCATCGCCCACGACGGCGATGACGATGCCGTGCGCATCGCCAACGACTCGATCTTCGGCCTGCACGGCGCCGTGTTCTCACCCGACGAAGACCGCGCGCTCTCGGTCGCCCGGCGGATGCGCACGGGACAGGTCGACCTGAACGGCTTCAAACTCGGCGGCGAAGCGCCCTTCGGCGGGTTCAAGCAGTCCGGACTCGGCCGCGAACTCGGAGCCCACGGCATCCAGGAGTATCTCGAGGTCAAGTCGATCCAGCTCTAGCATCGCGTCGGGCCGTGCGAATCGATGCGGCCCGACGGATGCCGCCGGCTACGCCCGCACGTCGCGGCGGGGGAGCACCCACCCGGCGCGCGGGAAGTGGCAGGTGTACCCGTTCGGGTAGGTGATCAGGTAGTCCTGGTGTTCGGGCTCGGCCTCCCAGAAGGGGCCGGCCGGCTCGATCGTCGTCACGACGGGTCCGGGCCACAGGCCCGAGGCGTCGACGTCGGCAATCGTGTCGCGCGCCACCTGCTCCTGCTCGGGCGTCAGCGGGAAGATCGCCGACCGGTAGCTCGTGCCGATGTCGTTGCCCTGGCGATTGAGCGTCGACGGGTCGTGGATCTGGAAGAAGAACGCCAGGATGTCGCGGTACGACGTCTGCGCCGGGTCGAACACGACCTCGATCGCCTCGGCGTGCCCGGGGTGGTTGCGGTAGGTCGCGTGGGCGTTCTCGCCGCCCGTGTACCCGACACGCGTCGAGAGCACACCGGGCTGGCGGCGGATGAGGTCTTCCATGCCCCAGAAGCAGCCGCCCGCGAGGACGGCGGTCTCGGTGCCGGGGGTCTGGGTGATCGTGCCGGTGTCCATGGCTTCTCCTGAGCGGTGCGCGGGGGTCCTCAGAAGTATCTCAGCCCACGGGGGGAGGAGGGCCGGGCAGACATCAGGCAGGCTGGAACGATGGCCCTCTTCACCGACAAGCGTTCTGTTCTGCGCGCGGCGGCGGGTCTCACAGCCGCCCTGCTCGCCCTCGCCCTCCCCGCGTGCGCCGCCACGCCCGACGCACCGGCTGAGACGATTGAGATCCCTGGCACCGCCGTCGGCCGCCAGGCGCAGTGGGTGCTCGATGAGATCAACGCCGACGCCCTGAGCGATGCGGCCGAGATCGAAGAGCGGTTCGCCCCGGTCATGCTCGAGCAGGTCTCGGTCGAGGATCTGCGGTCCATCCTCGGCCAGATGCAGGACGCCAAGCCGTGGCGCGTCGAGACGTACGACGGCAGCGACGAGCAGGCGCGGGTGCGCATCGCCTCGTCGGCCGCCGACTACGACATGACCGTCTCGGTCGGCATCGACGGCCGCATGAACGGACTCTTCTTCGGCATGCCGCAGCCCGACCGCGCCCCCGCCGCGAACTGGGACGAACTGCGCACCGAGATCGAGGCCCTGCCGTACGACGCCTCGGTGCAGGTGTGGACGGTCGGCGCCGAAGCGCCCGACGAGCTGATCGGCGACGCGTCGGTCGCCCCGATCGGATCGATCTTCAAGCTGTACGTGCTCGGTGCGATCGTCGACGCCGTCGACCGGGGCCACCTCACCTGGGAGGACCCGCTCACGATCGACGGTGCCGTGCGAAGCCTCCCCAGCGGCGAACTGCAGGACCTGCCCGACGGGTCGACCGTGACCGTGCTCGAAGCTGCCCAGAAGATGATCGCGATCAGCGACAACACGGCGACCGACGCGCTCATGCGCGCGGCCGGGCGGGGCGCCGTCGAGACCGCGCTCGCCGACATGGGGCACCACGACCCCGCCCTCAACACGCCCTTCACGGCGACCCGCGAGCTCTTCTGGCTCGGCTGGGGAGACCCGTCGCTGCGCGATCGGTGGGCCGACGCCGACTCGCCGGCCGAGCGCGAAGCGATCCTCGCCGATGTGCCCGCGGGTGTGCCCGACATCGCAGACGGCGACTGGACGGTCCCCGTCTGGCAGCAGGGTCTGGACTGGTTCGCGACGCCCGAAGACATCGCGCGAGCGCACATCGCTCTCCAGGAGCGGGCAGCGACGGAATCCGGTGCGCCGGTGCGTGACATCCTGTCGGCCAATCCGGGGCTCGAACTCGGTGAGGAGTGGTCCTACGTGGGCTATAAGGGCGGCAGTTCGGTCGGCGTGCTCGCCGGGTCGTGGTACCTCGAGCGCGACGGCGCAGAACCCGTCGTCCTGACGGCTTTCGCCCGCTCTGGCGACCCCGCCGCCGTCGCCGACCCGACGGCGTTCTTCGCGATCGCCGCGGATGCCGCCGCGCTGCTCATCGCTGGCTGAGTGCCGACGGCGCAGAAGAGCGGTGCCCCGAGCTGTCCAGGCGACAATGGACGCATGCCCGAATCATCGAACCCGATCGCCGACCACGAGTACGTCCTGCTCACGACCTACCGCAAGACCGGCGTGCCCGTGGGTACTCCGGTGTGGATCGCGCCCGATGGTGAGGAGATGCTCGTCACGACCGGAGCCGCATCGGGCAAAGTCAAACGCCTGCGGCACACTCCGCGCGTCACACTGACCCCGTGCGACGCGCGCGGCAATCCCACGGAGGGCGCCGACTCGGTTGAAGCGACCGCCGTCGTGCGGGATGACCCCGCGACGCTGGCTCGTCTGGACCGCGCGCTCGCGGCCAAGTACGGCGTGAAGTACAAGATGCTCCGTGCGGCGCAGAAGCTCCGTCGCGGCCAGAGCGCGTCGGTCGCGCTCGTCATTCCCTCGCGGGAGAGCTGACTCAGTACCAGCCGACCGTCTGCGAGTGGCCCCACGCGTTGCACGGCGAACCGTACCGTCCCGCGATGTAACCCAGGCCCCAGGCGACCTGCGTGCTGGCGTTGGTCTGCCAGTCAGCGCCGGCGCTGGCCATCTTGCCGCCGGGGAGCGCCTGCGGAATGCCGGTCGCGCCGCTCGAGGCGTTGTAGGCCCGGTAGTTCCAGCCCGACTCCTTGTTCCACAGCGAGACGAGGCATCCGAACTGGTCGTCGCCCCACCCGTGGTTGCCGAGCATTGCACGGGCGGATGCCTGCGCGCCGGCCGGGCTGTTGTCTCCGACGGCGCCGCCGGTTGCAAAGACGGGGGCCGGTGCTGCGGGCCGGGCGGGCGCCGCAACGGCAGCGGCTGCCGCAGCGGCGGCTTCGGCTTCGGCTTCGGCCTTGAGGCGTGCCTGCTCGGCGGCCTCCTGCTCAGCCTTCAGCGCGACGGCGGCGTCAAGGCTGCCACGAAGGGCCGCGACCTCTGCCTTGACGGGGTCGATGAGCGTCGTCACTTCGTCCGCGACGGTCGACAGGAACAGCACGGCGTTCGCTTCGGCGCCGGCGTCGAGCCGCTCGGTGGCCTCGACCAGTTCGGCCGTGTCGACGACGGTGTCGGCGGCGTCGATCTCGAGGCCGGACGCGGTGATGTCGGCGGTCACCGTCTCTGCGGCGGCGATCGTGGCCTCTGCTGCGGCCAGAACATCGGTCGCTTCGCTCAGCACGTCGTCGTGGAGGTCTGCGGTCGTCGTCGCGTCGTCAAGCGGGGCGACCGACGACGCGAGCACGAAACTGCCGAAGGGCTGCGACGCCTCAACCTGAGGCGCGGGGCTCGCTGCGGTCATGCTCAGCGTGGCGACGAGGCCCACGGCGAGGGTCGCGGCGACCATCGTGGGGCGGCGGCGCGCTCGCTGGTCGGCGAGTCGACGCAGGCGGCGGGCAGGAGAAAAAGACGTGTTCGAGCGCATGAATTCTGGTTCCGTATCGGGTATTCGCGCCATCGGGTAGACGCGTCGCGCCCGTCTCCGCGAGCACAAGTCAGCGATTCTGCTCCCCGAATCTGGACGGTACGGGTGTGTTACCTGGGCGTCCCGTGTGCGCTGCTGCGGCCGAGGAAGCGGCGCGCGTGCTCTCCGTCACTGACCGGTGGCGTCGGCGATAGCCTGGAACGATGCCGCCGGATGCCGACTCGCAGAGCGCTCGAGCGCAACTCGCGGCGCTCGCCGACGCGGTCGCCTCCGGCCGAGGGGGACGAGGTTTCGAGGCGTTCGCCGACGAGCCCACGCCGCCCGGCGCGCGCCCCGCAGCGGTGCTCATCCTGTTCGGACCGCTGGATGATCTGCCGAGCGGCCACGACGCACAGTCGACGGCGGTCACTCGTGACCTCGACGTTCTGCTGCTCGCCCGGGCGACGACGTTGCGTGCGCATCCCGGTCAGGTCGCGTTCCCCGGCGGACGCATCGATCCGCACGACGACGGCCCCGTGGGGGCGGCGTTGCGTGAAGCTCAAGAGGAGACGGGCCTCGACCCCGCGGGCGTCGACGTGCTCGGTGCCCTGGAGACCACCCCGCTGGCGTTCTCGGGGCACCTCGTCACCCCCGTGCTGGGGTGGTGGCGGCATCCGTCTTCCGTTCACGCCGTGGACGCGCGGGAATCGTCGGACGTCTTCCGAGCTCCTGTCGCCGACCTGCTCGATCCCGCCAACCGCGGCTCGACGGTCGTGCGACGCGGGGGACAGCAGTTCCGCAGTCCCGGTTTTCTCGTGCCGCGCGCGGATGGCGCCGGCGACCACCTGGTGTGGGGATTCACCGGGACGCTGCTGGACGGCCTGTTCAACCGGCTCGGGTGGACCGAGACCTGGGACGCCGAGCGCGAACTGCCGCTGCCCGACATCGGCGACGACAGCGGTCGCTGACATCAGGCACGCGCGCCCACGATGAAAACACGGAAGCCCGTGACCGAATCGGTCACGGGCTTCCGCTTTCAGAGGGTCAGCCGCAGTTGGTTGCGGCGTAGCTGACGCTCGTCGACAGGTCGTTACGGTCACCGGCGGTGCCGGTGATTCCGATGTCGCCTGCGCCCAGCGTCGCGGTGCGGGTGTTGATCGAGACCGAAACGGTCTTGCCCGGCTGGACCGCCGTGAACGACTTGCCACCGTGGTCACTGGTGACCGTGATGTCCGCCGGAACGGAGTCGTTGTTCTTGACGGTGACCGAGGTGTACACCTTGCCGGCGAGGCAACGCGTGGTGACCTCGGCGTCGAGCTTGACCAGGCTCTTGTCGTAAGCGACGCGCATCAGCTCCATGAGACCGTTCGCGTACTCCTGCGACTCGGGGTGAGCTGCAGCAGCGGTCGGGTTCTCGCTCGAGAACGGAGGCTGGAACGAACGGCCGACCTCGAAGTTCCAGGCGTAGATGCCGTGCTTGTACCACAGCATGTCACCCGAGTTGCCGGCGGCCGAGTAGAGCACGTCGATGATCGGACCGGTGCGGGCCGGCGTGACCGACAGGCCGCGGTGGCGCTTGATCTCACCGAGGATGCGCTCGGAGGCTTCCCAGAAGTAGGCCTCGTCTTCGGCGCTCGGGCGCGGGGCGGGCTCGCGGCCGGGCACCTTGTACGCACCCGGCGACCACATGAAGTAGTCACCCGAGCTGTGCAGGTTCATCGAGAACTTGATGTTCGTGTGGTTCGTCGCCAGCCAGCTGATGTTGGCGGACTCCGGCTCGCTCAGCTCGGCAGGACCGGCGTAGGAGCCGCTCGTGCACGAGGTCGAGGCGCCGCTGTAACCGTCGAACAGGCTGTAGGTGTCGTAGTTGCGGTTGTTGTCGACACCCCACGAGTTGCGGGAGTTGAAGTCCGCGGTGCCCGAGATCTCGCAGTGGTTGGTCATGTTCTTGCGCTGCGACGCGAAGTCGTAGAACGAGTAGTGACCACCGTCGGGGTTGACGGACGGCAGGATCCAGATGTCGAGGTTCTCGACGAGCTTGCGAACCTCGGGGTTGGACTCGTAGTTGCGCAGCAGACGCTCGGCCGTCTCGATCGAGACGAGCGGCGGAACCCACTCACGAGCGTGCTCCTGGGCGTACGCCATGACACCCATCTTCGAGCCGTCACGCGTGGTTCCGATGCGGATGCCGTAGACCGTCTGCGGCTCGCGCGAGACGGATGCCGGCGCCGACAGGCCATCGGTGAGCGTCGCGGTCGCGGCGGCAACCGTACCCGTTCCCGCGTTGCCACGGTAGGTGTACGCGTTCACGAGCGCGGATGCAGCCTCGGAGCCGTTGATCGCGGCGACGACCTGTGCGGCCGTGCTCGTGATCGCGCCCTCGGCGTTGGTCGCAGGCGTCACCGTGATGGTGGTGCCGTCGACGGCCACGCTCAGGGGCGTGTCGGTGCCACTGGCAGCGGCGATCGAGACGACGATGCCGTTGCCACCCTCGTGGCCCCAGGCCTTCGAGTCCACGCCGACGATGCTGGCGTTGCCCGTGCCCACGATGCCCTGGGCCAGACGACGGTAACCGTTCGTCTTGTTCGGCATCTCGACGATCTCAGAGATCTCGGGGAACTCAGCCGCGAGGCTGTGGATGCGGGCGTAGAGCTCGGTCGGGGTCATGTAGGACGTGATGAAGTCCTTCTGGATGGGGCCGAACGGGTCGTCCTCATCGATGGCCAGCCAGTCGTTCACCTTCGCGGTGACGACCTCACCGGTCGGGCTCGTGATGCTGACCATGTCGGGACGGGTCTCGACGACGGCAGCGCCGCGGTGCTTGATGTAGACGCTGGCGTCCACGAAGCGCGTGATGTTCTGCTGTCCGCCCGAGCCGATCTCGGTGCCGGGGCCGCTGTCGCGACTCACGACCATCGGCGCAGTGTTGGTCTGGCCGTCGGCGAAGCGCGCCTCGACCGAGAGGTAGCCGACACCGAACGACGTGTAGTAGTCGACGCGGAGGATCTCGATGGACGACACGTCGTCCGCCTGGGCCGCCCGGCTGAACGCACGGTTCTCGGCGAGCGTCTGCGTACGGAACGCCTGACGTTCCGCGAGTGCGTCCTGCGAGTCCTGCTCGGTGTAGAGCACCGAGCCGATCGTGAAGCCACGGGCTTCGAGCGCCGCGACCTGACTCTCGGAAACGATGGCCTCGACGGTGAGGGAACCGTTGCTGTTCTCCTCGACGCCGTGGTCGAGGTCGACTCCGGTGGCGATCAGGCGGTCGAGTTCGTCGCGGTCGGCGACGGTGACCTCGACGACGTTGACGGCGTCATCGGCTTCGAGGTGCATATCGAGTGCGTCCTCGGACCCGACGGCACCGATGGGGGTCAAAGTGGTAAACAGCAGGCCGGCGAGTGCGGCGCTTACCGCCACACCTCCGACTGCTTTTCTTTTTCTGACAGCGGACAACATCAAGCATCCCCTCCTTGGGCGCGTGAACAGCATCGTGCAGCGAAGTGGGGCGGTGCGAATCGGACGTGCATCACCCCGAGGGCGACTCCCAAGCTCATCCGCGAGCGGGGGTCATCGCGTTGTCCAATGTCTATCGGTTGGATGCACCCGGGTCAAGCTATTTCTAAGTATCCGCTGTGAATCGATCTCACCGGATCGCCCAGAACAACGAGCGCCCCGCCATCAGAGTGCTGGCGCCCTCGCGGTACGAGTGGGCAACCTGCACGATCGGGTCGTCAAACGTCGGTGCTTGCCGCCCTCGATGAACCGAGGTGGCGTCACACTGCGGTATCGAGAGCCCGCACCTTCTCGAGGAGCGGCTCGGCGACTTCGGCGAGGAATTCCTCTTGACGCTCGTCGCCGATCTGCACGAGGGCGATGTCGGTGAAACCCGCCTCAAGGTAGGGGCGCACGCTTTCGGCGAGAACGTCGAGGTCGGGCCCGCACGCGATCGATTCGGCGACGTCTTCGCGGCGCACGAACTGGCTCGCCCCCTCGAAACCCGCCGGCGTCGGCAGGTCGGCGTTGACCGCCCATCCTCCGGCGAACCAGCGGAACTGGTCGTGGGCCCGGTCGATCGCAACATCGCGATCGGGGTCCCAAGAAACGGGGACCTGGCCGATCTTGCGCGACGGACCCTCGTGCGCCGAATCCCACGACTGGATCAGCGAGGCCTCGGGCTGCACGGCGATGAGGTGATCCCCCAGGGGCGCGAAGGCCTCGACCGATCGATCTCCCGAGACGGCGACGCCGATCTCCAGCGGTGTATCCGGCACGTCCCAGATGCGCGCGGAATCGACGCGGAAGTAGGTGCCGTCATACGTGAAGAGCTCGCCGGACTGCAGCTCACGGATGATCTCGATCGCCTCGACGAGCATCTCCTGGCGGGTGTCGACGCCCGGCCACCCCTCGCCCACGACATGTTCGTTGAGGCTCTCGCCCGATCCGACGCCAAGCAGGAAGCGCCCTTCGCTGAGAATCCGCATCGTCGCCGCCTTCTGGGCGACGATGGCGGGGTGGTAACGCATCGTCGGGCAGGTGACGTAGGTCATGAGCTCGACGCGCGAAGTGGCGTTCGCGACCGCCCCGAGCACGGTCCACGCGTACGGCGAGTGCCCCTGGCTCGTGAGCCACGGCGAGAAGTGGTCGCTCGATACTTCGAAGTCGAACCCCGCGTCCTCGGCGGACCGCGCGTAGCGCACGAGCTCGCGCGGACCGCTCTGCTCGGTCATGAGCGTGTAGCCGAACTTCGTCATGTCGGCGTCCTCAGCGTGTGGCGGAGCGGTTCTCGGCGCTGACCATCCACGCGAACTGCTCGAGGGACTCGAGCACGGCGTGCAGCATGTCGGCGCTCGTCGGGTCCTCTTCGTCGACGTCGTCGTGCACGTCGCGGCACGTCGCGATGGTGGCTTCGAGACGCTCGGTCACGAGGTCGACGACGTCTGTCGTGTCGATCTCGCCCTGCGGGAACTCCGGCAGGGTCGTCGTCGCGGTCACCGTGTCGCTGCGCCCGTCGGGAAGGGCATGAAGCGCCCGCATCCGCTCCGCGATCGTGTCGCTGAACCCGCGCGCCGCTTCGATGATCTCGTCGAGCTGGCGGTGCGTGTCGCGGAAATTCTTGCCCACGACGTTCCAGTGCGCCTGCTTGCCCTGGCTTGCCAGTTCCACGAGGTCCACCAGCACGCGCTGCAGATTGTCGCTCAGCGTCTTGGACGCCCGGAAGCCGCTTTCGGCGTTCTGCTCGCTCGTGAGCATCGCTCCGCTGCGAGCCGGGCGTCGCTTGTTCTTCGTCGCAGACTTGTCCTTCGTCGCGTCGGTTGCGCTCTTGCTCTTCGAGCCGTTCTTCGTCGTCGTGGCCATGATGCCGTCTCCTTCGCGCGTTCCTACGGGGTGTGCTTCGACGGTAGGAGGTCGCCCGGCACAGCGCGCGGGGATTGCGGATGCCGCATCCCGGTGCTATTCAGTCGTCGCTGGAGTGGAGTCCGCGCCGCGACGACAGCACCGTGACTTCGGGGTGCTCCTCGGCGAGCAGGCGCTCGGCGCGGTCGAGCACGTCGCGAACGTGCGACGCATCCGCGGCCACGATGCTCACCCCGATGCTCGCGCGCCGGTGCAGGTCGTGCGCCCCGACTTCGGCGACGGCGACTTCGCTGCGTCGGCTCAGATCCGCCAGGATCGGGCGCAGGGTCCCGCGCTTCTCCTTGAGCGATCGCACGTCGCCCAGCAGGACATCGAACTCGATCCAGCCGATCCACATGCTCGCGAGTCTGCCAGCTCATCAGGCCCCCACGGGGGGGCGGCCTGCTTACGATGGAGGGAGCACCTCGACCGGAAGGAGCCGCCCGTGGTCCAGGTTCGCGTTGCCGGTATTGCGCTCGACGAGTCGGGGCAGCACGTCATGCTGCTCAAGCCGATCGACCAGCTGCCCGGCGCAGGGCGCATGCTTCCGATCTGGATCGGAGCGCTCGAGGCGACCGCGATCCTCCTCGCGATCGAGGGGGCGACCGTGCCCCGGCCGCTCGCGCACGACCTCATGAAAGGGCTCATCGAGTCCGTCGACGCGACCGTGCAGCGCACCGAGATCACGCGCATCGACGACGGCACCTACTACGCCGAGATCACGCTCGACACCCCCGGCGGCATCCGGATCATCGACGCCAGGCCCTCGGATGCCGTCGCTCTGGCGTCGCGCGCTGGGACGGGGCTGTGGGTCGCCGACGCCGTCATGGACGAAGCGGGCGTGCCGGATCTGACCGGTGACGAGCTCGATGCCGAAGAGAGCGTCGACGAGTTCAAGAAGTTTCTCAACGAGGTCGATCCCGACGATTTCCGAGGGTGACCGCGGGATCCTTCGGTCTACGCGCGCCCGTCGCGACCTTCGGTCGTGGGCTTCCATCCCAGTGACGGCGCGACGTACTTCGCGAACGACTCGACGATGCGCAGGTTCATCTCGACCCCGAGCTGGCTGGGGATGGTGAGCATGAGGGTGTCGGCCGAACGGATCGCGGCGTCATCGAGCAGCTGCTGCACGAGCTCATCGGGTTCGGCCGCGTAGCTCTGGCCGAACGTCGAGCGCATGCCGTCGATGACACCGACCTGATCGCCCTCGCGGGAGCGACCGAAGTAGAGCGCATCCTCGGGCGTCGTGATCGGGAAGATCGAGCGGCTCACCGACACGCGCGGCTCACCCGTGTGGCCCGCGTCGCGCCACGCGGCGTGGAACGCATCGATCTGCTGCGCCTGCAGTTCGTCGAAGGGCAGGCCGCGGTCCTCGGTCAGCAGCGTGGACGACATCAGGTTGACCCCGATCCGGCCCGCCCATTCCGCCGTCTCCCGCGTACCTGCGCCCCACCAGATCCGCGAGCGCAGACCGGGGGAGTGCGGCTCGATCCGCTGCCGGCCCGTGCCTGCGCCGAACGGCGACGACGGATCGCGCTCGGCCAGGCCTTCGCCTTCGATCGCCCGAAGGAACAGGTCGAAGTGCTCGCGCGCGAGATCGGCGCCGCGCGGGTCCTCTGAGCCGGTGTAGCCGAACGCCTCGTATCCGCGGACGACCGTCTCGGGTGATCCCCGGCTGACGCCGAGCGCCAGCCGTCCGCCCGAGATCAGGTCGACCGACGCCGCTTCTTCCGCGAGATACAGCGGGTTCTCGTAGCGCATGTCGATGACGCCCGTGCCGACCTCGATGCGCTCGGTGCGCGCCGCGATCGCGGCGAGGAGGGGCATCGGCGACGACTGCTGGCGCGCGAAGTGGTGCACGCGGAAGTAGCTGCCGTTGACACCGAGGTCGTCCATCGCCTGGGCGAGGTCGATCGCCTGGAGCATCGAGTCGGCTGCGGTCAGCTGACGACCCCCGCCGAGAGGGCCGTAGTGGCCGAAGGAGAGAGTGCCGAATCGCTGCATGACCGGTGCAACATCGCCCCCTCGGCACTCATTCCGGCGAAGGCGGGCGAGCACGGTCGCGTGTCAACCCCCGTCCAGCGTGTCGATGGGGCGGCTTAGGCTCGCGGCATGTCGACTCGCATCTTGATCATCGGCGGCCACGGCAAGGTCGCACTCCTGCTCGAACCGATCCTCGCTGGGCGCGGCGACACGGTGACCGCGGTCATCCGCAACCCCGACCACGAGGCCGACGTCGCCGCGACCGGCGCGACGCCGCTCGTCGCCGACATCCAGGAGTTCGACGCCGAGCAGCTGACGAACCTCGTCAGCGGCAACGATGTCGTCGTCTGGTCGGCTGGTGCCGGCGGCGGTGACCCCGCCCGCACGTACGCGGTGGATCGGGATGCCGCCATCCGATCGATGGATGCGGCCATCGCCGCGGGGGTGCGCCGCTACGTCATGGTGTCGTACTTTGGTGCAGGCCCGGACCACGGCGTCGACCCCGACAACCCGTTCTTCGCCTATGCCGAGGCCAAGGCCGCCGCAGATGCGCACCTGCGTGCGAGCGGTCTGGACTGGACGATCGTCGCCCCGAGCGCTCTGACCCTCGATGAGCCGACGGGGCGCATCGACATCGACGCTGACGATTCGGCCTCGGTCCCGCGCGGCGATGTCGCCGCCGTCATCGCCGCAGTCTTGGCCGATGACTCGACGATCGGCCGCACGATCCGCTTCAACTCCGGCGACGTGCCGATCGCTGAGGCGATCGCGGGGACCGGACTGCGCACGCGAGAGTAAGCGCGCCCGGCGCTCGCTCGGCGCGGGCTCAGGCTTCGGGCCCGCTGCTGAGGCGCCCGTGCAGACGCGCCGTCGCATCGTTCATGCCCTCGAACGCCACCGTCTTGCCGAGGTGGCGGTACTTCGTCTGGATCGCATCGAGGGCGGCGACTGTCGAGGCGTCCCACACGTGCGAGCGCGACATGTCGATGACGACCCGGTCCGGATCGTGGGAGTACTCGAACTGCGTCGTCAGATCGTTGCTCGACGCGAAGAAGAGTTCGCCGTCGACGGCGTAGTGGGCCACGGGGGCGCCGTCGGCCTCGTCGATCCGCCGCGTCACCGTGACGAAGTGCGCCACGCGGCGAGCGAAGAGGACCATCGCGGCGACGACGCCCGCACCGACCCCGATCGCGAGATTTTCGGTTCCCACCGTCATGGCGACGGTGATGAGCATGACGAGGGTCTCGCTCTTCGGCATCCGCTTGAGGGTGGATGGGCGAATGCTGTGCCAGTCGAACGTCGCGACCGAGACGACGATCATCACCGCGACGAGCGCCGCCATCGGGATGACGGCGACGATGTCACCGAGCACGAGCACGAGGAGCAGCAGGAAGACACCCGCGAGAAAAGTCGAGATGCGGGTGCGGGCGCCCGACGCCTTCACGTTGATCATCGTCTGGCCGATCATGGCGCAGCCGCCCATGCCTCCGAAGGCGCCCGAGAGGACGTTCGCGACACCCTGACCCCACGCCTCGCGCGTCTTTCGGGAGCGCGTGTCGGTGATGTCGTCGACGAGCTTCGCCGTCATGAGCGACTCGAGGAGGCCCACGACGGCCATCGCGGCCGAGAAGGGGAAGATGATGGCGAGCGTCTCCCACGTGAGGGGAACGTTCGGGACGAACAGCTCGGGCAGGCTCTCGGGGAGTTCGCCCTGATCGCCCACGGTGGGCACGTTGAGCCCGAAGGCGACGGTCGCACCGGTGAGGAGGATGATCGCGACGAGCGGCGCCGGCACGATCTTCGTCACGAGCGGCATCAGATACATGATGAACAGCCCCACCACGACGAGGGGATAGACGAGCCACGGCACGCCGATGAGATGCGGGAACTGCGCCGCGAAGACCAGGATGGCGAGCGCGTTGACGAAGCCGACCATGACGCTGCGCGGGATGAACCGCATGAGCTTCGCAACACCGAGAACGGCGAGGACGATCTGGATGACCCCGCCGAAGATGACCGTCGCGATGAAATAGTCCATGCCGTACTCGCGGGCGACGGGGGCGATGACGAGGGCGACCGCGCCCGTCGCCGCCGTGATCATGGCGGGCCGGCCCCCGAGGAACGCGATCGCCACAGCCATCACGAACGAGGAGAACAGCCCCACGCGCGGGTCGACGCCCGCGATGATCGAGAACGCGATCGACTCGGGGATCAGCGCGATCGCGACGACGAGCCCCGCCAGCACTTCGCGAGTGAGAAGGCGGGGGCTGCGCAGAGCCTGCACCACGGTCGGCTCGATCCGGTAGCGGCTTGCGGGGTCCTGCGCAGACGCGACAGCAGTCATGCGGGCTCCGTTCGGACGTGCGACAGGGGATTCACGGGTGGGAGCGCATCCTTGCGCGACGTTCGGCGAGCCTGTGAAGAGGAAGACGGCAACAGGCTCGGCGTGGCCGAATGGACTCTACCGTCACGGGCGCTCGTTCGCGCGGGCGGCCAGGGGCGAGAAGACGTCACATCGTCGACGCACGGCGAAAGCAGAACGAACGGTACCCGCCTCAGCTGATCGCTTGTTTCGCCATCGTCTGGACTTCGGCCGGGGCGAGCCTTCCCGAGGGGAAGAGGAACTGAACAAGCGCGAGCCCGATCGCCGCGCCGGCGAGCTGGGCGCCGATGAACGGCAAGGCCGACGCAGGCGCGATGCCCGCGAACGTGTCACTGAACATTCGGCCGACCGTGATCGCCGGGTTCGCGAAGCTCGTGGAGGACGTGAAGAAGTACGCCGCCCCGATGTAGCCGCCGACGGCGGGTGCGGCGAGGTGGGAGCGGCCCGTGCGGACCAGGGCGAAGATGACCACGATGAGCCCGGCCGTTGCGACGATCTCCGCGAGGAGCAGATGCCACCCAGAGCGATCGGTCGCACTCCACGCGACGGCGGGCTGGGCGAACATCAGATTCGCGAGAATGGCTCCTGCGATGCATCCGATCACCTGGGCGGGCACATAGACCGCTGCGGCGGACCAGTTTCGTCGATGCAGCGCGATGTCGACCAGGGTGACCACCGGGTTGAAATGAGCGCCCGACACGGGCGCGAAGACGAGGATCAGAACGGCAAGTCCGAATGCCGTGGCGATCGCGTTCTCGAAGAGTTGGAGTCCGACATCGTCAGGGGAGAGCTGCTGGGCTGCGATGCCGGAGCCGACGACGACGGCTGCCAGCCCGGCACTGCCGAGGAACTCTCCCGACGCGGCGCGAAGCGTTCGTTTCACGAACCGGCGAGCAGTCTCGAAACCCGGTCGAGGGCGCCCGGGACGAGGCGGAAGTAGGCCCAAGTGCCGCGCTTGCTGCGGGTCAGGAAGCCTGCCGCCGTCAGGATCTTCAGGTGGTGAGACACCGTCGGCTGACTGAGGCCGACCGGTTCGATGAGGTCGCAGACGCATGCCTCGGAGCCTGCTGAGGCCGCAACGATCGAGAGCAGACGCAGTCGGGTCGGGTCGGCAAGCGCCTTCATCGTCGCTGCGAGTTGGTCCGCGTCCTCGGCGGAGAGAGGCTCTCGGACCAGGGGACTGCGACATGCACCGGCGCTGACATCGGTGAGTTCGAGCATCGTGGCCATGCATCGACGGTAGTCGATATTGACAGGCGTCGATAGACCGCGAAGAATCAGAGATCGAAGTTCATCGATATCTGTGGAGACTGCCGTGACCCTGCTGGATCTGACCCCCCGCGTCGCCGAGTCGTCTCGGCTGTCGACGTTGCCCGTGGCGATCATCGGCGCCGGCCCGGTCGGTCTCGCGGCAGCGGCGAATCTGCTGGAGCGGCAGATCGACTTCGTGATCTTCGAAGCAGGCCGGCAGGTTGCTGCCAGCGTGCGTGAATGGGGGCATACGCGTCTGTTCTCGCCATGGAAGCACCTGGTCGACCCGGCGTCGCGTCGCCTTCTCGAGACGCAGGGATGGGAGCTTCCCGATCCGGAACGCGCGCCGACCGGCACCGAACTCGTTGAACGGTACGTTGCCCCGCTGGCAGAGATCGACGAGATCGCCACACGCACCCGCACGGCGATTGAGGTCCTAGGAGTAAGCCGCGAAGGAATGGACCGCACCCGCAGCACCGGGCGCGCGACGACGCCGTTCAGCGTGCGCATCCGTACGGAGAACGGGGGCATCGAGGACATCGCAGCGCGCGCCGTGATCGATGCGTCCGGAACGTACCGCTCGCCCAATTCCCTCTCTTCGAGCGGTCTCGAACTCATCGGGATGTCGGAGATCGCCGACCGTGTCACCCCTGCCCTGCCCGACGTGCACGGTCGCGACCGTGGCCTCTTCGCCGGGCGACATGTCACCGTGGTCGGAGCGGGCCATTCAGCCGCGAACACACTTCTCGCCCTCGCCAAGCTGGCACGGGACGAGCCCGGGACGGTGGTCTCCTGGCTGATCCGCAATTCCCAGGCTATCCGTGTCTCTTCTTCGCCTGACGACGAACTGATCGGACGCGCGAATCTGGGTAGCCGCGTCGACCGCGCGGTGCACAGCGGCCACGTCAGTCTGATCGACGGCTTCGAGATCATCCGTGCGCGACGGACCGCGGATGCGATAGAGCTGGTCGGGCAGCGACACGGCAACAGGGCGGTCCATGAGACCGACGTTGTCGTCAACGCGACCGGCTTTCGTCCTGAGCTGGCCATGCACCGGGAGATTCGGCTCGATCTCGACGAGATCGTCGAGGCGCCCAGGCGGCTCGCGCCGCTCATCGACCCGAATGTGCATTCCTGCGGCACGGTCGAGCCGCACGGTTTCCGCGAGCTCACCCACCCTGAGCACGGGTTCTTCATCGTGGGGATGAAGTCGTACGGTCGTGCGCCGACCTTCCTCCTCGCGACCGGCTACGAGCAGGTGCGTTCGGTGGCCGCCTGGCTTGCAGGTGACATGAACTCCGCATCAAAGGTGGATCTTGTCCTCCCGGCCACGGGCGTGTGCTCGACCGATCTCGGCGACGGTACGGGCGGATGCTGCTCCTGACACGGCGGCGCCGGATGCCGGCCGCCGACCGGACTGAGTCAATAGGCTGCCGTCCCCGGATCGCACCGATGGCACGTTTGAAAGGGAAGACCCGATGAATCACAAGCCGACCGTCCTGTTCGTGTGCGTGCACAACGCCGGACGTTCCCAAATGGCCGCCGGCTACCTCCGCGCGCTGGGTGGTGATGACATCGAGGTGCTCTCCGCCGGTTCTGAACCGAGGAGCAGCATCAATCCGATCGCGGTGCAGGCGATGGCTGAAGAAGGCATCGACATCGCAGGCAACAGCCCGAAGGTCCTGACAGTGGACGCGGTCCGTGAGTCCGACGTCGTGATCACCATGGGTTGCGGAGACGCATGCCCGATCTTTCCCGGCAAGCGTTACGAGGACTGGCAGCTCGACGACCCGGCCGGGCAGAGCATTGAGGCTGTGCGCCCCATTCGTGACGACATCCGTGCGCGTGTCGAGGCTCTGATTTCCGACATCCACCCTGTTCGCGGGGCGACCTGACCAATCAGCGTGGAAACGTCGCCCAGCTTCATCGTGCGGGAGGCCAGTGCGTCGGTCACGCGCGGTCGGTGGTGGCGAATCCCTTGAGAACACAGGGATCGAAATGGCGGAGGATAGGGGATTCGAACCCCTGAGGGCTTGCACCCAACACGCTTTCCAAGCGTGCGCCATAGGCCACTAGGCGAATCCTCCAGGGCCCCGGAGGGCCACGGGCTATCCTACCCTGCGCGCGCGGCCCCCGATGCGTACACGCTCCCGGGCCGCACGATGAGTGACCGCGGGGCGACGATCGCGAGCAGCCTCCGCGACGGAGGCGCGGCCGTGAGAAGCGCCGCCCGGACGGCGTCGGCGGCGTCGGTCACATCATCGCCGTGCCAATAGCCCGCGACGCGAGCGGGCGCATAGCTGGCCCGTTCTATTGCACGAACGAGCACCTCCATCGCATCGGCGGGGGCTCCGTACTCGGCGACGAGTCGGGCGGCGAATGCGCGCGGCGACTCGGTCGCCGGCACGGGGGCGCCGACGTCGATCGCGGCATCCTGCATGGTGGCCCACGCGGCGGCGGTGTCGCCCGCGCGCGCGGCAGCGACGAGACGACGGCGGCGGGCTTCGCGCAAGAGGGCGGGCATCGCGAGCAGGAGCAGCACGCCGATCACGACGACGACGGCCGGGACGGCAGCGGCTGGCCCAGTGCTGGCACCGGGCAGCGCTTCATCGCGCGGATCCAACCGAGAATCGGGGGTGTCCGTCGCCGACCGGCTCGCCGACGCCGACGGACGCGGGTCTGCCTCGTCGATGTCGTCATCGGTCGGACTCGACGCGGACGACAGGAACGCCGTGGGGGAGCCGAGACCGCTCGTCGGCTCGAATCCGATCCATCCGACGCCGTCGAAGTACACCTCGGGCCACGCGTGCAGCAGCGAACTCGACACCGAATACACGGTCTCGTCGTTCTCGGCGTCATCGGTCGCCGTCCCCGGCAGGTAGCCGACGACGATGCGGCTCGGCATGTCGAGTGTGCGTGCCATCAGCGCGAACGCCGAAGAGAAATGGATGCAGTAGCCCCGCCGCACCTCAAGGAACCGTTCGACGGCCTCGACGCCCGTCCCGTCGAACCCGTCTTCGACGGGAGCATCGAGCGAGTAGCGGAAGTCGGGTCCGCGGAACCAGCGCTGCAGCGCGATGAGCGCGTCGTAGTCGTTCGCCGCGCCGGCCGTGATCTCGGCGGCGAGTTCGGCGATGACCGGCGGCATGTCCGCGGGCAGCGCCTGCGCGTCTTCGAAGACGTCGCCCGATCCCGTCGAAAGCGCGCGGATCTGTTCGAGCGTCGGACGCGGCACGCTCGCGACGACCTCATAACGCTGTCCCTGCGTCGAGCCGGTCTGGGCTACGACGGTGCGGTTGTAGGGCACGGCGGCCCACTCGCCCTCGAGCCCGCTCACCTCGACCGCGGGAAAGGTGATGGGCGCCCACATCGACGCGAGGTTGACGACCTCGACGGCGGCCGTCGTCTCGACCATGCGGATGTCCTCGGCGACGCCGAGCGCACCCAGGCCGAACTCACTGTCCAGCGGCACGGTCCGTACGCGGTCGGGCAGCCAGATGTCGCCGTCGAACCGGGACAGGGTCGTGGCGCGCAGATACGGAGCGTTTGGTTCCGTCGAACGCATCCGAAGCACCTCGGTCTCTTGCGGCCGCCGCAGATCGTCGCCCAGTTGCAGGCTCGCGTTGATGCCGGGGCCGCCGTTCAGCCCGCCACCGGCCTGCACGGCGGGCGCAGGCAGCAGGGGTGCCCCGACGACCGCGACGACGAGGGCCACGGCGGCGATGCTCAGCGCCGTCGCCGGCACGCCGGCCCGCCGCTCGATGGCGCGGGCGGCGGGAGCCTCACGCGACCGGGTTTCGGCGCGCAGCAGGAACAGGATCGCCGCCCCGAGCAGCACGAAGGACGTGATGTCGATGCGGCCCGGCACGGCGATCGCCGGAATGAGCGAGACCGCGATGATCCCGACGGATGCCAGCAGCGGCATACGCGCCGTGAGCGCGACGTGGTCCACGAGCACCGTGAGCAGGCCCAGGGCGCCGACGATGAGGAACGACAGCGCAGGCGTCGCCGGCAGCGGGGCGGCGCCGACGGCGATCTCTTCGAAGGCCTGCGTCACGAGCAGGGGCGCGACGCCGATCGTCTCGAGCGTCGGGATGACCCACAACAGGGCCGTGTCGCGCAGGAAGAGTCCCGTGAGGCACAGCACCCACAGGGCGGCCTCGATGAGCGACACGGCGACCGCCGGCAGGCCACGGCGCCGGGCGATGTGCCCGGCGCCGAGCACGACGACCGCGACCCCGACGGATGCCGCGAGCCACCAGCTGCCCTGCACCATCGGCAGCACGGGCAGAAGCGCGGCGACGAGCGTGGTGAGCAGGGCGACCGTGGTGAGCAGGTCGCCGCGGCGGGCGGGTCGTGCCTCAGACGACACGGCTGGCTCCTCGCCCGACGGAGGCGCGCCACGGGTCCGCGAGGTCTCCGCCCGCTTCGAGCGCGCCGGTGTGCCAGCCGGCGTCGGCGGCCCGCTCGAGCGCGTCGCTGACCGGGGTCGTGGTGAGCAGCACGGGAAGCGAGCTGTGGTGGACGACGGGGGCCAGAGCCGCGGCATCCGCGGGATCGAGGCGCCCCACGATGACGACGACGGGGCCCGTCATGACCCCCGCGAACAGCTGCGCGATGCGCGGAAGATGGTCGTCGCGCCGGGCCGTGATCGTCGCGAAGCGCGTGAGCAGCTCGTCGATGTCGGAGGGGTCCGCGTCATCGAGCTGTTCGATCAGCACCGTGCCGTCGGAATCGATCACATCGACGGCGTAGCCGTCGCGCACGAGCCGGGCGACGACCGAGACGCAGGCGGACACACCGGTCTCGAAACCCGGGTCCGCTCCCGTCTCGACGAGCGCATCCGACGACCATCGCAGCACGCTGCGGTCGAGCACGACGGTCGCTTCGGGGGTCGACTCCTGCTCCTCCTGCCGCACCATGAGCTCATTGCGGTGCGCCGTCGCGCGCCAGTGAATGCGCCGCATCGAATCGCCGGGCGCGTAGGGCCGCGCGATCAGGTTGTCGGCACCCTGTCCGAGCTGGTCGACCGCGGTGTGCAGCATGCCACCCGATTCGCCGGCGACATCGGCCAGCGCGGGCAGGTCGACGAGCGCCGGGGCAACCGTCACGACCGTTCGCTCGCGCAGGCGGATGCTGCGCCGGGCCAGCCCGAACGGGTCGCTGCAGGTCAGCGTGAGCGGTCCGATCGAGTGGATGCCGCGGCGCGCGCCCGTCGCGACATACGCCAACTGCAGCGTGCGGTTGCCGCCGTGCACACCGCCGATGAGCCCCGATCCCAACGCAGCGAACGTGCCTTCTGCGGGACCCGTCAGACCCGCCGGAAGCTCGTCGCGCCACGTTCCCGACGGCGTCGGCATGACGCTGCGCAGCCCCGCGCGCACGTCGACGTGGGTCTGGGCGCCGACCGTCACGACGTCGGGGTGCAGCGAGCGCGAGACGGCGTCGGTGCGGCGCAGCAGGTGCAGACTGCCGACGCTGGCGACGAGCACCGCGATGAGCAGCATCCCGAAGTACTGCAGCTCGACCACACCCAGCTCGGAGGCCAGCACGAAGCACGCGATCGCGAGCACGAGCGCGCCCGTTCCCCGAGGGGTGAGCGGCCACAGGCGTCTCATGGTCTCGCCGTCACTGCCGCGCAGCGATCGGCACCCGCACCGTCGTGGCGATGCGCTCGAGCACGGCGGTCACGGCCTCGGTCGCGTTGCGCGCGCGCCCGGCCGACCGCGCCGGAATGAGCCGGTGGGCGAAGACCGGAGCGAGGAGACCCGTGAGGTCGTCGGGGATGACATAGCCGCGGGAATCCAGCGCCGCCCACACCTTGGCCGCGCGCACGAGCTGCAGCGTCGCGCGCGGGCTCGCACCGAGCCGCAGATCGGGGTGGCCGCGGGTGGCGTGGGCGAGCGCAACGGCGTACTCCTCCATCGCGGGGGCGACGTGCACCGCCCGTGCCCACGCGATGAGCTGCGCGACGGTCGCGCTCGAGGCGACCGGAACGAGAGCGTCGAGCGGATTGGCCGCTTCTCTCTGACGCAGCATGAGCGCTTCGGCACGGGCATCGGGGTAGCCCATCGAGATGCGGATCATGAATCGATCGCGCTGCGCTTCGGGGAGCGCATACGTGCCCTCCATCTCGAGGGGGTTCTGCGTCGCGACGACGAGGAACGGGTGGGGAACGAAGTGCGTGCGGCCGTCCACGGTGACCTGGCGCTCCTCCATCGCCTCGAGCAGCGCCGACTGCGTCTTGGGGGAGGACCGGTTGATCTCATCCGCGATGACGATGTTCGCGAAGATCGCGCCCTGCTTGAATTCGAACTCGCGCTCGATCGGGTTGAAGACGCTCACGCCGGTGACGTCACCGGGGAGCAGGTCGGGTGTGAACTGGATACGGCGCACGCTCGCGTCGATCGATGCCGCGAGGGCCCGGGCGAGCATCGTCTTGCCGACGCCGGGCACGTCCTCGATGAGCAGGTGCCCTTCGGCGAGCAGGCACACCAGCGCCGAGCGCACCGCTTCGGGCTTGCCGTCGATCACGGTCGTCACCGACGACACGATGGCGTCGGTGATGCGCGTGAACTCCTCGCCGGTCAGGGCTTCGGCATCGGGCATGCGACCCCCACAGATGCTCTCGGGCGGGCATCGGCACCCGCACAACGATCGTAACCGCGCAGACCCGGGGGCGGGCCTGCCGGGCGAACGCCGCCTTTTGCGGCACGATGAGCGCATGAGTGAAGAAAGCGCACCGGCCCAGGCGCCCGGTCGCGGCCCGCGTGCCGTCCTCATCACCCTCCTCGTGCTCGTGGGGGTCGTCGTCGTGATCGCCATCGTGACCGTGCTGCTGCGCGGCGGTGCCGCGGAACTGGACGAGACCTCGCCTGAGGGTGTGACGCAGCGCTACACACAGGCGCTCGTCGACGGCGAAATCGAAGTCGCCGTCGCGCTGCTGGCTCCGGGAGACGGCGACTGCGGCTACTACGTGCCCGGCGGGGCGGAGTACCGCGTCACCCTCGCGGGAACCACCGTGGACGGCGACAGCGCCCGGGTGCGCGTCATGATCACGACCACATACAGCGGCGGTCTCTTCAGCGGCGGTGAGTCGCAGTCCGAAGATGTCTTCCGTCTCACTCGCATCGACGGGGACTGGCTCATCGTGTCGGCGCCCTGGCCCTTCGTCGAGTGCGACTGGAGCATGCAGTGAGAGTTCAGACGGTCGTACGCCGCGTCATCGTCTTCTTCGTCCTGTTCGCGCTCGTCTCGGTCGCCGCGATCGGCCTGAGCGGCCTTCTGTCCCGGTTGCTCGAGGCGGGAACGGTCGTCGTCGTCGACGGCGGCGGCAGCGACATCGCTCGCTCGCTCGCCTTCGCCCTCATCGCCACCCCGCTCGCCGCGGCGCTGTGGTGGTGGGAAGCGCGTCGACTGCGCACCGAGCCCGAGGAACGCGCGTCCGTCGGGTGGGGCCTCTACCTGCTCGTCGTCACCCTGACCTCGCTCATCGTCGCCACGGTCGGATTGGGGGATGCCGCCGCCGCAGCGCTCGCCGGCCAATGGCGCCCGGGGTCCGTCTCGACGGGTGTCGTCTGGGCGGCGGTGTGGCTGCTGCATCGCGCCCTCCGTCGCAGCCCGTCCTTCGCGCCGACACGGCTCGCGGTCCCGATCGTGTCGCTCTCGGCCGTGTGGGGGCTCTGCATGGGGGCCTCCGGCGCGATCGGCGCGCTCTCTGCTCTCGTCGCGGATGCGCTGGATGGCGCGGCGGTGCTCGTGGTGACCGCCGGAACCGTCGTCGCCGTGCTGCAGGGACTCGTCTGGGCCGTGCTCGGCGCCTCGGTATGGGCATGGCACACGTACCGCGAGGGCGCGCGCACGGCGGCGGGCGGCTTCGCCGACGTCGTCCGCGTCGCGGTCACCGCCGGTTTCGCCGCCGTGGCCCTCGTCGGGGCCGGGGTGCTGCTGCAGAGCATTCTGCGCCTGCTGTTCGGCGACGGGGATGCCCGCGTCGTACTGACATCGGTCGACGACGCTCTCGCCGCCGCGCTCGTGGCCGGCATCATCAGCGTCTTCTACGGGAATCTCGCGCACCAGGCCTCACCGAAGGTGCGGCAGGCGACGCGGTTCGCGGTGGCCGGGATCGGCGTTATCGGCGCCGCGAGCGGATTCGGTGTCGTGGTGAACGCCCTGTTGGCATCGCTGACGGCGCCGATCGTGGCGACGGCGCCCCTCACCCTGCTGCTCAGCGGACTCAGCGCTCTCGTCATCGGCGCTCCCGTGTGGTGGCTCGCGTGGCGGCCTGCCCACCCGGGGCGGCAGGCGCTCGGTCCGCACGCCGACGCGCCCGTCGACGACCGCGCTCGCCGCGTCTACCTGATCATCCTGTTCGGAACCAGCGCGATCGCCGCGATCATCGCGCTCCTCGTCATCGGCTCGAGGCTGCTCGCGCTCGTCTTCGAGCCGTCCTCATCCGGTGGCGCCATCGATGCCTTGCGCGCGCCGCTGGGAGTGCTCCTTGCCACCGGGCTCGTGTTCGCGTACCACTTCGCCGTGTGGACCCGCACGCGCGCCAGCGCCTCGGATGCGCGGGAGGCGACGATCGGACGGATCCTCCTCGTCACAGGCGGGCCGCGGGGGGAGTCGCTGGCAGGTGCGATCCGAAGCAGTCTGGGTGTGCCGGTCACGCTGTGGCGTGCCGCTGAGGCGGTGCCGTTCTCCGAGCACGCGGTCGACTTCCCGGATGAGGCGCTGGCCGAGCTCGTGCAGTCGCTGGGCGGCATCACGGCGCCCCGCGTGCTCGTCATCGCGGATGCCGCGACCCCACGGATCATCCCGTTGGCGGAGTGAGCACCGCGAGGTGGGTACACTGGAGGCAGCTCTCCGCGAGGCGGCATCCAGGCCAACTCCCCCAGGACGGAAACGTAGCAAGGGTAACCAGGCTCTGCCGGGTTCGCGGAGAGTCTTACTTTTTCCCGGTGCATCCACCGCGCGCCTAGGCTGGACGAGTGGCGCAGAGCATTTACATCACGTCGGCCGAGGGTCACTCGGGTAAATCCACGATCGCCCTGGGCGTCCTGGATGCCATGAGCCGGGCGACTCCCCGGGTCGGCGTCTTCCGCGCGATCGCGCGGTCGACGGACGAACCCGACTACGTGCTGCAGATGCTGCTCGACCACGACGGCGTCGACCTGCCCTACGAGGAATGCGTCGGCGTGACGTACGACGACGTGCGGCTCGACCCGGATGCGGCCCTCGCCACGATCGTCGAGCGGTTCAAAGCCGTCGAGGCGCGCTGCGACGCCGTCGTCATCGTCGGCTCGGACTACACCGACGTCGCGAGCCCCGCCGAGCTCGGCTATAACGCGCGCATCGCGGCGAACCTCGGAGCACCCGTGCTGCTCGTGCTGAGCGGCCGCGCGGGGCAGGGCGAGCAGCTCGGAGCCTCGACGGCGCGCACCCCCGAAGAGGTCGGACAGATCGCCTCGCTCGCCGTCACCGAGCTCGCACATGGGCGCGCGGGCCTGCTTGCCGTCATCGCGAACCGAGTCGACCCCGACCGTCTCGGCCAGACCGTCGAGGCGGTCACCGCCGTCGTCGCCGCGGCGCGTGCGACCACCGAGCATCCTGCCGCCGTCTGGGCCCTGCCTGAGGACCGGTTCCTCATCGCCCCGTCGGTGCGTGGCGTGCTGCGCTCGGTCGAGGGCCGGTTCGTCAAGGGTGACCCCGATCTGCTGACCCGCGAGGTGTTGAGCGTCGTCGTCGCGGGCATGTCGATGATCAACGTGCTGCCGCGGCTCGAAGAGGGCGCGATCGTCGTGATCCCCGCGGACCGCACCGAGGTGCTGCTGGCGGCGCTGCTCGCCAACGCATCGGGCACGTTCCCGTCGCTGGCGGGCATCGTGTTGAACGGGCCCTTTCCGCTGCCCGACGCGGTCGACCGGCTCATCGACGGGCTCGGTTCATCCCTGCCGATCATCGCGACCGATCTCGGCACGTATGAGACGGCCGTCCGCGTCATGCGCACGCGCGGCCGGCTCGCCGCCGATTCGCAGCGGCGCTACGACGCGGCGCTGGCGATGTTCGAGACGCACGTCGACACCGCTGAGCTGACCGAATCGCTCGGTCTGGCCCGACCCACGGTCGTGACCCCGCTCATGTTCGAGTACGAACTCGTGCAGCGCGCGCGCGCGCACCCCCAGCGCATCGTGCTTCCCGAGGGTGATGACGACCGTGTGCTGCGCGCGGCCGCGCGCGTGCTGGCCAGGGGCATCGCCCACCTCACGATCCTCGGCGACGAGGCCGACGTGCGCTCGCGCGCGGTCGAGCTCGGCATCGACATCGAACGGGCCCATGTGCTCTCGCCCTTCGATCCCGATCACGTCGACATCTTCGCCCGCGAGTACGAACGCCTGCGCGCCCACAAGGGCGTGACATACGCCAAGGCCGCGGACACCGTGACCGACGTGTCGTACTTCGGCACGCTCATGGTGCATCTGGGCCTCGCCGATGGCATGGTCTCGGGCGCCGCGCACACGACGGCGCAGACGATCAGGCCCGCGTTCGAGATCATCAAGACGCGGCCCGACGTGTCGGTCGTCTCGAGCGTCTTCCTCATGGCGCTCGCCGACCGCGTGCTCGTCTACGGCGACTGCGCCGTCATCCCCGATCCGACGGCGGAGCAGCTCGCCGACATCGCGGTCTCGTCGGCGGCCACCGCGGCGCAGTTCGGGATCGAGCCGCGCATCGCGATGCTGTCGTACTCGACGGGGGAGTCGGGCTCAGGCGCTGAGGTCGAGAAGGTGCGCGCCGCGACGCGGCTCGTGCGCGAGCGCGCACCGCACCTGCTTGTCGAGGGGCCCATCCAGTACGACGCGGCGGCCGATGTCGCCGTCGCGGCAGCCAAGATGCCCGGCTCGCAGGTCGCCGGCCGCGCGACGGTCTTCGTCTTCCCCGACCTGAACACCGGCAACAACACCTACAAGGCCGTGCAGCGTTCGGCGGGTGCCGTCGCGATCGGCCCCGTGCTGCAGGGTCTCAACAAGCCGATCAACGATCTCTCGCGCGGCGCGCAGGTCGACGACATCGTGAACACGATCGCGATCACGGCGATCCAGGCGCAGGGGGAGGCGGCCGTATGAGCACGGTGCTCGTCGTCAACAGCGGGTCCTCGTCGTTCAAGTACCAGCTGATCGAGATGCAGACCGAGTCGGTCCTCGCCTCGGGGCTCGTCGAGCGGATCGGCGAAGGCGTCGGGCGCGCGGTGCACACCGTCGAAGCCGCTGTCCTCGCAGACCTCCGGGGCCCTGCACCGACCGTCGTCGAGACGACGTACGAACGCGAGCTCGCCATCCCCGACCACACCGCCGGCTTCGCTGTCATGCTCGACGCGTTCGCCGAGCACGGGCCCTCGCTCGACGAGCGGGCGCCGGTCGCCGTCGGCCACCGGGTCGTGCACGGCGGCGCACGCTTCTTCGAGCCGACCATCATCACGCCGCTCGTCGAGATCAACATCGATGAGCTGTCCGTGCTCGCGCCGCTGCACAACCCCGGCGCACTGCAGGGCATCCGCGCCGCGCGGGCCGCGTTCGCCGACATCCCGCACGTCGCGGTCTTCGACACGGCCTTCCACCAGACCCTCGCACCCGCCGCCTACACGTACGCGATCGACCGCGAGCTGGCCGCCGAGCACCGTATCCGCCGCTATGGCTTCCACGGCACGTCGCACAAGTTCGTCTCCGAGGCGGCGGCGGCCTTCGTCGGCCGTCCGCTGAGCGAGCTCACCCAGATCGTGTTCCACCTCGGCAACGGCGCATCCGTCACCGCGATCGACGGCGGACGCTCGGTCGACACGTCGATGGGCATGACTCCGCTCGAAGGCCTCGTGATGGGCACGCGATCGGGCGACATCGACCCCGCCGTGCTGCTGCAGCTGGCGCGGCGCGCGCGCATGTCGACCGACGATCTCGACACCCTGCTGAACAAGCGCTCCGGTCTGCGCGGTCTGGCCGGCGTGTCCGACATGCGCGACATCGTGCAGCGCATGGAGGCGGGGGATGCCACGGCGACCCTGGCGTTCGAGGTGTATCTGCACCGCCTGCGCGGCTATGCCGGTGCGTACCTGGCGCAGCTCGGCGGCGTCGATGTCATCTCGTTCACAGCCGGTGTCGGCGAGAACTCCGCGATCGTGCGGGCCGGCGCCCTCGCGACCCTCGGTTTCGCCGGTGTCGAGATCGATCCGGAGCGCAACGAAGGACGGGCGGGTGGTGGGAGTGAGGGGCCCCGCCGCGGCATCCGTCGCATCTCGACCGATGCCTCGCGCGTGACCGTGCTCGTGGTTCCGACCGACGAAGAACTCGAGATCGCGCGGCAGACTCTGCAGGCGACGCGGGGCTGATCGCGGGTGTCGCTGGCACCCGGTCGCGATTACGCTTGGATGACGGCGCGAAGGTGGGTCGAGCCCGTCTGCCGTTCCTCCGTCGAAGGGAACCCGTGACCACCGAGCCGCACCCCGATCTCTCCGCATACGACGCCGTTCTGTTCGATCTCGACGGCGTCCTCACCCCTACCGCCGACGTGCACATGCACGCCTGGCGGACGATGTTCGAAGAGCTGTTCGCGCAGTGGAACATCGAGCCGCCCTACAGCGACGCCGACTACTTCGCATCGCTCGACGGCAAGAAGCGGTATGACGGCGTCGCGAGCCTCCTGCGCTCGCGCGACGTCGAGGTGCCGTGGGGCGACCCGTCCGACCCCGTCGAAGCCGACACCGTGTGCGGTATCGGCAACCGCAAGAACGTCGTGTTCGAGCGCATCCTGCGTCAGGATGGCATCGCGCCCTACCCGGGCTCGCTCGCGATGCTCGACGCGCTCGACGCCGCCGGCACGCCGGTCGCGGTCGTCTCCAGCTCGAAGAACGCTGAAGAGGTGCTCACCGTCGCCGGCATCCGCGGACGATTCCCCGTCGTGATGGACGGCGTCATCGCCGAACGCGACCACCTCGCCTCCAAGCCCGCGCCCGACGTGTTCATCGAAGCGGCCCGGATGCTGGGGGTCGATCCCGCCCGCTCCGTCGCCGTCGAAGACGCCATCAGCGGCGTCCAGTCCGCCGCCGCCGGCGGCTTCGGTCTCGTCATCGGCGTCGACCGCGGTGTCGGCGCCCCCGCCCTCATCGACGCCGGGGCAGACCTCGTCGTCTCTGACCTGCAGGAGCTCGTCCCGTGATCGATCGCGACCGCTTCCCCGTCGACCCCTGGCGACTCGTCGAGAACAGGTACTCCGACGAGGACGCGGGGGTCACCGAGACGCTGTTCTCGCTCGCCAACGGCTACCTCGGGTTGCGCGGCAACCACGCCGAAGGGCTGCACGCGCACGAGGACGGCACGTTCATCAACGGGCTGCACGAGACCTTCCAGATCCGTCACGCCGAGCAGGCGTTCGGTTTCGCCGAGGTCGGGCAGATCATCGTGAACGCTCCCGACGCCAAGGTCATGCGCCTCTACGTCGACGACGAGCCGCTGACGCTCGACATCGCCGACCTGCGCGACTACGAGCGCAGCCTCGACATGCGCGACGGCGTGCTGCGCAGATCGCTGCTGTGGATCACGCCGTCGGGCAAAGAGGTGCGGGTCGAAGATGAGCGCCTCGTCTCGTTCGACCACAAGCACCTCGCCGTCCTGCGCCTGGACGTCACGGTCCTCAACGCGGATGCACCCGTCACCATCAGCTGCCAGATGATCAACCGCCAGGACGGCGAGAACGTGTACGGCGGCAATCCGATCGTCACGAAGAAGGCCGGCTTCGACCCGCGCAAGACCGAGAAGCTCGATGCGCGCGTCCTGCAGCCGCAGGAGTACTGGCAGGAAGACGACCGCTCGGCGCTGTCGTACCGCGTGACCGAATCGGGAATGACGGTCGCCGTCGTCGCCCAGCACCTCGTCGAGACGGCGAACGAGTTCGAGACTCGCCGCCTGGTCGAGCCCGACATCGCCAAGAACGTCTTCCGCGTCCAGGCCAAGGCGGGCGTGCCGATCCGCATCACGAAGCTCGTCGGCTACCACACGTCGCGGGGCGTGCCCGCGCGCGAGCTCGTCGATCGCTCGCGCCGCACGGTCGATCGCGCCCTGAACCTCGGCGTCGACGCGATCTTCGCCGGTCAGCGCGCGTGGCTCGATGACTTCTGGAAGCGCTCTGACGTGCGCATCGGCGGCCACGACGACCTGCAGCAGGCGACGCGCTGGTGCCTCTTCCAGCTCGCGCAGGCGTCGGCCCGGGCCGACGCGCATGGCGTGCCCGCGAAGGGCATGACCGGCTCGGGATACAGCGGGCACTACTTCTGGGACACCGAGATCTACGTGCTCCCGTTCCTCACGTACACGACGCCTCTGTGGGCACGCAACGCACTGCGAATGCGCTACCTCATGCTCCCCGCGGCGCGGCGGCGCGCCTTCCAGCTGAATGAGGCGGGCGCTCTGTTTCCCTGGCGCACGATCAACGGCGAAGAGGCCTCGGCCTATTACGCCGCGGGCACGGCGCAGTTCCACATCAACGCCGACGTCTGTTATGCGCTGGCCAAGTACGTCCGCGCGACGGGCGACGTCGACTTCCTGCACCGCGAGGGCGTCGACATCGCGGTCGAGACGGCACGCCTGTGGGCGACCCTCGGGTTCTGGCGCGTCAGTGACGGCAGCATCGATGTGGAGTCCTTCCACATCCACGGCGTGACCGGTCCCGACGAGTACACGACGGTCGTCAACGACAATCTCTTCACGAACGTCATGGCGCGGTTCAACCTGCGCTTCGCCGCACGCACGGTCCGCGACATGCAGCGGGACGCTCCCGAGGCGTACCGGCTCATGGCCGAGCGCCTCGCCCTCGAGCCCGACGAGGCCGAAGCG
Source organism: Microbacterium sp. Y832 (assembly GCF_057669765.1). Taxonomy (NCBI): domain Bacteria; kingdom Bacillati; phylum Actinomycetota; class Actinomycetes; order Micrococcales; family Microbacteriaceae; genus Microbacterium; species Microbacterium sp. Y832. Next base: position 127,968 of record NZ_JBYHFM010000002.1, on the reverse strand, counting down.
TGGGATCGCGCCGCCGACGCGATGCACATCCCGTTCAGCCCCGCCCTGGGCATCCACCCTCAGGACCACGTGTTCCTCGAGCGGGAGATCTGGGACCTCGAGAGCACGCCGCCCGACAAGCGCCCGTTGCTGCTGCACTTCCACCCGCTCGTCATCTACCGCTACCAAGTGCTCAAGCAGGCAGACGTCGTGCTGGCGCTCTTCCTGCAGGGCAATTACTTCTCGGCCGAGGACAAGCTCGCCGACTTCGAGTACTACGACCCGCTGACGACGGGCGACTCGACGCTCTCGGCGGTCGTGCAGTCGATCCTCGCGGCCGAGGTGGGCTATCAGGACCTCGCCCTGGAGTACTTCCGCCAGGCGCTGTTCGTCGATCTGGCCGACCTGCACGCCAACACCGCCGACGGTGTGCACGTCGCCTCGGCCGGGGGAGTGTGGACGGCGCTCGTCTCGGGCTTCGGCGGCATGCGTGATCACTTCGGCGAGCTGACGTTCGACCCGCGGCTGCCCGTGTCGTGGCCGTCGCTCGAGTTCGTGCTGCACTGGCACGGCACGCGCCTGGACATCGCGATCACGCACGACGAGCTGCGCGTGCGCGCGTCAGAGGGCGACCGCGTCGGCTTCAGCGTGCGGGGCAGGGCATACGTCGTCGAAGCGGGCGGAGAGCTCGTGGTGCCGCTGCACGGACAGGGGCCCGTCATCCCCGGGCGCCCGTCGCTGCAGGGGCTCGGGGAAGCGCGCCGCGAAGACGGCTCGATCCTGTCGGCCTCGGTCCCGACCGTGACGGCGTCGATCCCCATCATCGGGGCGGGCGCCGACGTCGAGTTCGGGGTCGATGTCTGAGGGCAGGTGCAAGACCGGGTGCCGGTGCACGATCAGCTTCGGTGTCCGACGTACGCCGTAGGCTAGGCGGGTGACCACAGCCCTCTATCGTCGCTACCGACCCGAGTCCTTCGGCGAGATGATCGGCCAGGCGCAGGTCACCGATCCGCTCATGACGGCGCTGCGCGGCGATCGCGTCGGTCACGCGTACCTGTTCTCGGGTCCTCGCGGCTGCGGAAAGACGACCTCGGCGCGCATCCTTGCGCGCTGCCTGAACTGTGCGCAGGGCCCGACCGACACCCCGTGCGGCACGTGCGACAGCTGTGTCGAGCTCGGCCGCGGCGGCGGCGGATCGCTCGACGTCGTCGAGATCGACGCCGCGAGCCACAACGGTGTCGACGATGCCCGCGACCTGCGCGAACGCGCGATCTTCGCGCCCGCGCGCGACCGGTTCAAGATCTTCATCCTCGACGAGGCGCACATGGTGACGCCGCAGGGCTTCAACGCCCTGCTCAAGCTCGTCGAAGAGCCGCCCGACCACGTCAAGTTCATCTTCGCGACGACCGAGCCCGAGAAGGTCATCGGCACGATCCGCTCGCGCACGCACCACTACCCCTTCCGGCTGGTTCCGCCCGCCGCGATGCTCGACTACGTGCAAGAGCTCTGCACGAGCGAGGGCGTCGAGGTCGAAGCCGGGGTTCTGCCGCTCGTCGTGCGCGCCGGCGGAGGGTCGCCGAGAGACACGCTGTCGCTGCTGGATCAGCTCATCGCGGGCTCCGACTCCGACGGCGATTCCGCCACGGTCGTTCGGTACGAGCGTGCCGTCTCGCTGCTCGGGTACACCCACGCCGAACTGCTCGACGAGGTCGCCGACGCGTTCTCGGCGAACGACGCCGCGGCCGCTTTCGCAGCGATCGACCGTGTCGTGCAGACCGGACAAGACCCCCGCCGCTTCGTCGACGACCTGCTCGAGCGACTGCGAGACCTCATCGTCATCGCCGCGACGGGGCAAGGCGCCTCGGCCGTGCTGCGCGGGCTCTCTGAAGAAGACCTCGCACGAATGACCCGTCAGGCCGAGGCATTCGGTCCGGCTCGGCTGTCGCGCACAGCCGACATCGTCGTCTCGGCGCTCGACGACATGACGGGTGCGACCTCGCCGCGCCTGCAGCTCGAGCTCATGGTCGCGCGCGTTCTCGCGAGCGGTTCGGCGGTGGCGGCCGAGTCACCCCGCGCGGCGGCCGAAGCGCGCCCAGCGGTCGCGGCCCCTGCCGCCCAGGCTGCCGCGCCTGCTCCTGCTGCGCAGGCTCCGGCTTCTGCTGCCCAGGCTCCCGCCCCTGCCGCTCAGACGCCGGCTTCTCCTGCCGCTCCTGCACCGGCCTCTCCTGCCCCTCAGGTGCCGGCTTCTCCTGCCGCTCCCGCAGGGGCGTCGGCACCGGTTGCCGAGCCCCTCGCGACGGGTCCCGTCACGCTGCAGCGCATGCAGGATGCCTGGCCCGAAGTGCTCTCGCGTCTCGAGCAGATGCGGCGCTCATCGTGGCTGATCGCGTCGGCGACGCGCGTCATCGAGCTCGACGGCGACCCCGCGGCGCCCAACATCACGCTCTCGTTCCGAAGCGCCAGCGACCTCGAGCGCTTCAAGCCGCGCGCCATGGGCGGCACCGATGCCCACGTCGACGTGCGTCAGGCGATCGCCGACACACTTGGTGTGCAGGTGCGCTTCCGCACGCGGCTCGACGGCCCGCCGCCCCCGGGGCGCGATGAGGCACCGCCCCCGTCTGACGACCCGCCGCCGCCCGACGACGACCCTTCCGATCGCCCCGGACCTTCGAACTTCGCACCCGCAGCTGAGCGTGCCCCCCAGGCACCGCCGCGCGAGCGCCCGGCGCCGCAGCGCGCGCCGCAGTCCGCGTCGCCGGTGACCGAGTGGGCCGTCGCGTCGATCCCGGCGACCCCCGACGCACCCGCTCCCGCCTCGGCGAAGGGCGGTCCCGCCGCATCGCTCGCCGTCGACGACGAGCCCGAGGACGCAGCATCCGCTCACTCGCGCACGCTCACCACGACGCTCGCGCGCGACGGCGCGGTGCTGCCACCGGCTGACGTCTCGCCCTCGATCCAGCCCGTCGACGACGAGATCGAGGCCGAGCAGCTCGACCCCGTGCCGGTCCCGCCCGTCGTCACCCCGCCTACGCCGCCCGCGCGCCGCAACGACGGCGTGCAGCGCTACGGCGAGGCCGTCGTCCGCCAGATGCTCGGTGCGACGTTCGTGCGAGAAGAGCCCTACACACCCGCGACGAAGTTCGGATAGCCCATGTACGACGGCATCGTCCAAGATCTCATCGACGAATTCGGCCGGCTTCCGGGCATCGGCCCGAAGTCGGCGCAGCGCATCACGTTCCACATCCTGCAGTCGCCGTCGTTCGACGTCTCGCGTCTCGCGCACCTGCTCAGCGAGGTGCGCGAAAAGGTGCGCTTCTGCGAAGTGTGCGGCAACGTGTCCGAACAGGATCGCTGCAGCATCTGCCGCGACCCGCGGCGCAACGCCTCGCTCATCTGCGTCGTCGAAGACGCCAAGGACGTCGCGGCGATCGAGCGCACGCGGGAGTTTCGCGGCCTCTACCACGTGCTCGGCGGCGCGATCAGCCCCATCGCCGGCATCGGCCCCGATGACCTCCGCATCACGCAGCTCATGCAGCGCCTCGCCGACGGCACGGTGCAAGAGGTCATCCTCGCGACGAACCCCAACCTCGAGGGCGAAGCGACGGCGACCTACCTCAGTCGGCTCCTGCACTCGCTCGACATCGCCGTGACACGGCTCGCATCGGGCCTGCCGGTCGGCGGCGACCTCGAATACGCCGACGAGGTCACGCTCGGTCGCGCGTTCGAAGGGCGCAGGTCGGTCGGAGGATGACCGCGGCGCTTCACCGGTTCACGCCGCGCGCCTGGGTGCTGTTCGGCGCGATGTGCCTCATCTGGGGCATGCCCTACCTCTTCATCAAGCAGGCGGTCGACTCGTACTCGCCCGCATCGGTCGTCGCGGGTCGCACCCTCATCGCAGCCTTCATCCTGCTTCCGTTCGCGATACGCCAGGGGGCGCTTCGCCCCGCGTGGAAGAAGATCGGCTGGGTGCTCGTGTTCGGCGCCGTCGAGATGGCCGGACCGTTCCTGCTGCTCAGTCACGCCGAGCAGACCCTGCCCTCCGGGCTCACGGGGCTGCTCGTCGCGACGGTGCCGCTGTTCGCCGCGATCATCGCCTTCACGGCGGGCGACCGGTCGGTGCTGAAGCCCTCGCGGATGATCGGTCTCGCGGTCGGCTTCGGCGGCGTGGCGATCATCGTCGCCGGTCCCGGCCTCGCCGTCGGCGGCACGAGCTCGCTCATCGCGATCGGAGAACTGCTGCTCGTCGCGATCGGGTACGCGATCGCCCCGTTCATCGTCGCGCACAAGCTCAAGGGCATTCCGGCGCTCGGAACCATCACGATCTCGCTCGCCGCTGTGGGGATCTTCTACCTGCCGATCGCCCTGCTCACGCAGCACGAGATGCCCACGATCGAGAGCACGACGGCGCTCATCCTGCTCGCCGTCGTCTGCACGGCCGTCGCGTTCATCGTCTTCTTCGCGCTCATCGACATCGTCGGTCCGTCGCGCGCGCCGCTGTTCACCTACGTCAACCCGGTTGTGGCGATCCTCCTCGGCGTCCTGATCCTGGGCGAGCAGCTCACCCCGGGGCTGATCGTCGGATTCCCGCTCGTGATCCTCGGATGCTGGCTCGCGGCGACCGGCGGTGCGCTGCGCGCAAAGAAGCCTCCGGGCGACCTGCCGGTCATCGCCCCGGGCTGACCCGTGCGTGCCGTTTCGCCGTCGTCGTCACATGAGCGGGGGAGCATGACGGGCTCCGTAAGATGGAGCTCTGCGCGCGGCATCCGTCCGTGCATTCCGGGGAGTTCCACGTGGCGCTGATCGTCCAGAAATACGGCGGGTCGTCTGTCGCGGATGCCGAGGGCGTCAAGCGCGTCGCCAAGCGCATCGTCGACACGCGACGCGCGGGACACGACGTCGTCGTGGCCGTGAGCGCAATGGGCGACACGACCGACGAACTGCTCGATCTCGCGAACGAGGTCGCACCGATCCCGCCGCCGCGTGAGCTGGACATGCTGCTCTCGAGCGGTGAGCGCATCTCGATGGCGCTGCTGGCGATGGCCATTCACTCGATGGGCTTCGAAGCGCGATCCTTCACGGGCAGCCAAGCGGGCATGATCACCGACTCGACGCACGGCGCGGCCCGGATCGTCGATGTCACGCCGGTGCGCCTGCGCGAAGCGCTCGATGAGGGCGCGATCGTCATCGTCGCGGGCTTCCAGGGGTTCAATCGCGACACCCGCGACATCACGACGCTCGGCCGAGGCGGCACCGACACGACCGCCGTCGCGCTCGCCGCCGCGCTCAACGCCGACGCGTGTGAGATCTACAGCGACGTCGATGGTGTCTTCACCGCCGATCCCCGCGTCGTGCCGAAAGCGCGAAAGCTGCGCGCGGTCACGAGCGAAGAGATGCTCGAGCTCTCGGCGAACGGCGCGAAGGTGCTGTACATCCGCGCCGTCGAGTACGCACGCCGCCACGGCGTGCTCATCCACGCACGCTCGACATTCAGTTCGGGCGTGGGAACATACGTGCTCGGCCCGGGGATGACGATCCCCGACGGCGAAGAGGGAGAACAGATGGAAGAGCCGATCGTCGCGGGAGTCGCGACCGACCTCAGCCAGGCCAAGATCACCGTCGTCGGGGTTCCCGACGTGCCGGGCAAGGCCGCCGAGATCTTCAAGGTCGTCGCCAAGTCCGGCGCCAACGTCGACATGATCGTGCAGAACGTGTCGGCGGCGACGACGGGGCGCACCGACATCTCTTTCACGGTGCCCAAGACCGAGGCGGGCACCGCGCTGCGCGCGCTCGCGGCGGAGCAGCCCGACATCGGGTTCGAGAACCTGCTGCACGACGACCAGATCGGAAAGCTCTCGGTCGTCGGGGCCGGCATGCGCACGCACTCGGGCGTCTCGGCGACGCTGTTCGAAGCGCTGTCGGTGGCCGGCATCAACATCGAGATGATCTCGACGTCCGAGATCCGCATCTCGGTCGTCGTGAGCGGCGACGAGCTCGTCGATGCCGCTCGCGCTGTGCACACTGCGTACGACCTCGACGGCGAGATCGAAGCGATCGTCCACGCCGGAACCGGCCGCTGAGCGGCCTGAGAGGACCCGACACCATGACGCGCATCTCCGAATCCGGAGTCTCTGTCGCCATCGTCGGCGCCACCGGCCAGGTCGGCACGGTCATGCGCGAGATCCTTATCGAGCGCGACTTCCCGATCCGCGAGCTGCGCCTGTTCGCCACGGCCCGCTCAGCCGGCACGTCGGTCGCCTTCGGTGACAGCACCGTCGTCGTCGAAGACATCGCCACGGCAGACCCCGCCGGCATCGACATCGCCTTGTTCTCGGCCGGCGCGACCGGCAGCCGCGCGCACGCGCCCCGCTTCGCCGACGCCGGGGCGGTCGTCATCGACAATTCCAGCGCATGGCGTCTCGACCCGGATGTGCCGCTCGTGGTCAGCGAGGTCAACCCGCACGCGATCGCCGATGCCCGGCGCGGCATCATCGCCAACCCGAACTGCACGACGATGGCCGCCATGCCGGTCATGAAGGCCCTCCACGACGAGGCGGGGCTCGAGCGGCTCATCGTGAGCACGTACCAGGCCGTCAGCGGCTCGGGGCTCGCCGGTGCCGAAGAGCTGCTCGGTCAGGTCGAGGGTGTGCTCGCTCAGGGCGACACGCTCCGGCTCGTGCACGACGGCTCCGCTGTCCAGTTCCCCGAGCCCGAGAAGTACGTCGCCCCCATCGCGTTCGATGTCATCCCGCTCGCGGGCTCCATCGTGGACGACGGAGAAGACGAGACCGACGAAGAGAAGAAGCTGCGCAACGAGAGCCGCAAGATCCTCGAACTGCCCGACCTTCGCGTCGCGGGCACGTGTGTGCGCGTGCCGGTCTTCACGGGGCACTCGCTGAGCATCAACGCCGAATTCGCGCGCGACATCTCGCCCGAGCGGGCGCGCGCCGTGCTCGCCGTGGCTCCGGGAGTCGCCCTCGATGAGGTGCCGACCCCCCTGCACGCGGCGGGCAAGGACCCTAGCTTCGTGGGTCGTATCCGCGCCGACCAGTCCGCCCCCGCGGGCAAGGGCCTCGTGCTGTTCATCAGCAACGACAACCTGCGCAAGGGTGCGGCGCTGAACACCGTGCAGATCGCCGAACTCGTCGCCGCGTCGCTTCGCGGGGCAGCCCGGGCGTGAGCGATCCGGCGTGTCTGCGGACCCGCCTAGAATCGTAGGGTGACCGAACCCTTGGATGTCGTCCTCGTCGGCGGTGGCATCATGAGCGCCACCCTCGGCACTCTGCTGTCCCAGCTGCAGCCCGATTGGAAGATCGTCGTCGTCGAACGACTCGGCGATGTCGCGCTCGAAAGCTCGAACGCGTGGAACAACGCCGGAACGGGTCACGCGGCGCTGTGCGAGCTCAACTACATGCCCCAGGGCCCCGACGGCACCGTCGACCCCGCCAAGGCTGTCGCGATCAACGAGCAGTTCCAGCAGAGCCGGCAGTTCTGGTCGACGCTCGTCGAGGAGGGCGTGCTCGATGCCCCCTCGACCTTCATCAATCCCGCACCGCACATGACGTTCGTGCGCGGCGAGAAGGATGTCGCCTACCTCAAGAAGCGCTACGAAGCACTCAAGGACCAGCCTCTCTTCGCGGGCATCGAGTACAGCGAGGACTCGCGCGTCATCAACCAGTGGGCGCCGCTGCTCATGCAGAACCGCGTCGCGGGCGAGCCGTTCGCCGCCACCCGCGTGCCCGCGGGCACCGACGTCGACTTCGGTGCTCTCTCCCATCAGCTCTTCGACCACCTGCGCGACCGCGGCGTCGATGTCGTGACGAACTGCGAAGTGCGCCGCATCCGTCGTCAGAAGAACGGCCTGTGGCGCATCAACTGGCGCAACACGATCGGGCACACGCCCGGGTACACCGACGCCCGCTTCGTCTTCGTCGGCGCGGGCGGCTGGGCGCTGAAGCTGCTGCAGTCGTCGCGCATCCCCGAGATCTCGGGATACGGCGTCTTTCCCATCGGCGGGCAGTTCCTCAAGACGACCAATCCCGAGGTCGTCGCGCAGCACAAGGCGAAGGTCTACTCGCAGGCCTCGGTCGGCGCCCCGCCCATGTCGGTGCCGCACCTGGACACCCGCGTCGTCGACGGCGAGACTTCTCTGCTGTTCGGCCCGTTCGCGACCTTCAGTCCGAAGTTCCTCAAGAACGGCCGCATCACCGACATTGTGGCGCAGGTTCGCCCGGGCAACCTCTGGCCCATGATGAAGGTCGCTCTCGACAACCCCTCGCTCATCACGTACCTCGTCGGCGAGCTGATGAAGAACCACGCCAAGAAGGTCGACAGCCTGCGCACCTTCATGCCCACCGCGAAAGACGAGGACTGGACGCTCATCCAGGCCGGCCAGCGCGCACAGGTCATGAAGAAAGACCCCAAGAAGGGTGGCGTCCTGCAGTTCGGCACCGAGGTGATCACGAGCGAAGACGGCACGATCGCGGGTCTGCTCGGGGCGTCGCCGGGTGCGTCGACGGCCGTCTCGATCATGCTCGGTCTGCTCAAGACGTGCTTCCCCGAGCAACTTCCGCAGTGGGAGCCGCGCCTGCGCGAGCTCGTGCCGAGCTACGGCGAGACGCTGAACAACCGCCCCGAGGTCGCCGAAGCCGAGCTCGCCAAGACCGCGCAGACCCTCTCGATCCTGGCGTAACGCCAGGCATTCTGAGGTCGCGCTCGCGGCATCTCCGGCCCTCGCGGGGTGCTCTGGACCTGACGCGTCGCGGGTGCGTCTGCGCGCGACTACGCTCGGCACGTGGCAAAACTGTACTTCCGCTACGGAGCGATGAACTCCGGCAAGTCGACCGCCCTGCTGCAGGCGGCGTACAACTATGAGGAACGCGGTCAGCGGGTGCTGCTGGCCAAGCCCGCGATCGACACGAAGGACGTCGACCGAGTCTCGTCGCGTCTGGGGATGTCCCGCCCCGTCGACTTCCTCATCCGCCCCGATGACGATGTGCGCGCGCTGTTCGCCGGCCACCGCTCGCGACTGCGCCACGACGCCGTCGAGACGCTGATCCCCGACGCGTCGGTATCGGGCCGCGCGGCCGATGTCGCGTGCCTCCTGATCGACGAGGCGCAGTTCCTCACGCCCGCGCAGGTCGATGATCTGCTGCGCATCGTCGTGCTCGATGGCATCCCGGTGCTCGCGTACGGGATCCGCACGGATTTTCGCACCGAGGCGTTCCCCGGCTCGCGGCGCCTGCTCGAACTGGCGCACAGCCTCGAAGAGCTGAAGACGATCTGCCGGTGCGGGCGCAAGGCGCTCTTCAACGCGCGGCTCGTCGGCGGACGGTTCGTGTTCGACGGCGACCAGGTCGCGATCGACGAGCTATCGCCCGACCGCGTGACCTACGAATCCATGTGCGCGGAGTGCTATCTCAGCGAGTCCGGTGGGCGGCTCGGCTGACCGGGCCGCCGTAGGCTAGGGCCATGCGCGTTCTTCTTGCCGGCGGGGCCGGGTACATCGGAACCCACACCGCGGTCGCCCTGCTCGACGCCGGCCACGACGTCGTGCTGCTCGATGACCTCTCGGGCACGAGTCCCGTCGCCGCGGAGCGCGTCGCCGAGATCACGGGCCGGGACGTGCCTCTCGTTGTGGGGGATGCCGCCGACGACGTCGTCGTCGAGCAGGTGTTCGCCGACCACGGCCCGATCGACGCGATCGTGCACCTCGCGGCGTTCAAGGCCGTGGGGGAGTCGACGCAGAAGCCGCTCGACTACTACTCGAACAACCTCGACACGACGTTCGCCCTGCTGCGCGCGGGTATCGCGCACGGCATCCGCTCGTTCGTCTTCTCGAGCACGGGCACGGTCTACTCCGACCCCGCCGACCTGCCGTTCACCGAGCAGTCCGCGACGAGCGTCGACCTCTCGAACCCGTACAGCAAGTCCAAGCGCATGAACGAGGTCGTCCTCGCCGACGTCGCGCGGGTGAACCCCGAACTGAACGTCACGATCCTGCGCTATTTCAATCCCGTGGGCGCGCACCCGTCGGGTCTCATCGGAGAAGACCCCGCGGGCATCCCCAACAACCTCATGCCGTTCGTATCGCGCGTCGCGATCGGAACGCTCGATCGCATCGGCGTGTTCGGTGACGACTACGACACCCCCGACGGAACGGGCCTGCGCGACTACATCCACGTCGTCGACCTCGCCGAGGGCCATGTCGCGGCGCTCGAAAAGGCCGAACCCGGCTTCGCGGTCTACAACCTCGGGACGGGCGTTCCGGTCAGCGTGCTCGACCTGGTCGCCGCTTTCGAGCGTGCCGTGGGGCGGGAACTGCCCAAGAAGATCCTGGCGCGCCGGCCGGGTGATGTCGCGGCGACCTACTGCGACCCGTCGAAGGCCCGCGCCGAGCTGGACTGGCAGACGCGCCTCACGATCGACGACGCGTGTCGCGACTACTGGAACTGGCAGACGAAGAACCCCGACGGCTACGGCACCGTCTGAGCTCAGGTCGGCGCGGGCCCGGGAGCCCTCTTCGCGCGCTTCGGCGGGCGCGGTATGAGCATCGGCGTCGACCGCTGGTAGTCGGCGTAGGCCGGGTACTTCGACGACGAGATCGACTCGGTGAAGATCGTCGATCCGATGAAGAGGATCGTCAGCAGGATCGCGCCGATGATGGTCCAGTTGATCGCGCCTCCCCAGAAACCGAGGCCCGAAGCGACGGCCGCCGTCGCGCCGATCGCGTAGAACACCCACCACTGGGCCTGCTCGAAGAAGAAGTTCGGGTGACGGCTCCACGAGAACATCCCCGCGGTGAGAAAGCCCTCCGCGGTGCCGGCCTTCTTGGCCCGGTGGAAGTCCCACTGCTGCTGGTCCGCCATGAACTCCCCGACGAGGAAGCCCGCGAACAGGACCGCGAACACGACGTCCCAGACGGTGAAAGGCGCCGGGTGCTCCCACGCCATGTACGCCGGAAGCGTGATGAGCACGAGCAGGGCGTTCTGGTACAGGACGATGAAGAGCAGGTTGAAGATCTGGAACTGCCACGGCTTCATGCGACCGCGAAGGATCGCCCACCGGTAGTCCTCCATGCCGGTGTATCCGCCCTTGCGGGCGAAGTTGAAGGTGAGCCGAGCTCCCCACGCCGTGGCGAGGAGCGCCATGACGAGCAGCCGGGCCGCGTCGGCCCCGTCGGCGATCGCAGCGGCCGCGAAGATCCAGACGTAGACCACCGGGACGATAGACCACAGGCGGTCGACCCATGACGTGTCCTTCGTGATGAGCGAGGCGATCCAGCAGAAGGCGCAGGTCGCGGCGAAGACGATGAGCACGACGGTGAGCGGGTCCATGCGGTCAGGGTAGCGGCCGATCACCGTCGATCCGGCGGTGATCACGGAGTGGCGGCCGATGTAGACCACGGAGTGTTGCCGTGGTCAGACCACAGCCGCTAGTGTGGTCGGACCACAAAGGAGCCGCATGTCCGATACGACGCGCGCATGGCGCACGGTGCTCGAGCGGATCGAGGGCGAGATGCTCGACGGCACCCTCGGACCGGGCGACCGGCTGCCATCCGAGCGCGAGCTCGCCGCGACGCTCGGTGTCGGGCGCTCGAGCGTGCGCGAAGCCCTGCGCGTGCTCGAGGTCATGGGGCTTCTCCGCCTCGGCACCGGCTCTGGGCCGACAGCGGGAGCGATCATCACCGCGACCCCCCAGGGCGGGCTCTCGGCGGTCCTGCGGCTCCAGGTCGCGGCGCAGGGCTTTCCCCTCGACGACGTCGTCGCGACCCGCCTCGTGCTCGAGACCGCCGTCGTCGAGACCCTCGCCGACGCATCCGGGGCGGCGACGGCCGACGCCCACGTCGTGCTCGACGCGATGGAGCGCGCGGACCTGACGCCGGCGGAGTTTCTCGCGCTCGATGCGCAGCTGCACCTGACACTCGCCGAGGCATCCGGCAATCAGGTCATCGCCGCCATGATGACGGGCCTGCGGGCATCGATCGAGTCGTACGTGCAGGCCGGCGTCGACGGCATCGCCGACTGGCAGGCGACCGCCGCGCGCCTGCGCACCGAACACCGCGCTCTCCTGGCCGCTGTGGATGCCGGTGAGGCATCGCTCGCACGCACTCTCGTTCACGACCACATCACCGGCTACTACGCCGAAGCGGGCCTCGACCGTCCGCGCCCCTGACAGAAGGAAGCCCACCATGGTGAAACGACAGCTGCCCCGTCCCGCTGAGCTCCTCGAGCTGATGCAGTTCAAGAAGCCCGAGCTCGACGGCCGCAAGCGTCGGCTGGAGGGCGCGCTCACGATCGCCGACCTGCGCACGATCGCGAAGCGGCGCACGCCCAAGGCGGCGTTCGACTATACCGACGGTGCGGCCGAGGGAGAGCTGTCGCTGTCCCGAGCGAGGCAGGCGTTCGCGGACGTCGAGTTCCACCCTGACGTTCTGCGTCCCGCCGCGTCGGTCGACATGTCGACCGAGATCCTCGGCGGACCGTCGGCGCTCCCGTTCGGCATCGCGCCGACCGGCTTCACCCGCCTCATGCAGACCGAGGGCGAGACGGCCGGCGCGGGGGCGGCCGGGGCCGCCGGCATCCCGTTCACACTTTCGACGCTCGGCACGACCTCGATCGAGGACGTCGCGCGGGTGAACCCGCACGGGCGCAACTGGTTCCAGCTGTACGTCATGCGCGACCGCGACATCTCGTACGGACTCGTGCGCCGGGCCGCCGAGGCCGGGTTCGACACGTTGCAGTTCACGGTCGACACACCGGTCGCCGGAGCTCGCCTGCGTGACAAGCGCAACGGCTTCTCGATCCCGCCGCAGCTCACGGTCGGCACGATCATCAACGCGATCCCGCGGCCGTGGTGGTGGTTCGACTTCCTCACGACGCCCAAGCTCGAGTTCGCCTCGCTCTCGACGACGGGCGGAACCGTCGGCGAGCTTCTCGATGCCGCCATGGACCCGACGATCAGCTATGACGACCTCGCCGTCATCCGTGACCTGTGGCCCGGCAAGATCGTCGTCAAGGGCGTGCAGAACGTCGAAGATTCCCGGCGGCTCATCGATGCCGGCGTCGACGGGATCATCCTGTCGAACCATGGCGGCCGCCAGCTGGACCGTGCGCCCGTGCCTTTCCACCTGCTGCCCGAGGTTGTGCGCGAGGTGGGCAAAGACGCGACGGTCATGATCGACACGGGCATCATGAACGGTGCCGACATCGTCGCGGCGATCGCCATGGGCGCGAAGTTCACGCTCATCGGCCGCGCGTACCTGTACGGCCTCATGGCCGGCGGACGCGAGGGCGTCGACCGCACGATCGCGATCCTGCGCGGCGAGATCGAGCGCACCATGAAGCTGCTCGGCGTCTCGTCTCTCGCCGAACTCGAGCCGCGGCACGTGACGCAGCTGACCCGGCTCGTGCCGGTGCGTGGGCAGGGCGTGCGCGCCTCGGTCTGAGCGCGGCTGCGGCTCAGCGCTCGGGCAGCGTCGGGATCAGCTCGTCGAGCAGTTGCGCGGTTTCTTCCCAGCCCTCGACCGCGCGGCAGCGGACGCCCATCGCGAGCACGGGGTAGTCGTTGCCGTCGGGGTCGAGGCGGTCGCCGATGAAGAGCATGTCATCGAGCGGGATGCCGGAGTGCTCGGCCAGCTTCCGCATGCCGTAAGCCTTGTCGATGCCGCGGTGGGTGATGTCGACCGACGTCGATCCCCCCGAGCGTACTTCGAGATCGGGCAGACGATCGGCGACGGCGGCGCGAAGCGTGTTCTTCTTCTCGCCTGTCGGGTCCCATGCTGATTTGGCGTCCAGCGGAGCGCGCTGGCCGAGGGCCGAGAATGTGATCTGCGACCCACGGTCCTCGAGGATGTCGCCCCACGGCTCGGACTCCCACAGGCCCAGGCGGCGCGCCTCGGACTCGACCGCCGCGAGGGCGCGCGTCTTCTCGTCGTCGGTCAGCGCGTGCGCGTAGACCGTGACCATGCCGTCCGGGGTGAGCCGGTAGTACTGCGTGCCGCACGTCGGCAGCAGGTGGAAGGCGTCGAGGCTGTGCTTCGCGGCATCCGGCAGCAGCTCGATGACCTGAGCGGTGAACTGAGCGAGCTGGCCGCCCGAAATGATCGCGACCTCGACGCGCTCGGCGAGGGCGACGAGAAGGTCACCGATACGGGGGTCGATCGCGCTCTTGGACGGCGCGAGGGTGTCGTCGAGATCGAAGGCGACGAGACGTGGTGAGCTCACGGACAGCCCTTCTGCATCGATTGACCGCATGGCCCCTTCAAACGAATCGACCGACCGCAAGCGGCCGGTCGATTCAGTTGGTCGGGGTGACAGGATTTGAACCTGCGGCCTCTTCGTCCCGAACGAAGCGCGCTACCAAGCTGCGCCACACCCCGTTACCGCTCGCACGGCAACCCCACGAGTCTACCCGATCGGCGAGCGTGCTCCGAACGGATTCAGTCGCGGGGGAGAAGTGTGAGCAGTGACGCCTCAGGACGGCAGGCGAAGCGCACCGGGGCGTAGATCGAATGCCCGAGGCCCGCGCTGACGTTGAGGGGCACGACGCGTCCGTTGTGCGCCCAGGCGCTCAGTCCGCGGGCCTGATCGAGGGGGATGTCGCAGTTCGCGACGAGGGCGCCCACTCCGGGCAGTCGCACCTGCCCGCCGTGCGTGTGACCCGCGAACAGCACGTCGGCGCCGAAGTCGATGAAAGCGTCGAGAACACGGCGGTAGGGGGCGTGCGTCACGCCGATCGTGAGGTCGGCGGTGCCGGTCTCGCGCAGTCCTGCCAGGAGCGGTGGCAGGTCGTCGAGGCGGTCCCAGTCGCGGTGCGCATCGCGCACGCCGAAGGCATCGATGCGCAGGCCACCGGCCTGCAGGGATCCGGCGGCGTTGTTCAGGTCGAGCCAGCCGAGGTCATCGCGCAGATAGGCATCGAGAGCGGCGGTGTTGAGCTCGACCTCGGTGCGCGCGGTCTTCGAGGGGCCGCTGAAGTACTTGACGGGGTTGCGCGGACTCGGCGCCGTATGGTCGTTCGAGCCGTTCACGAACACGCCCGGCACGCCGCGCAGCGGGTCGTAGGCACGGCGGATGCCGCGCAGACCGTCGCGGTGACCGAGGTTGTCGCCCGTGTCGACGACGAGGTGAGGCTCGAGTTCTGCCAGCTGAGCGATCCACTGCTGCTTGCGCTGCTGCCACGGCGCCATGTGGGCGTCCGAGATGTGCAGGACGCGCACGGGGTCGGCGCCCGCCGGGAGCACACGCACCTCGTGGGTGCGCAACGTGAACAGATAGCGTTCGATCCCGATGCCCCACAGGGCCGCTCCGGCGCCGAGCGCGCCCGCGATCCCGAGGGTCGCGAGAGCGCCCGAACGAACGGATCCCATCAGCAGCTGCGGGCGGCGTAGCTCACCGAGATCGGCGAGTTGCGATTCACGACCGAGCCGGCAGCGGGGTCTGTGGCCGTCACCCGTTGCGCGTCGCCCTCGAGGTCGGCGTTCACGGTGCACGTGCCGTCGGACACGTTGCCGAAGCCCGCGGCGCGCAGGCGGCCCTTCGCCTCATTGAGGGATGCTCCGCTCACGTCGGGCACCGACACGCCCTGACCGTT
This sequence comes from Microbacterium sp. Y832, assembly GCF_057669765.1. Lineage (NCBI taxonomy): Bacteria > Bacillati > Actinomycetota > Actinomycetes > Micrococcales > Microbacteriaceae > Microbacterium > Microbacterium sp. Y832. Next base: position 112,398 of record NZ_JBYHFM010000002.1, on the reverse strand, counting down.
GCTCGGTCGGATTGTGACCGTGGTTCCGGCGGGCACGCGACCCGCGCCGGGATCCTGCTGCGCGATCGTGCCTGCCTCTTCGGCACCGTCGACAGCGTCGCCGACGTTGACCGAGAAGCCTGCGCCTTCGAGCTCGGCGCGTGCCTGGTCGGTGGACATGCCCACCACGTTCGGCAGGTCACGCAGCACCTGACGGGTCAGCTCGCCGTACTCGCGCGAGAACTGGTCTCCGCCGTAGAGCTCGTTGGCGGCGAACTGCGTCTGACGCGCCAGGGGATAGCGCATGTCCGCGATGCGGTAGCCGTTGGCGTACTTGCGGAAGATGTCGCCGAACCCGTCGCTGTTGCCGACCCAGGCAGCGGTCGAGACGCGCGTCGAGGACTCGACCATCCAGGACTGGTACTCCTCGTGCGAACCGGTCTTGCCGAGCACGGGGGCATTCCGCGGGTTGGCACCCGAACCCGTGCCGCCGTTCATGACGCCGACGAGCGCGAGCGCAGCGGTCGAGGCGACCGCGGGCTCGAGCACGGTCGTGCACGTGCGCTCGGGGATCGGCAGCTCGACGCCGTCGAAGTCGACGACGCGGTCGATGACCTTGGGCTGGCAGTAGACGCCGTTGTTGGCGACCGTGCCGTAGGCGCCGGCCATGGCGACCGGCGAGATGTTGTCGTCACCGATCACGTTGTTCGCGTACTTCATCTCGATCGGCCGTCCGTCACCGGTCTGAACGCCCATCTTGGTGGCGATCTTCGCGATGTCGCAGAGGTCGAGCTGCTCGGCCATCGCGAGGTAGCCCGAGTTGAGCGACGTGGCGGTGAATCGCATCGGGGTGCCCACCCAGCCGCCGGCGTTGCCGAAGTTGCCGATCCTGTCGCGGGCGACGTTGACCCAGTCGCCCGTGCACGAGTTGGTCATGCGTGGGAAGACGCGGTTGACGCCGTTGATCGTCTCGTTGACCGACTTGCCGGCCTCGAGCCAGGCGAGGAGGGTGAAGAGCTTGAACGTCGAGCCGACGTTGAAGCCCTCGGACTTGCCGGTCACGTGGTCACCCGCGTAGACGAGCGACGAGTAGTTCGGGTCGCCCGAGAGGTTGGCGTCTTCGCTGAACACCGTGTTCTGCGCGATGGAGAGCACGCGCCCGTTGGTGTTGTCGATGCTGACGGTCGACGAACCCAGTCGTCCGGTCTCGCGTCCGGTCCAGCCTTCGGCCGACGTGGGCACGACCTCACGCATCGCCTGCTCGGCCGCCGCCTGCATGCGCGGGTCCATCGTGATGTAGACCTTGAGGCCGCCGCGCTGCAGCGTGCGCATGCGATCGTCGGGCGTCTCGCCGAACGCTTCGTCGGCGAGGATCGTGTTCTTGACGTACTGGCAGAAGTACGCGGCACCGCCTGCTGCGGCGCATCCGATCGTCGGTGCCTGGATATTCGGCGTGATGGGCTCGATGACGGCCGCGACGTACTCTTCGTACGTGATCTTGCCGTCGCCGAGCAAGCGGCTGAGCACGTACAGCTGGCGACCCTTCGTCGCGCTGTAGGGGTCGGCTGCCGCGACGTACTGCTCCTGCGTGATCGTGCCGTCGTTGAGGAGGGCCTTGAGCGGCCCGAACTGCGCCTCGTCGATGTCGTCGATGATGCCGTCGGCTGCCTTGTTGTAGCCATTGCCGTCGCGGTCGAAGATCGAGCCGCCGGGCTTGTCGAAGCGGTACGTGTTGGGGTTCTGCACGATGCCGGCCAGCGTCGCCGCCTGCGACACGTTGAGGTCGGCTGCCGAGACGCCGAAGTAGAAGCGCGCGGCGGCGTCGATGCCGTAGTTCTGACCGCCGAAGTTGGCGATGTTGAGGTAGCCGAGCAGGATGTCGTTCTTCGAGTACTTCTGCTCGAGCGAGATGGCGTAGCGCATCTCCTGCAGCTTGCGCTGGATGCCCTCGGCGCCCTGGGCCGTCGTGGCATCCGTCCAGCACTCGGCGAGCACCTGGTCGCGAGACTTCTCTTCGGTCGCCGTGGCGTTGGCCTCGCAGCGCTGAACGAGCACGTTCTTGACGTACTGCTGGCTGATCGACGAACCGCCCTGCGTCTCGCCACCGCCCTGCACGTTGGAAAGCACGGCGCGCGTCGTGCCGATGAGGTCGACTCCGCCGTGCTGGTAGTAGCGGGGGTCCTCTGACGAGAGGATCGAGTCGTAAAAGACGGTCGCGACCTCGTTGAACTCGACGGGGGAGCGGTTCTGGTCGTAGAACTTCGCGAACTCCTGCTCTTCGCCCGTCTCGGGGTTCGTGACGATGAGCGTCGAGGGGAGCATGAGCTTCTCGATGTCCAGGACACTCGGCAGGTTGTCGAACATGTCGAGGGCACTCGATGCGGCAGCGCCGGTGACGGCGATGGCCGGGGTGACGGTGGCGGTCACGAGAAGACCCGCGACAGCGCTCAGACCGACCAGACCCGCAAGGCCGCCGAGCACACCGGTGGCCGTTCGTTTCGTTCCAGGCATAGGGTGATCGTAAGGGAACTACCTGAGGTTTCCCCTGACGGCGCGTGCGCTTTTGCCGCTGCGATCCGGTCTTCCGCCGCTGTTCTTCTGCCTTCGAGGAGTCCGTATGACGACGTGGGAGTACCTCACCACGCCCCTGCTCATCCACAACACCGCTGCGATCCTCAACAACTGGGGCAAGCAGGGCTGGGAGCTCGTGCAGGTCGTGCCGGGTCCCGAAGGAGGCCTCGTCGCCTACTTCAAGCGTCCCACCGGCGGCGGTGCCGCCAACGCCGGACTGGATGCCGCAGCCGCCGCCTCGTCGCAGTTCGAAGGAGCCTGACATGACCGTTTCCGCCCGCCTCACCGAGCTCGGTATCGAGCTGCCCCAGGTCGTCCCGCCCGTCGCGGCGTACGTGCCCGCCAAAGCGCACGGCGACCTCGTCTACACGGCAGGTCAGCTGCCCATCGTCGCGGGGTCGCTGCTGGCGACCGGCAAGGTCGGTGAGGGCGACGGCCTGGTGACGGCTTCCGATGCGCAGGGGTATGCACGTCAGTGCGCGCTCAACGCGATCGCGGCGGCCGCTGCCGCCGTCGGCGGCGTCGACCGCCTCTCGGGCGTCGTCAAGGTCACGGGCTTCGTCGCCTCGGTGCCCGAGTTCACCGGCCAGCCCGTCGTCATCAACGGGGCGAGCGAATTGCTCGCCGAGGTCTTCGGTGACACCGGCGCTCACGCGCGCTCGGCCGTCGGCGTCTCTGCTCTGCCGCTGGATGCGCCCGTCGAGGTCGAGGTCGTCTTCTCGGTCGCGTGAGCGAGCCCGCCCGCATGCTGTGATCGCTCAACGGCAACGGGGCGTCGAAACCGTGGGGTCCCCCACTGTCTCGACGCCCCGTCGCCGTTTCTGCGTCGGGGCCGGGGCGGTCAGCGCACCTGAGCGCTGATGACCGACATCACCGCGGTGTCCGCGAGCGTCGTCGTGTCGCCGACCTCGCGACCCTCGGCGACATCGCGCAGCAGGCGCCGCATGATCTTGCCCGAGCGGGTCTTGGGCAGCTCGTCGACGATGTAGACGTCGCGCGGGCGGGCGATCGGGCCGATCTGCTCGCCGACCCACTGCCGCAGCGTCTGGGCCAGCCCTTCGGGAGAGTGCTCGGCGAGGTAGCTCTGCTTGATGATGACGAACGCTGCCACAGCCTGGCCGGTCGTCTCGTCGGACGCACCGACGACGGCCGCCTCGGCGACGGCCTCGTTGGCCACGAGCGCCGATTCGATCTCGGTCGTCGACAGGCGGTGGCCCGACACGTTCATGACGTCATCGACGCGTCCGAGCAGCCACACGTCGCCGTCGTCGTCGAGTCGGGCGCCGTCGCCGGCGAAGTAGTAGCCCTGGGACTGGAACTTCGACCAGTACGTCTCGACGAAGCGCTCGGGGTCGCCCCAGATGCCTCGCAGCATGCTCGGCCAGGGCTCCGTGACGACGAGCAGTCCGCCGTTGCCGTTGCCGACGTGCGATCCGTCCTCATCGACGACGTCGATCGAGATGCCGGGGATCGGCACCTGCGCCGAGCCCGGCTTCGTCTCGGTGATGCCCGGCAGCGCCGAGATCATCGTCGCTCCCGTCTCGGTCTGCCACCACGTGTCGATGATGGGCGCCGCCTTGCCGCCGATCACCTTGCGGTACCACATCCACGCTTCGGGGTTGATCGGCTCGCCCACCGAGCCCAGCAGGCGGATCGACGAGAGGTCGTACTTCTTGGGCACCGCGCGCCCGATCTTCATGAACGAGCGGATGGCGGTCGGAGCGGTGTAGAAGATCGTGACGCCGTACTTCTGGATGATCTCCCACCAGCGGCCGGGGTGCGGAGTGTCGGGCGTGCCTTCGTAGAGCACCTGCGTCGCGCCGTTCGCGAGCGGACCGTACGTGACGTAGGTGTGCCCCGTGACCCAGCCGATGTCGGCGGTGCACCAGAACACGTCGGTCTCGGGGTGGATGTCGTGCACGACCTTGTTCGTGAAGGCGGCCTGCGTGAGGTACCCGCCGGACGTGTGCAGGATGCCCTTGGGCTTTCCGGTCGTGCCCGAGGTGTACAGGATGAACAGCGGGTTCTCGGAGGGGAAACCCTGCGCTTCGTGCTCGGCAGAGGCCTGCGGCACGACGTCGTGCCACCAGAGGTCGCGACCCTCGGTCCACTCCACGTCGTTCTCGCCGCGGCGCACGACGAGGACGTGCTCGACGGTCTCCTGCACGCCCGAGCCGTTACGGTCGGCGAGTGCCTGATCGACGGCGGGCTTGAGGGGCGACACCTTGCCCTTGCGGTAGCCGCCGTCGGCCGTGATGACGAGCTTGGCTCCCGCGTCGTCGATGCGCGAGCGCAGGCTGTCGGCCGAGAAGCCGCCGAAGACGACGGAATGGATCGCGCCGATCCGTGCGACGGCGAGCATCGCCGCGATCGCCTCGGGGATCATCGGCAGGTAGATCGCGACCCGGTCGCCGGTCCCGACGCCGAGGTCGCCGAGCACGTTCGCGAGGCGCTTGACCTCATCGGTCAGCTCGGCATACGTCACGTCACGGGAGTCGCCCGGCTCGCCCTCCCAGTGCAGCGCGACGCGGTCGCCGTTGCCGGCTTCGACGTGCCGGTCGAGGCAGTTGTAGGCGACGTTCAGCTCGCCGTCGTCGAACCACTTCGCGAACGGCGGGTTCGACCAGTCGAGTACTTCCGTGAACGGCTTGTGCCAGTGCAGTTCGCGTGCGCGCTCTGCCCAGAAGGCATCACGGTCGGCGGCGGCCTCGTCGTACAGTTCACGCGTCGCGATCGCGTTGTCGGCGAAGGTCTCGGACGGGGCGAATCGCCGCGTCTCGTTGAGCAGGTGATCGATCTGGGTGCTCTGCGTGATGTCGCTCATGGGGCGCGCTCCTTTGCGGCGGGTGGGGTCATAGCCGGAGTCCGGCGAGCTTGACGAGGAAATCTACCCGGCGGCTCAGGGCCCCACTACCTCCGTTAGTGGGTGTCCGACACGACTGATATATCGGCGTGAATACGTCTCGAAGTATTGGGTGCCGCTCGACGAGTCGCCTATGCTCGGGTCCGGCCGAACATTGATTCTGGCAGTGGCATCGCACATCCCCCGACGCGCGGTGCCTCGGGTGGCGGCGTCCCATTCCCCCCATGGGATGCCGCCACTCCGTCGTTTCCGGCTCCTCCACAGGTGCGGAGCGCGGTGACGCTGTCCACGGATGCCGGCGGGCAAGGCGCGCCCGCGCTTCGGGTTCGTAGCGTCGGTGCATGCCGCAGGCCTTCGTCGTTCAGCCGCGATCGCGGGCTGCGGTCGGCGACGATACGGCGACGCCGCCCGATGCCCCGCGCGCGGCGGCGCGCACGCGGCATCCGGCTCTCGCGCCGTTCGCTCCGTACCTCGACGATCCCGACGTCACGGATCTGTTCGTCAACGGCGCGGCCGGTCTCTTCGTCGATCGCGGTGACGGGCCCGTCCCCGTGGGCGGGTGGCGCGCCGCCGAAGAAGACGTACGCGAGCTCGCCGTCTCGCTCATCGGGCTCGGTGGTCGCCACATCGACGATGCGACCCCGTGCGTCGACGTGCGGCTCGGCGACGGTCTGCGGGTGCACGCGGTGCTGCCGCCGGTCGCCGAGGGCACGACGATCTCGATCCGCGTGCCGAGGGTCGAGCAGGCGACCCTGGCCGAGCTCGAGGCGCGCGGCATGTTCGATGCGGCCGGGCGCGCTCAGCTCGCGTCGATCGTCGCGCGGCGCGAGAACGTGCTCGTCACCGGCGCTGCCGGTGCGGGCAAGACGACGCTGCTGGCGGCACTGCTCGCGACTGCGCCGGCGTCGGAGCGCATCGTGACGATCGAAGACGTCGCCGAACTGCGCTTCGCGCACCCGCATCACGTGCGGCTCGAAGCGCGGCAGGCCAATCTCGAGGGGGCGGGCGGCGTCGACCTCGCGCGACTCGTGCGAGAAGCGCTGCGGATGCGACCCGACCGGCTCGTGGTGGGGGAGTGCCGGGGCGCCGAAGTGCGCGAGCTGCTGACGGCGCTCAATACGGGCCACGACGGCGGCGCCGGCACCCTGCACGCCAACAGCCTCGCCGATGCGCCGGCTCGCCTCGAAGCCCTCGGCGCCCTCGCGGGACTGGGCGACAAAGCCCTCGCGCGCCAGGTCGCGAGCGCGATCGGCGTCGTCCTGCACGTGACGCGCGACGGCGACGGCACCCGGCGGCTCGCGGGACTCGGGCGCCCCGTGGTCGCTGCTGACGGGCGGCTCGCGATCGAGCTGCTGGAGGGCACGTGAAGGGCGTGGACGCGGCAGCGGTCGCCGATACCGTGCTGCGACTCGCCGTGCTCCTGCAGGCCGGCGTCGCGCCCGCCCGCGCGTGGGCTCATCTCGCCGAGACGGGCGACCCGCACGCGCTGTCGGTGCACCGCGCGCTCGAAGACGGGGTGGCCGTCACGGCCGCCCTCGCGACCGCGGCCGAGACGCCGCCCGACTCTCTTCCGAGGCGGGGGCGGGCGCGTCGGTCGGGGGTCCCACCGACCGAGCGGGCGTGGCGAGACGTCGCGGCGGCCTGGACGATCGCGACGACGGTCGGCGCGCCGCTCGCCGAGACGCTGCGCGGCCTGGCCCTCGCGCTGCGCGACGCGCAGGAGGCCGCCGATGACGTGCGCATCGCGCTCGCCGAACCCGCCGGTACGGCGAAGCTCATGGCTTGGCTCCCGCTCGTGGCCGTCGTGCTCGGCGTCGCCCTCGGCTTCGACACCGTCGCGACGCTCGTGACGAACCCGGTCGGCATCGGATGCCTCGTGGTGGGCGTCGTGCTCATGCTCGTCGCCCACCGCTGGAGCGGATCGCTCGTGCGGGCGGCCGGTGCGGCAGACGGCATCCCGGGACTCGACGCCGACCTGCTCGCGATCGCGCTGAGCGGCGGCGTCTCGATCGAGCGCGGCCGCCGGCTCGTCGAAGGTGCATCGAGTGAGCCGACCGCCGCAGCGACCGAGGGCATCCTCGCGCTGTCCGCATCGGCCGGGGTGCCCGCCGTCGAGCTGCTCCGCGCGTCGGCGGCGCTCGCCCGACATCGCGCGCGGGTCGAGGGCCGCCTTCGCTCCGCCCGCCTGTCGATGCGGCTGCTGCTGCCGCTCGGGGTCTGCACCCTGCCCGCCTTTCTTCTGCTCGGCGTTGCGCCGATGCTGCTGAGCGTCGGCACCGCGCTGCCGCTCAGTCTTTGACCGTGCCCACCGTCCTCTCGAGAAAGCAGAGTCGCCATGACCACCACGCGCCCGCCCCGCCTCACCCGCCGTCGCGCCGCCCGCCTCTTCACCGACGAATCCGGTGCAGCCACGGCCGAGTACGCGATCGCGACGATGGCAGCCGTCGCCTTTGCCGGCCTTCTCGTCGTCATCATGCGCAGCGACGAAGTGCGCGGCATCCTGACCGACCTCGTCCGTCGCGCGCTGACCGTGGCATGAGGGGGCGCGCGCTCCGCGACGACTCGGGGGCGGTTGCAGCCGAGTTCGCCGTCGCGCTGCCGGCGATCGTGCTCGTGCTGCTGCTTGCGGCGGGAACCCTCGGTGCCGCGTCGCGGCACGTGCGACTGCAGGATGCCGCCGCCGACGCCGCCCGGATCATCGCGCGCGGCGACTCGCTCGCGCGCGCGGCGGCCGGCGTCGCGACGGCCGTCCCGGGGGCGGGGGTCGCGGTGCGCGAAGACGACGACATCGTATGTGTCACCGCGACGGCGCCCGCCCTGCTCGCGCTCACCCTGACGGCGACCGGCTGCGCCCTCGCGGGTGGTCGCTGATGGCAGGGGCGCCCGCGGTCGTGGGTGTCGTCGCGGGTATCGCGCTGCTGGCCGCCGGGCTCACCGCGACGGCGGGCGCGGCGGTGTTCGGGCAGCGTCTGGCCGGCGCCGCCGACGCCGCGGCGCTCGCGGCTGCCGATACCGCCTCGGGCGCAGCAGCGGGCGTCCCGTGCGAGCGGGCGGTGCAGCTGGCGGCCCTCGGCGGCGCGACGCTGACGGCGTGCGATGTCGTCGGGCTCGTCGCGACGGTGTCGGTGCAGGCGCCCTTCGGCCCCTTCACAGGCACCGCCGCGGCGCGCGCGGGGCCTCCGCCCCAGCCCCCGTGACCACCGGCTCTCAGCGAGTGCATGGTATTTCGGCGTGTATGGTGTGCGACGTAGAAAGGACGGCTGCATTGGCACAAGGCAAGAAGCTCGTCATCGTCGAGTCCCCGACCAAGATGCGGTCGATCCAGGGATACCTCGGCGACGATTATGAGGTGCTCAGCTCAGTAGGGCACATCCGCGATCTGGCGGACCGCAAAGCCATCCCGGCCGAGCTCAAGAAGACGTCGGTCGGAAAGTACTCGATCGACATCGAGAACGGGTTCACCCCTTTCTATGTGGAGTCCGAGCGCGGCAAGAAGACCGTCGCTGAGCTCAAGCGTGCGCTGAAGGGCGCCGATGAGCTCCTCCTCGCCACTGATGAGGACCGCGAGGGCGAAGCCATCGCGTGGCACCTGCTCGAGGCGCTCAAGCCCAAGGTTCCCGTCAAGCGCATGGTCTTCCACGAGATCACGAAGGATGCAATCCGCGCCGCCGTCGAGAACACGCGCGAACTCGATGTCGCGCTCGTCGACGCTCAGGAGACGCGCCGTATCCTCGACCGCCTCTACGGCTGGGATGTCTCTGACGTGACGCGCCGCAAGGTCGGTCAGGGCACGTCGGCGGGCCGCGTGCAGTCCGCCGCCACGCGTCTGGTCGTCGATCGCGAGCGCGAGCGCATGGCCTTCATCTCGGCTTCGTACTGGGATCTCGAGGCGATCGCCGCGATCAACGAGGCGCAGGGCGCGTCGTTCACGACGCGTCTGGCCCGTCTCGGCGGTGCGCCGCTGGCTCGCGGCACCGACTTCGACGACCGCGGTGAGCTCAAGAAGGCCGTCGTCGTCCTCGACGAGGACCGCGCCCGTTCGCTCGCTGAGGCTGTGGCCTCTGTCGGCACGGCATCCGTGTCGAATCTCGAGGCCAAGCCGGGAACGCGCAGCCCCAAGCCGCCCTTCACGACGTCGACGATGCAGCAAGAGGCCGGTCGCAAGCTCTCGATGAGCGCGAAGCACGCCATGAGCGTCGCGCAGCGCCTGTATGAAAAGGGCTTCATCACCTATATGCGTACCGACTCGACGGCGCTGGGCACGCAGGCCGTGCAGGCCGCGCGAGCGCAGGCCGTCGCGCTCTACGGCGAGAAGGCCGTGCCCCTGAGCCCGCGCGTCTACCGCAGCAAGAGCAAGAACGCGCAGGAGGCGCACGAGGCGATCCGTCCCTCGGGCGATGACTTCCGCACGCCGGCGTCGGTGGCCGCGCAGCTCGATCGCGATGAGCAGCGCCTGTACGACCTCATTTGGAAGCGCACGATGGCCAGCCAGATGGCCGACGCGAAGTACGAGACGACGACCGTCACGCTCACGGTCGACGCCGGCGGCGAGCAGGCCGAGTTCACCGCATCGGGTACCGTCTACACGTTCAAGGGCTTCCTCGAGGCATATGAAGAGGGGCGCGACGAGAAGCGCGCCGACGCCGACAAGGCCGACGACCAGGCGCTTCCCGTCATGACCGTCGGCGACACGCTGCGCTTGAAGGACGTCGAGGCCAAGGGCCACGCGACGAGCCCCAAGCCCCGCTACACCGAGGCGAGCCTCGTCAAGGCGCTCGAAGAGAAGGGCATCGGTCGCCCCTCGACGTTCGCGAGCATCATCGATGTCATCCTCGACCGCGGCTATGTCACCAAGCGCGGCCAGGCGCTCGTACCCAGCTGGCTCGCGTTCAGCATCGTGCGTCTGCTCGAGCAGCACTTCGCCGACCTCGTGGACTACGACTTCACGGCGGCGCTCGAAGACGACCTCGACGCGATCGCCCGTGGCGAGCAGAAGCGTGCGGAGTGGCTGCACTCCTTCTACTTCGGCTCCGAGTCGCACACGGGCCTGCGCAAGATCATCGACAACCTCGGTGAGATCGACGCGCGCGAGCTGAACGCGACGAAGATCACCGATACGGCGACCGTGCGGTTCGGCCGCTACGGGCCGTACCTCGACGTGATCGATCCCGAGAACCCCGAGGCCGATCCGCGCCGGGTCAACCTGCCCGATGATCTCGCCCCCGACGAGCTGACGCCCGAGAAGGCGCAGGAGCTCATCGACGCGCCCGTCGCGGGAAACCGCGTGCTCGGCGAGAACCCCGAGAACGGCCGGCTCATCGTCGTCAAGGACGGCCGTTTCGGTCCGTACCTCGAAGAGGAGATCCCCGAGACCGAGGTCGCCGTCGATGAGGCGACGGGCGAGGTCACGGCGCCGAAGAAGAAGTCGACCAAGAAGGATGCCGCGCCCAAGCCGCGCCGCGCGTCGCTGTTCAAGTCGATGTCTCCCGAGACGATCGAACTCGATACGGCGCTGCAGTTGCTCGCGCTTCCTCGCGTCGTTGGCACCGACCCCGAGTCGGGCGAGGTCATCACGGCGCAGAACGGACCGTACGGCCCGTACCTCAAGAAGGGCACCGACTCGCGCACGATCGACAGCGAAGAGCTCATCTTCGACATGACGCTCGAGCAGGCTCTCGCGATCTACGCGCAGCCGAAGTACGGCGCACGCCGGGCTTCGAGCGCGCTCAAGGAGTTCGAGAACGACCCGGTGAGCGGCAAGCCGATCCGCATCCGTGACGGCCGCTTCGGCGCGTACGTGACCGACGGCGAGACGAACGTGACGATCCCGCGCGGTCAGATGCCCGACGACATCACGTACGAGATCGCCGTGCAGATGATCGCCGACAAGCGTGCGAAGGGCCCCGCGCCCAAGCGCAAGACGACGACGCGCAAGGCGCCGGCGAAGAAGAAGTGACCGCTCGGCAGGGTCAGCACACCGGCGAGCGCGGGCTGTTCGTCACGCTCGAGGGGGGCGACGGCGTCGGCAAGACGACGCAGGCGGCCCTGCTCGAGCAGTGGCTCAGCCGGCGCGGGCGCACGGTCGTGCGCACGCGCGAGCCGGGGGGCACCGAGGTCGGGGTGCTCGTGCGCGACATCGTGCTCCACCACCGGGGCGAGATCGCGCCGCGGGCTGAGGCGCTGCTGTACGCCGCCGATCGAGCGCATCACATCGAGACGCTCGTGCGCCCTGCCCTCGAGCGCGGCGACATCGTCCTCCAGGACCGTTACCTCGACTCGTCGGTGGCCTATCAGGGTGCCGGTCGAGTGCTCGGCCGCGACGAAGTGCGCGACCTGTCGCTGTGGGCGACGGAGGGTCTGCTTCCCGACCTCACGGTGCTGCTCGACCTCGACCCCGACGTCGCGCGGGAGCGGCTGGTGGCCGACGACAAGCCCTTCGACCGGCTCGAAGCCGAGAAGAGCGCGTTCCACGCGCGCGTGCGCGAGGAGTTCCTCGCGCTGGCAGCTGCCGAGCCTGAGCGCTTCCTCGTCGTCGACGCCGCCCGGCCCCCCGACGAGATCGCGGGCCTCGTCCGCGACCGCGTCGAGGCCCTCCTCACATGAAGACCTGTCGGCGCCCCCGGCTAGGCTGACTGCATGGATGCCACGGCGATCGCGGACGCCGCGAGTGATGTCCCCTGGGGTGAGGTGTGGGGGCAGAACGATGCGCTCGCCGCGCTGCAGTCGGCGGCATCCGACCCGGCAGACATGACCCACGCGTGGCTCATCACGGGCCCGCCGGGGTCGGGGCGCTCGACGCTCGCCTACGCGTTCGCCGCGGCGCTCATCGCCGAACCCGGTGACGAGAAGGCGATGCGGCAGGTGCTCGCCGGAACGCATCCGGATCTGACGTCGTTGCGCACCGAGGGTGTCATCATCTCGATCAAAGACGCCCGCGCGCTCGTCGAGCGCTCGTACTTCGCTCCGTCGCTCGGCCGCTACCGCGTCATCGTGATGGAAGACGCCGACCGCATGGCCGAGCGCACGTCGAACGTTCTGCTGAAGGCCCTTGAAGAGCCGCCCGAGCGCACGGTGTGGGTGCTGTGCGCGCCGAGTGACGCCGACCTGCTGCCCACGATCCGCTCGCGCGTGCGCACTCTGCGCCTGCGAGACCCCGACATCGCCGATGTCGCGCGGCTCATCGCGCAGCGCACGGGCGCCGATGCGGCGCTCGCCGAGCAGTCGGCGCGCCATGCGCAGCGGCACATCGGCATGGCGCAACGCCTCGCCACCGATGCTGCGGCCCGCGCGCGCCGCGACGAGACGCTGCGGTCGGTGCTCGCGGTGCGCGGCGTCGGCGACGCCGTCGAGGTGGCCGGCCGCGTCGTGCAGCTCGCGACCGACGATGCCAAGGCGCTCACGGTCGAGCGCGATGAGGCTGAGCGCGAAGCGCTGCGACGCACACTGGGCATCGCCCCGGGCGCGAGTGTGCCGCCCGCCGTGCGCGCCCAGCTGTCGGCGCTCGAAGACGGGCAGAAGCGGCGCGCGACGCGCAGCCTGCGCGACGGCATCGACCGCGTGCTCACCGACCTGCAGTCGCTCTTCCGCGACGTGCTCATGATCCAGTACTCCCGCACCGACGACCTGGTGAACCGTGAACTGGTCGACGACTTGCACGCTCTGGCGGGCGCATGGTCGATCGAGCGGACGCTGGTCGTGCTCGACCGGATCTCCGAGACACGCCGCAACCTCGAACAGAACGTCGCCCCCGCCCTCGCCCTCGAGAGCATGCTCGTGACCGTCGCGAGCGGAAGGACCCCGTGACCGGTACCACCCCTGGCCGTTTCCTGCGCCGAGCCGTGACCGCCGTCGCGGTCCTTGCCGCCGCATCCGTCGCCCTGTCCGGCTGCCTCTACTCCGCGATCCCCGATCAGGACGCCCGTCCCACGACGAGTCTGTCGCCCGACGTGCAAGGGGTGCCTACCGACCTCCTGCCGTTCTATGAGCAGACGCTGACGTGGTCCGACTGCGGCGGGTTGCTGGACTGCACGACGGTGACGGCGCCGCTGGACTGGCAGAACCCCGAGGCTGCCGAGATCGAGCTGTCCGTCATCCGTCAGCGTGCGACAGGTGGCGACGAGCCGCTCGGGTCGCTCCTGACCAACCCCGGCGGCCCCGGCGCGAGCGGCATTGCGCTCGTGCGCGATGCGGTCTCTTACGCCGTCGGCAATGAGCTGGCAGCGGCCTACGACGTCATCGGCTTCGACCCGCGCGGCGTGGGGGAGTCCACCGCCGTGACGTGCTTCGACACACCAGAGATGGACGAATACCTGTTCGGCATCACGCCGGGCCAGCGCGGATCGTCCGAGTGGGAGGCCGCTCGGACGCGGTCCAACGAGGGCTTCGCCGAGGCGTGCGAGGCCAACAGCGACGGCATCCTCGCGTTCATCACGACCGACAACGCGGCGCGCGACATGGATCTGCTGCGCGCGGTGCTCGGCGATCGCACTCTCAACTACCTCGGGTATTCGTACGGCACGTTCCTCGGGGCGACGTACGCGAAGCTGTTCCCTGAACGGGTGGGGCGGATGGTGCTCGACGGCGCGATCGACCCCGCCGTCTCGGCTCTCGACGTCTCGACGACGCAGGCGCTCGGTTTCGAATCGGCGCTGCGGGCGTACATGGCCGACTGCCTCTCGGGTGGGGACTGTCCGTTCCGCGGCACCCTCGATGAGGCCATGGCAGACCTCGGCACGCTGCTCGCGAGCGTCGAGCGGCGGCCGATCGAGAACGCCGACGGCCGCATGCTCGGAGCCGACTCGCTCATGACGGCGATCATCGCCGCGCTCTACTCCACCGATTCGTGGCCCGCCCTGACGCAGGCGCTCACGGGCGTGCTCGAGGGTGATGCGCAGGCGGCGTTCCTGCTCGCCGACTTCTACTACAACCGCCAGGGCGGCGAATACCTCGACAACCAGACCGAGGCGTTCACGGCGTACAACTGCATGGACTACCCCGACGACACCACCGCTGCCGAAGAGGACGCCTCGACGGCTCGCATCGCGGCGGACGCGCCGACCATCGCTCCGTACTGGTCGGGTCCCGACCCGTGTGACTCGTGGCCGGTCGCCCCGACGGGCGTGCGCGAGCCGGTCGCGGCCGAGGGAGCCGCGCCCATCCTCGTGGTCGGCACGACGAATGACCCGGCGACTCCGTACGAGTGGTCGGTGTCGCTGGCCGAGCAGCTGTCGTCGGGAGTGCTCATCACGCGTGTCGGCGAGGGACACACGGGATTCAACAAGGGCAACGCGTGCGTCGACGACGCCGTGCTGGCGTACTTCCTCGACGGCACGGTGCCCGACTCCGACCTGCGCTGCGAGTAGTCAGCGTCGCAGCGTGCGCCGCGCGAGCGCGTTGCCGAGAAACTGCACTCCCTGCACGATCACGACGATGACGACGACGGCTGCCCAGGTCACCCACGGGTTGAACTGGCGGAACCCGTTGACGATCGCGAACTGACCGAGGCCCCCGGCGGCGACGACACCCGCCATCGCCGTCATGTCGACGAGGGCGACGACGATGAACGTGTAGCCGAGGATGAGCGGTCCGAGTGCTTCACGCGGCACGAGGCGGAACAGGATGCGCGACCTGCTCGCCCCTGCAGCGCGCGCGGCCTCGATGACGCCGGGCCGCACCGTGATGAGGTTCTGCTCGACGATGCGGCCGATCGCGAACATCGACGCGAGCGAGATCGCGAAGACGCCGAACTCGATGCCGATGCCGCGGATGCCCAGACCGCGGGCGAGCGGCTGCACGGCGGCGAGCAGGATGATGAACGGGATGGGGCGGAAGGTGTTCACGACGACGTTGAGCACGCCGAACACGACCTTGTTCGGAAACAGGCTCCCGGCGCGAGTCGCGTACAGGGCGAGGCCGAGCACGAGCCCGGCGACACCGCCGAAGACGAGGCTCAGGGTGACCATGTAGAGCGTCTCGGCTGTCGCAGACCACAGCTGCGGCAGCAGTTCGATGAGCCTATCCACGGGTGTCCTCCTCGATCAGGGGAGCGAAGCCGGATGCCGCGGCTATCGCCCGTTCGACGGCGTCTGTCTCACCGGTGACCGACAGTGTGAGATGTCCGAACACGCGGCCGCGGATGTCGTTGATGCCGCCGTGGATGAGTTCGAAGCGCACGCCGTGGGCGGCCAGAGCCGCGAAGACGTCGGACTGTGTCACATCGCCGTCGCGGATCGTGAAGGTGACCATGCGCCCCGGGTGTCGCTTTCGGAGGGTGCGCAGCTGCTCACCGCGGGGGACGTCGTCGATGATGCTCGAGACGAAGCGTCGCGTGGCCGCGCGCTGCGGCGCTGACATCACGTCGAAGACCTCGCCCTGCTCGATGATGCGTCCTTCCTCCATCACGATGACGCGGTCGGCGAGGGTGCGGATGACATCCATCTCGTGCGTGATGACGAGGATCGTCACGCCCAGGTCGCGGTTGACGCGGCGCAGCAGATCAAGCACTTCGGCTGTCGTCTCGGGGTCGAGCGCGCTCGTGGCCTCGTCGGCGAGCAGGATGCGCGGACTCGTCGCGAGGGCCCGGGCGATGCCGACGCGCTGACGCTGCCCGCCTGACAGCTGCTCGGGATGGTTCCGTGCCTTGTCGGCGAGTCCGACGAAGTCGAGCAGTTCGGCGACCCGCGCCGTGATCTCGGCCCGCGGCCGCCGCGCGATCTCGAGCGGGTACGCGACGTTGCCGGCGACGGTGCGCGAGTCGAACAGGTTGAACTGCTGGAAGATCATGCCGATGTCGCCGCGCAGGTTGCGCAGGTCGCGCTCGCGCAGACGGGTGATGTCGCGGCCGTCGATCTCGACGGTGCCCGAGGTGGGCGTCTCGAGCGCGTTCACGAGGCGCAGCACGGTGCTCTTGCCGGCTCCCGAGTAGCCGATGATCCCGCAGACCTCGCCCGCCGCGATGTCGAGGTCGACACCGTCGACGGCGGTGACGGGCACAGCGTTCTTTCCCGCGGCGGGAAAGGTCTTCGTGACCGCCGTGAGCCGGATGAGCGTCATGGGCGTCTCCTCACAGACGACGCGCGTGTGCGGCCCGCAGGGGAACGGGCCGCACACGCGAGGGTCACTGGTTGGCGCGGACGTCTTCTTCGACGGTCTCGAGCGACTCGACGAGGTCTGCCCGCGGGGTCTTCAGCAGCACGGCGGTGTCACCGGATGCCGCCTGGACGCCGTCGAGGACTGCCTGGGTGTTCTGGTAGATCTCGACGAGCTTGAGGTACGTCGGGTTGTCGACGTCGGCGGCACGCGAAGCGAAGACGTTGACGTAGGGCAGCGCGTTCGGGTCGGTCGGGTCGTCCTGCGCGATGGCGTCCGAGAACTGCAGACCCGCGTCTTCGACGAAGTCGTTGTTCACGATCGCGGCGGCGACGTCGGGGAGCGACGTGGGCGTGAGGGCGGCATCGAGTGCTTCGACGACGACCTTCGAGTCCGGCGAGACGTCGGCGACCGTCGAGAAGATCGATCCGCCGTCGGTGAGCTCGATGAGCCCGGCCGACTGCAGCACGAGAAGGCCGCGGGCCTGATTGCTCTCATCGTCGGGAACGATGACGGTGGAGCCCTCGGGGATGTCGGCGACGGAGTCGTACTGCGTCGAGTAGAGCCCGAGGGGGTAGATCGCGGTCGAGCCGATGGGCTGCAGATCGTCGCCCGCGTTGACGTTGTAGGTGCCGAGGTAGACGATGTGCTGGAACTGGTTGAGGTCCAGCTCGCCGGCGGACAGAGCGGGGTTCGGCTGCGTGTACTCGGTGAAGTCGACGATCTCGACCTCGATGCCTTCGGCCGCGGCGGCTTCGGCGTAGGTCTGCCAGTAGGGATCGCCGGCGCCGACCACGCCGATGCGCACGACGCCGACCACGCCCGCGCCGGCCTCAGCCCCGGCGTCGTCTGACGGGCCCGAGCCGCAGGCGGTGAGCAGCAGAGCGAGGGGAAGGGCCAGGGCGGCCGCGGTGGTGAATCGAGTGGACATGCGAGTGGCTCCTTGGGTCAGGCTCCGCGGGGCGGTGCAGACCGCAAGCGCGGAGCCGGTACCGCGCTCGCTTCACCGCGGAACGACTCCGAATGTACGTCGCGGGGTCGCGGCATCCGATTCGGTCGTAATACGCCGTCACGCAGGCCGTGTCACCGAGGGCCTTCCGGACCCTGTAGGATTGTCCATCGTGCGCCGCGTAAGCGAAGCGCGCCACCTTAGCTCAGATGGCAGAGCGATTCACTCGTAATGAATAGGTCAAGGGTTCGATTCCCTTAGGTGGCTCCGAGAGCGAAGGCCCTCGATCCAGCGGAGACGCAGGGTCGGGGGCCTTCGGCGTTGCCATGGTGCCTCCGCTAGCCTGAGGAGGTGAACGACCGCGCGATAGATGCCATCGCCGAGATCTTCACGTGGGTCGGCTTCGGGGGAGCGGTCGTACTGGCTCTCGCGACCCTCATCGTCTGGCTCGCCGATGGCTCATGGTCACTCACCCAGGCCGTCCTCGCCGACGAGCAGGGGCACCGCAGTGCGCGGTGGTTCGGCAGCAGTGGCCGGGTCGGTCACGCCTGGCTGAGCCCCGACCAGCAGGCTGCGCTCGAGGGGCGCGAGACGGCGGACGTCTACGTCCGTGCCGGGCGTGACGACCGGATGCGCCTCACAAAAGGGTCGCCCGCGGTGCGGTTTCTGGGATGGCTCACAGTCGGGTTCTTCGCTCTCGGCGTCATCGCGACGGTGGCATCCATCGTTTTTTTGCTGTCACGGTGAACAAGAGGGCGTATAGCTAGCTAAGCTAGCTATATGTCTTCGGCGCATCACGCGAAACTCGCTCCTTCACGTTGGCTCCGCATCGGTATTCCGGTGTTTCTCGTCCTGCTCTGGGTCGTGGGTGGGGCAATAGGTGGTCCCTACTTCGGCAAGGTCGAAGAGGTCTCCACGAACGACCGGTCCAGCTTCCTTCCCGAGAGCGCTGATGCGACTCAGGTGAACGAGCGACTCTCGGAGTTCCTGGGAGATGACACGATCCCGGCCGTCGTGATCGTCGAGTCCGACGAAGAACTCACCGAGGAGCAGTTCGCCGATCTGCAGACTCTCGCCGACGACATCGCCGCGCTCAGCGACGTGCAGGACGAGATCTCGCCGCCGATTCCCTCCGAAGACGGGGATGCGGCTCAGATCTTCGTGCCGATCGACTCGTCGGCCGATATCGGCGAAACCGTCGCCGAGATGCGAGCGCTCCTGGCCGAAAGCCTGCCCGACGGTCTCGAGGGATGGGTGACCGGGCCGGCAGGCTTCACCGCCGACCTCGTCGAGGGCTTCCTCGGCATCGACGGACTGCTGCTCGCCGTTGCTCTCATCGCCGTCTTCATCATCCTCATCATCGTCTACCGTTCGCCGCTGCTTCCGATCGTCGTGCTGCTGACGAGTGTGTTCGCGCTGTGTGTCGCGCTGCTCACGGTGTGGTGGCTCGCGTTCAACGGCATCGTCGTGCTGAACGGGCAGGTGCAAGGCATCCTGTTCATCCTCGTGATCGGTGCAGCCACGGACTATGCGCTGCTCTATGTCGCGAGATATCGAGAAGCGATCGCCGAGGGCGCAGGGCGATGGGATGCCACCGTCCGAGCCTGGCGCGGCTCGTGGGAGCCGATCCTCGCATCGGGCGGAACGGTCATCGCCGGGCTCATGTGCCTGTTGCTGTCCGACCTCGCCACGAACCGTGCGCTGGGGCCGATCGCCTCGATCGGCATCGCGTTCTCGATGCTGTCCGCCCTCACGTTCCTTCCGGCCCTGCTGGCACTCGTCGGTCGCGCGGCGTTCTGGCCGTTCGCGCCGAAGCAGGCTCTCGTGATGGTTCCCGACGACCTCAGCAAGCCCGTCAAGGGCCTCTGGCCGCGTCAGGCCCGCTTCGTGGCTCGTCACGCGCGGATCGTCTGGATCGTGTCGACGCTCGTGCTGCTCGCCGGTGCGTTCGGCGTGACACAGCTCAAGGCCGAGGGCGTTCCCTCGAGCGACCTCGTTCTGGGCGAGTCGCAGGCGCGTGACGGTCAGGCCGCTCTCGCCGAGCACTTCCCGGCAGGGTCGGGAAGCCCGGTGTACATCATCGCCCCCGAGGATGACCTGGCCGAGGTCCTCGGACTTCTCGACGAGAACGCGGGCATCGACTCGGTCTCGGCGGCATCGGAGGATTCGCCCAACGGACAGGCGCCGGTCGCGCTGGAGGACGGCGAGGTCGTCTTCTCGGCGGCAGGCCCGCCCGGAACCCCCGTGCCCGAGCCGACGATCGCCGGCGGCGATGTGCTCATCATCGCGACGCTCACCGATTCGGCTGACTCGGATGCCGCTGAAGACACCGTCCGTGAGCTGCGTGTTTCGCTGAACGACGCGCTCGGAGAGGGCGAGGCGGTCGTCGGAGGCGAGACCGCGACGGACATCGACACGAATGACACGTCGATTCGCGACCGCACGCTCATCATCCCCGTCATCCTGTTGGTCGTGCTGGGGATCCTGATCCTGCTGCTGCGCTCGATCCTGGCTCCCGTCCTGCTCATGGCGACGGTCGTGCTGTCGTTCGCCACGGCGCTGGGTGTCAGTGCGCTCGTCTTCAACGGCATCTTCGACTTCCCCGGAGCGGATCCGGCGGTGCCACTGTTCGGCTTCGTGTTCTTGGTGGCCCTCGGAATCGACTACAACATCTTCTTGATGTCGAGGGTGCGCGAGGAGTCTCTCGTGCACGGCACGCGGCGGGGCATCCTGCGGGGCCTCGTGGCCACCGGTGGCGTCATCACCTCTGCCGGGCTCGTGCTCGCGGCGACGTTCGCAGCGCTCGGGGTCATCCCGATCCTGTTCCTCGCCCAGATCGCGTTCATCGTCGCCTTCGGTGTGCTGATCGACACCTTCATCGTGCGCTCGCTGCTCGTGCCCGCCCTGTCGTATGACATCGGGCCGGCGATCTGGTGGCCGTCGAAGCTGTCGCGCAAGCCGGAGCCCGTGGCCGTCGGCGGGTCGGGAGACCCGTCGGGCGAAGCCGACGAAGACCTCGTGGGCGATGACGGGCACGCGCTGACGCGCGAGGAGTACCGGCGCACGCGCGACTCGTGAGCACGGCGCGGTTCCTTGTCGACGGTCCGAGGAGGGCCCGACGAGGAACCGCGCCGCACGCGGGGGCTATTCGCTGCCGGACTCGATGATCTCGCGCATGACCTCCAGTGAGATCTCGTCGCGCTCGCCGTCAGCCCACTCGTGCACGGTGAACGGCACGCCCAGACCCTGCAGGTAATCGACGGTCTTCTCGAGGCGGGGGACGACGCGGATGTGCTCGCTGCCGAACAGTGCCGCGGTGTAGATGGGCTGACCGTCGCGGATCGCGCGGCGCAGTTCGACGGTCGAGCGTCCGGTGAGGCGGTAGAGCGACTGGAGGACGTCGCTGCCGAAGTCGGGGGTGCCGACGAGGGTGAGCGAGAGCGAGTTCTGGGGGATGTTCACCCTCCCATCACAGCACGTGCTGCGGTGCGACGCGGTCGTCTTTCTGCTGCACCCCCCTGTGCGCGCCGCGCGCTCGGAGCGCCGACACGATCGCGACCAGATCGACGATCTCCTGCAACAGGGCGCCGATCACGGCGGGGAGGACACCGAAGGCGGCCACGATCATCAGGCCGACCGAGATGATGATGCCCATCCAGATCGACTGCAACGCGATGCGCACGGTCCGCTGCGAGACAGAGACGACGTCTGCCACGCGCGCGATCTCGTTCGAGGTGATCACCGCCGCTGCGGACTCGCTCGCGACGGTGGCCCCTCGTCCCGCCACGGCGATACCCACGTCGGCGACGGCCAGCACGGGGGCGTCGTTGATTCCGTCGCCGACCATGAGCACGGGCCGCGGTCGCATGCCCTGGACGATCTCGACCTTGGTCTGCGGGGTCATCTCGGCGTGCACCGTGCTGATGCCGACCGCGTGCGCGACGGCTTCGGCGGTCGCGGCGACATCACCGGTCACCATCGCGATCTCTGTCACGCCGGCGTCGCGAAGACGGGACACGGTGTCGGCGGCGTTGGGGCGGATCGGGTCGGACAGGATGATGACGCCCGCCAGTTTGTTTCCGACCGACACGTAGACGGCGGTCTCGCCGGCATGCAGCGCGGGGCGGACGATCGGCCCGGCGACCTCTTCGATGAACGACGGTTTTCCGACCCGCACCACGGTGCCGTCGGCGAGCGACGCGAGCACGCCGTTCGTCGCCACTTCGTCAGCGTTCGTCACTTCGGGCAGGTCGAGGTGCTGTCGCTTCGCTGCGGCCACGATCGGGTCGGCGAAAACGTGCACGGAGTACTGCTCCGCGGCGGCCGCGAACCGAAGCGTGTCGGTCGCCGTGTGGGCGGCCGGGTGGATATCCACCACGTCGGCGTTGCCTTGCGTCAGAGTGCCGGTCTTGTCGAACGCGGCCGACCGCACTCGCGCGAGCGTCTCGAGGACGCCTCCGTCCTTGATGATGACGTTCAGCTTGGCTGCCGAGCTCATGCCACCCATGAAGGCCACGGGGGCGGCGATGAGCAGCGGACAGGGTGTCGCAACCACGAGCACTTCGGCGAATCGCACGGGGTCACCGCTGACGTACCAGGCGATGCCGGCGATGAGCAGCGAGACGACAGTGAACGGCACGGCGTACCGGTCGGCGAGCCGCACCATCGGCGCGCGGGAATCGACGGCTTCGGCAACCAACCGCACGATCGAGGCGTAGTTCGAATCGGCCGCCGCCCTCTGTGCGCGCATCGTGAAACTGGCGGTGCCGTTCACCGTGCCGGACAGCAAGGAGTCACCCTTGCGATAGCTCACGGGGATCGGCTCACCCGTCACCGACGATTCGTCGATCGTCGCGTGATCTGACAGCAGCACCCCGTCGACGGGGAGGATCTCGGAGGAGCGCACCAGCAGTTCGTCGCCCACCTTGACGTCTTCGACCGCGACACGTTCAACTTCGCCGGTGCGAGGGTCGATTCGGCCGGCGAACGACGGGGCTCGGTTCAGCAGCTGGTCGAGTTCACGGCTCGCCCGGCGCGCGGCCAGGTCTTCGAGCGCTTCGCCTCCGGTGAGCATCAGCGCGATGATGAGACCCGCGACGTACTCCTGCACGGCGAGGGTGGCGATCATGGCGATGACGGCGAGGACGTCGAGCCCCCACCGCCCGCGCATCAGATCTCGGACCATGCCGACCACCGTGATGGCGCTCACTACCCCGAGCACCAGATACGCGGTGACGGCGAGGGGGGTCGTCAGACCGGCTATCCAGAGCACCACCCCGGTCACCAGACCGATCACCACGAAGATCATGAGCTTGCGACTGCGAAGAAACGCCACTGTCGGTGAGGGCACTCGCGGCGACTCTTGGGCATGCGGCGTGGCGGTCTGCGCTGGCACTGCGACGCCCTCAGTCTTTCTTCGTGAGGCGATCCTGTCCGGTCCTGAGGCGAGATCACACCTGAGTCGGTGAGTGGGCGAAACGATACCTCCCCCCGGCCCCGGCGTCCACGCCCGCCGACACAGGGTCGGGCGTTGGGGGCGTTCGGGTGCGGGAGGGATGCGGGTCAGGCCGGGCCGAAGACCTTCACGTCGCCGCTGCGCACACGAGCGGCGATCACGAGCGCGAGGATCCCGAGTCCGAGAGTGCGCGCGAGGAACCCCAGCACGCCGAGGAGCACGGCCACCTCGACAACGCTCTGGGCACCGGCGGGACCGGCGAAAGCGAAGATCAGCTGGGGAAGCACTCCACCGGCGACCGATGCGAGAAGCGCCCACAGCGGCGCCCACCGCCAGGGGGCGGGAACTGTCTCCGCCCGTGCGATCTGAACGACGGCGACCAGCGCCGCGGCGAGTGAGACGAGCAGGTTCACGACGAAGACGGTCGTCAGCACGCTCTCGGCTGCACGGTATGCGTCGAGGCCTGCTTCGAACGTGGCGGCATCCATGGTGGGAAGGAGCGGCTGCGTCGCGTGGACGACGAGCGGCCACAGTGCGACGATCACCAGTGCCGTCATGCCGAGCGGGCGTCGCGCGACGACGCTCGCCCGCTCGGACAGCCCGATCGCGAAAAGCAGCACCGCGGCCGCGAACACCACGTCGAGGGCGATCGCGATGGCTGGACCGGAACCGGGAAGCGCGTACTGCAGCATGCCGATCACCGCGCTGAGCACGAGGCCGACGCCGCCGATCGTCCAGGTCAGCCGCACCGCTCGCATGCTCCGACCCTAGACGTAAGCCCGCTCCCATCTCCCGTCGAATGAGACTTCCGGAGAGAGCGATCTGGCTGTTGCATGGGGGAATGCACACGACGTTCACCGCAGCGGACTTCTTCGCTGCCAAGCTCGCGTTCGAGACCGACCCTTCTGACCTCGCCGCCGAGCGGGCTGGCGGTGGTGCGCCGCTCGTGATCGACGTGCGAAACGAGGCGGCGTGGCGGCAGGGGCGCATCCCCGGAGCCGTTCATATTCCTCACGCCGAACTTCGGGACCGGGTCGGCGACGTCGCTCCGGACAAGGACGCGGCGATCGTCGTGTACTGCTGGGGACCGGGCTGCAACGGCAGCACCCGCGGCGCACTCGTTCTCGCCGAACTCGGCTACACCCACGTCAAGGAGCTGATCGGCGGATTCGAGTACTGGGCTCGCGAAGGGCTTGCCGTCGTGTCGGACACGGGACGGTCTCGCCGGAAACCCGACCCGCTCACCGCCCCCGTCGCCTGAGCTCGATCGCCGGCATCCGCGGCCTGCGGATGGCCTGACGCGCGCAACGGGGGAGGGATGCGCGGATGGAAGGTGCTCTGACGGAGCTAGGCCTCGAGCACGAGCCGGTACCCCATGCCCGACTCGGTGAGCAGATGCTGCGGACGGGCCGGGTCGGCCTCGAGCTTCTTGCGCAGCTGCGCCACATAGAGCCGCAGGTAGCCCGAGTCGCTCACCTGGTCGCTTCCCCAGATCTCCTTCAGCAAGGTCTGACGCGTGACGAGGGCGCCGGGGTTACGCGCGAGAAACTCGAGCATCCGCCATTCGGTGGGGGTCAGGTGCACGCGCGCGCCGTCTCGGGTGACGGTTTTCGAGGCGAGGTCGATCGTGACACCCGCGAACGAGATCACCGACTCGCCGGCGTCGGTCACGGCTCGCCGCGTCAGTGCGCGCAGCCGTGCCAGGAGCTCGTCGATCTGGAACGGCTTGGTCACGTAGTCGTCGGCTCCGGCATCCAAAGCCTCGACCTTGTCCGCCGAGCCGGTGCGGCCCGACACGACGATGATCGGCGCCGAGGTCCACCCCCGCAGCGCTTCGATCACCTGCACGCCCTCCAGCCGCGGCATCCCGAGATCGAGGAGCACGATGTCGGGGTGGGACTGCGCGGCGAGGGTCACGGCTGCGGCGCCGTCGTGCGCGGCGATCACGTCGTATCCGTGCGCTGACAGGGTGATGCGCAGGGCGCGGACGAGTTGCGGATCGTCGTCGGCGACGAGGATCTTCACGATTCCGCCGAGGGGAGCTCGATCACCATGGTCAGTCCTCCGCCCGGGGTGTTCTCAGGAGTGAGGGTGCCCCCCATCCCCTCGGTGAACCCCTTCGACAATGCCAGGCCCAAACCGAGCCCGGCGGCGTTGTCGGTGTCGCCGAGCCTCTGGAACGGCGCGAACACGTCGTCGCGACGGTCTTCGGGGATGCCGGCACCGTGGTCGATCACGCGCAGCTGCGCCGTGGACCCCCAGCGGCTGCTCGTGATGCGAACGCTGGTGCCCGGAGGGGCATAGCGTTCGGCGTTGGCCAGGACGTTCACAAGCACACGTTGCAGCAACACCGGGTCGGCCACGAGCGGGGGGAGAGCAGGATCCAGGGCCAGGTCGACGTCCTCCGGGCCGAGGTGGAGTTCCTCGATCGAGGCGAGAACGACGTCGGCGGCATCCACGGGGCGCAGCGACACCGCCAGCACGCCGGCCTGCACGCGGCTGACGTCGAGCAGATCGGTCACGAGGGCCGACAACGTCGCCAGGCTCTCGTGCGCCGTTTCGAGCAGCTCGCGTCGGTCCGAGGCCGAGAGGTCGTCGCCCGTCTCTCGCAGGCCGCCGATCGCGGCAACCGCGGCGGCGAGCGGGCCACGCAGGTCGTGACTGACTGCGGACAGCAGCGCGCTGCGCACCTGGTCGGTCTCGGCGAGGACTCCCGCTTCACGGGCCGTCTCGGTGAGTTCGGCGCGCTCGAGCGCCCCTCCGAGCTGAGCGACGATGACATCAAGTAGACGGCGCTCGGATGCATCCAAGGTGCCACCGTGCAGTTCGAGCGTCGCGCGGGGGGACGCGTCGCCGCCGATCGGCACCGCGATGAACTGATTGTCAGGCACCGGCTCTCCGTCGGTGACGAGCACCGCACCGTCGGCATCCAGCAGTCTCACGCCGCTCAGGCCGAACGCCTCGCGTGTGCGGCTGAGCAGAGCAGGCACGGCGCTCTCACCGCGCAGAACGCTTCCGGCGACCGAGGCCAAAAGCTCGGCCTCGGCCGTCGCGCGGTGGGCCTTGCGGGCACGGCGTGCCGCCTGATCGACGATGTAGCTGACGAGCATCGCGATGATCACGTACAGGCACAGGGCCCACAGGTGCAGGGGATCACTGACCGTCACGGTGAGCTGGGGGGCGACGAAGAGGAAGTCGAGGGTGAGCCCCGACAGCACGGCGGCGAACAGCGCGGGCCAGATGCCGCCGACGAGCGCCACGATCACCACGACGAGCTGGTAGGCCAGGACGTCCGAAGTGATCGACTCGGGCGTGCGGAACAGGTACAGCAGCCAGGTGAGCAGCGGCACGCCGACGAGGGCGACGACGAAACCCAGCACGACTCGCCGACGACTCAGGGCGCCGCCGGTCACGCGCGGGAGCACGAAGCGACCGCCCGCCGCGGCGTGCGTCACGATGTGCACGTCGATGTCGCCCGATTCGCGGATGACGGTCGCGCCGATCCCCGGCCCGGCGAGGGCGCCCAGGAGCCTTCCGCGCCGGCTCACGCCGATGACGAGCTGCGTCGCGTCGACGGACCGGGCGAACTCGACGAGTGAGCGGGGGATGTCGTCGCCGACGACCTGGTGATACGTGCCGCCCAGGGCCTCGACGAGAGCGCGCTGCTCGGCGAGTGTGCTCGGCGTCGCAGCGCGCAAGCCGTCCTGGCTCGACACGTGCACCGCCAGCAGCTCGCCGCCGGCCGAGCGTGCGGCGATGCGCGCCCCCCGACGGACGAGCGTCTCGCCTTCTGCGCCGCCGGTGAGGGCGACCACGACCCGTTCGCGTGCCTGCCAGGCGCCGCGGATGCCGTGGTCCGCGCGGTACGAGCGCAGCGCGCTGTCGACCTCGTCGGCGAGCCAGAGCAGCGCGAGTTCACGCAGGGCCGTGAGGTTGCCCAGCCGGAAGTAGTTCGACAGTGCCGCATCGATCCGCTCCGCCGGATACACGACACCTGCCGAGAGACGGTCGCGCAGCGACTGCGGCGCCAGGTCGACGACTTCGATCTGATCTGCCGCCCGGATCACGGCATCCGGCACCGTTTCGCGCTGCGCGATCCCGGTGATCTGCTCGACGACGTCGTTGAGCGATTCGATGTGCTGCACGTTGACGGTCGTGATGACGTCGATGCCGGCATCCAATATCTCCTGCACGTCCTGCCAGCGCTTCTCATTGCGGGAACCCGGCGCATTGGTGTGCGCGAGCTCGTCGACGAGCGCGACGCGGGGCGACCTCTCGAGGACGGCCTCGAGGTCCATCTCGGTCAGTTCGACCCCGCGATGGGCCACGACATGGCGGGGGAGGACCGGAAGGCCCTCGACGAGCGCGGCCGTCGCCGCCCGCCCGTGGGTTTCGACGATCGCGACGATCACGTCTTCTCCCTCGAGGAGGAGCCGCCGCCCCTCCTCGAGCATCTCGTAGGTCTTGCCGACGCCGGGCGCGGCGCCGAGCAGCACCCGCAGCCGTCCCCGCTTCATCCTCGGCCCCTTCAGTCCAGCGCGTTCAGCGCCAGGTTCAGCTCCAACACGTTCACGCGCGGCTCCCCGAGGAAGCCGAGGTCGCGTGACTGGATCCTAGACCTCACCAGCGCGCTGACCTCGTCCTCTGACAAGCCCCGCGCCGCGGCGACGCGCGGCACTTGCAGCAGCGCGTACGACGGGCTGATGTGCGGGTCGAGGCCCGACGCCGACGCCGTGAGGGCATCGGCTGGGATGGCGGACTCGTCGACGCCCTCGCGGACGGCGATCGCGACTTTGCGCTCCTCGATCGCGGCGATCAGCTCGGGGTTCTCCGGTCCCCAGTTCGATCCGCCCGACGCGCTGCCGTCATAGCCGTTCCCGGCGGCTGAGGGCCGCGACTGGAAGTACTCGGCGAGCGCCTCGCCGTCCGCGCCGGTGAACGACTGACCGATGAGCGCGCTGCCGACGATGCCGCCCGAGGGGCCGTGCGCGGCCGAACCGTTCGCCTGCCACGGCAGAGCGAGCTGGCCGATGCCCGTGATGAGGGCGGTGTAGCCGATGCCGAGCACCAGCGTGAAGACGAGCAAGGCGCGGAGGGCGACTTCGGCCGTTCGCAGGGTGGTGCGGGCGGTGGACATGCTCGAAACCTCCTCGAGGGATCAGAAACCAGGGATGGTGCTCACGACGATGTCGATGAGCTTGATGCCGATGAACGGCGCGACGATGCCGCCGAGCCCGTAGATCGCGAGGTTGCGGCTCAGGGTCTGCGATGCGCTCGCCGGTCGGTACCTGACGCCACGGAGCGCGAGGGGGATCAGGAACACGATCACGATCGCGTTGAACACGACGGCGCTGGTGACGGCCGAAGCGGGCGAGCTCAGGTGCATCACATTCAGCACCGCGAGTCCGGGGAACACGCTCACGAACATCGCGGGGATGATCGCGAAGTACTTCGCGATGTCGTTCGCGAGTGAGAACGTCGTCAGGGCTCCGCGGGTGACGAGCAGCTGCTTTCCGATTCGCACGATTTCGATGAGCTTCGTCGGGTCGCTGTCGAGGTCGACCATGTTGCCTGCCTCTTTCGCGGCGGACGTGCCGGTGTTCATCGCGACTCCGACGTCGGCCTGCGCGAGTGCCGGTGCGTCGTTCGTGCCGTCGCCGGTCATCGCGACCAGGCTGCCGCCCTCCTGCTCCCGCTTGATGAGTGCGAGCTTGTCTTCTGGAGTGGCCTCGGCGAGGTAGTCGTCGACGCCGGCCTCGGTCGCGATCGCGGCGGCGGTGAGCGGGTTGTCGCCCGTGATCATCACGGTGCGGATGCCCATCGACCGCAGCTGCGCGAAGCGCTCGCGCAGGCCGTCTTTGACGATGTCCTTCAGATGGATGACGCCGAGCACTGCGCCGCCGTCCGCATCACGCGTGGCGACGACCAGGGGCGTGCCGCCGGACTGCGCGATGGCGTCCGTCTCGTCTGACAGCAGCGATCGCGTGCTCGCGGCGACCGGAGCACCGGATGCCTCCAGCCACGCGAGCACAGCGGATCCTGCGCCTTTTCGGATCTGTGAGCCGTCCGGCAGATCGACGCCGCTCATCCGCGTCTGCGCCGTGAACGGCATGATGACCGCACCCGCCGGGTATTGCACCTGGATGCCGCGCGCTGCCGCCAACTCGACGATCGAGACACCTTCCGGAGTGGGGTCGGCCAGCGACGACAGCGCCGCCGCGCGAGCGAGCACGTCGTCGCCGACGCCGACCATCCCGACGAAGCCCGACGCCCGACGATTTCCGTACGTGATGGTTCCCGTCTTGTCGAGAAGCAGCGTCGTCACGTCGCCTGCCGCTTCGACCGCGCGCCCTGACGTGGCCAGCACGTTGCGCTGCACCAGGCGGTCCATGCCGGCGATGCCGATCGCCGAGAGAAGGGCGCCGATCGTCGTGGGGATGAGGCAGACGAGAAGAGCCACGAGCACGGGGATCGAGACGGGGGATGCCGCGTACGAGGCGATCGGGTTGAGGGTGAGCACGACGATGACGAACACGATCGACAGGCTCGCCAGAAGGACATTGAGGGCGACCTCGTTCGGCGTGCGCTGACGCGCAGCTCCCTCGACGAGCGCGATCATCCGATCGACGAACGTCTCGCCGGGCGTCGAGGTGATCTGCACGACGATGCGGTCCGAGAGCACGCGCGTGCCACCGGTGACAGCCGAGCGGTCGCCGCCGGATTCACGCACGACCGGGGCGGACTCGCCCGTGATCGCCGACTCGTCGACGCTGGCGATCCCGTGCACGATGTCGCCGTCGCCCGGGATCAGCTCTCCTGCCGTCACGATCACGACGTCGCCGAGCTTCAGCTCGGACGACGGGACCGCGACATGGTCGACTCGGTCGGCCGCGGCATCCGTTGAGGGGTCGTACGAGGTGACCCGGCGCGCCATCGTGCTCGTGCGGGTTCTGCGAAGTGACGCGGCCTGCGCCTTTCCGCGGCCCTCGGCGACGGACTCGGCGATGTTCGCGAAGAGAACCGTCAGCCACAGCCAGACGGCGATGCCCCACGTGAAGCCGAGGGGGACCGGGGTGCCGCCGGAGTCCTCGGGCCCGCCGAGGAACGGTTCGGCGATGGCGATCGCCGTCGTCAGGGACGCGCCGACCCACACGAGGAGCATCACGGGATTGGACCACAGGGCCGCGGGATTCAGCTTGCGGAAGGCGCCGGGGATCGCCGGCACGAGCTGGGACCAGCCGAACGAGCGCGCTGCCTTCTTCGAAGGCGGCGTGACCGTGCCCGGGGCGGGGGTGAGAGTGGGAGCGGACATGCGTCAGACAAGCCCTTCCGCCAGGGGACCCAGCGTCAGAAACGGAAAGTAGGTGAGGGCGGTGATGACGACCGCGACGACGGCGAGGAGGCCGACGAACTCGGGGCGGTGGGTCGGAAGCGTGCCGCTCGTCGATGGGGTGGCGCCCAGCTCGGCCAGCGAACCCGCGAGGGCGAGCACGAGCACGATCGGGATGAACCGGCCGAGCAGCATCGCGACGCCGAGCGCCACATTCAGCCATGGCGTGTTCGCGGTGAGCCCCGCGAACGCCGAACCGTTGTTGTTCGACGCCGACGTGAAGGCGTAGAGCACTTCGCTCAGGCCGTGCACGCCCGGGTTCCAGATCGATGTGGACTCCATGTCGGCCCGGACACCCGGGATGGCGAAGCTCAGTGCCGTGCCGACGAGCACGAGGACCGGCGTGACCAGGATGTACAGGCTCGCGAGCTTGATCTGTGTGGGGCCGATCCTTTTGCC
The DNA here is from genome assembly GCF_057669765.1 of Microbacterium sp. Y832. NCBI lineage: Bacteria > Bacillati > Actinomycetota > Actinomycetes > Micrococcales > Microbacteriaceae > Microbacterium > Microbacterium sp. Y832. The sequence continues at coordinate 81,704 of NZ_JBYHFM010000002.1, read as the reverse complement.
GAGGTACTCGGGTGTGCGGCCGACGAGCAGACCGCCCACGAACACCGCGATGACAGCGAGCACCAGCATCCCGTAGAGACCCGAGCCGGCGCCGCCGGGGGCGATCTCGCCGAGCATCATGTTGATCATCGGGATCATCCCGCCGAGCGCGGTATAGGAGTCGTGCATCGAGTTGACCGCACCTGTCGAGGTCAGCGTGGTGGCACCGGCGAAGAGGGTCGAGCCGAAGATGCCGAACCGCACCTCCTTGCCCTCCATGGCGCCACCCGCCAGCTGGGGGGCCGTGCCCAGGCCGAGGGATTCGAGCCAGGTGACGGCCGTGATCGACACGACCGCGATCGAAGCCATCACGGCCAGGATCGCGTAGCCCTGGCGGTTGTCGCCGACCATGCGGCCGAAGGCGCGAGGCATCGCTGCGGGGATCGCCAGCAGCATGAGGATCTCGAGCACGCTGGTCCAGGGGGTCGGGTTCTCGAAGGGGTGGGCGGAGTTGGCGTTGAAGAAGCCACCGCCGTTGGTGCCGAGTTCTTTGATCGCCTCCTGCGAGGCGACCGGCCCGCCCGGGAGCACTTGCGTGCCGCCGGTGATCGTGCCGACCTCGGTGAAGCCGTTGAAGTTCTGGACCACCCCGGCGATCATGAGCGCGCTCGCGGCGACGATCGACAGGGGAAGCAGCAGCCGAGTGATGCCGCGCACGAGGTCGACCCAGAAGTTGCCGATCGTCGACGAACCGCGCGGGGCGAACCCACGAACAAGGGCGACTGCGACCGCGATGCCGACCGCCGCCGACACGAAGTTCTGGACCGTGAGACCTGCCAGTTGCACCGTGTACCCGAGGGTCAGCTCAGGGGAGTAGGACTGCCAGTTGGTATTGGTGACGAACGAGACGGCGGTGTTGAACGCAAGCCCCTCGGATACCGCCGGCAGTCCGAGCGAGTAGGGCAGTACGGCCTGGAAACGTTGGAGCGCGTAGACGAACAGCACGCCCATCGCTGAGAAGACGAGCACGCCGCGGGCGTACGCCTGCCAGGTCTGTTCTGCGCGCGAATCGACTCCGATCACTCGGTAGACGACGCGTTCGACCCGCCAGTCTTTCTCCGAGGAGTAGACACGGGCGATCCAGTCGCCGAGCGGGCGATACAGGAGCGCGAGGACAAGCAGCACGGTCGCCGCCTGCAGGACGCCGGACCAGATCGTCGCGGCGTCCATCAGGATTTCTCAGATCGCACGGGGGCGACCACGAGGTACGCGACGGCGGCGACACCGAGGGCGGCGGCGATGATCGAGAAGACCATCATCTCTGCCCCGCTCCATCCGCAGCGTCGCGGCGACTCGAGCTTCGGTTGCTCTGCCCGATCTTCTCAGCCCCCTTGGCGATCATCCCGACCACCGCGAAGAGCGCGACGACCGTGGCGAGGTAGATGACATCCAGCACGGGGACTCCCGGGGTTCCGCATCAGCGAATCGGACGACCGTGAGACGAGTGCCGCACGGGTGCCTTACGGCACGCATGCGATACAACACCTGCTGCTTGACCGGCAGTGCTTTCCCTACGGAATCCATACGGGCGAGCGCGCTTCACTTACGACTTCCTCGCGGCGAGGCCCCGTCAGGGCGGCGGATGCCCCGAGCGCAGCGGATCCGGGTGGGTGCACGCCGTCGTCTCGTCGCCTGCCGTCCGTAGGATGCCAGCATGGCAACCGGTCGTGCGTGGTTCGGTCTGGCGATGACGTGTGTGGTCGTGCTGCTGGCGGGGTGCGCGAGCACGGATGCGGTCAGGGACCTCAACACCACGTCGCGGTCTCCTACCTCTGCGTGCGCGGTTGCGGAGCAGCCCGGCGTGCAACCGCCAGCGGGCTGCATCACATACGACACGGATGCCAACCGGGCCTCCAACGAGCTGTATCGCCAGAGGATGCCTCAGCCGGAAGCGGGGCAGGCGGCTGCAGCGGCGCTCATCGGCCCGGTTACCGACGCGCTCACGGCCCTGCGCGTCTCGGGTGCGCCGATTACCGATGAGGCGGTGCGAACGGCGTTGACGAGCGCCGGCGTTCGCGAAGACGCCATTCAGACAGATGGTCGAACCGGCTCGATCGCTTACGGCGCCGCCGTCGACGGCGGCGGATGCGTCTTCGGGGGAGTGACGGTCGAGACGGTGTCGTCAGAGGCGGGCGGGTTCATCATGGACGGCGGCTGCCTCGCCATGAGTGGCCACTGAGCCATCGTTCAGTCATCGAGCGCCGCTACTGCGCTCGCACCCCGCACGCGGAGCCGCCGCCCGCGACGGGCGCGTGCCTCCTTGAGGGTTCGAGCGCGGTAATCGCGGTGAGCACAGCCGTGGGTATCGAGGTGTGCGCGACGCTACGGGTACGGGCAAGAGTCAGCGTCTGGTTGGGCCTAGGTTGAATGGGAAGTCCTGTTGCGCGCTAGGAGATGAAGCTGACGATGAATGGGGACATCCTCTCTCGGGTGCCGCTGTGGGTGGTCGGCGTAGCGATCTTGGTCGCACTGCTCCTCGCATGGGCGTTTTCGGGTGCCGCGCGTCTGCTCTTGCGCGGTCGTGCACGGCTGCGTTGGTCGACGGCTATCGTGCTGTCGATCATCGGGATCGTCGCTGGGCTCCTGCTCGCCGACCTGGTCGCACCGGATCCGCACCTCGGCAGTCCGCTCACGCTGCTGATCCCAATGTGCGTGTCGATTCTGTTCGTCGCGGGCTATGGGGCGGCAGCCGCGCATTTGCAGAAGCCGGTGCGTGCCACGGTGACCGAGCTGCTCACGGCAGGGGAGTCGGGAACCGTCGAGTTCAAGTCAACGGCCCGTGTCAATCTCCGCACCGGTCAGAAGGACGAGCGGATGGAGCACGTGGTCGCCAAGACGGCGGCGGCGTTCCTCAACGCCGACGGTGGGGTGCTGCTCATCGGTGTCGACGACCATGGAACGGCTCTCGGGCTGGACTCCGATCTGGCGACTCTGAAGACCCCGGATGTTGATCGGTTCGAGTTGTGGCTGCGCGATCTGATCACAACGTCGCTCGGTACGGCGGCTGCCGCGCTCGTCGAGGTCGACTTCGCGGAGATCGACGGCGAGCCTGCCCGCACCGTCTGTCGGGTGCAGATGGCTGCGTCGCCGTCGCCGGTGTATCTGCGGGCCGGCAGGAACGCCCTGCCTGAACTGTGGGTCCGCCTAGGGAACTCCACCCGCCAGCTGACTGTGGATGATGCTGCGGCGTACGTCATGCAACGCTGGCCGCTCGGACTCGGCGCGAGCGCCGCCGCTCAGGTGCGCGCTGCGGTTCGCTTCTCCGGGAACAGGTGAGGGCACCACGGGTGAGGCTCGGACCGTACGTGGAACTCGAAGGATCTCGGCCTCCAGCTCGCTACTGAGCGCACCGAACTCCTGACTTGTGGGCTCCGTAGCCGTGCCTGGTGCGCCGACGCTCGAGCTATTGATCGCTGGTCACGACGGAACCGCGCGATCGCCGGTCGCGCGCCGCGCGGCGGATCGGCGTTGCTCATTCGCCCGAGCGCTCGTCAAGCTCCTTCAGCCTTTTCAGCTTCGTCCACGGCACGAATATGATCCAGGCGATCGACGCGATCGAAGCGCCCATCAGCATCGACGCGACGTCCATACCCGCTCTATCTCGTGCTGGGCATACTCGGTCTAGCTGGGGGCATTGCCCAGATCGCGATCGGACCCGAGGCGTAGATCGGATGGGCTATTTCGGCCGTGTGGCTGGGCTTCATCGGCATCGGAGTGATGTCGCTCGTTCGCTACCGTCGGCAACTCGCCGCGTTTGAATCGGCTAATGGCCCGGGCGCCGGAGAGCAGTAGTACTGCGACCTCAGGGGTACCGCTCTCGAAGTGGCGAACTAGCTCGCATGACGGTCCATGAGCGCGACAGGTGCAGTCGCGTAACCGGATCCCGTGCAAGGCCCGGAGTGGGGACGCTGCGTAGGTGCTAGGGGTTCCCGCCGGACAACCCCGACCAGGCAAGGGCTGGAATCCACGCGACCAGCACGTACGCGATGACTGTTATCGCCAGCAGCAGAAGAACCGCCACGAAGCTGACAAATCGAGAGATTCGTGGCCGAACGAGGGTCATCGCGATGGAAAGAACTGCGATCGCCATGATCGCGAGCGTGGGAAGAAAGGCGGCCTGGATGCGCTGAGACGGGAAGCAGTTGCGCGGGCCCGGCAGAGAGAGCGCGCAGGCTTCTGGGCCAAACGGAACAGCGATCAGCCAAATGACCGCGGCGGAGGCAAGAGCGGTGAGTCCGATGGTTGCGACTGCCGGCCACGAAACCACGCGTGCGGTCAGGACACCCGGTTCCTTGGTCACAGCTTGAGCGTAGCGGCCGCGACGAGCCTAGTCGCCGCTGCCCGCGAGCCGGTCGCTGATCGCTCGGATGTCAGCTCTCATGCAGGCGACCATGTCGATGCCTGCATACGACGGCTACCTCACGCACAATGTGAGGATGTCGGAACCCACGCCGGAGGTTGCATCGCCCCACGCGGAGTTCTTGACCGACCGCACCCAACGGTTTGGGGACGAATACTGCTTCTTGTGCGGGCAGCACGTCCCGGTCGGCTCAGCAGATCGCACCCGTGAGCACGTATTTCCGAGGTGGCTGCTCCGTGCACTCGACCTGTGGGATGCATCCGTCAATCAGATCGACGGCCGTCCCCTCCGCTACCGCCAACTCACGGTCCCGTGCTGTTCGGTGTGCAACGGCGTGGACTTAAGTGAGATCGAGAGCCGCGTCAAGGTCGCATTCGACGCGGGTCCGGATGCGTTTAGGTCACTCGATCGCCGAGACCTCTTCTTGTGGTTGGGCAAGATCTACTATGGGCTGGTCTACAAGGAGAGTCTGCAGCCGTTGTACGTGCGCGAGGCTGAGGGCCGAAGGCGCGTTCCTGCCGAGCACCTGAAGAGCGTGGCGTTTCATCACTTCTTGCTGCAGGCGGCTTCTGGCGCCGTTCGATGGGAGCCAGCGTTTCCCGGGCCGGCGACATTCCATTTCTTCGAGTGTCTGGATAGCGATCAGCCACGCAGGCGGTTCGACTATATGGACGACCTATTTGTCCCGATGCTGGGGATCCGTATGGGCCGTATCGGCGTAATCGCAGTTCTGCAGGACTGGGGTCGGTCCGAGGGAGTGCAGCAACCTCACATCGCGGCGGCGAGGAGCTTTGCGCTCCACCCGACGCAGTTTCGCGAGGCATATGCGCGACTCGCCTACATGACCGCATCGTCGTGGCGCAACCTCTCACACGCGTTAGTGGCCCGAGATGGCGTCGCGACGGTCATTACGGGATCCCCTGGTGGCTTCGATGGAAGGTGGGAATGGAGGGACTTCGCGCCGCGTCTGGCGGCCGCCTGGGGCGTATCTGTCGAGGCGATCTTTGACGGCGAGACCGGAATGTCGACCATCGGCGGTGGCCAGTCAGCTCCAATACCTGTTGAGTCAATGGACGTGGCGTTTGTGGCGGCGTTCTCCGGACAGCCACTCTGGCCGCACTCCGATATCCCTGTTAGCGCGTGAGCAGCGAGCCGAACTAGTACTACTTCCCGCGTGACCTTCGGGGGTCCTTGACCGCTCGGGTTGAGTTCAGAGGCAGCGTTATCGTCGTCTCATGACCTCTCGCAGGCGCGGCATCTTGTTCATTTTTCTCGCGTCCGTTGCGTTCTTGGCAGGGGCATATTGCTGGCTCGTTCCGGACGACTTCTGGTGGCGACTCGCAGGAGTGGTTCTGGTCCCGATCTCCGTCCCTGCGTTCATTACGGGAGGGCGCCGGCTCAAGCGAGCAGACCCACCGAAAGCCGCGGGTCGAGATGATGCTGACAGGGATAGCAAACTTTGATGCTCAGTTCCCCGTGAGGCGTCGCGCGTCGGCCCGGTAGCGGGTCCCTCACCGCACGCGGATCTGGGCTGATGTCGATCGTCTCTACGGGAGCAGATCCAGCATCTGGGGCCGGGCTTTCATCGCGTGAATCACGAGTTCGTTGCCGCTGTCGAAGACGAGCACGACGAGCTCAAGAAACCGTCCTTGCGTGTCGAAGCCGAGCCGGAGTTGACGGGCAGGTGAGTCTTCGTCGAGGTCGTCGATCCACAGCGGCCACGACGCCGCCCGGATGATGTCCTCCGTTGCGATGCCATGCTTGAGAGCGGAGTCGTGGACCTTCACGCGGCGTACGCGGCGAGTGCTTCGCGGATGAGCTCCGAGCGGGACTTGTGCTCGCGTTCAGCGCGAGCATCGAGAGCGGCGAGCTCGTCGGCGGTGAGTCGGAGCGCGACGACCTGAGCGGGCTCTGCTCCTCGGCCGGGTCGTCCGCGTCCTCGCCGTTTGAGAACCTCGACGTCGTAGCCGGTCTCAGCCTCGGCCGCCCACGCCGCGATCTGCTCCTCCGTCACTGGAGCCCCGTTGATCGTCTCTTCGCCACCCATAGCGGAATCGTATTACGAAATTACGATCGGGTCTACCGCTGCACACGCGCCGGTCGTTCACCGAACTATAGCGATGGCTGGCGAGGGTCGGGATTGAGGACCTCAAAGGAGCGCCCCGGAGCTTAGATCCGATATTCCGCGGAAATGCTCGCAAGACCCGCTCAATAAAATGCCCACCCGCCCTCCGCTTTCCGAACGCTCACGATATCCCTGGCGAGCCCCTCAGACGAGAAGGAAGACGATGCACGCAGGCACTTTGAGTGGACTGGCTCGCGATCGTTGCTATAGGTGCGATCTGGCGTCAACATGGTTGCTTGGCTCGGAGCAGGCATTCGAGGGGTGAAACTCCCGCGCAAGACGTCCGGCAGCGCGCGTACCTCGACCACGCCCAGGGCGGCGCTGGTGCGTGACAACAACGCGTGACAACAACGGGGAGCCTTCCTTCCGCGCTATGACACCGCGTTCAGGTGTTGTCAAAGTGTTGTCACGAGGCGTCTCGGTGACAAAAGAGAGGGCTCCGATCCCCGTAATTACTTGGTTCGAAGCCGCTCATACACGGTGGGCCCCGTGGGGCTCGAACCCACGACCCGCGGATTAAAAGTCCGATGCTCTACCGACTGAGCTAGAGGCCCGCAGCCTCCAGCCTACTTCGCCCGAGCACCCGCGCGCGCACGACAAAGCCGCCGGCGAGGACTCTCCAAAGCACACCGGCGGCTTCATCGCCCGACCGCGCCCACGCGGCCGGATGCTTGTTACTCGGCGGGCGGCATCAGCACCGTGTCGATGAGGTAGACCGTCGCGTTCGCGGTCTGCACGCCGCCGCAGATGACGCCGGCGTCGTTGACCATCCACATGTCACCCTCGCCGGTCACCTCGACGTCTTCGCCCTGCACGGTGGTGTGCGTGCCGGCGATGTCGGCGGGCTCGATCTGGCCGGGCACCACGTGGTACGTGAGGATCGACGTGAGCAGGTCGGAGTCGGTCTTGAGGGTCTCGATCGTCGCCGCGTCGATCTTGGCGAATGCGTCGTCCACCGGAGCGAAGACGGTGAACTCGTCTCCGTTGAGCGTGTCGACGAGGTTGACGTCGGGGTTGAGCTCGCCGCTGACGGCCGAGACGAGGGTCGTCAGCATCGGGTTGTTGGATGCCGCCACCGCGACCGGGTCCATCGACATGCCTTCGATCGAGCCATCGCCCGTGGGCACGGCTTCGGCGTAGTCGGCGCAGCCGGCGCCTACGAGGTTGGCGGCGGGGTCCATCTCCATCGCCGGCGCGGATTCCTCCATCGTGGGCGTCGACATCTCTTCGGTCGGTTCGGCCGTGTCGCCGCCCATCGCACAACCCGACAGGGCGATCGCCGCACCGAACGCGAACGCGAGGCCCGCCGAGATCTTCTTCTTGCTGCTGAGCATGACATCCTCCATGTGTCTGATCTCGCCGCCGGTAGGCGACGTATATGAACTGTTCGCAGCCCTGCGCTCATCGGATCGGAAAAAGATTCAGACCCGTCGCGTCGGCGAACTCAGCCAATCCGAAAGAGCGATGCGTGCGAACAATCCCCGAACAGGGGAGGCGCATGTCGCTCATCATCATCGGTCTGCTCGGCGGACTCATCACGGGGATCTCACCGTGCATCCTGCCGGTGCTGCCGGTCATCTTTCTCACGGGCGGCGCCCAGTCGGCCCGCTTCGAGGATGAACCCGCACCGGCCTCGCGCTGGCGGCCGTATCTTGTGATCGCAGGGCTCATCACGAGCTTCACGCTCGTCACCCTCGTCGGCTCGCTCATCCTCGGCGCCCTGGGTCTGCCGCAAGACGTGCTGCGCTGGGTCGGCATCGCCGCCCTCGTGCTGATCGGCACGGGCCTGCTCGTTCCGCGCGTCGAGCAGCTGCTCGAAAAGCCCTTCCAGAAGCTCGCGCGTCGCACCGAGGTGCGCAACCGCGGCAACGGCTACGGCGTCGGGCTCGCCCTCGGCGCCGTCTTCGTGCCCTGCGCGGGCCCCGTGCTCGCGGCCATCATCGTCGCCGGATCGACGGGACGCATCGGCTTCGACACCGTGGCCCTGACGGTCTCGTTCGCGATCGGCGTGGCCGTGCCGCTGCTGTTCTTCGCGCTCGCCGGGCGCGGCCTCATCGAACGCATCCGCGCGTTCCGCTCGCGTGAGCGCGGCTTGCGGATCGCCGCTGGCGTCGCGATGCTGGCGCTCGCCGTCGGACTCGTCTTCAACGTGCCGCAGCTGCTGCAGCGGCTCGTGCCCGACTACACCGCCGGCATCCAGCGAGAGCTCACCGACAACCCCGACGCGCGGCGCGCTCTCGACCTCGGCGGCCTCGTCACCGACGAGAACAAAGACCTCGACCAGTGCTCGAACGGCGCGACCGAACTGGAGTCGTGCGGCACGGCCCCCGGCATCCGGGGGATCGAGACGTGGCTCAACACACCCGACGGTGCAGCGATCGACCTCGACGACCTGCGGGGAGAGGTCGTGCTGATCGACTTCTGGGCGTACTCGTGCATCAACTGCCAGCGCAGCATTCCGCATGTCGTCGCGTGGGACGACGCGTATCGCGATGCGGGCCTGCGGGTCATCGGCATCCACTCGCCCGAGTATGCGTTCGAGAAGGATGCCGCCAACGTCGCCGCAGGCGCCGAGGATTTCGGCATCACCTATCCCGTCGGTCTCGACAACGATCTGGCGACCTGGACCAACTACCGCAACCGGTACTGGCCCGCGCACTACCTGATCGACGCCGAGGGCACAGTGCGCCACATCGCGTTCGGCGAGGGCAACTACGCCGCGACCGAGCAACTCATCCGCGAGTTGCTGACCCAGGCTGATCCCGGAGCCGAGCTGCCGCCCTCGACCGACGTCGAGGATGCGACGCCGCAGAGCGGCGCGCTGACCCGCGAGACGTTCCTCGGCTCGTCGAAGGACGTCAACTTCGCCGGACCCGGGCCCTACCGTGCAGGGGAGAACACCTTCGGTCTGCCCGACGCGCAACCGGCCGACTCGTTCGCCCTCGACGGCGACTGGCGCATCGAGACGCAGTACGCGACTCCCGCGACGGCGTCGGGCGGCGGCATCCGTCTGGACTTCCGTGCGCGCGACGTGCGGATGGTGCTCGCCGGCGAGGGTGAGGTGCGCGTGCGTCTCGACGGCGGGGCGACCCGCGTGGTCGAGGTTTCGGGCACGCCGAGGTCGTATGCGGTGGTCGACGGCGCCGATGGAGGGCGCGCGGTGCTCGAGCTCGAGGTGTCGCCGGGCGTCGAGGCCTACTCCTTCACGTTCGGGTGACACAAGAGGCCGGGGCAGAAACGGGGGAATACGGCATGCTGGTGGACATGGTGATCGACGGTATCGACGTGCCCGAGGGGGGCACGGGTGCCGTCGATCGCGTCGGCCAACTGCTGCAGCGCGTCGCCACCGGAGACCAAGTGGCCTTCGGCCGCGTCTACGACATGCTCTCGCCCCGCGTCTTCGGCCTCATCATGCGCGTGCTCGTCGACCGCGCGCAGAGCGAAGAGGTGCTGCAAGAGGTCTTCCTCGAGATCTGGCAATCCGCCTCGCGGTTCGTTCCGAATAGAGGGCAAGGCAGGTCGTGGGTGCTCACGATCGCACATCGTCGAGCAGTCGACCGCGTGCGCGCGTCGCAGGCGTCGAGCGATCGCGATGTGCGAGCGGGAATGCGCGACCTCGGCGTTGCGTTCGATTCGGTCGCCGAGCAGGTCGAGCTGCGCGTCGAAGGACGGCGCGTCGCAACGGCGCTTGCCGAGCTACCCGAACCGCAACGTGAAGCGCTGACCCTGGCGTATTACGGCGGATACAGTCAGAGCGAGATCGCGGTGCTCGTGGGAGCACCGCTCGGAACCATCAAGTCGAGAATGCGCGACGGCCTGTCGCGCCTGAGGATGCACCTGGGGGTGACGTCGTGAACGAGCAGGAATTCGCCGAGCTGTCGGCCGGCGCCGCACTCGGCGCTCTCTCGCACGAGGACTTCGTGGCCTTCCGCGCGGCGCTCGCCGAGCATCCGCAGTGGACATCGATCGTCGATTCGGATGCGGAAACCGCGGCCGTCCTCGCGGACGGCGTCGACCCGGTGGCTCCGCCCCTGACGATGCGCTCGACGCTGCTTGCGCGGATCAGCGGGCTGCCGCAGGGTATTCCGACGCGTCCTCCGCTGCCGGTTCGCCCGGGGGCTGACAGGCCGAGCGAGTCAGCCGAACCGGCCGTGCCGATCGCGCCCGTTCCTGTGCCCGGACCCGAGGTCGACCCCGCGCCCGACATCGTGCTCGGACCGGAGGTCGCGATCGGACCGGTGAACGAGCCGGTCGTCGACCCCGCCGCCGAAGACGCGGAACCCGATGACGACCTCGCACTCGACGGGTCGCCGGGGCCCGACGTCGCACTCGGACCCGACGCCGGCCTCGGCCCCGCCGTCGTGCGCGATCCCGAGCCGGAGCCTGTGCGCGATCCCGAGCCGGAGCCTGTGCATGAGCCGGAGCCGGCGCCCGATCCGGCGCCCGAACCCGTGCGCGAGTCGGAACCAGGCCCGGAAACCCCGCGGGAGGCCGCGCCGCAACCCGCCAGGGAAGCGGAAGCCGCAACGGCGGACGAGCCTGCCCCGCGCACCGAGACCTTGACGTTCACGGGACTCCTGCAGACGGTCGACCCGGCGTACACGCCGGCGCCCCCGCGCGACTCCGGCGAACCGCCTCTGACGACCGCCGCCGTCCAAGCGGTGTCCCGGCGCACGTGGACCCGCGGCATCCTGGGCCTCGCGGCATCCCTCGCCGTGCTCGTCGTGCTCGGCTTCGGCGCCGTGAGCATCAACGACTGGGTCAACCGCCCGCCCGCCGCCGTCGCGCTCGCCGAGATCGAGTCGGCCCCCGATGCCCGCTCGGCCACGGTCGACATCGTCGACGGGGGAGTCGCGACGGCCCACTGGTCGGGATCCCTCGGATCAGCCGTGCTCGTCGCCGAGGGCCTTCCTCCCATCGAGGACGATGACACGTTCGAACTGTGGTTCGTCCGCGAGGGAGGCACGCCCGTCTCGGCGGGGACCTTCGACCGCGAGGGCGAGGAGACCACGGTGCTTCTGTCGGGCGACATGCACGAGGGCGACACGATCGCGGTCACGGTCGAACAGGCCGGAGGGTCGGCGAACGGCTTGCCCACGACCGATCCGATCGTCGCGATTCCCACGGCCTGACCCTGCGGCCGGCTCGGTGCGCGGCATCCCGGATCACCCGGTGCCGCGGCCTCACGTGCCGGCGCCGCCGGTACCCTTGGCGGGTGAGCGACGCGTCGAGGGATTACCACAAGCCCGTGCGAAGGCCCGCCGAACTCTTCGACCGGCTCTTCGCGGCAGATGATCCGGCCGAGGTGTCCCGGGTCGCCCATTCGACGGCGCAGGGCCTGCTCGCGCGGGCGCGCACCGACGAGTCAGGTGATGTGGTCGACCGCCTCGTGGCCTTCACGGCCGAGCACGGCATCGACGACATCGCCGAGCTGTGGTCGCGGTCGCCCGCGAAGTCGCTGCCGGGCGCGCTGTGGCGGCTGTACCTGCTGCAGCTCATGATCCACGACGACCCGCACACCGCCGCGCTCCTGTACGAGCGCGGGCGCGTCGAGATCGCCTCGGCCGACCCCGTTGTCGCGGGGGCACCCGCACCGGCGGGTCCTGATGAGCTCGTCGCCCTCATCGACACGATCCTGCGCGGCCTGTTCGAGGGGGACTTCGCCGTCGCGCTCGACCGTGCCGCCGCATTCTGTCGCGTGCACGCGTCGGGGGCGACGCACCTCGCAGACGACTACGAGCAGACCGAACCCGAACGGGCCTCGGCGTTCACGATCCGCGCCCTGCGCCTGTCGACCTATGCCGCCGACCTTGCGGCAGCCGCAGCGCTGTGGCGGCGCGACGCGCTCGTCTGACGGCCAGAACCGGATGCCGCGTGAAGCGGCGCAGAAAAGACAAGTGCCGGGCCGCAGAACGCCTCTCGGCGTGAGGCCGCTCGGAGCGGCAAAAGATGGAGCCCGGGGTTACTGCGGCCCGGCGGATCAAGTGTAACCGAGCGACGACGCGGGGGATTCCCTGGCCGTAGGCTTCAGGGCATGACCTGGCGATACGCACTCGTGATCGACCCCGCGGCATCCGAAGACACCCGCACCGACTTCTCGGGCACCTTCCGCCCCATCGAGCCCTCGGCGCCGGCCCTCAGCATCGGCGAGCTCAGCACGCAGCGCGGCGACGGGATCTTCGAGTCGATCGGTGTCGTCGACGGTCACCCGCAAGAGGTCACAGCGCACCTCGAGCGCCTCGCCCACTCTGCGAACGTGTGCGACCTGCCGTACCCGAACCTCGAGCAGTGGCGCCAGGCGGTCGCCGTCGCCGCCGAGCACTGCCCGCGCGAAGGCGAAGCCGTCATCAAGCTCATCCTCAGCCGCGGCGTCGAACACGGTCCGGCGCCCACCGCCTGGGTCACGGCGGCGGATGCACCCGACAACAGCGCCGTCCGCGAGCACGGCGTGCGGCTCGTGACGCTCGACCGGGGCTATGACAGCGGCGTGCCCGACCGGGCGCCGTGGCTGCTGCTCGGCGCGAAGACGCTGTCGTACGCCGTCAACATGGCGGCCATCCGCGAAGCCCGCCGTCGCGGTGCCGACGACGCGGTCTTCGTCACGACCGACGGCTACGTGCTCGAGGCGCCCACGGCGTCGCTCATCCTGCGCCACGGCGACCGATTTCTCACGCCCCCGCCCAACGGTTCGATCCTGCACGGCACGACGCAGCTGAGCCTGTTCGAGCACCTCGAACGACAGGGCTACGAGACGGGGTACGAGATGATCCCGATGGGAGCCCTCGGAACGGCGGATGCCGCGTGGCTCGTCTCGAGCGTGCGCCTCGCGGTGCCCGTGCGCGCGATCGACGCCGTCGAGTACGAGGTCGACACTGAGCGCACCGCGGCGTTCAACGAGTACCTGCTGTCGCCGCGGGACTGAGGGCTCAGCCGAAGCGGCCCGAGACGTAATCCTCGGTCGCCTTGACGGAGGGCGTGGTGAAGATCGTGCGGGTGTCGTCGTACTCGATGAGCTTGCCGGGCTGGCCCGTGCCGGCGATGTTGAAGAACGCCGTCTTGTCCGACACGCGTGAGGCCTGCTGCATGTTGTGCGTCACGATGACGACCGTGTAGTTGCTCTTCAGCTCGCCGATGAGCTCTTCGATTGCGTACGTCGAGATGGGGTCCAGGGCCGAGCACGGCTCATCCATCAGGATCACTTCGGGCGACACGGCGATCGCCCGCGCGATGCACAGACGCTGCTGCTGCCCACCCGACAGGCCCGAGCCGGGCTTGTCGAGCCGGTCCTTGACCTCGTTCCACAGGTTGGCGCCGCGCAGTGCCGATTCGACGAGCGCTTCCGAATCCGACTTCGACATGCGCCGGTTGTTGAGCTTGACCCCCGCGAGCACGTTCTCTTTGATCGACATCGTCGGGAACGGGTTCGGGCGCTGGAAGACCATGCCGACCTGACGACGCACGACCACCGGGTCGACGCCGTCGGCGTAGAGGTCGTTGCCGTCTAGGTAGACCTGACCTTCGACGCGTGCGCCGGGGATGACCTCGTGCATGCGGTTGAGTGTGCGCAGGAAGGTCGACTTGCCGCATCCGGATGGTCCGATGAATGCCGTGACGGTGCGGGGGAGGATGTCGATGGAGACGTCTTCGACGGCGAGGAAGTCGCCGTAGTAGACGTTGAGGTTGTTGACTTCGATGCTCTTGGACACGTGGTTCCTCGGGTGGTATCGGATGCCGCGGTCAGCGGCTGAAACGCGGCGCGAACCGCTTCGCGATCAGACGGGCGATCAGGTTGAGCGCCATGACGATGATGATGAGCGTGAGCGCCCCGGCCCACGCGCGGCTCAGCGCCGCGTCGATGTTGGTTCCGGGATTCTGGAACTGCGTGTACACGAACACCGGCAGCGTCATCATGGGCTGGTCGAACAGGTCGAGGTTCAGCGAGTTGGTGAATCCCGCGGTCAGCAGCAGCGGTGCCGTCTCGCCGATGACGCGGGCGATCGACAGCATGATGCCGGTCGTGATGCCGGCGATCGAGGTGGGCAGCACGACCTTCGCGATCGTGAGCCATTTGGGCACACCGAGCGCGTAGCTGGCTTCACGCAGCTCATTGGGCACGAGCCGCAGCATCTCTTCGCTGGAACGCACGACGACGGGGATCATGAGCACCGTGAGCGCCAAGGCGCCCATGATGCCCATGTAGCGACCGGGTCCGACGAGCAGCGTGAACAGGGCCACGATGAACAGACCCGCGACGATCGAGGGGATGCCGGTCATCACGTCGACGAAGAAGGTGATGGCCTTCGCGAGCCGGCCACGACCGTATTCGACGAGATAGATCGAGGTGAGCAGGCCGATCGGCACCGAGATGACGGTCGCGGCGAGCGTCACCAGCAGCGTGCCCCAGATCGCGTGCACGGCCCCGCCGCCCTCGCCGACGATGTTGCGCATCGAGTTCGAGAAGAACGTGAGGTCGAATCGCTGGATGCCGTCGACGACGACGGTGAACAGCAGCGACGCCAGCGGGATGAGCGCGACGGCGAAGGCGAGGCTCACGAGGATCGTCGCCGCGCGGTCGACGGCGCGGCGACGGTTCTCGACGATGACCGACATCGCGATGAACGCGATCGCGAACAGCAGGAACCCGAAGAACAGCGCGCCGGCGACGTTGAGGTCGCCCAGCGGTTCACCGATGTTGAGGATGCCGAAGAACGCGAACGTCAGCGCCATCATGACGGCGAGAATCGTCCACGGCAGCCAGCCGGGCAGCTGTCCCGCGGTGAGCGGGTTGTCGACCGTCGATGTGCGGTGGGCGGTGGTCGTGGGGGCGGTCATCAGTTGGCTCCCGAGAACTCGGCGCGGCGGTTGACGAGCCAGCGTGCGACAGCGTTGACGACGAAGGTGACGATGAACAGCACGAGGCCCGTCGCGATGAGCGCGCTCACGCCCGTGCCGTGCGCTTCGGGGAACTTCAGGGCGATGTTGGCGGGGATCGGCGTCGGGTTGGTCGAGGTGAGCAGCTCGAACGAGATGACGCCCGAGGCCGAGAGCACCATCGTGACGGCCATCGTCTCGCCCAGTGCGCGACCGAGCGCGAGCATCGCGGCCGAGACCATGCCGCCGCGCGCGAACGGGAACACCGACATGCGGATCATCTCCCAGCGGGTCGCGCCGAGCGCGAGGGCGGCCTCTTCGTGCAGCTTCGGGGTCTGCAGGAACACTTCGCGGCAGATCGCGGTCATGATCGGCAGGATCATGACGGCGAGCACGAGAGCGGCCGTGAGGATCGTGCGGCCCGTCGCCGACACCTGGCCGCTGAAGAGCGGAATCCAGCCGAGGTTCTCGTTGAGCCACACGTAGAACGGCTGGATGAAGCCCGAGAAGGTCAGCGCACCCCACAGGCCGAACACGACCGAGGGGATTGCGGCGAGCAGGTCGATCACGTAGCCGAGCAGAGAGGCGATCTTGCGCGGCGCGTAGTGCGAGATGAACAGGGCGATCCCGATACTGAGGGGCGCCGCGACGATGAGAGCGAGCACCGAGGCCCACAGGGTTCCGAAGACGAGCGGCCACACGTACGCCAGGAACGGCGTGCCGCGCAGGATCGAGTTGTCGGCGGGGTCTTCCGTCAGCGCCGGGATGCTCTGGATCGCGAGGAAGAGCGTGACGGCCGCGAGCACCAGCAGGATGATGATGCCGGCGGCCAGGGCGGTGCCCGAAAAGACGGTGTCGCCGAGCCGGCGCTTGGCGCGCGGCGCGCCGGTCACGCGGCCCGGGGGTGTGGTTGCGGTGGTCATCGTCTCCTCGTCGTGCGACGGGTCGGGGTGGTGCGTCTTCCGGGATGATGCCCCAGTCGGCACCCTTTCGGGGCCGACCGGGGCATCGGTATGCAGTTGTGGGTCAGCCGATCAGGTCGATCGCCGCGGTCAGCTGGTCGCGCAGCGAGTCCGAGATGGGCGCAGAACCGGCAGCCTCGGCGGCCACCTCCTGACCCTCGGTGCTCGTGACGAACGACAGGTACTCCTTCACGAGGCCGGCCTTGTCGGGGTTTTCGTACTGCTCGCACGCGATGAGGTAGCTCACGAGCGCGATCGGGTACGAGCCGGCCGGTGCGGCGGCGGGGTCGACGTCGAAGACGAGGTCGCCCGCGCCGCGGCCTTCGATCAGCGGCGACGAGTCGACGAGCGCGGCAGCAGCCTCGGACGAGTACGGGACGAACTCACCGGCGACGCCCACGGCGACCGTTCCCAGCGTGCCGGCCTGCGACGCGTCGGCGTAGCCGATCGTGCCGTTGCCGTTCGTGACGGCGGCGACGACGCCGGACGTGCCCTGCGCGGCTTCGCCCGAGCGCAGCGGCCACTCGTCGGACGCCTCGTGCGGCCACGCGTCCGGCGCGACGGCTTCGAGGTACGCCGTGAACGTCTCGCTCGTGCCCGAGGGGTCTGAGCGGTGCACGGGCGAGATCGCAAGGTCGGGGAGCTCGACATCGGGGTTGTCGGCAGCGATGGCTTCGTCGTTCCAGTTCGTGATCTGACCGTTGAAGATGTGCCCGATCGTCTCGGGGGTGAGGTTGAGCGAGTCGATGCCCTCGACGTTGAAGATCAGGGCGACGGGCGAGATGTAGACGGGGATCTCGACGATGTCGTCGGTCGTGCAGACGCCGTTGCCGGCGAAGCCGCCCTTGGCGATCTCCTCGTCGTTGAACGCACGGTCCGAACCGACGAAGTCGCTCGCCCCTTCGAGGAAGTTGTCACGGCCGACGCCGGAGCCGGTGGCCTGGTAGTTGATGGTGACGCCGTTGTGGGTCGTCTGGAACGAGGCGATCCACGCCTGCTCCGCGGCATCCTGTGACGATGCGCCCGTGGCGTTCAGCGTGCCGGTGAGCGAGGAACCGCCCCCGGATGACGTCGAGTCTCCGCCGGCGGCGGTCTCGTTTGCTGCGCAGCCGGTGAGAGCGAGGGCCGCGACTGCGGCGACAGCGCCCACCTGGGCGATGCGGGAGATCTTCACTGTGTGAATCCTTCACGTGTTCAGAGGTGGATGCCCTGATGAGGGGCTTCGGGTGGTGCCCGGTGCGGGGCACGCAATGAACGTAGGAGCGGACTCTTACGAGACTCCGCTCAGAAGGTGAACAGCAGGTGAACGACGCTCAGACGGCCGGTTCGTGGGTTTCGATCGCGACGATGCCGGATCCGGGGTTCTCCAGCGGCAGGTGGACCACCGAGAACCCGCCGGGATCGAGCGTCGACGCGCTGCCGAGATACGAGCCGCGCAGGGTGCCCGTCGCGAGCGCCATCTCGCTCAGGATGTCCGGAAGCACCGGACCGTGGCTGCACAGCACCGCGGGCTTGCGCGCCCGCACGCGCTGGCCGACGATCGTCCGGGGATCGGATTCGCCTCTCTCCCAGGCATCCTGACTGAGCAGAGCCGTCTCTCGAATGCCGCGATCCAGCGCTTTCGCGAGGGGCGTCACCGTCGCGACGCAGCGCGCGGCCGGGCTCGAGACGATCTTGCGCGGTCCGAACGCGCGCAGGGGGCCGACGAGATACCTCGCCTGCTTCTTGCCGCGTGCAGCGAGCGGGCGATCGGTGTCTTCGCCGTCCCACTTGTCGCGCGGAACGGCCTTGGCGTGCCTCAGCACGATGAGGGGGAACGTGCGCAGAACACCCTCGTCGACCAGGCGCATGAAGTTCTCGACGATCTCGACGTCGACGGGGTAGCTGAGCCGTTTGAGGGCCTTCGCCGGCGAGATCCACTCGAGGCCCGCGATCTCTTTGTTCGGGACGAACGTCGAGGTGCGGATCGCTGCATCCGTCGCCTCGGCGGACCAATAGTGCACGATCTTGCGGCGCTTGTTGGGCAGGACGTAATGCGAGACGCCCACGGGCACCCCGAGAACGACGCGGATGCCGGTCTCTTCGAAGATCTCGCGCGCGGCCGTCTCGGCGAGCATCTCGCCGGGATCGACCTTGCCCTTGGGCAGGCTGAAGTCGCGGTAGCGCGTGCGTGAGACGAGCAGGACCTTGAGCTTGCCGTCGATGAGCCGCCACACGACGCCCCCGGCCGCATAGAACGCGGTGTCCGTCATCGCACCACGCGGGCCCGGCGCCGGCGCCGCACCGTGCTCATGGTCTTGTCCTGCAGATCGACCAGCGGCGTGCCGTCTTCGGCGAGGTGGTGGCGCGTCCACTCACCGTCGGCGCCGAGGTGCCACGAACTCGTCGTGTCCGCCATGGCGAGATCGAACAGGTCGGTCAGCTCTTTCACGTGCTCGGGTGCGCCCACGCACACGAGTGCCTCGACGCGTCGGTCGAGGTTGCGGTGCATCATGTCGGCGCTGCCGATGTAGACCTGCGGATCGCCGTTGCTGTGGAACGCGAAGATCCGGGAGTGCTCGAGATACCGGCCGAGGATGCTGCGGACGGTGATGTTCTCGCTCATTCCCTCGACGCCGGGCTTGAGTGAGCAGATTCCGCGCACCCACACGTCAACGGGCACGCCGGCCTGGCTCGCGCGGTACAGCGCGTCGATGATCTGCTCGTCGACCATCGAGTTGACCTTGATCCGGATGCCGGAGGGCTTGCCGCTCTCGGCGTTGCGGCGCTCCTTGTCGATGAGACGCAGCAGGCCCTTGCGCAAGTGCAACGGCGCGACGAGGAGCCGCTTGAACTTCTTCTCGATCGCGTAGCCGCTCAGCTCGTTGAACAGGCGCGTGAGGTCGCGTCCCACCTGCTCGTTGCACGTGAACAGTCCGAAGTCCTCGTAGATGCGACTCGTCTTGGGGTTGTAGTTGCCCGTGCCGATGTGCGAGTAGGACCGCAACCGGCCGTCTTCCTCACGGATGACGTGCATGAGCTTGCAGTGGGTCTTCAGGCCCACGAGGCCGTACACGACGTGCACGCCCGACTTCTCGAGCTTGCGCGCCCAGACGATGTTGTTCGCCTCGTCGAAGCGGGCCTTCACCTCGACGAGCGCGAGCACCTGCTTGCCGGCCTCGGCGGCGTCGATGAGCGCCTGCACGATGGGGCTGTCGCCCGACGTGCGGTAGAGGGTCTGCTTGATGGCGAGCACCTGCGGGTCTTTCGCCGCCTGCTCGAGGAAGGCCTGCACGCTCGTCGCGAACGACTCGTACGGGTGGTGCACGAGCACGTCGGCCTTGCGGATCGCCGCGAAGAGATCGGCTCGGCCGTTCTGTTCGGCCGGCTGGAACGCCGCCGGCGTCGTCGGCAGGTGCGGGGGATAGCGCAGCTCGGGGCGGTCGAGGGCTCCGAGGGCGAAGAGTCCGCGCAGATCGAGCGGGCCGGGCAGGCGATAGACCTCGTGCTCGGTGATGTCGAGTTCGTCGAGGAGAAGCGCGAGGGTCACCTCGTCCATGTCGTCCGTGATCTCGAGACGGATGGGCGGCCCGAAGCGGCGGCGCAGCAGTTCGGCCTCGAGCGCCTGGATGAGGTTCTCGGTCTCGTCCTCTTCGATGACGACGTCTTCGTTGCGCGTCAGCCGGAACGTGTGGTGATCGAGGATCTCCATGCCGGGGAAGAGATCTTCGAGGTGCTGAGCGATGAGCACTTCGAGCGGCAGGTAGACGACGCGCTCGCGGTCGCGCGAGATCTCGACGAAGCGCGGCAGCATGGGCGGCACCTTGAGGCGCGCGAACTCCTGACGCCCCGTGCGGGCGTTGCGGATGCGGATCGCGAGATTGAGGCTCAGCCCCGAGATGTAGGGGAACGGGTGCGCCGGGTCGACCGCGAGCGGCATCAGGACGGGGAAGACCTGTTCCTGGAAGTACTCGTACAGCCGTTCGCGGTCTTCTTCGGCGATCCCGTCCCACGTGACGATCTCGATGCCGGCGTCGGCGAGGGCGGGCTTGACGAGCCCGGCCCAGACCTCGGCGTGGCGCAACTGCAACTCGTGCGCGTCGCGCGATATGTCCGAGAGCACCCCCTGCGGTGCCCGGCCGACGTTGGTGGGCACGGCGAGTCCCGTGATGATGCGGCGCTTGAGGCCGGCGACGCGCACCATGAAGAACTCGTCGAGGTTGCTCGCGAAGATGGCGAGGAAGTTCGCGCGCTCGAGCACCGGAACGGTCGGATCCTCGGCGAGCTCGAGGACGCGCTTGTTGAACGCGAGCCAGCTCAGCTCTCGGTCGAGGTACCGGTTGTCCGGCAGCTGCGCGTCGGCCGTCTCGCGGAAATCGAAGTCGTCGTCGTCCGCGTCGCCGAGCCCGGCGTCGAAGGCCTCGTCTTGCATCATGCCTTCATCATTGCAGGCGACCTGCGTCACGGCACGGACGATTCAGCGGGTGCCGCGCTCCGAGGCGGATGCCTGCCCGGGCGCGGCGGGCGCCAGCTCGTCTTCGGCCACCATGAAGCGGTATCCCACATTGCGGACGGTGCCGATGAGCTGCTCGAAGTCGCCGAGCTTGGCGCGCAGCCGCCGTACGTGCACATCGACCGTGCGCGTGCCGCCGAAGTAGTCGTAGCCCCACACTTCGCTCAGCAGCTGCTCGCGCGTGAAGACGCGCGAAGGATGCGTCGCGAAGAAATGCAGCAGCTGGAACTCCTTGAACGTCAGGTCGAGCGTCCTGCCGTGCACCTTGGCGGAGTACGACGATTCATCGATCGTGACGCCCGAGGTCTGCACGCGCTCGGGAACGTGCACGGCCGTCGCGCGCCCGATGGCGAGGCGGATGCGCGCATCGATCTCGGCGGGTCCGGCCGTCGTGATGATGACGTCGTCGAGCCCCCAATCGGGGGAGACCGCCGTGAGGCCGCCCTCGGTCACGATGAGGATCAGCGGTGCGTCCAGCCCCGTCGTCGTGAGGATCTTGCACAGCGACTTGGCGGCGACGAGATCGGTGCGCGCATCGACGAAGATGACGTCGGCGCTGGGCGCATTGACCAGGTGCGCCGGCTGAGCGGGAATCTGGCGCACGCGGTGACTGAGCAGTTCGAGCGCGGCAAGCACCGGATCGTCGGACTGCGTAGAGCTGAGAACCAGTACGTGTGCCAAGAACGTCGTCCCTCCGGGCGTGCGCCTCAGTGTACGCCCCGTGCCGCGCGGTGTTTCGTCGCGGTTGTGCGCCGGACGCGCGTCGTGGGCGACAATGGAACCGTGTCCGCCCCTGAGCTCGCCCCCCGCCGCACCGTCGTCGGCATCGTCTCGGTGTGGATCGTCGCCGCGGTCATCGGCGTCGTCGTCGGCCTCTTCGCGGTGAACGACTGGCGTGCCGCCTGGCTCGCGGTCGGAATGGGCGGATGCATCGTGCTGGCCTTCGGGATCCAGCTCGCCTCGGGACGCTCGCAGGGCTTCACACGTCGTGTCGCCGCGAGTGCGCTCGGCGCGCTCGTCGTCCTCGGCGTGATCAGCCTCGGCTTCGGCCTGGCGACGATCGTTCCCAGCTAGAGTGTGAGTCATGGATCTTCTCGCGCTCGAACTCTTCTTCGTCGGGCTCCTGGGGCTCGCGTCGCTCGCGATCGTCTTCGTGTCGGCTGTCGTCCTCAAGAGCCTGTACCGCGGCCAGCGCTGAGGCGGCCGCCGTGCTGGAGCTTCCCACCGACCTCCCCGCCGAGCTCGTGCCGCTGTCGTGGCTCATCGGCGTGTGGGAGGGGACCGGGGTCATCGACTACACCGTCGGCGACCAGCGGCTGACGGGCGAGTTCACGCACCGCGTCAGCTTCAGCCACGACGGCGGCGGCTTCTTGAACTACTCCGCGAGCGCGTGGCTCGACACCGGTGACACCGGCCTGTCGCCCCTCGTCTCCGAAGTCGGATTCTGGCGCCTCGCGATGCCGGCAACCGACGCGGATGCCGGTCCAGGGCTGCTGCCGGGGACATCCGATCGCGCCGTTCGCACGGTCGACGACGTCGAGGCGCTGCGCACCACCGAGGGCGGATTCGAGATCGAGGTCGCCCTCGTGCACTCCGACGGCATCAGCGAGCTGTACCTCGGCCGGATCACGGGGCCGCGCATCGACATCGCCACCGACGCCGTCGTGCGCCCGGCAGGCGCGAAGCAGTACGACGCCGCGACACGCATGTATGGCCTCGTCGACGGACACCTGCTCTGGGCGTGGGACATCGCCGCACTCGGCGAGGAGCTCGGCTCGCACGCCTCAGCCCGGCTCGCCAAGGTCGACTGATGTCCGAGGCATACCGGGCGGTGCCCGGCGCGGTCATCGACGAGACGGGCCTGAGGCACCTCGGCAACCCGCTCGGCGAACAGCGGGCGCTCGCCGCCGGTCGCGCTCTTGCCCCCCTCGGCGACCGCAGCGTCCTGGCCGTCGCGGGCCTCGACCGGCTCACGTGGCTCGACTCGCTGACGTCTCAGGCGCTCGCCCGCCTCGCCCCCGGTCAGAGCACCGAGATGCTCGTGCTCGACCCGCACGGGCGCGTCGAGCACGCGGCATCCGTGATCGACGACGGCGAGACGACGTGGCTCATCGTCGATCACGCCGATGTCGCGGGACTCCTCGCCTGGCTCACGCGCATGCGGTTCCGGCTGCGCGTCGAGGTGCGCGACGCGAGCGATGAGGTCGCCGTGATCGGCGGCACCCCCGCTGCCCTGGCCGCCGTGACACCCGCCGCCCCGGCCGGCGTGCCGCTCATCTGGCACGACCCGTGGCCCGAGATCGTTCCCGGAGGGTGGGGCTATGCCCTCGCCGATCCGCACCCCGGCGCCGAGCGCGACTGGGCAGAGGCCATCGTGACGCGTGACGAAGACGCGCGCATCGCCCGCGCCGCCGCGGCCGGCGAGATCACCCTCGCGGGGCTGGACGCCGTCGACGCGCTGCGCATCGCCGCATGGCGGCCACGCCGCGCCGACGTCGACGAGCGCACGATCCCGCACGAGCTCGACTGGATGCGCACCGCGGTGCACCTCAACAAGGGCTGCTACCGCGGACAGGAGACCGTCGCGAAGGTGCACAACCTGGGGCACCCCCCGCGACGCCTCGTCGCCCTGCAGCTCGACGGCAGCGGCAGTGTGCTGCCCGTGCCCGGAGCCGACGTGCTCGCCGGAGACGTCGTCGTCGGCACCGTGACCTCGGCCGCATTCCACCACGAAGAGGGACCCATCGCGCTCGCCGTCGTGCGCCGCTCGACGCCCGCCGACATCGACCTGCAGGTCGAGACGGCCGACGGGCCCGTCGCCGCGGCGCAGGAGCTCATCGTGCCGCCCGAAGCGGGGGCGGCCGCCAACGTGCCGCGCCTGACCCGCCTGTCGCGGCGCAAGGTCGTCGACCCGCCCGCCTGACCCTCACGTCGCCGGTGCGACGGCGCTCCACGGCACGGTGAGTTCGCCCAGCGGCCATCTGCGGCGCGGCCCGAGCTGCCAGCCCGCGGCATCCATCGCCTCGAGAGCCGTGCGCCAGCGGTGCACGGGCCCGAAGGGCGCGACGGCGACGGCGCGGTCCCATTCGGCATCGAGCGTGCGCAGCAGGTCGTGCACGCGCTCGCCGGCGACGTTGCGGTGGATGAGCGCCTTCGGCAGCCGTTCGGCGGCGATCGAGGGGCGTTCCAGCCCCGCGAGCCGCAGCGAGATCGTGAGGCTGCGAGGTGTGGCATCCGCATCGATCGCGACCCACGTGCACACCCGCCCCAGCTCGTCGCACGTGCCCTCGACGAGCAGTCCGCCCGGAGCGACGCGTGCGGCCATCGAGCGCCACGCCGCATCGACCTCGTGCTCGTCGTACTGGCGCAGCACGTTCATCGCGCGGATCACCGCGGCACGGCGACCGTCCGGAAGCGGAACCTCGAACCCGCCCCGCGCGAACGACACCCGTGCGTCGCGCGCGAACGACGTGCGACCCGCGCGGACGTCGGCGAGCTGCTCGAGCGCGCGGGCGACGCGCTCGGGATCGATCTCGAGACCGAGCACGTCGACGTCGGGGCGCGTGCGGGTGAGACGTGCCGCGAGCTCGAACGCCGTCACACCGCTCGCACCGAAGCCCAGATCCACCACGAGCGGATCCGCGGCCCCGCGCAGCGCAGGATGCCGCGCGATCCAGCGATCGATGCGGCGCAGCCGGTTCGTGCCGGTCGTGCCACGCGTGGCCTGCCCGACGGGACGGCGAGCGGACGACATGACTCCATCATTCCAGCCGCAGCCTCGGTAGGCTGTGACCATGAGTGCGCCCTTCACGCTGATCCTGCTTCGACACGGCCAGAGCCAGTGGAACGAGCTGAACCTCTTCACCGGCTGGGTCGATGTCCGTCTCACCGAGAAGGGCAAGGCCGAGGCCCAGCGTGGCGGCGAACTGCTCGCCGAGGCGGGTCTGCTTCCCGACGTGCTGCACACCTCGGTGCTCAGCCGCGCGATCCAGACGGCCAACATCGCGTTGGATGCCGCCGACCGGCTGTGGATCCCCGTCAAGCGCTCGTGGCGGCTGAACGAGCGCCACTACGGCGCACTGCAGGGCAAGGACAAGGCCGAGACGCTCGCCGAGTTCGGGCAGGAGCAGTTCATGCTGTGGCGCCGCTCGTTCGACGTGCCGCCGCCCCCGCTGGCCGACGACAGCGAGTGGAGCCAGGTCGGCGACCCCCGCTACGCCGGCATCGATGTGCCCCGCACCGAATCGCTCAAGCTCGTGATCGACCGGATGCTGCCGTACTGGAACGAAGAGATCGTCCCCGACCTGCGGGCCGGCAAGACCGTGCTCGTCACGGCGCACGGAAACTCGCTGCGCGGACTGGTCAAGCACCTCGACGGCATCAGCGACGACGACATCGCCGCACTGAACATCCCCACGGGGATCCCGCTCGTCTACCGGCTCGATGAGAACCTCGAGCCCATCGGCGCTGCGAAGTACCTCGACCCCGAGGCGGCCGCCGCCGGAGCCGCGGCCGTCGCGTCGCAGGGAAAGGGCTGACCTACAGCCCGGAGTCTGCCGCCGCGACGATGTCCAGCGCGTCGGTGGGCGCCGTCCAGTCACCCGTCGACAGGTAGGCGACCTTCTTCGCGACCGAGACCGCGTGGTCGGCGAACCGCTCGTGATACCGGCTCGCGAGCGTCGCGTCGACCGTGGCCGCGGCTTCGCCCTTCCACGAGTCGCTCAGGACCTTCTCGAACACCGAGGCGTGCAGCTCGTCGACCTGATCGTCGACGTTGCGGATGTCCTCGATGATCGCGAGGTCCTGCGTGCGCAGCAGATCCGTGAGGTAGCGCGCGGCGGCGACGTCGTACTCGCCCATGCGCAGGAACGTGACCTTGAGGCCCTTGGGGATCGCACGCTCGGGAAAGCGCATGCGCGTCAGCTGTGCGATGTGCTCGGCGATGTCACCCATGCGCTCGAGCGATGCGCTCATGCGCAGCGCGCCCACGACGATGCGCAGGTCGCCGGCGACCGGCTGCTGGCGGGCGAGGATCTCGATCGCGAGCTCGTCGAGCTCGAGGGCCTTCTCGTCGATGATGAAGTCGGCGTCGATGACCTCTTCGGCCAGCGCGACATCGCTCGTGCCGAACGCCCGCGTGGCTTTGTCGATCGCGACCGTGACGAGATCTGCGATCTCGACGAGGCGTCCTTGGACGTCCTCGAGCGACTGGTGGAACACTTCGCGCATGACAGCACCCTCTCTTGATCGTGGTGGCCGCTTTCGGCTCGTCCACGGCGGCACAAATAACGATCCCGGAAGATTGTCGTCGGGAAAGGTTAACGATCGGTGCCGACCCGGTGAATAGTACCTGTCCCGTGGCGTGATGGCCTCGTAGGGCCTCATCCGCGCCCGGTCGGGCCGTACTGTGGAGACATGGATCGCACGCAGCTGGCGCTGCTCGCCCTCTTCGCGGGAGTCGTCATCGGCGGCGTCCTCTCCGTCATCATCGTCGGTGCTCTGCGGGCGCGCGATCGCGCACAGGCACAGCGGTTCACCGGGATCCCCGGCGGCATGCGCGAAGTCCTGCACGGCATGGACGACGCCGCCGTCGTCGTCGACGCGTCGGGCACCGTCTCGGCGGCCTCGGCGCCCGCATCGGCGTTCGGTCTCATCGAGGGCAGCGTGCTGCCGTCCGACGAACTGCGCCACCTCGTACGGCGCGTGCGCGAGACCGGCCTCGCCGTGACCGAGAACCTGCGGCTGCGCCGCGGTGCGGGCTACCTCGAGCCGCGTCTGGTCGCGGCGCGAGCGACCCGGGTCGCGCCGCAGCTGACGCTCATCGTGCTGCGCGACATCACCGAGCGCGAACGCACCGAGCAGATGCGTCGCGACTTCGTCGCCAACACGAGCCACGAGCTGAAGACTCCCGTCGGCGCCGTGAGCCTGCTCTCCGAGGCGATCGAGTCCGCCGCCGACGACCCCGCACAGGTGCGGCACTTCGCCAGCAGGCTGACCGCCGAGGCCGCCCGGCTCGGACAGTTGACGGCGCGCATCATGAGCCTGTCGCGGCTGCAGTCCACGGATGAGCTGACCGAGGATCGCATCATCGCGATCGACGAGATCGTCGCGACGGCCGTCGACGCGCACCTCACGCAGGCCGAGGCCGCGGGCATCGAGGTCGTCCGCGGTGGCGAGCGTGGCGCGCACGTGCGGGGCGACGCCCAGATCCTCGCGGAAGCGATCGGCAACCTGCTCGTCAACGCGATCGCCTACTCGCCCCGCGGCTCGAAGGTGGGCGTCGGGGTGAAGGTGGTCGACGACGTCGTCGAGATCGCCGTGACCGATCGCGGCATCGGCATCCCCGAGGGGGAGCAGGACCGCCTGTTCGAGCGGTTCTATCGCGCCGACCCCGCGCGCGCCCGTCGCACCGGCGGAACGGGTCTCGGCCTGTCGATCGTCAAGCACGCCGTGCAGCGGCACGGCGGCGAGGTGCGCCTGTGGTCGCGGCCTGGCCGCGGGTCCACGTTTACGGTGCGCCTGCCCCTGGCCACCCCGACGGTGGACGCGCCGCGCCCCCGCCGCAAGAAGAGTCCCGCGCAAGACAGTCCGCTCGAGACGTCTGCGCAGAACGGAGAATCCGCATGACCCGCGTCTTGATCGTCGAGGACGAACCTGACCTCGCCGACCCCCTGGCCTACCTGCTGCGGCGCGAAGGCTACGAGGTCGAGATCGCCGAAGACGGCCCGTCCGCCCTCGAGGTGTTCCGTGCACGCGGCACCGACATCGTGCTGTTGGATCTCATGCTGCCGGGGATGCCGGGAACCGAGGTGTGCCGCCAGATCAGGGCCACCTCGAGTGTGCCCGTCATCATGGTGACGGCGAAGGACTCCGAAGTCGACATCGTCGTGGGGCTCGAACTGGGCGCCGACGACTACGTCACCAAGCCCTATTCGTCACGCGAGCTGCTCGCCCGGATGCGTGCCGTGCTGCGCCGTCACGTCGTGAACGAGGTCGACCTCGACGAGCGCATCCTCGACGGCGGCCGCGTCGTGCTCGACATCGATCGGCATACGGTCGCCGTCGACGGACGAGAGATCAGCATGCCGCTCAAGGAGTTCGAGCTGCTTGAGGTGCTCATGCGCAATGCGGGGCGCGTGCTCACGCGCGGTCAGCTCATCGATCGTGTGTGGGGGAGTGACTACTTCGGCGACACGAAGACGCTCGACGTGCACATCAAGCGCATCCGCTCGCGCATCGAGCAACAGCCGAGCGAGCCGACGATGCTCGTGACGGTGCGCGGTCTCGGCTACCGGTTCGAGGGCTGAGGCCCTCACTGGTGAGGCGCGACCGCGCGCTGACCGTGGGTCAGTCGCGGGGGACGAGCGGCGCGAGGTAGTCCAGGCGGCCGTCGAGGACGGGCAGGACCATGATCTGACTCTCGGCGCCATCGGTCGAGAACTGCGCGGGCACGTCGGTGCCGGGCAGCATCTCGATGCCGTCGAGCGGGATCGGCTCGAGGTCCTCGGTGCCGAAGCTGAGCGTCTCGCGCGCGGGCACCCGGATCGAGAGGTCGATCGACTCGCCTTCGCCGATCGAGAGGTTGAGGGTCTGCATCTCGTCGGTCGTGTTGATCACGGCGGCGACGAGGTTGCCGAGGTCTCCCTCGTCGTTGGCGACGATGAAGGCGTTGCGCACTTCGAGGGCACCCATCTCGTAGACGTTGACGCCCTCTGCCGCAGCGTAGGTGATCGTCGACGACTGCGGCGTGATGAAGGTGCACCCGGTGGTTCCGAGGACGACGGCGGCGCCTACGGCGAGCGACGCAATGAGGCGCGGTTTCACGGATCCTCCCAGGGTGGATGACGACATCTTTCCCATCCTATGGGGTAGCGGCCTCGCGCGTTGGTGCACCCGGCTCGCGCGGAGTGAAGGGTGGCGAGCGGCGAACCTTATCGTATGTCGGCTGTGATATCCTGGAGGTTGCCGAAAGGACATAACTGCATGCTTTTTGAGGTTGGCGAGACGGTTGTCTACCCGCACCACGGTGCCGCGACGATCATCGAGGTCAAGGAACGCGTCATCAAAGGTGAGGCGAAGAAGTACTTGAAGCTCAACGTCACGCAAGGCGATCTGATCATCGAGGTCCCCGCTGAGAACGTTGATCTCGTGGGAGTGCGCGATGTCATCGGGCAAGAGGGGCTCGACCAGGTCTTCGAGGTGCTGCGTGCCCCGTTCACCGAAGAGCCCACGAACTGGTCTCGTCGGTACAAGGCGAACCTCGAGAAGCTCGCTTCGGGTGACGTCATCAAGGTGAGCGAGGTCGTCCGCGACCTGTGGCGCCGCGACCAGGACCGCGGGCTGTCGGCCGGCGAGAAGCGGATGCTGGCCAAGGCCAAGCAGATCCTCGTGTCCGAGCTCGCTCTCGCCGAGAAGACCGACGAAGAGAAGGCCGGCCTCCGGCTCGACGAGGTCCTCGCTTCCTGACATCCCGTCCCGCGATAGCGTGATTGCGTGAACATCACGCCCGTCCCGCGCGTCGCGGTCATCGTTGTCGCCGCCGGCTCCGGCTCACGGCTGGGTGCTCCGGCACCGAAGGCGTTCGTCGGGCTCGACGAGCGCACGATCCTGCGCCACGCGCTCGACCGGGTCGCTCACGTCGATGGTGCGCAGGTCGTCGTCGTGGCCCCCTCCGGCCGCGAAGGCGAAGCGCTCACGGATGCACTCGAGGCGTTCGGCGACGCGCGCGACCTCGTCTCGGTCGTGACCGGCGGCGAGACCCGGCAGGCCTCTGTCGCGGCGGGTCTTGCCGCAGTGTGGCCCGATGTCAGGGTCGTCCTGGTGCACGACGCCGCTCGCGCGCTCACGCCGCCCGCGGTCTTCGCTCGCGTCATCGTGGCGATCGACGACGGCGCCGAGGCCGCGATCCCCGTGCTCCCCGTCGTCGACACGATCAAACGCGTCGAGGGAGACGAGATCGTCGCGCCCGTCGACCGTTCGCAACTCGGGGCGGCGCAGACGCCGCAGGGGTTCCGGCGCGACCTGCTCGATGCCGTCTACCGCACGGCATCCGAGCACTTCACCGACGACGCCGCGCTGTTCGCCGCCGCGGGGCACCGCATCGCCGCCGTCGCGGGCGACGACATCGCCTTCAAGATCACGACGCCCGCCGACCTCGAGCGAGCGCGCGCCCTGGTGGCGCCCGCGCCGTCGACCGAGCACGCCGTCTCGGTGCCGCGCGTCGGCATCGGCACCGACGTGCACGGCTACGGCGGCGAGGGGTCGCTCTGGCTGGCAGGCCTCGAATGGCCGGGGGAGCCCGCGCTGTCGGGGCACTCCGACGGCGACGCCGTGGCGCACGCGATCGTCGACGCCCTGCTGTCGGCCGCGGGGCTCGGTGACATCGGCACGCACTTCGGCACGTCGCATCCCGAATACGCCGGGGCTCACGCCGACGTCTTCCTCGCCCGCACACGCGACCTGCTCGAACAGGCGGGCTGGCGGATCGGCAACGTCTCGGTGCAGGTGCAGGCCAACCGCCCGCGCTTCGCCACCCGGCGCGGCGAGGCCGAGGCGGTCTTGTCGCGCGCGCTCGGCGGCGCACCCGTCTCGGTCGCGGCCACGACGACCGACGGCTTGGGTTTCACGGGTGTCGGTGACGGAGTCGCGGCCTTCGCGGTCGCGCTCGTCGTCGTTCTCTGACCGGCCTCAGCCCTCAACGGCGAACGGACGCACGTCGCGCGGTGCACGTGAGCCCCACGCCAGCAGGGCGAGCCCGACCCCCAGCACCACCAGTCCGGCGATCGCGAGTGCAGAGAGCCGTTCGCCCAGCACGACGATGCCCAGGATGCTGGCCGTCAGCGGCTCGGCGAGAGTGAGGGTCGCCGCGGTCGCGGCCGTGAGCCCGCTCAGCCCCCACGTGAAGAGCGTGTAGGCGACGCCGATCGTGGCGACTCCGAGCCACAGGGCGAGCGCCCAGCCGCCCGCGGTGCCGAGCCACGTCAGGCTCACGAACGGCAGCACGGCCGCGCTCAGGACGGCGCCGCTCGCGCCCATCGAGCCGACGACCGTGAAAGGGTCCCAGCCCTGGTCGAGCAGGCGGCGTTGGGCGTTCGCGATGATGGCGAATGCCGCTGCCGCACCGAGCGAGGCGAGGAGACCGATCGGGTCGGTCCCGCCGACGCTGCGCGCGTCGCCGCCGAAGCCCAGCAGCGCGACGCCGACCGTGGCGACGGCGGTCGCCGTCAGCCACGTCGTGGTGGGGCGGCGGCGGGTAGTCGCCCACTCGATGAGCCCGGCGAGGATGGGCGCCGCGCCGAGGGCGACGACCGTGCCGACCGCCACGCCGTTGCGCTCCATCCCGAGGAAGACGAGCGGCTGGAACACCGTGAGGCACGCACCCGTGAGCACCATGAGCAGCAGCGGGCGCACGCCGACTCGCGGACGTACCGCCCCCGGCTCCCGCCGGGCGTGCCGCTTCGCGAGCGAGAACGCGACGATGGCGAGCACGATGCCGCCGAGCACCATCCGCACCATGCCGACCGAGAGCGCGCTCGCGTCGTCGGGGCCCAGAGCCTTGGCTGTGCCGATTGTTCCGAAGAGGACGGCGGCAGCGAGGACGGCGAGGACATGCATCCTCTAGTTCTATCGTTTCGCGGCACCCCCTCGCCGCGCGGCCCACGGGCGGGGCGAGCGCGGCCGGTAGGCTGGTGCAGTGACGATCCGCCTCTACGACACGCGCGCCCAAGCGCTGCGCGCTTTCGTACCCGAGGACCCGGACAACATCACGATGTACGTCTGCGGGCCGACGGTGCAGTCGGGTCCGCACATCGGCCATCTGCGAGGCGCGCTGAGCTTCGACCTGCTGCGCCGCTGGCTCACGCACCGCTTCGGACGCGTCACGTTCGTGCGCAACGTCACCGACATCGACGACAAGGTGCTCGCCAACGCGACGTCCGACGAGCCGTGGTGGGCATTGGCCTACCGGATGGAGCTCGCCTTCACGAACGCCTATTCGCGGATCGGCATCCTGCCGCCGACGTACGAGCCGCGGGCCACGGCATCCATTCCCCAGATGATCGAGCTCATCGAGCGGCTCATCTCGGCGGGGCACGCCTACGCGTCGACGGATGCCGCAGCGGCAGGCGACGTGTACTTCGATGTGCGCTCGTGGCCGTCGTACGGGGCACTGACGAACCAGTCGCTCGACGCGATGGAGCCGGCGACCGACGCGGATCCGCGTGGCAAGCGCGACCCTCGCGACTTCGCCCTCTGGAAGGGCGCCAAGCCCGGCGAGCCCGCGTCGGCGACGTGGGATTCGCCGTGGGGACCCGGACGCCCCGGCTGGCACATCGAGTGCTCGGCCATGTCGCGGCGGTACCTCGGGCCGTCCTTCGACATTCACGGCGGCGGGCTCGACCTGCGCTTCCCGCACCACGAGAACGAGCTGGCGCAGTCCACCGCGGCGGGCGATGCGTTCGCGCGCTACTGGGTGCACAACGGCCTGGTGACGGTGGGCGACCAGAAGATGTCGAAGTCGATCGGCAACGTCGTACTCGCCGAAGATCTGCTCGCGACGCGCGAGCCGCTCGTCGTGCGCTACGCCCTCGGCGCCGCGCACTACCGCTCGACCCTCAGCATCACCGAGGCATCCTTCGACGAGGCCGAAGCAGCCCTCGCGCGGATCGCCACGTTCATCGGACGCGCTCGCTACTCGCTGTCGGGCGCGCCGGACGAAGCGCGGATCGGTGTCGTCCCCGAGGCGTTCGCCGCCGCCCTGGATGACGACCTCGGAGTGCCGCAGGCGCTCGCCGTGCTGCACGAGACCGTGCGCCGCGGCAACGTGGCGCTCGACGCCGACGACGAGACGGCGGCCTGGACCGCCTTCACGTCCGTCGACGCGATGATCCGCCTGCTCGGGTTCGACGAGCTGGCAGGAAGCGGAACAGACGACCGCGAAGCTGAGGCGCTCGACGCGCTCATGCAGACCATGATCACGCAGCGCGCAGACGCGCGCGCTGCAAAGGACTGGGCGGCAGCCGACCGCATCCGCGACGCGATCGCGGCGGCCGGCATCGCCCTCGAAGACACACAGCAGGGCACGCGCTGGAGCATCGAGCGCGCGCCCGAGAAGGAGAACTGATGGCCAAGCCAGGGCGCCCCGGCGCAAGCAAAGGTGGCAAAGGACCCACGAAGGGAACGGGCGGCAAGAACAAGCGCTCCCTCGAGGGCCGCGGACCGACCCCGAAGGCCGAAGAACGCGCGTGGCATCCCGCGGGCAAGCGCAAGGCGGCGTCCGAGCGTCTGGCCGCAGCGGGCGGCAAGTCCAAGCCGCGCACGACCGACTCGAAGCGCCCGCAGCGGTCGAAGTCGGCAGATGACACCGAGACGGTGACAGGGCGCAACTCGGTGCTCGAGGCGCTCCGGGCCAAGATCCCCGCGACGGCGCTCTACATCGCGCAGCGCGTCGAGATGGATGACCGCGTCAAAGAGATGCTGTCGATCGCGACGCATCGCGATATCCCCGTGCTCGAGGTGATGCGTCCCGAACTGGACCGGATGGCCGGGTTCGACGGCGTGCACCAGGGCGTCGCGCTCAAGGTGCCGCCGTACGAGTACGCGCACCCGCAGGACCTGCTCGAGAACGTCATCGACACGGGCGCGGTGCCGCTGTTCGTCGCGCTGGACGGCATCACCGATCCGCGCAACCTGGGCGCCATCATCCGCTCGACGGCGGCGTTCGGCGGGCAGGGGATCATCCTGCCGCAGCGTCGCTCGGCGAGTGTCAACTCCGCCGCGTGGAAGACGAGTGCCGGCGCCGCCGCGCGCATCCCCGTCGCACTCGCGCCGAACCTCACCACGACGCTCAAGGACTTCAAGAAGCAGGGCGTCTTCGTGCTGGGCCTCGACGGGGGCGGCGACGTTTCGCTTCCCGCGCTCGAGCTCGCCGACCGTCCCGTCGTGGTCGTCGTCGGCTCCGAGGGCAAGGGACTGTCGCGTCTGGTGACCGAGACGTGCGACCAGATCGTGTCGATCCCGATCTCGGGGGCGACCGAATCGCTCAACGCCGGCATCGCCGCCTCGGTCGCGCTGTACCAGATCGCGACGCTGCGCGCCGCGAGGAAGGACTGATCCGCATGGCTCGCATCGCCGTCATCGGGGGGACCGGCTACGCCGGGAGCCACGTCGTCGCCGAGGCCGTGCGCCGCGGACACACGGTCGTCTCGGTTGCACGCACGATCCCGTCCGACCGCATCGAGGGCGCCACGTACATCGAGGGAACCCTGCTCGACGTGCCGACGCTCATCACCGAGATCCAGGGCGTCGACGTCGTCATCTCGGCCGTCGCGGCCCGCGGCGACATGCTCGGACAGATGCGTCCGGCTCTGGCTCACCTCGTCGCCGATCTTCCCGAGGACGTGCGGGTGGGAGTCGTCGGCGGCGCCGGCGGCAGCCTCATCGCGCCCGGTGGGGAGCGTCTCGTCGACCAGCCCTCGTTCACCGAGGAGTACAAGCCCGAGGCGCTCGAGGCGATCGGTGTGCTCGAAGACCTTCAGACCACGCCCGCGTCGCGCGACTGGTTCTACGTGCATCCCGCCGGCGGATTCGGTGCGTGGGCTCCGGGCGAGCGGACGGGTACGTACCGCGACGGCGGCGACGTCCTCGTGACGGATGCCGCGGGGGAGTCCTACATCTCGGGCCCCGACCTCGGCGTGGCCGTGCTCGACGAGATCGAGAACCCCCGGCACCACCGCGAGCGGTTCACCGTCGGCTACTGACCGCCACTCGATGAGCTATCGGCGACGTCAGGCTAGACCAGGTCGCGCCAGTCGACGGCTTCTTCGTCGGGCGTGATCGGGATCGCGGCGGTGACGACGGGAACCGCCATCGTCTCGGTCGGCGGCCCCATGACGGTCGCTTCGTCGCGGCGGTGACGCAGCACGGTGTCGATGTAACTCGCGAGCACTTCGGCCAGCGGCGTCGACCGATCCTGAGCCTGCGACATGTACCAGCGGTGCTCGAGCACCTGGTGAAAGACCTCGGCCGGCTCGAGCTTGGCGCGCAGGTCCCACGGGATCGCCTTGACGACGGGTTCGAACACCCGGGTGAGCCACTCGTGGGCGACCATCTCCTCGTCGTCGCCCAGCCGTGAGATGCGGGCACGGAACTCATCGAGGTCGTTGAGCAGTCGCCGTGCCTGGTTCTCTTCGACATCGAGCCCGGTCAGTCGCAGCAGACGGCGCTGGTGGTGTCCGGCATCCACGACCTTCGGCTTGATCGACACGCGCGTGCCGTCGGTCGTCGCCTCGATCGACATCTCGCCGATGTCGAAGCCGAGGCCGTTGAGTCTGCGCACGCGCTCGGTGATGCGCCAGGCTTCGTCGGCGCGGAACGTCTCGGCCTCGGTGAGCGCGCTCCACAGCGCGCGGTACGAGCTCACGAGGCCGTCGGCGATCGCGATGGCGTCGACACCCCCTTCGAGGCGGCCGCCGGCTTCGAGATCCATGATCTCGCCGGCGATGTTGGTGCGGGCGACGTCGAGATCGTGTTCGCGCTGTCCCCGTGTCAGCCCGCCCTCATGCAGCTCGCCGGTTTCGGCGTCGACCAGGTAAGCGGCGAACGCCCCCGCGTCGCGGCGGAAGAGCGTGTTCGACAACGATACGTCGCCCCAGAAGAAGCCGACGTTGTGCAGGCGCACGAGCAGCGCGGCGAGAGCGTCGACGAGGCGCGTGGCGGTGTCGGGGCGCAGGACCTGCGTGAACAGGGCCCGGTACGGCAGCGAGAACCGCAAGTGCGCCGTGACGAGAGCTGCCGGCAGCGGCGTGCCCAAGGCTGCGCCCGCGCGCGTCGCGTCGCCCTGCGCGGAGCTTCGAGGGGCGCGGGTCCGCCGTCCGGCGATGACGGCGACACGCTCGACGCACGGCACATCGAGACGGGCGAGGTTGCCGAGCATGTCGTACTCGCGCCGGGCCATCTCCTCGGTCGTCTCTTTCACCGCGACGACGCGGCCGGACAGGCTCGAGAAGCGCACGAGGTGGCGTGAGAGGCCCTTCGGCAGCGAGACGATCGCGCTCGAAGGCCACTCCGCGAGGGGCGTGGCCCAGGGGAGCTTGAGGAGCGCAGGGTCGACCGCGCTCGCGGTGATTCTGAGGGCGTCGGACACAGATCCTCCAAGAGCACGAAGGCGCGGGGGTCGATGTGACGGTCCCGCGCCTTCGCGATGGAATGTCAGGCTGAGACGGTCACCGTGTCGTTGAGGCGGTCGCCCGTTTCGAGGTCGAACGCGTGCACGTGACCGGGCTTGGCCGCGAGGGTCACCGTCTCGCCGGCGCTCGGGTGGATGCGACCGTCGACGCGAGCGACGATGTCGGTGCGCACACCGGCGATCTCGGAGTGGCCGTAGAGGTAGCCGTCGGCGCCGAGCTCTTCGACGAGGTCGACGACGACGCTGAGGCCGCGGCCGTCGGTGGGGCCGACCTCGATGTCCTCGGGACGCACACCGACCATGACCTGGCTGCCGTGCGCGCGGCCGACGGTGTCGCGGTCCAGCGGCACGACTTCGGTGCCGAACTTCACGCCGCCCTCGGCGAGGTCCGAGGGGAACAGGTTCATCGCGGGCGAGCCGATGAAGCCGGCGACGAAGACGTTGTTCGGGCGCTCGTACAGATCGCGGGGGGTGCCGACCTGCTGAAGCACGCCGTCCTTGAGCACGGCGATGCGGTCGCCCATCGTGAGGGCCTCGGTCTGGTCGTGCGTGACGTAGACGGTCGTGACTCCCAGACGGCGCTGCAGCGAGGCGATCTGTGTGCGGGTCTGCACGCGCAGCTTCGCGTCGAGGTTCGACAGCGGCTCGTCCATGAGGAAGACCTGGGGCTGACGCACGATCGCGCGACCCATCGCGACACGCTGACGCTGACCGCCCGAGAGCGCCTTCGGCTTGCGGGTCAGGTATTCCTCGAGGTCGAGCAGCTTGGCGGCTTCGAGCACGCGGGTCGCGCGCTCCTCTTTGTTGACGCCGGCGATCTTGAGGGCGAAGCCCATGTTCTCGGCGACGGTCATGTGCGGGTAGAGCGCGTAGTTCTGGAAGACCATGGCGATGTCGCGGTCTTTCGGCGGCACGTCGGTCACGTCGCGGTCACCGATCAGGATGCGCCCCGAATTGACCTCTTCGAGGCCCGCGAGCATGCGCAGCGAGGTGGACTTTCCGCAGCCGGACGGACCGACGAGAACCAGGAACTCGCCATCGGCGATCTCGAGGTTGAGATTGTCCACGGCAGGACGAGTGCCGCCGGGGTAGAGGCGGGTGGCGCTGTCGAACGTGACGGATGCCATTGTTTCTTCTCCTTCACCGGCAGGTACGTGCCGGACGATCCGTAGTGATGGATGAGCGGGGGCTTGCCCGCACGCCCCCCATTGGGCGCAGGGCCAGTATGTCACGGGGCACGTCGAGGGCGCTTCTGGTCATTTCCCAGGGTGGCTGGCTAGCATCGTCCTCGGCCCGATCGCCGTGAAGTCTTCCCGTTCTTCGCGTGGCTGGCCCCGCCGTTACGGCCCCGAACGCAGCGCCCCCGAAAGGTCCCATGTCCAGCGACGAGTCTTCGAACGTCCCGAGCGACCGTCGCGATGCGGTGCGCGAAAAGGCGCAGCAGGTGCAGGCGCGACAGGCGCGCACGCGACGCCTGAGGGTCGTCTCGGCCGTGGCATCCGTCGTCGCGATCGTCGCGATCGCCGCCGTCGTCGTCGCGTGGGCCATGGGCTCCGCGGTGTCCAAGCCGCAGCTGAGCCCCGCGAACGTAGCCGACGACGGCTTCGTCGTCACGAGCGTCGCCGGGATCCCGGGCGGTCCCTCGTCGGGCACCCCGACGCCGACCCCCGCTCCGGACGAAGCGGCAGCCGCGGCTGCGGATGCAGCCACGCCCGAGCCGACCGATCAGTCGGTCGTCGACATCCGCGTCTATGTCGACTACCTCTCCGCCGGATCGCGCGAGTTCCAGCTCGCGAACGCTCCGCAGCTATCCAAGTGGGTCGGCGAGGGTGCGGCCACCCTGACCTATTACCCGGTCGCGATGCTCACGGCCAAGTCGAACGGCACGAAGTACTCGTTGCGCGCCGCGAGCGCCGCGGCCTGTGTGGCCACGCACTCTCCCGACGCGTTCTTCGCCTACAACCACGCGCTGCTCTCGCAGCAGCCCGAACTCGATTCCGACGGGTTCTCCGACGTCGTCCTGGCGGACATCGCCCAGGCGAGCGGTGTCGATTCACCCAAGGTCGTGCGCAACTGCATCGAGGAGCAGTCCTTCGTCTCGTGGGCGAAAGAGGCCACCGAGCGCGCGCTGAGCGGACTGCCCGACACCGATGGCGTGTCCCTCACGGGAACCCCCATGGTGCTCGTCAACGGCGCTCCCTATGTCGGGGCGCTCGATGACCCCAAGGAGTTCGCACAGTTCGTGCTGACGATGGCAAGCCACGCCTACTACGAGGCGACCCCCACGCCGACCCCCACCGCGACGCCGTCCGAGTAGCCCTCGGCAGCCCGATAGAATGGGTGACTTCGCCGGCTTGGCGCAATTGGTAGCGCACCTAACTTGTAATTAGGGGGTTGCGGGTTCAAGTCCCGCAGCCGGCTCGTGACGGCTGACTCCCGTGGCGACGAAGGACGCTTGCCCGTCTGGATCGCCCTTCTGGGTGCTGCGATCATCGGCGCCCTGACCGCCGTGCAAGCACGCATCAACGGCGTGCTCGGCGTGCGCCTGGACGACGGCTTCGTCGCCGCCGCCGTGTCGTTCGGCTCCGGCCTGCTTCTGCTCATCGTGCTGTCGGCCGCGCTGCCCGTGGGGCGCCGCGGATTCCGCGCCCTCGCGGCGGGAGTGCGCGAGCGCAGGATCCCGTGGTGGATGCTGGCGGGCGGTGCAGCCGGAGCGCTCACGGTCGCGACGCAGGGCGTCGCGGTCGCCGTCATCGGCGTGGCGCTGTTCACAGTCGGCGTCGTCGCGGGGCAGGCCGTCAACGGGCTCGTGCTCGACCGGCTCGGCTACGGGCCGGCCGGCGTCGTCGCCGTGACCGTTCCGCGGCTTCTCGGGGGAGTGCTCGCGCTCACCGCGGTCGGCGTCTCGCTCGTGGGCGACGCCGTGCGCGGCATCCCGCTGTGGATGCTCGTCATGCCCTTCCTCGCGGGCGTCGGGATCGCGTGGCAGCAGGCGACGAACGGCCGACTGCGGCAGCGCGTGGGCACACCCCTCACCGCGACGCTCGTGAACTTCATCGGCGGAACGCTCATCCTCGTCGTCGCCGCCGCCGTGAGCGGTATCGTCTCGGGACCGCCGCGGGCCTTCCCGACCGAACCGTGGCTCTACCTCGGCGGT
This sequence comes from Microbacterium sp. Y832, assembly GCF_057669765.1. Classification (NCBI taxonomy): domain Bacteria; kingdom Bacillati; phylum Actinomycetota; class Actinomycetes; order Micrococcales; family Microbacteriaceae; genus Microbacterium; species Microbacterium sp. Y832. The sequence goes on along the minus strand of NZ_JBYHFM010000002.1, from coordinate 42,514 downwards.
GCGCTCGGGGTCACGTACATCTTCCTGTCGGCGGCGCTCGTCGCCCAGACGGGCGTGCTGCTCCTCGGCCTCGGCACCGTCGTCGGACAGCTCGTGACCTCGGTCGCGCTGGACGCGCTGTGGCCGGCGGCCGAGGGCCCCGGCCCCCTGCAGGTGAGCATCATGGTGGGAATCGCCCTGGCGTCGGTCGTCGTCGCGGTCGCACCGTGGCGACGACGGCGTCCGCGGCACGAAGAGGGCTAGGACTTCTTCTTGCCCGCCGGCATCGGCGAGACGAAGGCTCGCGCGTCGATCTCGCGGCGGGGGCCCGCCTTCGCCGAGGGCTTGCCGCCGACGTACAGCCAGCCGAGCAGCTCTTCGCGCTTGCCGAGACCGTGCGCTTTCGCGACGGCCTTCGACCGGGTCAGCGGGCCGGTCCGCCATATGACACCCCAGCCCGCGTCGTCCAGAAGCAGGCTGAGCATGTGCGCGACGCCGGAGGCGACGGCCTCCTGCTCCCAGCGGGGCACCTTGTCGCTCTTGCGATAGCTCGCCACGACCGCGATGAGCAGCGGCGCCCGCAGCGGCTTCTGCGACGGCTCGGAGTCACCGGCAGCCTTCGCCAGGGCGGCACCCAGGCGCTCGCGGTCGGCTCCGCGCAGTTCGATCAGTCGCCACGGGCGCAGCGAGGAATGGTCGGCGACGCGCGCCGCCGCAGACACGAGCGTCAGCAGCTCTTCGTGCGTCGGAGCCTCATCGGTGACCTTCGACCACGAGCGCCGCGCGCGGACGGCATCGAGGGTCGGGCTCACGCTCCCGGAGACACCGCTCGGCGATGTGTCGTCGGCGGGGGGAGAAGCTGGGGCGGCCGTCACGCCTCACCCTCGGGTGCGAACGAGAGCGACAGCGAGTTCATGCAGTAGCGATCGCCCGTGGGCGTGCCGAAGCCGTCGGGGAACACATGGCCCAGGTGCGAGCCGCACGCGGCACATCGCACTTCGGTGCGCACCATGCCGTGGCTGGTGTCTTCGATCAGCTCGACCGCCTCGGGGCGGACCGATTCGTAGAAGCTCGGCCACCCGCAGTGCGAATCGAACTTCGTGCCGCTGCGGAACAGCTCGGCCCCGCACGCGGCGCACGCGTACAGTCCCGCGCGGCTCTCGTCGAGCAGTTCGCCCGTCCACGCCCGCTCGGTGCCCGCCTGGCGCAGCACCGCGTACTGCTCGGGCGTCAGCTCTTCGCGCCACTGCTCGTCGGTCTTGTTGATCTCGTACGTCATGTGGGTTCTCCTCGATGCTCTTGAACATTCAACCCCAGAGGGCACGCGCCTGTTCCGACATGACGGGCCGAGTCGCCGCGAGAATGAGGTCATGCATCCGGATGCCGCCGCCACCGTCGACCGTTACGCGCGGTTCGCCGCGGCCGAGGCTCGGGGTCGGTCGGCCCTGTACGAGGACTGGGCCGCCGGAGTGGCGCGCGACCCGGGCACGGCGGCGATCCTCGCGCGGATCCCCGCGACCCGTCGTCAGCCGCCGCTCGTGTTCGCCGTCACACGGATGCTCGGCGCACCCGAGCGGTCGTTCCCGGAGTGGGCGGCGTGGGTCGCCGACCATGCCGACGAGGTCGTGGCCGAGGCATCCGGTCGCAGCCTGCAGACCAACGAGCCGCTGCGCTGTGCCGCGCTGCTGCCCGCGCTCAGCATGATCGACGGCCCGATCGCGCTCGTCGAGGTGGGCGCGAGCGCGGGGCTGTGCCTCTACCCAGACCACTACTCGTACCGGTACGACGGGGGTCCGGATCTCGACCCGGCGACGGGGAAGTCGCCCGTCGTGCTCGCCTCGGCGGTGAGCGGTGAACCGCCGCTGCGGCTGCCTGAGATCGTGTGGCGTGCCGGCATCGACCTCGAGCCGAGGGATGCCGCAGACCCGGCCGACCGCCGGTTCCTCGCCGCCCTGGTCTGGCCGGGTGAGCACGGCCGGGCCGAGCGGATCACGGCGGCGCTGGACATCGTCGCGGCCGATCCGCCGCTGCTCGTGCGCGGCGATGCGACCGAGCCCGGTGTGCTCGAGGCGCTCGTGGCGCAGGCGCCGGCGGGAGCCCGCGTCGTCGTCACGACGCCCGGGGTGCTGCCGCACATTCCCCGTCGGGGCCGCGAGCGGCTCATCGAGACGATCCGCGGGCTTGACGCCTCGTGGGTCACGATCGACCCACCGGGTCTGCATGAGGCGTGGCATCCGCCGATCGATCCCGCGACGTGGAACGGGTTCGTGCTCGGCCTCGACGGGGTGGCACTGGCGGCAGTCGACCCACTCGGGCAGAGCGTGGAGTGGCGCGCGGGCGTGACGGGGTTCGCGCGTTAGCGTGAGGGCGTGCCCCTCAGTGACCGCGATCGCGCCATCCTCGCTTTCGAGGCGGAGTGGCGTCGGCACGCGGGCGCCAAAGAAGAGGCGATCCGTGCCGATCTCGGTCTCTCGCCCGCACGGTACTACCAGCTGCTCGGCCGCCTGCTCGGCACGGCCGAGGCGCAGGCCCACGATCCGATGCTCGTGAAGCGGCTGAGGCGTCTGCGCGACGCGCGTGAGCAGGCGAGGCTTCAGCGCGCGGACGGGTAGTCTCGGGGAGTGCCGAAATCGACCTTCCCGCGGGATCGCTTCGATGAGATCCCGGCAGAAGTGGGCCGAGTAGGCGCCCATCGCGCCGAGAACCCCCGCATGCGCGGCTGGGTCGTGCTGCTGTGGGCGACGCTCGCGACGATCGTGCTCATCACCGTCGGAATCTTCGGCACGCTTCTGGCATCCGGCCGCGTCGAACTCTTTCCCGCACCGGCGCCGACACCCGAGCCGACCGTGCAGGTCGAACCCGTCATCGACACGACGTACACCGTCAACGTGCTCAACGCGACGCCCGAAGAGGGCCTCGCGACCCAGCTGAAAGACGTCGTGGTCGCCGCGGGCTGGCCCGCCGACAACGTCCTGGCCAGCGGCGCCGGCAGTGACGACTTCGCCGTGACGACCGTCTTCTATCTCGACGCCGCCGACGAAGCAGCCGCGCTGGGCCTGGCAGACGTCATCGGCGGGGCCGAGATCGAGCAGAGCGAGGCGTATCAGCTCGGCGACCCTGACACCCGCCAGCTCACGATCGTCGTCGGTCTCGACCGCACGTCGACCCCTCCTGAGCCCGCGCCGACCGACTGACGGGCATGCGGCTTGCACTCGCATAGGTCGAGTGCCAGAATGAGCGTTAGCACTCCGTACGTTTGAGTGCTAATTCCGCAAGCCCACGTCCGGGAGGGACGAGACACACATGGCAAAGATCATCGCTTTCGACGAAGAGGCCCGTCGTGGCCTCGAGCGCGGCCTCAACACGCTGGCTGACGCCGTCAAGGTGACGCTCGGCCCGCGCGGTCGCAACGTCGTACTCGAGAAGAAGTGGGGCGCTCCCACGATCACGAACGACGGCGTCTCGATCGCCAAGGAGATCGAGCTCGACGACCCGTACGAGAAGATCGGCGCAGAGCTGGTCAAGGAGGTCGCGAAGAAGACCGACGACGTCGCCGGTGACGGCACGACGACGGCTACCGTCCTCGCTCAGGCACTCGTGCGTGAGGGCCTGCGCAACGTCGCAGCCGGCGCCGACCCCATCAGCCTCAAGAAGGGCATCGAGAAGGCCGTCGCGGCCATCTCCGACGAACTGCTCGCTTCGGCCAAGGAGGTCGAGACGAAGGAGGAGATCGCTGCCACCGCATCGATCTCGGCTGCTGACGAAGAAATCGGCGCACTGATCGCCGAGGCCATCGACAAGGTCGGCAAGGAAGGCGTCGTCACGGTCGAGGAGTCGCAGACCTTCGGCACCGAGCTCGAGCTCACCGAGGGCATGCGCTTCGACAAGGGCTACATCAACCCCTACTTCGTCACGGACCCCGACCGCCAGGAGGCGGTCTTCGAGGACCCGTACATCCTCATCGCGAACCAGAAGATCTCGAACATCAAGGATCTTCTCCCCATCGTCGACAAGGTGATCCAGGACGGCAAGGAGCTCGTCATCATCGCCGAGGACGTCGAGGGTGAAGCTCTCGCGACGCTCGTTCTCAACAAGATCCGCGGCATCTTCAAGTCGGTCGCCGTCAAGGCTCCCGGCTTCGGTGACCGCCGCAAGGCCCAGCTGCAGGACATCGCGATCCTCACGGGTGGACAGGTCATCACGGAAGAGGTCGGCCTCAAGCTCGAGAACGCGACGCTGGACCTGCTCGGCCGTGCCCGCAAGGTCATCGTCACGAAGGACGAGACGACGATCATCGAGGGTGTCGGCGATGCCGAGCAGATCGAAGGTCGCGTGACCCAGATCCGTCGCGAGATCGAGAACACCGACAGCGACTACGACCGCGAGAAGCTCCAGGAGCGTCTCGCCAAGCTCGCCGGCGGCGTTGCCGTCATCAAGGCGGGTGCAGCGACCGAGGTCGAGCTGAAGGAGCGCAAGCACCGCATCGAAGACGCCGTTCGCAACGCGAAGGCCGCCGTCGAAGAGGGCATCGTCGCCGGTGGTGGCGTCGCGCTCATCCAGGCCGGCAGGAAGGTCCTCGCGGGCCTGCAGCTCTCGGGTGACGAGGCGACCGGTGCGAACATCGTTCGCGTCGCGATCGAGGCGCCGCTCAAGCAGATCGCGCTGAACGCCGGTCTCGAGCCCGGTGTCGTCGCGAACAAGGTGTCCGAGCTTCCCCCGGGTCACGGCCTCAACGCCGCGACCGGCGAGTACGGCGACATGTTCGCACAGGGCATCATCGACCCGGCCAAGGTCACGCGCTCGGCGCTGCAGAACGCTGCGTCGATCGCTGGACTGTTCCTGACCACCGAGGTCGTCGTCGCCGACAAGCCCGAGAAGGCTTCGGCGATGCCCGCCGACCCGACGGGTGGCATGGACTTCTGATCCCTCGGATCAGGATCGCAGCTCGATAGCTCATAGCGAAGGGCCTCTCCCCTGGGAGAGGCCCTTCGTCGTTCCCTCAGCGGAACAGGCTCATCGAGGCCTGTTCCGCATCGGCGTACTGGCGGCCCGCCGTCGCGAGGGCGGCGTTGAGGGCGGTGAGGGAGTCTTCGACGGTGCGCTGCGTCGCGCGCCACTGCTCGACGCTGGAGTGGAACGCGGCCGATGCCGCGCCCGTCCATGACCCCTGCAACTGGGTCAGCTGGCCCATGAGCGCGGCGACCTCGGCCTGCAGCCGGTCGATCGTGCCGCGTACGGCGGTCGTGGACGAGAGGACGGCGTCGCTGTCGACGGAGAAGACGGCCATGGGACCACCCTTCGGGACGGGGCGGCCCGATACCGCCCGCTCTGCCGCAACGCTAGGCGGCGGGTCCGCCGCCCCCTGGGCCTCGGGCGCGGAACCGTGAAAGAAGGGCCAGCGGGCCCGGATGGGGAGGAACCGTCAGCTATCGGTGTCGTCGGTGATGCTCTGCGGCATGCGGGGGATCGGCTGCGTTTCGAGGTGCAGATGCTCGGCGGCATCCCGCCCCTCGGCCAGGGGAAGCGAAACCCGGAACGTCGCGCCGCCGCCGGGGGTGTCGACGACCCCGACCGAGCCGTGCAGCGCCTCGACGATCGATGCGACGATCGACAGACCGAGGCCCGATCCGCCGGTCTCACGCGTGCGCGACGTGTCCGCTCGCCAGAAACGCTGGAAGATCTTGTCCTTGATCTGGTCGGGCACGCCTTCGCCGTGGTCGATGATCTCGACCCACCCCGTGGATGCGGCGGGGTCCACGCCGACCCGCAGTTCGATGGGGGAGTCCTCGGTCGTGAAGCGCCGGGCGTTGCCGAGCAGGTTCGTCACGACCTGCCGCACGCGGTTCTCATCGCCCATCACGATCGGCTCGGGATCGGCGCGGGTGCGGGTCGGCTGCGCGGCGACGGGGGCCGTGTCCGCCGGCGGTTCGCCCGGTGCCGACTTCGGCTTTCGCCGCAGCAGCGCGGCGATCGTCGAGGTCGGGGGGCGTTTGCGCTCGCTCTCGGCAGAGTCCTCGCGCGTCGTCACGAGCGGGCGCGGGGGCTCGTGGGCGGTCGTGTCGATCACCGTGACCCGGCGGCCCGGGGCCGTTGCGCGCAGGTCGAGGGCCGCATCCCGGGCGATCGGCCGGAGGTCGACGGGCTTGATCACGACGTCGCGCCGCTCGTCGAGGCGGGCGAGGGCCAGCAGATCCTCGACGAGCAGACCCATGCGCTTGGCCTCGCTCTCGATGCGGTTCATCGACTGAGCGATGTCCTCTTCGCTGCGGATCGCGCCCATCCGGTACAGCTCGGCGTAGCCGCGCACCGTCACGAGCGGCGTGCGCAGCTCGTGGCTCGCGTCGCCGATGAAGCGCCGCATCTGCCGTACGGTCGCGTCGCGCTGGGTGATCGCGGTGTCGACGCGGCCGAGCATCGCGTTGATGGCAGTCTTGAGCCGGCCGACCTCGGTGGTCGTCGGCTCGATGTCGGTCATACGCTGACCGAAGTCGCCGGCGGCGATCGCCATGGCGGTGGACTCGACCTGCCCGAGACTTCGGAACGCGAACGTCACGAGCAACCGCGTCGCGAACGCGCCCAGCACGAGCACGATGAGGGCGAGGATCGAGTAGATGCTGAGGAAGGTCGTGACGACCTGGTTGACGGGCGCCGTCGAGGCGGCGACGAGCTGCGGCACGAGCAGGCCCCCGGGCAGCTCGAGCGGTGCCACGCTCGCGCGGAACGTCGTCCGCGTCTCCTCATCGGTCAGGTCGAACGCCGTCGTGCCGTCGGCGTGGGCCTCAGGGAGCGAGTACGACGCAGGAAAGTCGGGCGCCGGATCGGTGCCGCCGGCCGAGACGATGAAGTCGCCCGACGCCTGATAGAGCGCGACGTGGTAGTCCGTGCGCGGGACGTCGTCCTTCTCGGTGGCGAAGACCATCCCGTCGGCCATCTGGATGTCGAACAGGCCCGTACCGATCTCGGTCGCCGCGACCTGCTGCACGGTGCTGTCGAGGTTGGCGATGAGCGCATTGCGCAGGAACACCGTCGCGCCCGTGCCCGTCGCGGTGAGCCCGAGGGCGAGCACCGTGACGGTCACACCGGTCACCTTGGCGCGCAGGCTCGTGCCGCGCCACCACCGGGTGACCGCGTCGGTCTGATGCGCCAAGCGGGTCCCCTCGAATCGGTCGTCGGTCAGGCGGGCTTGCCGGCCTTCAGCATGTAGCCGAAGCCGCGCTTGGTCTGGATGAGCGGCTCAGACGAGTGCGGATCGATCTTGCGACGCAGGTACGAGATGTAGCTCTCGACGATGCCCGCATCGCCGTTGAAGTCGTACTCCCACACGTGATCGAGGATCTGCGCCTTCGACAGCACGCGGTTGGGGTTGAGCATGAGGTAGCGCAGCAGCTTGAACTCGGTCGGGCTGAGGTCGATCGACACGTCGCCGACCTGCACGTCGTGCGTGTCCTGGTCCATCGTGAGCTCGCCGGCGCGGATGACCGACTCCTCGTCGGCCTGCATCGTGCGGCGCAGGATCGCCTGGATGCGCGCGACGATCTCGTCGAGGCTGAACGGCTTGGTGACGTAGTCGTCGCCCCCGGCGTTGAGACCGGCGATCTTGTCTTCGGTCTCGTCCTTCGCCGTGAGGAACAGGATCGGCGCCGTGTACCCCGCGCCCCGCAGGCGCTTGGTGACACTGAACCCGTTCATGTCGGGCAGCATGACGTCGAGGATGATCAGGTCGGGCTCCTCTTCCAGCACAGCCGAGATGGTCTGTGCTCCGTTCGAGACAGCCTTCACCTGATATCCGGCGAAGCGGAGGCTCGTGATGAGCAGGTCGCGGATGTTCGGTTCGTCGTCCACAACGAGGATGCGCGGTGCGGTCATAGGCCAATACTGGCACCGGAACCGATGCGGATGCTGAAAATCGGCGTGCGATCCGCTTTCCGGATGCATCCGGCGGGCCTGCAGTCGTTACGCGGCGATGCCGTCGGCATCCAGGATCGTGTACGTGTAGCCCTGTTCGGCGAGGAAGCGCTGGCGATTCTGGGCGAAGTCCTGGTCGACGGTGTCGCGGGCGATGAGTGTATAGAAGCTCGCCGTGTTCGCGGACTTCTTGGGACGCAGCAAGCGCCCGAGGCGCTGGGCCTCTTCTTGACGCGAGCCGAACGATCCCGACACCTGGATCGCGACGGATGCCTCGGGAAGGTCGATCGAGAAGTTCGCGACCTTCGACACGACGAGCACGTCGATCTCGCCTTCGCGAAACGCCTGATAGAGCTCTTCGCGCTCGTCGACCGGCGTCGCACCGGTGATCTGCGGCGCGCCGAGGGCTTCGGAGATCACGTCGATCTGGTCGAGGTACTGCCCGATCACGAGGATGCGCTCGCCCTTGTGGCGCTCGACGAGGCGGCGCACGACGTCGATCTTCGCGGGGGCGGTGGCCGCCAGGCGATAGCGCTCGTCGTCGGCTGCCGCGGCGTATTCGAGGCGTTCGTAGGCGGGAAGATCGACGCGCACTTCGTAGCAGATGGCGGGCGAGATGAAGCCCTGGGCCTCGATCTCCTTCCACGGTGCGTCGAAGCGCTTGGGGCCGATGAGGCTGAAGACATCGCCCTCGCGGCCGTCTTCGCGCACGAGGGTGGCGGTGAGGCCGAGGCGGCGGCGGGCCTGCAGGTCGGCGGTCAGCTTGAACACCGGTGCGGGCAGCAGGTGCACCTCGTCGTAGACGATGAGTCCCCAATCGAGGGCATCGAGCAGAGCGAGGTGCGCGTACTCGCCCTTCCGCTTCGCCGTGAGGATCTGGTAGGTCGCGATCGTGACGGGCTTGACCTCTTTGACCTGGCCCGAGTACTCGCCGATCTCCTCGGGGGTGAGCGACGTGCGCTTGATCAGCTCGTCGCGCCACTGGCGGGCGCTCACGGTGTTCGTCACGAGAATGAGCGTCGTCGTCTTCGTGTCGGCCATCGCCGCGGCTCCGACGAGCGTCTTGCCGGCGCCGCAGGGGAGCACGACGACGCCCGAGCCGCCCTCGGTGAAGATGTCGACGGCCTTGCGCTGGTAGGGGCGCAGCTTCCAGTCCGCTTCCTCGAGCTCGATCGGATGCGGCGTGCCCGGCGTGTAGCCGGCGAGGTCTTCGGCGGGCCAGCCGATCCTGAGCAGCTCCTGCTTGATGTGCCCGCGCGCCCACGCATCCACGAGGAACGTGTCGGGGGACGGGCGGCCGATGAGCAGCGGCTGGATGCGCTTGTTCTTGGACACCTCGGCCAGCACGGCGGCATCCGTCGACTTGAGCACGAGGTCGCCCTCGTCGGTGCGGTCGATGACGAGGCGCCCGTAGCGGTTCACCGTCTCGCGGATGTCGATCGACACCGACGGCGGCACGGGGAAGCGCGACCACCGGTCGAGGGTCGCCAGCATGTCTTCGGCGTCGTGGCCCGCGGCGCGCGCGTTCCACAGTCCGAGGCGCGTGACGCGGTACGTGTGGATGTGCTCGGGGGCGCGCTCGAGCTCGGCGAAGATCGCGAGCTCGTGGCGGGCGTTCTCAGCGTTGGGATGGGCTACTTCGAGCAGCACCGTCCGGTCGCTCTGCACGATAAGTGGGCCGTCAGACATAGCCGTCCAGTCTAGCGTTGCCCCGGGGTGGGGCGTCGCACGGGGTCAGAGGGGCCGGACGCCCACGATGTGCGAGACGGGCAGGGTGCGTTCGATGTCGGCGGCCCGGTCCAGGCCCCGCAGGCGGCCGCCGCCGAATCCCGAGGCCTCGAGGGCGAAGACGCGCTCCGACCCGTCGGGCAGACGCACCGTGACTTCGATCAGGCCCCGCAGGCGCACGGCCTGTTCGAGTTCGCGCACGAGCCACGCGGCGTCGGTGTCGCCCTCGTGCCGGTCGCGCAGCGTCTCGATGAGGCCGGCGTAGGAGGCGATGGCGCGAGGCGGTGCGGTCGCGAGCGTGGGCGCGCGCCGGTGCAGCCACTCGGGCGCGCCCGCTGCGTCGAGCGCGATGACGGGGTACCGCGCATCGGCGAGCGACCAGTAGACGGTGTCCCGCGCGACGCGCGAGGTCAGCACCGATCCCTCGGACACGACACCTAGCGCGCGCAGCGCCTGATCCACCGCGATGGCGTCGAGCATCGCCGCATCCGCACTCTCGATGAGCGTCTTGCCGACGCGGTCGTCACGGCGCACGCGCACGAGGCCGTGGCGTGCCGCGGTGCTCTCGAGCAGGTAGTCGAGAGGCTGCGGGATGCCGGTGAGCGAGAGCCCACCGAGGAACTCGCGGATCGATCGGCCGGTCTCGCCCTCGGTCATGCCCGCCGCGAGGGATTCGGCTGTGAAGCGGTACGTCGAGGCCTGCGCCCGCGACTCGCGCTGCGCGATGCGGCGCAGGCGAAGGTCGAGGGGCGGAGAGAGGGGGCCGGGGGCGATCGCCGTCAGATCGGCCTGCAGGTAGACCTTGTCGATCTCGGCGGGCAGCTGCGCCGCGAAGGCGGCGGTGTCGAGATCGTCTCCTGCGCGGAGCCGAGCGGTCCAGACGGGCTCGGCGCCGTCGGCGGTGAGACCCCAGCGGTGCGCGATGACGTGCAGGCTTCGCGCCCGGGCGATCCAGTCGTTGTCGAGCGGGTAGGCCTCGGCCCAGTCCCGGGGATCGACGATGCCTCGGGGGGTGCGCAGCCCCTCGGGCAGACGCGCGATGAGTCCGTGCACGATCGTGGCCCAGCGGTCGAGCGTCGAGGCCCCGAGCCACGCGTCGCCGGCATCGGTGACGACCCATTCCCGGTCGACCGCCACGATGAGGTCGGCCATCGCCGCCGACGTCACGAGATCGTCGAGCTCTTCGACCGAGTGGACGGCACCGGCCTCGATCAGCCGCCGCCGGTCGACGGCGCTCACGGCGCCGGCGATCGTGCGGGTGAGGGGGGCGTGCAGGCAGGCCAGGAGCACGTCGGCGAGGGCGCCCGAGGTGGCGAACGCGCGCTCTGCGGCGGCGGCCTCGCCGCCCGTCGGCGCCTCGGGGTGGAGTGCCGTGGGGCGGAAGGCCTCGGGGTGCGCCTGCGCGGCGGCGGCGAGGCGCGCCGCGACGACGGTGTAGGGGCGTCCGGTGTCGTCGCGCAGGGCGAGCCGGTCCGGCACCGGGGTGCCGTCACCGGCGGCAGCGGCGATGAGCGCGGTGCGCGGCAGGGTGGTCAACGCACGGTCGACGGATGCCGGTTCGAGCAGAGCCGCGGCGGCGTCGTAGAAGTCCTGCCACGGGGCATTCGGTGAGACGCCGCGAGCCGCGAAGGTCTGGGCGAGGGCAGCGTCATCGCGCCGTGCCAGCCACGTCGCAAGGCCCCGCTCGTCGGAGACCACTCAGGCTCCGCGGTTGGCGCGCGCCCTGCGTACGAAGCTCGAGATCAGGATGAACAGGATCATCGCGAACGCGAGGATCGGGCCGACCCACACGACGACCGTCACCAGGGGCCAGATGCCCGACGCGAAATCGGCCTGCTCGAGCCCCGTCGCCGTGGCGATCATGATCGAGAAGAAGCTGATGATCGACACCACCAGCAAGCACAGAGCAGCGAACGCCAGAAGGCTGTCGATACGACGCGCGGGGACGTCGTCGGCGGGGGGTCGCGTGCTCATCCGGTCCAGCCTACTCTCGTCCCGCGGTGCCGTAGGCTGGAGGGTGGAGTCTTGACGACTCCGGTTCCGCCCTGCCCGCGATTCGCGGGCCGTCTACCAGCGAGGTTCGCATGCCCACCGGCAAGGTCAGGTTCTACGACGAAGAGAAGGGGTTCGGCTTCATCACGACCGATGACGGCCAGGACGTCTTCCTGCACGCCACGGCGATGCCCGCGGGAACCACGACTCTCAAGGCCGGCACGCGCCTCGAGTTCGGTGTGGCCGACGGCAAACGCGGACTGCAGGCGCTCTCGGTGCGCGTGCTCGAGGCTCCCGTGAGTCTCGCCAAGCGCTCGCGCAAGCCGGCTGACGACATGGCGATCATCGTCGAAGACCTCGTCAAGCTGCTCGATGACATCGGCGGCGACCTGCGTCGCGGCCGCTACCCGAGCGGGTCGCACGCTAAGAAGGTCGCCGCGGTGCTGCGCAAGGTGGCTGATGAACTCGACGCCTGAGCCTGACTCCGGCTCCGAGACCGATGCCGCGGCCGACGTGACACCGGATGCCGTGCTGCTCGAGTCGCACGACCTCGCGCTCGCCGCGCTCAAAGAGATCACGCCCGAGTCGACGATCGGCCCGCCCGCCGGTCACCGCGTCGAGGCCGACGGCGTCGTCTCGCTGCGGTTCCAGAACCGCCTGTCCGGGTACCCCGGCTGGTACTGGACCGTGAGCCTCGCCCGCGTCGACGGTGAAGAGCCGACCGTCCTCGAGGCCGAACTGCTGCCCGGCGACGGCGCGCTGCTCGCCCCCGAGTGGGTGCCGTGGGACGAACGCCTCGCCGATTACCAGGCCGCGCAGGCCGCTGCGGCTGAGAGCGAGTCTGATTCCGCAGCCGAGTCCGGCTCTGAGTCCGATGACGACGAGGACGACGACGACATCGATGACGACGTCGATGATCTCGACGACCTGGATGCCGCGGACTTCGACGAAGACGGATCCTCGATCCTGCACGCGGGTGATGTCGACGGCGTCGACATCGACGAACTCGATGACTCGGGTGACGACGACGATGACGACGATGACTCGGACGACGACGAGGACGACTCGGACGAGGACTCCGATGACGACGACTCTGACGACGAGGACGAGGACGAGGACGAGGACGACTCCGACGAGGACGATTCGGATGACGACGACTCCGACGACGACGACGACGAGTCTGACGACGACGACTCCGACGACGACGAGTCTGACGACGACGACTCCGACGAGGACGATTCGGACGAAGACGACGATTCGGACGAAGACGACGATTCGGACGACGACGACGACGACGAAGACGAAGACGGCTCCGACGACTGAGACCGGCTCGCGAGGAGCCGGCTCAGCCCAGCCCGAGGGCTAGGCGGTCAAGGAGTAGACGACCGCTTCGATGCAGCGGATGAGCTGGCGCACGTCGTCGGGCTCGATCGAGACGAAGGTCGCGACGCGCAGCTGATTGCGGCCGAGCTTGCGGTAGGGCTCCGTGTCGACGATGCCGTTGGCGCGCAGGATCTTCGCCACCGCGGCGGCATCGACCGAATCGTCGAAGTCGATCGTGGCGACGACGGGGGAGCGGTCGGCCGGGTCGGCGACGAACGGCGTCGCGTACGCCGACGCTTCGGCCCACGCGTAGAGGGCATCCGACGACTCGCGGGTGCGTGCATCCGCCCACTGCAGTCCACCGTTGTCGCGGATCCACCCCAGCTGGTCATCGAGCAGCAGCAGCGTCGCGAGCGCGGGGGTGTTCAGGGTCTGGTTGAGTCGGGAGTTGTCGAGGGCGTTCTTCAGGCTGAGGAACTCGGGGATGTACCGGCCGGATGCCGCGATCCGCTCGATGCGCTCGATCGCTGCCGGCGAGACGAGAGCGAACCACAGGCCGCCGTCCGAGCCGAGGTTCTTCTGCGGGGCGAAGTAGTAGACGTCGGCCTCGTGCACCGAGAAGTCGATGCCGCCGGCGGCGCTCGTCGCATCGATGACGGTCAGGGCGCCCGCGTCGCCGTGCACGCGCTCGACGGGCGCAGCGACGCCGGTCGAGGTCTCGTTGTGCGGCCACGCGTAGACATCGACGCCCTCGACGGCCTCAGCGCTCGTGCGGCTGCCCGGCTCGGCCTTGCGCACGTCGGGCGCCTCGAGCCACGGTGCGGCGGCCGCCTTGGCGAACTTTCCGCCGAACTCGCCGAACACGAGGTTCTGCGACCGGCGCTCGATGAGACCGAAGGCTGCGGCATCCCAGAAGGCGGTGGATCCGCCGTTGCCGAGGATCACTTCGTAGTCGTTGGGCAGGCGGAAGATCTCGCCGATGAGGGCGCGAACGCTGCCGACGAGGTCTTTGACCGGAGCCTGCCGGTGCGACGTGCCGAGCACGGTGGCGCCGCGGCCGGTGAGCACCTCGAGCTGGGCGGTGCGGATCTTCGATGGGCCGCACCCGAAGCGTCCGTCGGAGGGCAGGATCTCGCGGGGCAGCAGCACGTGGGACATGCGTCGAGTCTAGGGATTCCCGCGACCGTCCCTGTGCCGGTGGCGCGGGATAGGCTGGCCTTACCTGTTCATCGTTACGAGGGCGCCCGCATGACTGATCTCATTGACACCACCGAGATGTACCTGCGCACGATCCTCGAACTCGAAGAAGAGAAGATCCAGCCGCTGCGCGCTCGGATCTCGGAGCGCCTCGGCCACTCGGGTCCGACGGTGTCGCAGACCGTCGGGCGCATGGAGCGCGACGGACTCGTCGTCGTCGCCGAAGACCGCACCCTCGAACTCACCGACGAAGGCCGGCAGAAGGCCGTCGACGTCATGCGCAAGCACCGGCTCGCCGAGCGGCTGCTCTCCGACGTCATCGGGCTCGACTGGGCCTACGTGCACGACGAGGCCTGCCGCTGGGAGCACGTCATGAGCGAGCAGGTCGAGCGGCGGCTCATCGAACTGCTCGGGCACCCGACCGAATCGCCCTACGGCAACCCCATCCCCGGGCTCGATCAGCTCGGCGACGTGCTGGCCGTCGAGTTCGAGCACGACGTCGTGGGTCTCGTCGCGCGCATGAACGAGGCGGGCGAGCCGATCCGCGGCACGGTGCGCCGGCTCGCCGAGCCCGCGCAGGTCGATCCCGAACTGCTGCGGCAGCTCAAGTCCGCCGGCGTTCTGCCGGGCGCGACGGGCGATTTCCGGTACAACGAGGGCTACGTGCTCGTGCAGATGGACGGCAACGACGAGGCGCTCGAGCTGCCCATCGAGATCGCCTCGCACATCTTTCTGCTCGACGCCTAGCAGGCAAGCCCAGGATTCTGCCAGGTGCGCAACGTGACAGATTCGTTACAGTCCGGTAGCCTCAAACAGTCCACAGGTGAGAAGCCCGCCGTAGGACCCCACGCGGATTGCCTCATCGGCTCGTCGTTTGCGTGGTGAAACCCGCACATCGTGCCCCGACATCGAGTGTTGACGAGCCAGCGCCCCGGCGCAGAGGCGCCGGAGGACAGCTTGGCTGAAGAGTACGATCAGACCGCGATCGAGTCGCAAGACACTGCGGTCAACCCCGCGCGACCCACTGGGCCGCGCACCTGGATCACGAAGCGCCCGACGAAGACGCGCCCGCCCCGACCGGCCTCAGTACGCCGGCACGGGCCATTGCGCAGCCTCGTCATCCTGTCGATGGTCGGAGGACTCGTCGCGACCGTGGCGATCCCTGCCTACGCCGCCAGTACGCGCCTCCCGATCGAGAGCAGCCAGACGCTGCAGCAGATGTCTGCCGTCGATGCGCAGTCGCTCGTCGTGGCCTCGGATGCCTCGGGCACCGAGCTCGCCCGCGACAGCTATTCGGCGACGACCGAAGACGAGATCAACAAGAAGAAGGCCGCTGAAGCCGCCGCCGCGCGTGCGCGCGCGCAGGCTGCCGCCGCGGCGTCGAGCGTCTCGTCGGTGCCGGTCAACATCAACCTCGTCTCGCCTGGCGCGGGCGAAGTGCGCTGGCCGATCCTGAACTTCACGAAGGGCCGCGGAATCGGCGACTCCGGCTACCACCAGGGTGTCGACCTGCTCGCTCCCGGCGGCACGCCGCTGTACGCCGCGGCATCCGGCGTCGTGCGCATCGCGCAAGAGGCGTACGGCGGATACGGCGTCGCCGTCGTCATCGACCACGTCGTCGGCGGCCAGCGCGTATCGACCCTGTACGGCCACATGACCTACGGCAGCCGCACGGTGTCCGCCGGCCAGACGGTCGAGGCGGGTCAGCTGATCGGCCTCGTCGGCTCGACCGGCAGCTCGACGGCTAACCACCTGCACTTCGAGGTGCGTGTCAACAACGGCCTCGTCGACCCGTGGGCCTGGCTCGTCGCCAACGCGGGCTGAGGCGCGCACCGCGGGTGATCGCATCCGCCGCCGTTCCATCGACTCCCCGTCGACACGACACCTCGGGTTCACCCTCAACCGGCCGCTGTGTCGGTGAGGTGGGTTAGCCTGATCCCCGACGCTGAGAGAAGCGGAGGGAGCCCATGGGCAGCATTCCTCGCATCCCCACCATGGATGCGCTAGGTCGCCTCGCCTTGCGGCATTGCACGAACGGATGCCACGGTCCCACCGTGGCGCCCAGGCGCTGTCTGTAATCGACAGCGCCTTTTTCGTACCCCGACGTCGAACTCATCGTCGCAACCGAACAACCCGAGAAGCCGTCTCGGACGTTCGAGAGGATGAGCAATGCGCACACTGGTGCTGAACGCGGGCTACGAGCCGCTCGCCGTCGTGTCGTTCAAGCGGGCCATCGTGCTCGTGCTGAACGAGAAGGCGACGGTCATCGAACTTGTCGAGGATGACCCTGTCTGGGGCGCACGCGGGGTCTATGACAGACCCGCGGTCATCCTGCTGACGCGGTACGTGCAGATGCCCGGAGCCCGGCGCGTTCCGGTGACACGGCGCGGGGTGCTGCGGCGCGACAACCACCGCTGTGCCTACTGCGGCACACCGGCCTCGACGATCGACCACGTGCTGCCGCGGTCGCGGGGTGGCGCCGATTCGTGGGAGAACCTCGTCGCGTGCTGTCTGCGCTGCAACAACATCAAGGGCGATCGCACGCCGCAGGAGATGCGGTGGGAGCTGCGACTGACCCCCGCCGTCCCGCGCGGCGGGCAGTGGACGGTGCGCGGCACCGACCGCGCCGACCCTCGTTGGGAGCCCTACCTCGCCCTCGCGGCCTGACGCCCTCGCGGTCTGGCGGCCGGGGGATGCCACAGGGCACGGCGGCGTGATGGGATGGGCGCATGACCCGAGCTCTCATCGTGATCGACATGCAGCGTGCCTTCGACGACCTCGACTTCTGGGGTGCGACGACCAACCCCGCGTGCGAGGCCAACGTCGCGGCGCTCATCACGGCGTGGACCGCCGCGGGCGACCCGATCGTCGTCGTGCGACACGACTCCACGTCGTCCGGATCGCCGCTGGCTCCGGGGCATCCCGGCAACGCGCTCGTCGACGTCGTCGACGCCGTCGACCCCGCGCTTTTCGTCACGAAGAACGTCAACTCTGCGTTCTACGGCGACCCTGATCTGCACGCCTGGTTGCAGGAGCAGGGCATCACGCAGCTCGTGCTGTGCGGCATCCAGACGAATATGTGCGTCGAGACGACGGCGCGCATGGCGGGCAACCTCGGCTACGACGTCACGGTCGCCCTCGATGCGACGCGCACGTTCGACCTGACGGGCGAGATCGCCGGCGTCGGGGTCGTCACGCGCACAGCCGACGAGCTCATGGCCTCGACGGCGCTCGTGCTGCAAGAGGGCGGCTTCGCCCGCATCGCGTCGACCGCGTCACTCGTCTGAAGGGTGGGGCCGGCGGGGTTCGTTTGCCCCTTTCTGTCGTTCGATGAGGTCGATGCGCGCAATGTGAGGCAAACGAACGAGGGAGAGTTCGCGCGCGCAGAGTCTCGAACATAACTGTCGGAAGTGCGGGGTACGGTCAGTCCACCGGATTGAAGTACTAGAACATGTGTTCTAGCCTGGTGGAATGAGGGGGATCGTGGCCGCGCAACCAGATGAGCTGGCACGACTGCGCGCTCAAGTCGAGCGGATGCAGGGGCGCAAACTCGACGCGCCCGTGCTGCCGGTGCTTCCCGCGCTGGCCGACCTCCTTCCCGGTGGGGGCCTGCGTCCCGGCAGCGCCTACTCGCTCCCGCACTCGACGTCGCTGCTGCTCGCGCTCCTCGCGCGCGCTTCGCAAGACGGCTCGTGGTGCGCAGTGATCGGCATGCCGCGCCTCGGCGCCGAAGCAGCCGAGTCGATGGGCGTCGACCTCTCCCGTCTCGTGCTCGTGCCCGACCCGGGCCGGCGCTGGCTCGCTGTCGCCGCGACGGTCGCCGACGTGCTGCCCGTCGTCGCCGTGCGTCCCGCGGGTCGCGCGCCCGACGGCGAGGTCGCCCGGCTCGCGGGCCGCCTGCGCGACCGCGGTGCCGTGCTGCTCGTGCAAGGACCCTGGCCGCAGGCCGAAGCCGTGCTCGAGCTCGGCGAGGCCGCCTGGACGGGGGTCGGCCGCGGTCACGGCTACCTCGCCGAACGCACCGTGACCGTCACCTCGGCGAGCCGCCGCTGGCCCGTCGCCCGCAAGGGGCGCATGCTGCTTCCGGATGCCGCGGGCCACGCCACCGCCGCTCCCACACGGCTCACCCGGGTCGAGCACGACACCGAACGCCCCGCGGCATGGTCGAAGGCAGGGTGACCGTGCGCACCCTCGTGCTCTGGTTCCCCGATTGGCCCGTCACCGCCCTGGCCCGGGTCGACCCCTCGGCGGGCTCTGGGGAGGGGTCGCCGGCCGAAGGGCCGCCCGCCCGCCCCATCGCCATCGTCCACGCCAACCGCGTCGTCGCGTGCTCGGCCTCGGCCCGCGCCGAGGGCGTGCGGCGGGGGCAGCGTCGCCGCGACGCGCAGTCCCGGTGCCCGTCGCTCGAGATCGTCGCGGCCGACCCGGCCCGCGATCAGCGCGCGTTCGCCCCGGTCATCGCGGGCATCGAAGAGCGCGCCCCCGGAGTCCAGCTCGTGCGCCCCGGCCTCTGCGCCCTCGCCGCCAAGGGTCCCGCCCGCTACTACGGCGGCGAAGTCGAAGCGGCGCGCGTGCTCGTCACTGCCCTCGGCGAGCTCGGCATCCGCGACGTGCGCGCGGGCATCGCCGACGGACCCTTCACCGCCGAGCAGGCTGCGATGGCGGCATCCACTCGGGCAGAGCCCGTCTTCACGGTGCCCGCCGGGGGAGCGGCCGGCTTTCTCGCTCCGCTTCCCATCACGGCGCTCGACCAGACCACCCACAGCACCGCGACCCGCGCCACCCAGCCCGACGACCTCATCAGCCTGCTCACGCGCCTGGGCATCCACACGCTCGGCGCGTTCGCGGCTATGCCCGACGAGCGCGTGCGCGAGAGGTTCGGGCCCCGTGGCATGCGTCTGCACGCGCTCGCGGGCGGGCGCGACTCGCAGCCCGTCGAGCCGCGCACACCGCCGCCCGAGCTGCACCGCGAGGTCGCGTTCGAGCCGCCGGTCGAGATCGCCGAGCAGGTCGCGTTCGGCATGCGCATCGCCGCCGACGAGTTCATCGCGGGGCTCGGGGCGCTCGATCTCGTCTGCACCGAACTGCGCGTCGAGCTCGTCGGCGATCGGGGTGAGCGCAGTGAGCGGGTGTGGTTGCATCCGGCGTCGTTCGATGCCTCCGCCGTCGTCGACCGGGTGCGCTGGCAGCTGGGTGAGGACTCCGAGGCGCTGCGCAGCGGCGTCACGCTCGTGCGGATCGCTCCCGAGGCGGTGGATGCCGCGGCGCATCACCGCCCCGCGATCTTCGGCTCGGGCCCCGAAGAGCACGTGCACCACGCTCTCTCGCGCGTGCAGGCGATGCTCGGCCACCGGGCCGTCGCGACGCCCGCGATCGGCGGCGGACGCTGGCTCGCCGAGCGGCAGGTGCTCGTGCCGTGGGGTGACCGCGCCGTGCTCGAGAAAGAGCGCGCGCGGCCCTGGCCGGGGAGCCTTCCCGACCCGCTGCCCACGACGGTGTTCACCGAACAGCCCACGGTCGAGGTGACGACGCTCGGCGGATACGCCGTCGAGGTCGACGACCGGGGCACCCTCTCGGCGCCGCCGGGCGTGCTCGTCGAGGGCGGCAGGCGCCGCGCGATCGAGAGCTGGGCGGGGCCGTGGCCCGTCATCGAGCGGGGGTGGGATGCCGCCCGGTCGCGCCGCGCCCACCGGTTCCAGGTCGTCGACGCCGACGGAGCCGCGTGGCTGCTCGTCTGTGAGGGCGGCGCGTGGACGGCCGAGGGGGTGTACGACTGATGGGCTTCAACAATCCGGCGGTGTCGTGGTCTGACCTCGAGCGCGTGCTGAGCGACCGGCGTCGCCCCGACAGCACGCCCGCGGGGGCCGACGGCGGTGACAGTCCCGCCTGGTCGCGCAAGCGCGGGCCGTACGTGCCGCCGCCGATCGACCGCCCCGCCGACGTCGTGCCGTACGCCGAGCTGCACGCGCACTCGTCGTATTCGTTCCTCGACGGTGCCTCTTCTCCCGAAGAGCTCGCCGAAGAGGCCGAACGGCTCGGCCTGCACGCGCTCGCCGTCACCGACCACGACGGCTTCTACGGCATCGTGCGGTTCGCCGAAGCCGCCGAGACCCGGCAGCTGGCGACCGTTTTCGGCGCCGAGCTGTCGCTGGATCTGCCCGCTCCGCAGGCGGGCCAGCCCGATCCGGTCGGCGAGCATCTGCTCGTGCTCGCGCGCGGCGAAGAGGGGTATCACCGGCTCGCCGGTGCCCTCACCCACGCCCAGTTGCGGGGCGCCGAGAAAGGGCGGCCGCAGTACGACCTCGACGAGCTGTCGGCGCAGCTGTCGGGGCATGCGGCCGTGTTGACCGGATGCCGCAAGGGCAGTGTGCGCCGCGCGCTCGGGGCATCCGGAGCCGAGGCCGCCGCGGGCGAGCTCGACCGTCTCGTGCACCTGTTCGGCCGCGACGGGGTCTATGTCGAGCTGATCGACCACGGCAGCCCGACCGATACCCGCGACAACGACGTGCTCGCCGGCCTCGCCCGCGAGAAGGGGCTGCCGACCCTCGCGACCAACAACGTGCACTACGCCGTGCCGCAGCGTCAGCTGCTGGCCGCCGCGGTCGCGGCCGTCCGCGCCAACCGGGGTCTCGACGAGCTCGACGGATGGCTGCCCGCGCACGCCGGAGCGCACCTGCGCTCGGGGGCCGAGATGGTCGAGCGGTTCGCGCGGCATCCCGATGCCGTCGCCCGCACGGTGCCGCTCGCCGATGAGCTGGCGTTCCCGCTGCGGCGCGCGAAACCCGCGCTGCCGAAGCAGAAGGTGCCCGAGGGGCACACGCCGATGTCGTGGCTGCGGCATCTCGTGTGGCAGGCGGTACCGCGCAAGTATCCCGACCTGTCCGACGAGAACCGCGCCCGCATCGAGAAAGAGCTCGGCGTCATCGAGATGAAGGACTTCCCGGGCTATTTCCTGATCGTGCACGGCATCGTGCAAGAGGCTCGGCGCCGCGGCATCCTGTGTCAAGGCCGGGGGTCGGCGGCCAACAGCGCCATCTGCTATCTGCTCGACATCACCGCCGTCGACGCGATCGCCTTCGACCTGCCGTTCGAGAGGTTCCTGTCGTCGTTGCGCGATGAAGAGCCCGACATCGACGTCGATTTCGACTCCGACCGGCGTGAAGAGATCATCCAGTGGGTGTATCAGCAGTACGGGCGCGAGCGGGCGGCGCAGGTGGCGAATGTCATCCAGTACCGGCCGAAGAACGCGATCCGCGACATGGCCAAGGCGCTCGGGCATTCGCCCGGGCAGCAGGATGCCTGGTCGAAGCAGGTCGAGCGGTGGGGCGGGGCGATCGAGAGCGGCCCGGGCCATGACATCCCCGATCAGGTGCTCGAGTTCGCCGGCGAGCTGCTCAAGGCGCCGCGGCACCTCGGCATCCACTCCGGGGGGATGGTGCTCACCGACCGGCCCGTGGGTGAGGTGGTGCCGATCGAGCATGCCCGCATGGAGGGGCGCACGGTCATCCAGTGGGACAAAGACGACGCCGCCTGGATGGGCCTGGTGAAGTTCGACCTGCTGGGGCTCGGGATGCTCGCCGCACTGCAGTACTGCTTCGATATGATCCGTGCGACGACCGGCGAGGAGTGGGAGCTGTCGACGCTGCCGAAAGAAGAGAAGGCGGTCTACGACATGCTGTGCCGGGCGGATTCGATCGGGGTGTTCCAGGTCGAGTCCCGCGCGCAGATGGGGCTGCTGCCGAGGCTGCAGCCGCGGCGGTACTACGACCTCGTCATCGAGATCGCTCTGATCCGCCCTGGGCCGATCCAGGGCGGGGCGGTGCACCCGTATGTGCGGCGCAAGTTGGGGCGCGAAGAGGTCACATACGCGCATCCGAAGCTGAAGCCCGTTCTCGAGCGCACGCTCGGGGTGCCGGTCTTTCAAGAGCAGCTCATGCAGATGGCGGTCGCGATCGGTGAGGTGAGCGGTGAGGATGCCGACCTCTTGCGCCGCGCGATGGGCTCGAAGCGCGGCGTCGAACGCATCGATTCGCTCAAGACCAAGCTCTACGAGGGGATGGCCCGCAACGGCCTGGTGGGCGAAGAGGCCGACGCGATCTACGCGAAGATCCAGGCGTTCGCGAACTTCGGGTTCGCCGAGTCGCACTCGCTGTCGTTCGGGCTGCTCGTCTATGCCAGCTCGTGGATCAAGCTGCACTATCCGGCGGCGTTCCTCGCGGGGTTGCTGCGCGCGCAGCCGATGGGCTTCTATTCGCCCGCGACGCTCGTCGCCGACGCGCGCCGCCACGGCGTCGAGGTGCGCCGCCCCGACCTGCACGCTTCGCTCGTCGATGCCGCGCTCGAACCGCAGGAGTCCGCCGGTGATCGAGTGGCCGGTCCCACCGGCCTTCCCGCCTGCACGCACCGCCACCAACCTCCGACCGGCGACTTCGACCCCACCGCCCCCGACGAGTCCGCTGCCCACCGCCGCGACGGCGCCTCTGTCGTGCGTCTGGGCCTGGCCGCGATCAAGGGCATCGGCAAGAACGTGGCCACCCGCATCGTGACAGAGCGCGACGCCGCCGGCCCCTACCGTGACCAGCGCGACCTCGTCCGGCGCACGGGCCTCACGACCGCCCAGGTCGAGGCTCTCGCGACGGCGGGAGCCTTCGACTGCTTCGGCCTCACGCGCCGCGAGGCGACCTGGCTCGCCGGTTCGGCGGCGCAGGACCGCGCCGAGTTCCTGCCCGACTCGCTCGCCTTCGTGCAGCCGCCGCTCTTCACCGACCCGTCGAGCTATGACGTGCTCGCCGCCGACCTGTGGGCGACGGGCGTCTCGGTCGACGATCATCCGCTCACGCACTACCGCTCCGGCCTCGATGCGCGCGGCGTGCTCACGTCGCGCGAGCTGCGCACGCACGAGCCCGACCGCCGTGTCGAGGTGGCCGGGCTCGTCACCCACCGGCAGCGTCCGGCGACGGCATCCGGAATCACCTTCCTCAACCTCGAAGACGAACACGGCATCGTCAACGTCATCTGCTCGGTGGGGATGTGGAACCGCTATCGCCGGGTCGTGCGCGATGCGCCGGCGCTCATCGTGCGGGGCATGCTCGAGCGGTCGGTCGAGGGGGTGACGAATCTCGTCGCCGACCGATTCGAAGACCTTCGCGTCGGCGTCCACCACGCCTCGAGGGACTTCCGGTGATCCGCGGGATGCTCCGCGCCGCGGGGGAGCGGCGCCTCGGCGTAGTCTGGGCAGCGACGACGGGACACCTGTGATCGCACGATTCGAAGAGCTCGATTGGCAACCCACGCCGATCGGAGACCTCACCCTCCGGCGCCGAACCGAAGCCTCGGTGGGGCGCGAGATCTACGAGGTCAAGCTCGGCGACGAGTATCTGATGTCGAGCCTGTTCACCGTTGCCGAAGAGGCGCTCGCCGACCTCGGGCTGGCTGCGGCATCGGGGGATCAGCTCGCCGTGCTCGTCGGCGGACTCGGGCTCGGCTACACCGCCGTCGCCGCCCTGCGCGATGAGCGCGTCTCTGCGCTGACCGTGATCGATCGGCTCGATGCGGTGATCGGCTGGCATGAGCGGATGCTGCTTCCCGCGTCGCGCGAGCTGGTCAGCGATCCGCGCACTCGCCTCGTCAGCGACGACTTCTTCGCGGTGATGCGGCGTGAGCCGATCGATGCCGATGCGCGGTACGACGTGATCCTGCTCGACGTCGACCATTCGCCGCGGCATCAGCTGGATCCGTCGCACGCCGACCTGTACACGGCCGACGGCCTGCGCGCCCTCGACCGGCATCTGACCGAGGGTGGCGTCTTCGCGCTGTGGTCAGACGACCCGC
This sequence comes from Microbacterium sp. Y832, assembly GCF_057669765.1. NCBI lineage: Bacteria > Bacillati > Actinomycetota > Actinomycetes > Micrococcales > Microbacteriaceae > Microbacterium > Microbacterium sp. Y832. The sequence continues at coordinate 18,559 of NZ_JBYHFM010000002.1, read as the reverse complement.
CCGACGCCGAGTTCATGGCCGAGCTCGCCCAGGTCTTCGACGACGGCGCGGCGCATGTCGTCGACTTCGACAACCCCGTCACCGGCGGAACCTCGTCGAACACGGTCTACGTCGCGAAGAGCCGCACGGCCTGATCAGGCGCTTCTGCCACCGCGGCTGACGCGCCTCGGTGCATCCCCAGGCGCGACGAAGGCGGGCCCCGAAGGACCCGCCTCGCGAGGGTCTCAGCCCTGGGTGCCCAGTGCGAAGCGCACCGAGCCGTCCTGCGCCAGTTCGGCGTCGAGCACGCGGTCATCCAGTGCCGCCGCCGCTCCGACGTCGAGGAACACGTGCGCCCCGTTCTCGGCGACGACCGTGTCGGTCGCTTCGGGCGCCGGTGCGACGCTCAGTTCGAAGCCGTCGGCGGTGCCTGTGTCGCGGATGCGCACGCCGCCCTCGTCGGGCACGTCGGGCACGCGCGAGACGATCGCCTTGACCGCTTCAGCGGCGGTATCGGTCATGGTGAGCATGTCGGTCCTTCCGGTTGGGGCATCAGGACCGGCCACGATTCCGAGATCGGCACCGGGATGCAACCGTGTGTCGGCGATCCGCTTCGATTCCCACGCAATACGGAGGAACGCCCTGGTGCGCCGTCGGGCGTCGTGCCAGGGTCGTCGCATGGGCAACGCGCAGCGGTTTCTCGACGGCTATCTCGAGGCGTGGCGCACGAATGAGCCGGATGCGATCCGCGCGCTCTTCACCGACGACGCCGTGTATCGCGGGTCGCCCGATGACCTCGACCCCGCCGTCGGCATCGACCGCATCCTTGAGTTCTGGAGCGACGAACGCGACGAGCCGGGGGAGTGGACCTTCGAGGGCCACGTCGAGATCGAGACGACGGATGCCGCCGCCATCCGCGGCGTCACGACGTATGCCAGCGGCGAGAAGGTCGGCACCTACGACAACCTGTGGCTCGTGCGTTTCGCCGAGGACGGCCGCGCGAGCGAGTTCACCGAGTGGTGGATCGAGCGTAAGCACTGACGCCAGGCCGGCCGCAGAGCGCCGGTAGACTCGGTCGGGCCAGCCTCTGTAGCTCAATGGAAGAGCAGTTGCGTCCTAAGCAAACGGTTGGGGGTTCGAGTCCCTCCAGGGGCGCAGTCTTTTTTTGCTTCTGACCAGGGATTTCTTCTGTGGTCAGACCATATAGAACGCGTTTTTGCCCACTTTTTGCCCACATTCTGAAAACTCTGAGGGCAGATTCGAGGCAGAAACGGGGGCCTTCACGGCGCTTCGTTCGACGTCTCAGAGCGCCGAAATCGAGCATTTCGGGCGAGATGTACCTCGTCGAAAAACTGAGCAATCTGCTCTTGCGGTTACGTCGGTCGGGCGTAGCGGGTCTGCGGACCCGACGGCAGTGCCACCAACGGCATCGCATCGTTCAGTCTCGTCGCGACGGCATCCAGATCGTCGTCGAAGAGGTCGGCGTAGGTGTCCAGCGTCATCGCGGCCGACGCGTGGCCGAGCATTCGCTGTACTGCCTTCACGTTCGCGCCCGAGCTGATCGCGAGCGACGCCGCGGTGTGACGGAGGTCGTGGGGAGTGAGCCGCGGGATCGACGGATCGAACTCCTGCGCACGCCGGACGGCGTTCGCGAACCAGCCCTTCGCGCCCGAGTTGCGCATGTGGTTGACCCCATCGCCGAACAGCAGCCCTTCGGGGCCCTTGCCGGCGCACGCCTGCTCGATCATCGGAGCGAGCCGCGCGGGGTACGGGACCGAGCGCTTCTCGTGCGTCTTCGGCGTGCCGACGTGGATCTCGTAGGCGATCATCACAGCGTTCTCTTCGATGACGAAGCGTCGACGCAGTCGATTCACGCTGCGCACGCGCAGTCCCGTGGCCTCGCCCCAGCGCAGGCCGGTGTACGCGAGCGTCAGCACGAGGGTCGGATACGCCGAGCACGCCGCCAGCGTCGCCACCTGGTCGTGCGAGAGGTAGACGCGGCGTTTGCCCGGCCCGTGTCGAGGAAGGCTGCGCACGTGGCGGGCCGGATTGCTCGCGAGGCGCCGATCGTCGATCGCGACATCGAGGATGCCGGCCAGGACCCCGAGCGCGCGAAGGACGACGGTGCGCGACTTCTGTGACGCGAGGCCGGACACCCAGTCCTGCACTTCGGAGCGTCGGATCGACCAGATCTCCCGGTCGGCCCAGACCGGAGCTACATGGTTCTTCCATGCCCGCTCGAGAGTCATGTAGTACGAGGGCTTCGTCATCGGCGGCTGCTTGGATCGCAACCAGCTGTCGGCGAACATCCGGACGGGAACCCTCGAGGACGATGGGTCGATGTATTCACCCTTCGACTTCGACACCGTGACCATGGAGAGGTACAGCTTCGCCTCGCGCATCGTGGTGAAGCCGCGCTTCTCCGCTGCTGTGCGATCCGGCTTCCGATACCGCACGCGATAGCGGCGGCCCTTCGTCGTTTCGTACGGGGCAATGCTGCCCATCTCGACCTCCGCTCATGCCGGCTCGACGGTCAGTATCGAGCCAGTGTCGGACACTGGTCGGATGCCGTCAATGCGGCCGATGACCGATGTGGATGGATGTCGGAACACGTCCTCAACTGGCGTTGGGTTGGAGGGCGCCTCCCTCCGACGCCGAGAGTGTAGCGATCGGTCGCGGCTCCGTTCCGGGCTTTCGCGACATAGGCTCGGTCCTCCGCTGCGCTCCGGTCCTGCGCTATTTCACGGTCCCGGCACTCCGCCGCGCCCGATCGCTTGATTGGCTGAGTGTCGGAGAATGGGTTGCCGATGTGACGATGGTCTAGCACTGAGCTCCTTCTCTCTGCCTCATAGACTGACCAGCAGTCGAGCGTTGGAGGAAAAGTGGCACGTCGTCGTGGTTTTTTCGCTGAGATTCAACATCAGTCGAGGGTGGCTGAGCAGCGGCACCAGGCTGCGCTGCGGCAGCAGGCTGCCGGGGTGAGGCGTGCTGAACAGGCTCAGCGCGCCGCTGAGCGAGCGCAGCTCGCTGCGGAACGAGCTTCTGAGACGGATCGCAAGCGTCTTGAAAAGGCCGCTGCGGACGCATACGTTGCCGCGCAGCTTGCGGAGGTGGACGACCTGAACGCGGACTTGCGTAGCAAGTACGAGACGTTGGACTCCCTGCTTCAAGCGACCCTTGATGTGGATGATTTCGTCGACCTCGAAAGCTTGCGCGCTGTTGTCGTGCAGCCTGCCTTCGGCAGGCCGGATCTTCGGCGGCCATTCCCGGTACCGACGCCTATCGCTGACCCGCCGCTCCCAGTGAAGCGGGCCCCCGAGGAAGTCAAAGGGCTCTTCGGTAAGAAGAAGAAGGAAGCTGAAGCGCTTGCGGCGGTTGAGCAAGAGTATGCGACCGACTACTACGCCTGGCAGGCAGCGGTAGAGGCTTTGCCATCCCGAAGGGCAGAACAACTTCAGGAGCATGTTGAGGTTGAGCAACGTCGTCTGGAGCAGCTCGCGCTCGAGATGGAGAAGTATGAGGCCGAATGCGCACTCCGCGAGAGCGAGGCAGCAGAACAGAATGAAGCGCTCGACCAGTTGATTGCTGGCTTGGGCTACGGCACCGTGGATGCCGTCCAGGAGTATGTAGGGATTGTTCTCGCCAACTCCGTGTACCCGGAGTGGTTCCCTGTGTCGCACACGGCAGTCTTCGATCCAACCACGGCTGAGCTAGCCGTTCGGGTCCTGATCCCAGGACCTGATTCTGTGCCGTCCATCAAGCATTACAAGTACGTGAAGGCGACTGACGAGATCACCCCGGTTGCGGGGACCCAGAAGGACACGAAGGACCGCTACGCCGGGATCGTTCATAACGTCGCGCTCCGCACTCTGCACGAGGTGTTCGAAGCAGATCGGCGCGGTCTCTTCAAAGGGATATCACTAGAACTCGGAACAGAGACCACGAACCCGGCCACAGGCAGGCCGACGTATGTTCCGTTCGTTGCGGTCGCGACTGCGCGCGAACGCTTTGAGGAGATCGACCTCTCTGGCGTTGTTCCGGGTATGACGCTGGAGCATCTAGGCGCGGCCACGTCGAAGAACCCACACGGACTTGTGCCGGCAGTAACAGGGGGAGTGAGGCGGGCATAGTGGCTGCCGGACCTCTCTTTAATCCGCCTCCCGGATGGCCGAAGCCGCCTGCAGGTTGGGTTCCGCCTGCGGGATGGGTGCCCGATCCGGCGTGGCCGGAGCCGCCAGCAGATTGGGTCTTATGGATCACGCCCGAGGGCGCATCTGATGCGGAGTCTCAGGCGGAGGAAACCCTGCCCGCGGAGTCCGTCCAAGCGCCTGAGGTCGTTGATCCGGCGATCGCTTCTTCCGCTGAGTTGGACTTCTTGAGACGCGAGAACAGCGCGCTGCGGGCCCAACTCGCTGAGGTGGCCTCGCCGGACTATGTCGAACTCAGCGATGCTCGCGTCCTCCAGGACGTGGGCATCTACCGATATCACCACCCCCTCGAATCGGCGGCTGCCTATCAGGATCGTCTCGCCTCGATCGAGACTCGGATAGCCGAAGTGGTGAAGGCGGGGCGGGCAATCGTCAAGTCGGAGATGTTCACGTTCAACAACTCGCTCGCGCAGGGGCGGCGGATGACCGATGACCTCGCAAAGCTGATGCTCCGTGCCTACAACTCAGAAGCAGACAATGCCCTTCGATCACTGCGCGCGGGCAACGTTGTTACGGCGAAACGGCGACTCGATGCCTCGCGGAGCGCGATCGCGAAGCTTGGTTCGATGATGGAGATGCATATCAGTGATGAGTTCCACGATCTTCGTTTTGAGGAGCTTGAGCTCACGGCAGACTGGCTGATGAAGAAACAAGAGGAGCGCGAAGTTGCCCGTGACGAGCGCGCGCGACTGCGTGAGGAGCAGCGCGTCGCCAAGGAGCTCGCAGAAGAGCGGACCCGGCTTGATAAGGAACGGGCGCATCTTGCCAATATGCTCGCCGTACTCGGAGAACGGGGCGAACTGGACCCGGTGCTTGCGGCCAGACTTGCCGAAGTCGACGAGGCGATAGCCCAGAACGACTTCCGTGCCGCGAACATTCGAGCTGGATACGTGTACGTGATCTCCAACGAGGGCGCATTCGGCAGGGATGTTGTGAAGATCGGACTCACCCGTCGGCTCGAACCTCGAGAGCGCATCTACGAACTTGGCGGGGCCTCAGTGCCGTTTCGATTCGATACTCACACGTTGTACTTCTCTGAAGATGCGGTGACTTTGGAGGCCGAATTACACCGTCACTTCGCCTCGCGTGCGCTGAACCAGGCCAACTCCCGAAAAGAGTTCTTCTTTGCCACGCCTGGTGAAGTTCGCGACGTGCTCATCGAAAAGGTCGGCAGCATGCTGGAGTTCACTGAGGAGGTTGACGCTACTGAGTACCGCCAGTCGGTTGGCGCCTGGCCGGTGAGGGCAAAGGCTTCGACCTAGACGCGCTGACGGCAGGCGCTCGCGTAGTTCCTCAGTCGGCTTGGGCGAGAAGCCGCACGACCGCCTGCTGTACCGCTGGCAGCGCGAGCTGATCGGAGGGAAGCCAGTTGACAGCGTCTAGGTCCTTCGGGCGCAACCAACGGACCTGATCGTGGTCAGAACCAGCAACGGGCTCGCCGGATCGAACCGTGGCAAGGAAGAGCCGAAGGACATGCTTATCCCCAATGCGCCAGGGTCCGTCGCGATCGGCAACCTCGTCCAGCACGTCGATCGTTGCGCTGAGCTCCTCGTCGATCTCTCGGGCGAGTGCGGTCGACAAGTCTTCGCCGAGTTCGACCTTCCCTCCGGGAAACTCCCACTGTCCGGCCAAATCTGAGGGGCGAGTCCGTCGCGCAGCAAGAATTAGCCCATCGCGAACGATCACCGCACCGACGACCACGCTCATTGCGCCGCCACCGACGCGCTCTGGAAGAAGTCCGATGGCATGGGGCGATCGAGTCGCCAAGTGATCGCAATTGGCCGCTCGCCGGCGTGCTGAACCAGCTTTGCAGTCCCGAGAAGCAGGTACGGCGCCGTACCGAACTCGTTCTCCTTGTGCTCACGAACGAACAGAAGAACTTCGCTCGATCCTGACAGGTACCGCTGGCCTGTGGGCGAGGCGATGGTGGTTCCCGACTGACTCTCCCAATGGAAGAGGTCGCGACTGATCGGATAGTCGCGGTACATGGTGGTCGGCGAGAACGCTGCAGCCGACTTCTTGAGCGTGATGAAGAACGCGTCCACATTCTCTGGGGCTACGAAGAGCACGCCTTCTCGGAACGAGTTGGGCCGTCGTTGAAGGGTGGCGTAGCGAAGCGCCGCGAGAGCCTCCTCCCGTTGGTACCGAGCGTGCACTTGGAGCGGGGCCCAGGAGAGTCTGCCGGGCATCACAGTCGGAATGTGTCGCGCGGAGTCGAATCCGATCTCAATGACCGTGGAGAGTTCCTCACGAACTGCTCGCTCTGCTCTGAGGGAGCGCAACCCGTCGTCGACGGAGGAGAACCCGCCACCATCGGGCCACAGCGAAAAGAAGAGCATGTCGGCGAAGAGGCGGCTTCGTGCGGACAGCTCCGCGTACTCTGGCGAATCCTCCGCCAGTAGATGTCGATACTCCTGCGCGCGTTCGCTATCGTCCACGTGGACCAATGCGCGAACGCGCTTCAGCAGGTCAGCTTCGCGCTCCGTCCCCCCCGAAGTCGGAAGCCCCGCATCTCTTCGAAGCTGGGTCCATGAACGGCCCCGTTGTCCTCTCTTGAGCACGTCAGCGAGCTCGACCCCTGCCTCGCTCAGGAACTCGTCCAGCGTCATGTCGCCATACGAGCGAAGCTCAGCGGCAAGCTGATGCCACCGATTGGCGACCTGCCCCTTCAAATTCTCGAGGATGAGGTGCTGCGACTGTCGGTCGAGCACGATTTGCGACCCGGACGGCAGGAAGGAGAATCCGTGTTGGACCTGGCGGGCAACTGCTTGGCGCGTCAGCCCGGTGAGGGCACGCAGCCTCACGTCCCAACGAAACTGCTTGCTCTGATGACCCACGAAATCGAGAGCCGTAAGCACGGCCTTGTCAGCGGTGCGGCGCAGACCTCGACCCAGCTGCTGAAGGAAAACGGTCGCGCTCTCCGTAGGACGCAGGAAGAGCACAGTGTCCACGTGGGGCACGTCAAGTCCTTCGTTGAACAGCTCCGCCGAGAAAAGGACGTTGACTTCCCGATTTCGAAGCCGGCGAAGCGCCTCGTCGCGCGGCGCTTGTGTGCGGCCGTCGCCACTAATCATCAGGGCAGGGATCCCGGCCTCGTTGAACACTCGCGCCATGTACTCCGCGTGTGAGATGTCAACGCAGAAGCCGAGAGCACGCATGCCGAGCGGGTCAATCACTTTGTCGAGGACCTCCATGACGACAATCCGCGCACGCGCGTCATTTCCAGTGAAGAGCTTCGAAAGCTGCGCGGCGTCATAACCGCCGCGCACCCACGCGATCCTCGACAGGTCAGTGCCGTCCGCGATAGCGAAGTAGTGGAAGGGTGACAGAAGCTCCTGGCCGAGGGCATCCCACAACCGCAGTTCCGCCGCCACGCGTCCATCGAAATATTCCAGGATGTCATTGCCGTCGGCGCGCTCCGGAGTCGCAGTGAGCCCGAGTAACTCCTTTGGCTCGAGATGGTCTAGAAGCTTCCGGTACGTTGCTGAGCTGGCGTGATGAAACTCGTCAATCACCACGACGTCAAAAGCGTGGGCAGGAATATTCTCCACCCCGTAGGAGGTGAGTGACTGAACGCTTGCGAAGACATTTTCCCATCGCTCTGGCCGGCTACCTGCGACATAACTTTCGCCGAAGTTCTCGTCGCCCAGTACCTCGCGGTACGTACGAGTTGCCTGTGTGAGAATCTCTTTACGGTGGGCAACGAATAGCAGTGATCGCTCCGAGCCGCCGAGCCGCTGATAATCGAATGCCGCCAGGACCGTCTTGCCGGTACCCGTCGCCGCAACCACGAGATTTCGGTGGCGGCCGTGCACCTCGCGCTCTGCATCCAGCGCGTCGAGCATCTCCAGCTGGTAGGGATACGGCCGGACCTCCAGTCCCGATAGAGACACTGTCATCCGATCGTGGCGTCGCGTTCCAGAGGCCTCCGCGAGCGCATCGTCGAGTCGATCCCGATCGTGATCTGGGTCGTACGCCTCGTAACTGGCATCGTTCCAGTAGGTCTCGAACGTGGCCTGGAATTTTTCTAGCAGCGACGGCGTGCCCACGCCCGACAGTCGTACGTTCCACTCCACTCCGTCGAGCAGCGCAGCCTTCGAGAGATTTGACGAGCCCACGTACGCCGTGTTGAACCCGCTGCGGCGCTGGAAGAGCCAAGCCTTTGCATGCAGACGGGTTCGCATCGAGTCGTACTGCACTCGGACCTGCGCGCCGAACTCACGTGCCAAGCGATCGATCGCGGCACGCTCAGTAGCACCCATGTAGGTCGTGGTGATGATTCGAAAGTGGGCGCCCCGGCGTCGGAGTCGTGCGAGTTCCGCTTCCAGAAGTCGAACCCCGTGCCACTTCACGAAAGCGCACAGGAGGTCTACTTGGTCGGCCGTGTCGATCTCGGATTTCAGCTCGGCGTTCAGGTTCGGTTCGCCTCGCGCGTTCGTGAGCAGCGCTGCCTCGCTGAGTGGCGTACTCGGGCGGACGTTGTCGTACGTCGAGATGCCGGGACCGACGGGTGGCGAGAGCCGCTGCAGTTGGCGTGCCGGCGCCACCACTAGGTCGGGAGATTTGGCCATGTGTCCCAGCAGCCGGTTCACAAGATCGAGGCGGTCGCTCTCGCTCCCGATTGATGAAAGCTGCCGAACGGCTTCCTCGTAAATCAGGCGCGCGAGCACGTGGGGCTGGTCTGCGTCGTCGACAGCTTCAAAGGTCGGAAACAGCCCGGCCAGCGAGTGGAGGCGCCCCTCGAGACCCGAGGTAACGAGCGTCTCGTAGAGCCCAGCCTGCAATTCCGGTGATTCCGCCATGCTGCTCCCTATCACCGACCCTGCTTGCTGTGTTCCATACGTTAGTAGAGCGGCGGTCTGCCATCGGGTCGACAGGCCACCGCGCGAACTAGAGGGAAGTGGATAGGGTCGACGCTCCACCGCACCGCGGTTGACGCCGAGCAACCAACGAGAACAGGCGATCGTTGCGCGGAGTCGGCGCTACGTCTACTGATACGGTCGCAACCGTGACAAGTGAGCGGGTGCGCAAGGCGCTGGAGGAGTTCGTCCGAGAGCGTGACTGGGCCCAATTCCACACTCCGGCGAACCTCGCCAAGAGCATCGCGATCGAGGCCGGCGAGCTGTTGGAGTGCTTCCAATGGAGCGACGATGCGGACGAGGCCCTAGTGCGAGCCGAGCTCGCCGACGTGGTGACCTATTGCACACTGCTAGCTGCGCGGCTCGGGGTCGACCTCGACGAAATCGTGCTCGAGAAGCTCGTCGCCACTAGAGAGAAGTACCCGGCCGATCGCGCACGGGGACGGAGCACAAAGTATGACGCCCTTTGAGATCGAGCGACTGAACCTCACGTCGGGCGCGATCTCGGGTTGGAAGTCAGGCGACGAACGCCTCAGGAACTGGCCGGTCGTCTACGTGCTCGATGGTGCCAACCAGTCTGGGGCTGGCTCCGTCTACGTCGGTGAGACGGTCAACGCCGCTGCGCGCATGCGCCAGCATCTCGCGAACCCCGCCAAGAGCGCATTCCGGAGCGTGCGCGTTGTCATCGACGACACCTTTAACAAGTCGGCGTGCCTCGATCTGGAATCTCATCTCATCCGCTGGCTCGCCGGCGACGGCCAGTTCACCGTGATGAACGGCAACGAGGGCATCATCGATGCTCGGTACTACGAACGCGACCTTTACAGGGAGAGTTTTCGCGACATCTTCGAGAAGCTGCGATCAGAGGGAGTCTTTCAACGCAGCATCCCTGAGATCGAGAACAGTGACCTCTTCAAACTGTCGCCATTCAAAGTGCTCACGCCGGAGCAAGCAATTGCGGTCGAGGACATTGTGGAAGGGCTCCTCGCCGACCTCGAGACGGGAGCCTCGTCCGCGAGCGTCATCGAGGGGCAGCCTGGGACAGGCAAGACCATCATCGCGATCTTCCTGATGAAGCTCCTCGCGGATATCCGCGACCACAGTGATGCTGATGAAGTCGAGCCAGACTCAATGTTCGCCGATTTCTTCGTGCCCGAGAATCGCGCGCTGCTCGCAGGCCTTCGCATCGGGTTCGTTGTGCCTCAGCAGTCTCTCCGCGAATCGATCAAGCGCGTCTTCAAGAAGACGCCCAAGGTCACGGAGCGACAGATCCTGACACCCTTCGACGTTGGTGCATCTGATCAGCCGTGGGACCTCCTCATCGTGGACGAGACCCATCGCCTGAACCAGCGCGCGAACCAGTCTTCCGGTGTAAACAACAAGCGATTCATCACCATCAACGAGAAGTTGTTTGGCGCTGATGACCCGTCGAAGACGCAGCTGGACTGGATTCGCGCGCAGAGTCGACATCAGATCTATCTGCTCGATGCCGAGCAGACCGTGCGGCCGTCTGACCTGCCCCAGCCTGTGCTCCGCTTACTCGTCGAGGAGGCCAAGTTGACGCATCGCCAGTATCCGCTGTCCACCCAGATGCGTGTGCGTGCGGGCGCCGACTACGTGCAGTTCGTCCGAGATGTCCTACGGGGTGAGCCCGGCGCGACCGAGCGACCCAACTTCGGTGACTATGACCTGAGATTCTTCGACAACCTCGCTGCAATGCAGCGTGCGATCGTCGACCGCAACACCGAGCATGGCCTAGCGCGCCTCATCGCGGGCTACGCATGGGAGTGGAAGAGCAATCGCGACAAAGAAGCGTTTGATATCGAACTGGATGGCGTGCGCCTGCGCTGGAATAGCCAAGCCAAAGACTGGATCAACAGTCCGGGATCCATCCACGAGGTCGGCTCAATTCACACCGTCCAGGGTTACGACCTCAACTACGCCGGCGTCATCATCGGCAACGACCTCCGGTACGATCCGCACTCGCGACGGCTCTTCATCGACCGCGGCTCCTATCGCGATGTGAAGGGCAAAGAGAACAACAAGCAACGCGGCATCGCCTACTCCGACGACGACCTGCTCGAGTTCATCCGCAACATTTATGGAGTTCTGCTGACCCGTGGGATGCGCGGGACTTACGTGTACGTGTGCGACCCAGCTCTTCGGGAGTACATCGCGGGCGTGATGAAGCGGCGAGGCTCTAATTCGTCTCCGCAGGACGAGACCCTGGCAAGCTAATGTTCAGCATCTTCGTCGCTCCAGCTAGTTTGAGCGCGAGCTCATTTTCGAGCGCACCAAGCGGGGCTGGCGTCGGCGCGGGCGCGGGTGCGCAAGGTCGGTCGTCGGGACAAGATAACTCCTGCGAAGCTCCGCCGCCCCAATAGCCGCAATGGCGGATCTATCAACCCGAGTCAGCGATCTATGCGCAGAGCTTGGAATCCTGCGTCACACCCTCGACCACTAGGTCTCCCCGGAGGGGGAGCATCGGCTTACCATCTCTCCTCCAGGTCACGTCAAAGCCGCGTTCATGCCGAAATCGGATCGGGCGTGGCTGTTGGGCGAGCGATCACCAATGACCTTTTCGCTTCCATCGCCGGCCGAGATCCCCTAGGCGGGTCGCGGTGACGATGGTCGTGGTGCTGGTTGGGGGCCAAGTTGCCGCCGTAACCATCGGGCTTATGCAAAAGCGCACCGCGGCAGGGTGGTGCCAGAGGTCGGGGCAGGCTGCGGCACCGACGAGCTGCAGCAGCGAGATCTTCTCCGAAGCCGTCAAGGATGCCGCGACGGTGCTCGCGCCAGCGAGGTGTGCAAGGCCCCTCGATCTGACCCCGGCGAGAGAGCTAGGCATCCGGCCAGTGGACTTCCTGGGGTAGGAGATGTCGCCGAAGCTCCTGGGCAGCGGGTGGGCGGCGCTGGTCGGGCTGAGGGAGGCAAGGTACTCGGCCACGATGCTGCACCAGACATGTGATTCAACAATGTTCGTCAGGGTGACCTTCGAGCCCACTACCGAGATGGCGCCCTGGGTGACGCTCTCCGCGAAAGCCTTGGCGTCCGCTCGCGCAGCAGCGGTGCTCGCAAGGCTCGATCGTGCGACATCGATGAATGCGGCATGAAGTGCCTCGTCGACGAGGAGGCTCTCGTACCAGGTCGCGCCGCGCCCGACGTCGAACCCAAGGGCGGCGGCCTCCGTCGGCGTCAGTACGTAGCGCGCGGGACGGGAGCGGGTAGTGATGTCACGAAGCCCCGTGTGGAATCCGCCGAGGATTCTTTCGAGGTCGCTAAGCAATGCTGCCATGTCGGCGGTGTTGTCGCAGGATGCAGCTCTGATGACGAGGTCGTTTTGATGTCCTGCCCCGTGGCAGAAGCAGTGACAATTCGCCAGCGCTGCAGTCTCACAGCCTTGGTTGTGGACGTGGCTGATGGTTGACGACGTTCCGGGTGCCATCGCTTCTCCTGACGTTCTCTCGAATTCGCCCTCGAATTCGACGCTTGCTCCGGAGGATACTTGCAGCCACCTCGCAGGGCGAGCAATTCGGGACATCTCGACTCAAATCATGGAATCAGATGCCCGGTTAGTGAAGCTGAACTCCAATATGAACGCTGCTGAAACAGGCCATTAGATTCGTACGCAACAGCGTCAATTTTTCCAATTGTGACCGCCCGTCGTGGTGAGAAAGCCGGTCGTTCTGGACGAGCAATCCTGGGCTTCCCGGCTGCGAGATCAGTGGAAGCTCGGAGTACGTCGCCGCTGACATTGCGGGAGCTATCGCCCTGTCCGTGTGGAACCAAGCTTTCTGGCCAACCTATTGCAGCCGCGGCCCGAGTCGTGAGGTCTCGCCTGTGGGGAAGCCGCATAGAAACGGGTGCGCGAACAGACCTTCATCTGCTTGAGCTCGCACCGGCGTCGAGCTTTGCGAGTTGCTCCTTGTAATAGGCAACGTTCTCAGGTGCCAACTGCCGAATCAGCGTGCACAGATGTTGTTGAACGAGCCGCATCCGTTCACTCGCAGGAGCGGATGGCAAGTCGCGTGAGAATAGCTGGAACCACTGCGCGAAACGCTCGTCGTACTCATCCACGAAGGAGGCAAAGCCGATGCACCCGTCTGGTGCCAGTTGCTCTCGCGACCGCTCAGCGATCGCCCGCTGCTCTTCGCGCCAGATCATGAGTTTTCCTCCGTCGTGCCGATCGCTCGCGAAGGTTCGTCCGATTTCGCGGAGAGTTGCCGCGACGGGTTGGGTGTTCGAGTCCGCCAATAGCTTGGAGAGATCAGCTCGGTCGTACAGGGTCTCGACCACGCACCAGTAGCGGGCAAAGCGATGGAGTGTACCGATTAGCGCGGTCTGGCGTCGTGATTCCTCAGAGCTCGATAAGTAAAGAAGGAAGTCGTTGTTGCGGATGTTGTCCAAGCGTTGCGCCAAATCGAGCGCGACAATGATCAGGGGCTCGCGAATCCGATCGAGTTCCGCTTTTGCGGTGATGGCCCGCTCCTCGCGCCTGTCTTGTCGAGCTAACCCAAGCTTGTGGTCTTCAAGCTTCTTATCTAGGTCAATCTGCTTCTCCAAGAGTCGCTGCTCACGACGCTGGCCGGAGAACCACCCCACGAGTGCGACAACGAGCGCCGCTACGGCCGCGACAAAAGAGGCTGACAACTGAGCATCCATCCCTGAAGCAAACACACCAACTCGGCCCCGGTCAAGTTCGCAGACGCCCAGAAGATCGCCGAGAAATGCGCTCAGATTCGAGCGTGCGTCCGGGCGCAGGACGAAACAGGCCAACTAGTTGGCGGAGGTGGGGATCCTGAGATGTCACCAGTTCGTTCCTCACGCCTGACTCCCGCGTTTCAGTCATGGCCGCTTCCCCCGCCCTCGAAATATGCTGCTACTTTGTCGAGCCGATGGCCCATTGGTCCGGCAGTCTGCCCAAGTCCGAAAGGGTGAGGTCGTTAGGTATCGCCGCCCATGTCCGCGCCTCCTTCTAGGCGTGATCGATGCCGTTGGGGAGCTAGCTGGCGACTTCTACCCGGTCCGAGTCCCATATCGTGCGGCAGCGATGGGCTCGATGATCGGCGGGATCGCGTTGATCGGGGTCGTGACCGCGACGTTTGCTGAGTGAATCGTCGAGCGCGTCACCAGCCCGACTGTCCAGACTGGCCGCGGCAAGAGCGGCTACCAGACGCCAAGTCGAGGAACTCCAGCGGCAGTCCGCGAACTCAAAGACCTGATTCGCAAACTACGACCCACGACGCGACCCACGACACGACCCACGACACGACCCACGACACGACCCACGACACCACGATGAGAGATCCAAGAGGGAAGACCGATGCACGCAGGCACCGTCGGTGGCGAGCCCCTAACCTGCGACATCTGAAAGCATGGCGCTACAGGTACCCACAAGATCGAAAAAGTCCTGGCTATCCGGCAAATCACACCGTACCCTGACTGCATGCGAGGAGGCCTTGAGCGGTGGAAGAGGGGTGCCGACTCCGGCGGAGTGCGGCACGCGATCGGTTACGCACTCGAGGGCACTTGCGACGCTCATATTCATCACTCCGCCGGCCCTGACGCGCTCGAGGCGTATGGCGCGGCATCCGATGCGACCGTCGAGCGATTCGTCGTCGAGAACGGCACCATCGCCTCTGACCAGCTCACTGCGGGCGGCCTGCGCGTGTGGCTCACCGGACACGACCCGGTCACGGGGGAGGAGCGCGGCCGGCAGCGGCTGAGCCCGGACGCCGACCTCGTGCTCGACGGCACGATCAACCATCCGAAGTCGTATAGCCTCGCGGCGCTGCTGCATCCCGAACTCGCCGCCGAGTTCGAGGCGCTGCAGGACCGGCTACGCGACCGCGTGCTGCTCACTTGGCAGGCCGAGCTGAACGCGCGGCGCGGGCATGGCGGCACCATCCGCGAAGACATCACCCGCATCGAGATCGTCGAGCTGCAACATCGTCGCTCCCGCGCGCTCGACCCGCACGCCCACCGTCACCTGTGGCTCAACGTCAAAGTGCTCGGTGCCGACGGGCAGTGGTCGAACGTCGACTCGCGGGTCGCGATGAAGCTGCACACGGTCATCAACGCCGAAGGCGAGCTCGCCGCCCGCACCGACCCACAGTGGATCGCCGCCCTCGCGCGCCACGGATTCACAGTTGACGCCGACGGGCAGGTAGCTCAGCTGGTTACAGCAGTGCGGCCTTTCTCGCGCCGGTCGGCGCAGATCGAAGCGAACCGAGCGAAGCTGGTCGCCGAGTGGATGGCCGATCACGATGGTGCGAGCCCCAGCATCCAGGTCCTGACGCAGATCGACCGTCGCGCATGGGCGATGTCGCGCCCGAACAAGCCCGCCCACCTGGACGAGCAGTCTTGGGAAGCAACCGTCCTCGACGAGCTGGAGGGCATCGATCCTGCCCTCACTCGCGAGCGGACTCCGGTCGTGCTCATCGCAACATCGTTGGGTGCCCTGGACTTGGACCTGTTGTCGGATGCCGCGGTCGTCGATGCCGACACGCGCTCCACGCGTTCCGGTGGCCGGTTTAGCTCGTTCGATCTGCGCGCCGGCGCAATTCGTGCTCTCTCGCGCAGCGGCGTGATCGCGCCGCGCGACGTGCTGTCCGCGACGATCGATGACATCACCGATCGAGCGCATCGCAAGTCCATCCGCCTCCTCGGAGGCGCGGACATTCCCGGCCACGTGAAGGCGTTCATGGCGACGGAGACCGTGCGCCTGAAGATCCGTCTCGCAGGGCGCCTCGATGCTCTCGCCTCACCCGGCCGCTCACTCCTGCCGACCGAGCTGCGTCGGAGCGCCGCATCCACAGATGACGTCGACAAGTTGGATGCCTCGCAGCTTGCGGCGGCGGGTGCGATCGCGGGTACGGGTGGGCTCGTGGCCGTCACCGGGCCAGCCGGCGCGGGCAAGACCACCATGCTGCGCGTCGCGCACGCTGGACTGACACAACAGCGGCGACGGATGCTGGTGGTCGCGCCGACCCTGAAGGCAGCGTCAGTCGCCTCGCGCGAGGTTGGCGCCGCGGCCTCGAGCCTGCACGCATTGCTCTTCGACCACGGGTACCGCTGGGGCACTGACTCCGCCGGAGCGGAGGTGTGGACGCGTCTGTCTCGTGGTGACGCGGACCCGACGACGGGGATGATCTATGACGGGCCGACCAAGCTCGTCCTCCGTAAGGGCGATCGGATAGTGGTCGACGAGGCCGGCATGGTCGACCTCCAGACCGCGGCCGTCCTTGTCGATCTCGCCCTCGAGCACGGCGTCGGCGTGGCGATGGTCGGGGATCCGTATCAGGCGCTCCCTGTCGGGCACGCGGGAGCGATGGCAACCGCAGTCCGCTACGCGACAGCATCCGTCGAACTCGACACCGTGCACCGGTTCAGCGATCCCGAATACTCCGCGCTCACGCTGCGCCTGCGCAACCCTCGCGACAGCGACGAGGCTCTGAGCGTTGCGGAGGAGCTGCTGGAACGTGGGCACGTGCAACGCGTGGCCACTGCGGAGGAAGCGCACGACGCGATGGTTGCGGCCTACTTCGAGTGGCATGCACGTGGCAAACGACTGGCCTTGGTCTCTGGCACCAATGAGGAGGCGGGCGCGATCAACGACACCATCCAGCAACGACGCGTCGATGACGGCGAGCTGGACCCCACGACGCTCGCGCTGGGGATGGGGGAGCAGCGCATCCTCGTCGGCGACACGGTGCAGACCCGCCGCAACGATCGGCGCACCGGGGTCGAGAACCGTGCGCTGTGGGTGGTGCGTGGGATCGGGGATGACCTCATCACGCTCGCGGCGGCGAGCGACAGCGGCGAGCTGCGTGGCGTAAGTCGCGAGTACGCGCTCGAGCACCTGCAACTTGCGTACGCGTCGACGGTGCATGGCATCCAGGGCGAGACGACGGATGCCGCGGTGGTGGGGCCGGGTGTCGACGCGGCCGGACTCTACGTCGGCCTGACCCGCGGGCGGCACCACAACGTGGCCGTGACGATCGCTCGGACCGACGTGGAGGCAATTGCGCAGGTTGGCGCGACGATGATGCGCGGGACGACTGAACTCACGATCCAGGACGCGATGCGGGCGGCGGAGGCAGAGTTGCGGCGGGCGGCGCGAGAGCGGGAGCTTCAGGCTTCCTCGCCTTGGGCCACACCGAGCTCGTCGCCTTCGCGCGGCGGACTCTCGCTCTAAGCGCCCGCTCGGGGACGTGAGCTTGCTCGCTCGCCGGGATCCTCCGGGTATGGCTACGATCATCGAGGTCAGCGAAGAGCTCCGTGACCGGCTCAAGGGGCATGCCGCACCTCGCGGGCTCACGCAGCTCGCAGATGCCGAGCACAGACGGTGGCGTCTCCACCTGCTGAAGTCCGCGATCGACGCGTCGAGCAGCGCCGATGCAGGGTCGTACGCTGCGGTGACCGGAGACTGGGAGCGCACCGACCTAGCCGACGCTTCGTGACGCGCGCCTACCTTGCTCCGGGCGTCGTGGTCTCGGGGCACTCGAGCCTGTCCGCGGCAGAGAGCAAGGGTGGTTATCGTCCCGTGCTGATCGTTGGGTCTGGGGGAACTTGGATGCTGTGACGACCCTCATCATCGTTTTACCGATCACGACTATCGACCGCGGATGGCCGAACCGCATCCGGGTAGAGGGGCCGAGCGGGCTGGACCGGCCATCGTGGGTCATGACCGAGCAGCCTCGCACGTTGTCGAGGGACCGACTCACGGGCGTGGCCGGCGAAGTATCGATCGGCTGTCTCGCAGCGGTACGCACGTGACTGGGCGACTTCCTCGATCTTTGACGGGCGTGACGGCGGCAGACATGTAGGTCTGAGCATCAGCAGTTGCGAAGTTCGGCGGCGTTGCAGTTGGCAGGGATTAATCGGGCTTGTCGGCGCGCCGGGCATGCGCGAGGGGTGCTGCTCGAACAGCGGGTCGCACAACGGGGACGCTCCCGCCACTGTGCCGTCGAGGGACGGTGCTCGTCCATACCCCGGGGAACCGTGGCGCTCTGCTTGAATGTGCCCATGCCAGACGATTCTTCTTCGGCTCTTACCCTGACCGTTCCTTTCCATATTTTTCGGGCCAAGGGGGCGAACCGGATCACATACCAGAGCGCCTCGCGTATCTCGGAAGGCTTTGACAAGACCGCGGCGCCGACAGTCGGTACGATCTGCATCGCGGTCCACGACAGCTCTGACGACGAAGATCATGACATCGCCGGCGACTCTATTGTCGCGCTCGCTCTAGTGCGAGGTGTTGCAGGGGTGGCAAGCGGACTTGTGAGAGCGACGCTCACACCGATCTACCGACTTTCCGCTCCTGTCCTACTAGCTGACCTGAAGGGGAAACCCATCTCTCTCGGGGAGGTGCCGACCGACTTTCATTCACGGCACCTCTCGCCCATGACGGCGCAAGCACTGATCAAGCACCTCGAGACATTGGACCCGGCGCTCACTGAGTGGATCGGGACTGTCTGAATAACGGTGTGTGGGGTCCGGTCTGATCCGAGA